>NZ_CP018151.1:1206772-1810158 GCF_001889265.1 Microbacterium sp. 1.5R
GCCATAGCGGTCGGGGTGGCTGCGGCGGTGGTGGCGGCCGCCCTCACGCCGTTCATCATGCCCGGGCTGCCCGTGCTCGTGGCAGCCGTCGTCGCGATCATCGTGGGCTGGTTCAACTGGCTCGGTCGAGTCGATGCCTCCGCACTCGACGGTGGGGAGGCCGCCGCGTGAGCATCTGGAGTGCGATCCTTCTCGCTGCGGTGATCTGCCTCGCTCTGAAGGCCGCCGGGTACCTCGTGCCGCCCTCGGTGCTCGAGGCACCGCGACCGGCGCGCATCTCCGATCTGCTCACCGTGGCCCTGCTCGCCGCGCTCGTGGCCGTGCAGACCCTCGGAGCCGGGCAGGCCGTCGTCGTCGATGCACGGGTTCCCGCTGTGCTCGTCGCGGCCGGGCTTCTCTGGCTGCGTCAGTCGTTCCTCGTCGTGGTGGTCGCGGCCGCCCTCGTCGCGGCTCTCCTGCGCCTGTTCGGGCTCGCTGTCTGAGCGCCCCTTCGCGGCGGCGCGCGTAGGATCGACTCGTGCGTATCGGATGGATCTCCCGGGTGTTCTCCTGGATCGCCGCGGCTCTCGTCGGCGGCGTGTTCGGCGTCGCAGGGACGATCGGTCACAGCCTCATGTGGGGGCCCGTGCCCGTCGGACTCATCGTCGGAGCGATCGCGTGCGGCGCGATCCTCGTCGCGATCCGCGCGCTCACCCACGACCGAGGCGCGACTCTCGCCGCGGGGCTCGGCATGCTCGGCATGCTGGTGCTCATCTCCGGCGTCGGGCCCGGGGGATCGGTGGTGGTCGAAGACACGCTCAGCGGTCGCATCTGGACCTATCTCGTCGCGGGGCTCGTGCTCCTCGCTGTCGCATGGCCCTCGTTCTCGCGGCTTCCGACTCGCACCGAGGCGCAGGCGTCGACGGCCGCGGCATCCGGCACGGCGCCCGGCGCAGACGAGGCGACCGCCCCTCGTGCCCCCGTCCTGGGCGATCGGACCGGCGGCGAGTCGTAGACTGGAGGGGTGACGTATGTGATCGCCCTCCCGTGCGTCGATGTCAAGGATCGCGCCTGCATCGACGAGTGCCCTGTTGACTGTATCTATGAGGGCGAACGCTCGCTGTACATCCACCCCGACGAATGCGTCGACTGCGGCGCGTGCGAACCCGTCTGCCCCGTCGAGGCGATCTACTACGAAGACGACCTGCCCGACGAGTGGCAGGACTACTACAAGGCCAACGTCGAGTTCTTCGACGAGGTGGGCTCCCCGGGCGGTGCGGCCAAGGTCGGCGTCATCGCACACGATCACCCGATCATCGCCGCTCTCCCGCCGCAGGGCGAGTAGTCCGTGAGTGTTCGCGATCTCGCCGACTACCCGTGGGATGCGGTCGTTCCCTACCGCGAACGCGCCGCGCGTCATCCGGACGGAATCGTCGACCTGTCGGTCGGTTCGCCCGTCGACCCGACGCCCGAGCTGATCCGCCGGGCACTGTCGGAGGCGACCGATGCGCACGCCTACCCTCAGACCGTCGGCACTCCCGCCCTTCGTGGGGCGATCGTCGAGTGGTACGCGCGGCGCAGGGGAGTGAGCGACCTGACCGTCGACAACGTCCTGCCCACCATCGGCTCGAAGGAGCTGGTGGCTCTGCTGCCGACTCTTCTGGGTCTGGGGGAGAGCGACATCGTGGTGCATCCCCGAATCGCCTACCCGACCTATGAGGTGGGTGCTCGCGTCGTGGGAGCGACCCCGCTGCCGTCCGACGATCCGACGGAGTGGCCTGACGGCACCAAGCTCATCTGGATTAACACGCCCGGGAATCCGGACGGCCGTACCTGGACCGTGGAGGAACTGGCTGCTGCGGTCGAGCGGGCTCGAGAGCTGGGAGCCGTGCTCGCGAGCGACGAGTGCTACGCCGAGCTCGGCTGGGACGGCCGCTGGGCGACTGAGCCGATTCCGTCGATCCTCGATCCTCGCGTGACCGGTGGCAGCAGGGCGAATCTGCTCAGCGTCTACTCGCTCAGCAAGCAGTCGAATCTCGCCGGCTATCGTGCGGCATTCGTCGCAGGGTGTGCGCGCATCGTCGGCGAACTGCTCACCGCCCGCAAGCACCTGGGCCTGATGCCGCCAGAGCCGGTGCAGCACGCCATGGCAGTGGCGCTGGGCGATGACGAGCACGTCGCCGCTCAGAAGGCGCTCTACCGAGCGCGACGCGACATGCTGCGGCCTGCGCTCGAGGCGGCGGGGTTCCGGATCGACGGCTCGGAGGCCGGGCTCTACCTGTGGGCGACGGAGGGGCAGGACGCGTGGGCGAGCATCGAGCGGCTCGCCGATCTCGGCATCCTGGCGGGTCCCGGTCCGTTCTACGGTGAGTTCTCGACCCAGCACGTGCGACTGGCTCTGACGGCTCCCTCCGACAGGATCGCTGAGGGCGCGCGGCGTCTGCACGCACAGGCCGTGTAGGTTCTGGCCTCAGATCAGTGGTTCTTTTGTCGGTTGTCACAGTAGGCCTGTGTGCCTACTAGGCTGTAAAGGCGATTCGGTCGTGTATCGACGATCTCGAACTGACCTGGTGCACAGCGCCGTGACATCGCCACATCCGACTTGATGAAGATCCATGAGGAGGCCCGCGTGAGCGCAGCGGCAGAGCAGCAGGCGACGGCGAAGCTGACGATCGGCGAGACGACCGCTGAATTCCCACTCGTGCGCGGCACGGCCGGCAACGACAGCATCGACTTCTCGACGCTGACGCGGCAGACGGGTTACACGGGACTCGACTACGGGTTCGTCAACACGGCGTCGACGAAGTCCGCGATCACGTTCATCGACGGAGACAAGGGCATCCTGCGCTACCGCGGGTATCCGATCGAGCAGCTTGCCGGTTCGACGAGCTACCTCGAGGTCGCCTGGCTCCTCATCTACGGCGAGCTTCCCTCCGCCGCCGAGCTCGCCGAGTTCGACGAGAAGATCCGTCGGCACACACTGCTGCATGAAGACCTCAAGCGCTTCTTCTCGGCGCTTCCGCACACCGCGCACCCCATGTCGGTGCTGTCGTCTGCCGTCGCAGCCCTCTCGACCTACTACGAGGGTCAGACCGACCCGCACAACCCCGAGCACGTCGAGCTGAACATGATCCGGATGCTGGCCAAGCTGCCGGTCATCGCGGCGTATGCACACAAGAAGAGCATCGGCCAGGCGTTCCTGTACCCCGACAACTCGCTCGGCTTCGTCGAGAACTTCCTGAAGCTCAACTTCGGCGTGCATTCCGAGGAGTATCAGGTCAACCCCGTGATGTCGAAGGCCCTCGAGCTGCTGCTGATCCTGCACGAGGACCACGAGCAGAACGCGTCGACCTCGACTGTGCGTCTCGTCGGCTCGACGGGCGCGAACCAGTTCGCCTCGATCTCCGCCGGCATCCAGGCTCTCTCCGGCCCGCTGCACGGCGGTGCGAACGAAGCCGTGCTCACCATGCTCGGGCAGATCCGCGATTCCGGTCAGAGCGTCTCGCGCTTCGTCGAGCGGGTGAAGAACAAGGAAGAGGGCGTGAAGCTGATGGGCTTCGGGCACCGGGTCTACAAGAACTACGACCCGCGCGCCAAGCTCGTCAAGGAGGCGGCGGGCGAGGTGCTCGCCGAGCTCGGCGTCACGGATCCGCTGCTCGACCTCGCTCAGGAGCTCGAGGAGCTGGCTCTCGCCGACGATTACTTCAAGGAGCGTCGTCTCTACCCGAACGTCGACTTCTACACCGGCGTGATCTACAAGGCGATGGGCTTCCCGACGCGCATGTTCACCGTGCTGTTCGCGATCGGCCGTCTGCCCGGTTGGCTCGCACAGTGGCGCGAGCTGCAGCTCGACCCGCAGACCAAGATCGGTCGCCCGCAGCAGCTCTACACAGGATCTCCCGAGCGCACCTTCCAGACCCGCTGAATCGACTCGCGATGCCTGTCGTGAGCGCGGAGGCCGTCGTGCCGGTGGATCCGGCGACGGCCTTCGCCGTCTCACAGACGACGGGTGCGATCCGACGCCGGTGGGATCCGTTCATCAGTGAGCAGCACTTCCTCGATGGCGCCGATGTCGCGGCCAAGGATGTGCGGACGTTCACCAGGCAGCGCTTCGGCTTGTCGATGGTGAGCCGGTATGTGTCCTACGCCCCGCCGAGGAACGTCGGGATGGTCATGGAGACCGGGCCGTGGTTCTTCACGAAGCTCGGCGGAGGCTGGCGGTTCACCGAGGTGCCTGAGGGCACGCTCGCCGTCTGGAAGTACAACTTCTCGTGTCAGCCGACCTGGCTCGCGCCGATCGCCGAGTGGATCGGCGCGCGGGTGCTCGGGTTCGAGATCCGTCGGCGCATCGCCGGTTTCGCCCGAGGGTGCTCAGATCCGCAGGTGCTGGCCGCCGTTCGCGGCTGACCTCGCGCAGGCGGGACGAAGAAGGCGGGTGCCCCGACGCTGAGCGTCGGCGCACCCGCCTGTATGTCTCTCGGGTCAGCGGCCCTGCGAACCGCGACCACGGCCGCCCTGGCCGCCGGAGCGGGATCCGCCCTGGCCACCCTGACGGCTGCCGGCCGTGGCGCCCTGGCCGCCCTGGCCCGAGCGCGGACGACGGCTGCGGCGCGACGGCGGGTTGGCCGCTGAATTGCGCTCGCCACCGGCGGGGCGCTGCTTCGACGACTGACGCTGCTGCTGCTGGGGCTGAACCGGAGCCGGACGAACGTGCGGCGCACGCTCGGGGACGAGCTCGGTGACGGCGTTCGACGTGACGGGCTCGAGCGCGGCGGTGATCGACGCCTTGCGCAGGAGGTCCTTCACATCACGACGCTGCTCGGGGAGGACCACCGTGACGACGGTTCCCGCGGCTCCCGCACGGGCGGTGCGGCCGGAGCGGTGCAGGTATGCCTTGTGCTCCATGGGCGGGTCGACGTGGACGACGAGGTCGACGTTGTCGACGTGCACGCCACGGGCGGCGACGTCGGTCGCGACGAGGACGCGCACGCCTCCGTCGGCGGGATCTGACGAGAAGGCGCCGAGGTTGCGCTCACGCGCGTTCTGCGAGAGGTTTCCGTGCAGATCGACAGCGGGGATGCCCGCCGCGGTCAGCTGCTTCGCGAGCTTCTTCGCCTGGTGCTTCGTGCGGGTGAAGAGGATGCGGCGACCGGTGCCCGAGGCGAGCTCGCGCACGAGAGTGGTCTTGTTGTCGGTGGAATCGACGACGAGCACGCGGTGCGTCATCTCGCCGACGGGCACGCTCTCCTCGTCCACCTCGTGGCTCACGGCGTTCGAGAGGAACCGGCGGGCGAGGGTGTCGATGCCGCGGTCCAGCGTGGCGCTGAACAGCAGGCGCTGTCCGCCGGCGGGCGTGGCGGTGAGGATGCGGGTGACACCCGGCAGGAAGCCGAGGTCGGCCATGTGATCGGCCTCGTCGAGCACAGTCACCTCGACGGAGTCGAGCTGCACGACCCGCTGCTTCATCAGGTCTTCGAGGCGGCCGGGGCACGCGACGACGATGTCGACGCCGTTGCGCATGGCCTGTTCCTGGGGACGCTGGCTGACGCCGCCGAACACGGTGGTGACGCGCAGGCCCTTCGCCTCGGCGAGGGGCGCGATGGTCGCGGCGATCTGGGTCGCGAGCTCACGGGTCGGAGCGAGGACGAGTCCTCGGGGGTGCCCGGGGCGGCTCTTGCGCGACGAGGCGGCGAGGCGGGCGACGAGGGGGAGCGCGAAGGCGATCGTCTTGCCGCTGCCGGTGCGGCCGCGGCCGAGGAGGTCGCGTCCGCCGAGCGAGTCGGGAAGCGTGTCGCGCTGAATCGCGAACGCCTCGGTCTTGCCGTCCTTCGCGAGGACGGCGGCGAGGTCGGCGGGCACGCCGAGATCGAGGAAGGAAGTCATGAAGTATCTCCGAGAAATGCACGCACGAGCCGAGGGGCCGGGTGCGGAAGGTGGGCGACGGCGCGGGATCGCGCATCGTTTCGCCGTTCGAAATGGCCAGAACCAGGCAAGTGGCGCGGGAGCGTGTCGACGACGCAGACGTCTCGCAGTGCGAGTGGCGTCACCGCGACACTATCACGGCAGTCCCGGAGAAGGCTGAGACGGCCCGCTCTCAGCGAGTCGTGCGATCAGGCGTGGAGTGCGTCGTTGAGGGTCACACCGACGCCGGCGCGCTGCACGGCTTCGACCGCGCCGCTCAGCGAGTTGCGGCGGAACAGCAGTCCGTCGCGTCCGGACAGCTCGGAACCCTTGGCGGTCTTCCTGCCGCCGTCAGGCGTCGCCGGGCCGTCGACCAGCACGACCTTCGTGCCGGCCGTCACGTACAGTCCGGCCTCGACGACGCAGTCATCGCCGAGCGAGATGCCGATGCCCGCGTTGGCTCCCAGCAGCGTGCGTGCCCCGATGGAGACGCGGTGTGCGCCGCCGCCCGAGAGCGTGCCCATGATCGACGAGCCGCCGCCGATGTCGCTGCCGTCGCCCACCACGACGCCCTGGGAGATACGTCCTTCGACCATCGACGCACCGAGGGTGCCTGCGTTGAAGTTCACGAAGCCCTCGTGCATGACGGTCGTGCCGGGGGAGAGGTGCGCGCCCAGGCGGACGCGCGACGCATCTGCGATGCGCACACCGGCAGGCTGCACGTAGTCGGTGAGCCGGGGGAACTTGTCGAGCCCCTGAACCTGGATCCCTGAGCGCTGGAGCACGGGTCGAAGCCGCGCGGCATCCACGGGGTGCATGGGGCCGGCATTCGTCCACGCCACGTTCGGCAGATGCGCGAAGATGCCGTCGAGGTTGAGTTCGTTCGGTCGCACCAGGAGGTGCGACAGTGTGTGCAGCCGCAGATAGGCGTCAGCGGTCGAGGTCGGCGCCGCATCGAGATCGATCTGCAGCTGTACCGTCTGCACCGAGACGTTGCGACGTTCGTCCGGACCGGTGAACTCCTCGAGCGCCGCGAGCGCGGTGCCCGCGTCGTCGGCACCGGGCTCGACGGCCGTAACCTCGGGGAACCAGGCATCCAGTACGGTGCCGTCACCGGCGATCGTCGACAGTCCAGTACCCCACACGGTGCGCGCCTCAGTCATACCTCCACGGTATCGCGACAGGCGACGAGGGATGGTCCAGATGTCGGGGTAAGTAGGCTGGGGGCATGATGCTCGATCTGACCGCGTCCTCCGTCGACCTGACCCGTGCGATCTGCGACATCCCGAGCGTGTCGGGTGACGAGAAGGTGCTTGCGGATGCCATCGAGCAGGCGATCTCCGCGTACCCCCATCTCGAGGTGATCCGCCACGGCAACACGATCGTCGCGCGCACCGATCTCGGGCGAGCGCAGCGGGTCGCGATCGCCGGACACATAGACACCGTGCCGATCAACGGCAACGTGCCGACGAAGGACGTCGAGATCGACGGCGTCGAGTACATCTGGGGCCGGGGAACCGTCGACATGAAGAGCGGCACCGCTGTGCAGCTGAAGCTCGCCGCCGAGCTCACCGAGCCCTCGGTCGACATCACCTGGATGTGGTACGACAACGAAGAGGTGGAGGCCTCGAAGAACGGGCTGGCGCTCCTCGCCGCGGTGCGGCCGGATCTCTTCCAGGCCGACTTCGCGATCCTCGGCGAGCCGTCCAACGGCGAGGTCGAGGGTGGCTGCAACGGCACGATGCGCGCGATCGTGCGCACCACCGGCGTGCGTGCGCACGCGGCACGTGCGTGGATCGGTGAGAACGCCATCCATCGGGCAGCCCCGATCCTCGCGCGCCTGGCCGAGTACCGTGCACGAGAGATCGCGGTCGACGGACTCCTGTATCGGGAGAGCATGAGCGCCGTGCGCATCACAGGCGGGGTCGCAGGCAACGTGATCCCCGATGCCTGCGAGGTCGAGGTGAACTACCGGTTCGCTCCGAGCAAGTCGGCAGCAGATGCAGAAGCGCACATCCGCAACCTCCTCGCCGGCTTCGACGTGGAGATCACGGACGCCGCAGAAGGCGCGCGGCCGGGCCTCGACGCGCCGATCGCCCAAGACTTCGTGGCCGCCGTCGGCGCCGAGCCTCGCCCGAAGTACGGCTGGACCGATGTCGCTCGGTTCTCCGCCCTCGGCATCCCCGCCGTGAACTACGGACCGGGAGACCCGCACCTCGCGCACCATGACGAGGAGCGCGTGCCGCTCGCGCAGATCGACGCCGTCGAGCGAGGACTGCGCGCATGGCTCAGCTCGCGCTGACCGCGACCCGCCGGTGGGCCGCAGCGCCACTGGCGCTGCGCGTGGCCCTGATCTACCTCGCCGCTCGCGCGGTGACGACCGCGATGATGATCGCGGCGGCGACGCAGTCGACATCGCTGTCGAGGTTCGGCGCAGAACCGGGCCTCGCCGATTTCATCGTCGGGTGGGACGCGCAGTGGTACTGGCTCGTCGCCGAAGAGGGATACCCCTCGGATCTGCCGCTCACCGAATCGGGTGACGTCGCTGAGAACGCCTGGGCGTTCATGCCGGTGTTCGCCTTCGCCGCCAAGGCGATCGGCTTCGTGTTCGGGTCCTGGGGGATGGGCGCCTTCCTGCTGTCATTCGTGGCCGGCTACCTCGCCTGTCTCGCGCTGCACCGATTGCTGCGCGATCGGATCGGCGCGCGTGCGGCGATGTGGGCGGTGGTGTTCTTCGCCTCCGGACCGATCGCGGCGATGTTCCAGGTGGGGTACGCCGAGACCCTGTTCCTGCTGCTGCTCTTCCTGGCTCTCGATGCCACGGTGCGACGGAACTACGCATGGCTGTATCTCCTCATCCCCGTGATGGCGTTCACCAGACCGGGGATTCTCGCGTTCGCGCTGTACCTGGGTCTGCACGGCATCCTCCGCTGGTGGCATCGCAGGGATGATCCGCTCGCCCCGCGGGAGATCGTGCACATCGTGGCGCTCGGCGCACTCGCCACGGTCGCGGGCTTCTCGTGGCAGGTCATCGCCGGCGTCGTGACCGGCGATCCCGGTGCGTACCTGGCGACCGAGCTCTCCTGGCGTCGCAACTGGCTCGTGGGCGGTGTCGACGGGTTCGTGCCTTTCGAAGGGTGGGTCCAGGCATCCCAGTTCTGGTTCGGTCAGTGGGGACTCCCCGGCTCGTGGGGGCCGGTCGCCGTCGCGCTCCTGGTGGTGGCAGCGGGTGCCGCCCTGCTCTACGTGCCGCAGGTGCGTGCGATGGGTCCCGACCTGCGGCTGTGGAGCGCGAGTTACCTCCTCTACCTGCTCGCGGTGTTCTTCCCTCAGTCGAGCACCTTCCGGCTGCTGCTGCCCGTGAGCCCGATCTGGGGAGCACTCGCGGTGCCGCGCTCGCGCGTCTGGCGGCTCGGGGTCCTGGCCGTCTGCCTGCTGGGGCAGTGGCTGTGGATATTCCACATCTACGCCCTGGGGAACACCTTCTGGCAGGTGCCGTGAATGTTAAGGCTTGATGCATTTCTTCATAGGGGACATCCAGGTTCCGGTAACACCCGATAAACTGATCGCATACCACCGGAGGAAAAGGAGCCCACGATGGCAGCGATGAAGCCGAGGACCGGAGACGGACCCATGGAGGCCGTGAAAGAAGGGCGACTCATCATCGTGCGCGTCCCGCTCGAAGGCGGCGGCCGTTTGGTCGTCTCCGTGAACGACGCAGAGGCGAAGGAGCTTCACGACGTGCTGGCAGCCGTCGTGACGCCCGCCTGATCGAACTCGAATTCGCGCACGCGGATTCACGAAGAGGGCGACGGATCGATGATCCGTCGCCCTCTTCCGTCCGTTCACGACGGTGTTCGGCTCAGCTCTCGCCGACGCTGATCAGCTGCAGCAGCCCCTCGCCGGAGGCAGAGACGGTCGCGAGCACGGCTGATGACTCCTGAGTCTCCTGCACGAGCGAGCGGTAGGCGGAGGTCACCTCGTCGCGCTGCACCGGATCGGCGACACGGCCGCCTCCGAGAATGCGGGGGACGAGAACCATTCCGCCTCGACGCACCAGCCGCAGGCCATGCTCGACGTAGTCGATGACGTTCTCGGGGTCGGCATCGACCAGCACGATGTCGTATGACGCCTCGTTCATGCGGGGCAGCACGTCGGCCGCGCGACCTGTGATGAAACGCGCCTTCGTCGCGGGGACGCGTGCGTCGGAGAAGGCCTGACGGGCGGCGGCGAGGTGCTCGGGCTCGTTGTCGATCGAGGTCAGCACCGCCTGCGGCGCGCCGCGCAGCAGCCAGAGCCCCGAGACTCCGGCGCCCGTGCCGATCTCGACGATCGATCTGGCACCGGTCGCGGCGGCCAGCACGGCGATCTGCGAGCCGACGGCCGCGCTGATCGGCGACGCGCCGAGTTCGATGGCGTGCGCACGCGCGCGGGCGATCGGCGACGGCTCCGCGATGGACTCGCGGATGAAACGTGCATTCGCATCGTTCTCGCTCATTGCCTGATTCTCCCGACTGAGATATGTGTTCTCCCAGGGTATGCGCTCGGTGCGCGGCACAACGGCAGGCGCGGCGGTAGCCTGGACAGATGCAGTTCGGGATCACCTTCGAGAAGCTGCTGCTCATCGGTCTGATCGCTGTGCTTCTCATCGGACCGGAGCGGCTGCCCCGCTACGCCGAGAGCGTCGCCAAGCTCGCTCGGCGCGCCGGCGAGTTCCTCCGCGACACCAAATCGCGTGTCCGCGACGAGATGGGGCCCGAGATCGACGACGTCGACTGGCGCAAACTCGATCCACGGCAGTACGACCCCCGGCGCATCATCCGCGACGCGCTCTTCGAAGACGACGCTGCGCCCGGTCCCGCCCGTGCGGAGGCAGTCGTTGCGGAGCCGACGGTGAAACCGGTGCGGACGGCGAGGGTGCGACCGGAGTTCTCGGTCGCGAGTCCTCCGCCGTACGATTCCGAAGCGACATAGCCCGAGTCTCCGCCCGGCGGAGCTCCGCTGCGAAGGCTCAGCCGATGCGCGCGCGCAGCGTGGCGAGGTCGTCGTCCGTCACCAGTGACCGGGGGATGGCGGTGATCGCCGATGCGCCACGCAGCTTGAGCAGTACCGCGTCAGCGCCTGCTCGCACGCTCTGGAAGGTGCTGTAGTCGATGTCGGACGAGCGATGCCCCGCGCCGATGTGCAGGGCAGTGTCGCCCAGTCGCACCCAGACGACGGTGCCTGGCGGGGTCGCCGAATGCACGGCACGCCGTGCTCCGACGATCGTCATCACGACGGCATAGACCATCAGACCGATGCTCGCGACGGGGAGCAGACCCGACAGCCCCGGGTTGCCTCCGGTCGCGCTCAGATTCAGGATGCTCAGCGCGAGCGCTGCAGCGAGGGCGATCCACATCACGATCGCCGCAGGACGAGTGAGCGCGTAGACCGCGGCATCTCGAGCCATTCCCCGAAGCAACCGCTCATCGACGGTGACAGTCATGGTCGGGCCTATCCGACATTCATGGGAAGCGACCGGCCGGCGAGTCCGCGCCCCTGTCCGGCGAGAGTGCGGGCCAGATCACGGATCGCCGTCGCCGCCGCATCGGCGCCGTCGCTCAGGACGACCGGCACACCGTCGTCGCCTCCGGAGCGCAGCGCGGGGCTGAGCGGGATCGACGCCAGCAGTGGGACGGACTGCGTCTCGGACAGCGCCTCTGCGACGGCGGCACCTCCACCCGAGCCGAACAGGTCTATCACGGTGCCGTCCGGCAGGGTGAGCGCGCCCATGTTCTCGACCACGCCGATCACCCGCTGACCGGTCTGACGCGCCACCAGCCCGCTGCGGATCGCCACGTCGGATGCGGCCGCCTGCGGGGTCGTCACGACGAGCACCTCGGCGTGCGGCAACAGCTGCCCGATCGAGATCGCGATGTCGCCGGTGCCGGGGGGCATGTCGATCAGCAGGATGTCGAGGTCGCCGAAGAACACGTCCGTCAGGAACTGCTGCACTGTGCGGTGCAGCATCGGACCGCGCCAGGCCACCACGGCCTCGCCGTCGCGCAGGAACATGCCGATGGAGATCGTCTTCACTCCGTGGGCGACGGGCGGGAGCATGAGGTCGTCGATGCGCGTGGGCTGTGTCCCCGCGGGGATGCCGAGGAGCCCGGGGATCGAGAAGCCGTGCACATCGGCGTCGACGAGACCGACTGCGAGACCCTGCGCGGCGAGTGCGACCGCGAGGTTCGCCGTCACCGTGGACTTGCCGACCCCGCCCTTGCCGCTGGAGACGAGGATCACCCGCGTGAGCGAGTCCGGGCCGAAGGGCATCTGGCGCGGCGGCCGGCCGTCGCGCAGCTTCTCGGTGAGCGCCTTGCGCTCGGTGGGCGTCATGACACCGACCTCGACGTCCACCTCGGTGATCCCGGGCACGGAGGCGGCGGCCGCGCGGACGTCCGATTCGATGCGGGCGGCAGCCGGGCAGCCGACGATCGTGAGGACGATCGCGACGTGCGCGCGCGGACCGTCGACGTCGATCTCCCTGACCATGTCGAGATCGCCGATGGGGCGTCGCAGCTCGGGATCTGTGACCGCGGCTACGGCCGCCCGCACGGAATCAGCGGTGCTCATGATGATGCGGCGCGGCCGCGGGGGCGTCGCTCGACCGGCTCGTCGTCATGGTCTCCGAGCTCGGCGAGCAGCGACTTGAGCTCCTGCCGCAGCACATCGCGGGTCACGACCTGGTTGTTGCGCTCCTCGAGCGACATCCGCAGCGCGACGATCTCACGGGCGAGGTACTCGGTGTCGGCGAGGTTGCGCTCGGCCCGCTGACGATCCTGTTCGATCTGCACCCGGTCACGGTCGTCCTGGCGGTTCTGCGCGAGAAGGATCAGAGGGGCCGCGTACGACGCCTGCAGCGAGAGCATGAGGGTGAGGGCCGTGAAACCGAGCGCCGCGTCATCGAAGCGCAGGTGGTCGGGCAGCAGTGTGTTCCAGCAGATCCAGAGCACACAGAACAGAGTGAGGATCAGCAGGAACGCGGGGGTGCCCATGGCGCGGGCGACCCACTCGGTGAAACGGCCGAAGCGATCACGAGACGTCGAGCGCTGGCGGGAGGTGCCGCGGCCCAGGGGGGCGTCGAGCCGAGGCGAGCGCGAGCGGGAGCGGGGCATCAGCGCACCTCCTTGGAGACCGTCGGCTCGTCGCTGTCGTGCGTGCGCCAGTCATCGGGCAGCAGGTAGTCGAGGACGTCGTCGATGCTGATCGCGCCGACCAGTCGGTGGGCGGCATCGATCACGGGGAGCGAGACGAGGTCGTAGCTCGCCAGCATCCTGGCGACCTCAGCGGCGGACGCGGTGACCCGCACCGGCTCGAGGCTGTCGTCCATGATGGCCCCGAGACGTTCGTGCGGCGGGTAGCGCAGCATCCGCTGGAAGTGCACCATGCCGAGCAGCCGACCGGTCGGCGTCTCGAACGGCGGCAGGGTCACGAAGACCGCGGCTGCAAGGGCGGGGTGCAGCTCGTGGCGCCGGATGAGGGCGAGCGCCTCGGCCACTGTCGCGTCGGCCGACAGGATGATCGGCTCGGGCGTCATGAGTCCACCGGCCGTGTCGGGGCCGTAACGGAGCAGCATCCTGACGTCCTCGGCCTCTTCGGGCTCCATCAGCTCGAGCAGCTGCTCGAGACGATTCGGCGGAAGCTGCGCGAGGAGGTCCGCGGCGTCGTCCGGTTCCATCTGGTCGAGGATGTCGGCGGCGCGCTCGTCGCCGAGTCGATCGAGGATATGCACCTGCTCGTCTTCGGGCATCTCCTCCAGGGCATCGGCCAGGCGGTCGTCCGAGAGCTCCTCGGCCACCTCGATCATGCGCTGCTGGGGGAGGTCGAGCAGGGTGTTCGCGAGGTCGGCTGCGTGGAGCTCCGAGTACGACGCGACGAGCTGCTCGGCCGACTGGGACTCGCCGGGGGAGTGCTGCTCGGCGACCTCGCTCCAGGCTGCGAACGTGGTCGGTCCCTTCGCGAACGGAGAGGCGCTGGTCTTCGGTCGACGCAGGAAGAGCTGACTGATCGCCCATTCCCCGATGCGGTTCGGCTCGATGGCGACGTCTTCGATCACGGCGGTGCCGCTGCCGTCGACGAGGCTCACCCGACGCCCGAGGAGCTCGGCGAGAACGCGCACCTCGCCGGCGCGCGGTGAGAATCGGCGCACATTGATGAGACCGGTGCTGATCACCTGGCCCGCGCGGATCGACGTCACCCGTCCGATGGAGAGGAAGACCTGTCTGCGCCCGGGGATCTCGACGACGAGGCCGATGACGCGGGGAGCACCCGTACTTCGGTACACGATGACGACATCACGGACTTTGCCGAGCCGGTCGCCCACGGGGTCGAAGACGGCGCAGCCAGCCAGGCGCGCGGCGAATACCCGTTGTGTGCTCACTCGTCCAGCGTAGTCGCCGGTGTCGCAGGGGTGGTCCCCGGCGGCACCGCTGCACGACACACTCCCGGCCCTGTCACCACAAGGCATGGAACAATGGCGGGATGAGCATGCTGAACCGTCCAGCCGACAGCCGCGATGAGGGCGAGATCGTCGCCTCCACACGCGATTACGAAGGCGCCCAGAAGACGGTGTCGAAACTGATCGCCCAGGAGGTGCCCGCCCGGGACATCGCGATCATCGGACAGAGCGTCCGGACGGTCGAGCGCATCACCGGGCGTCTGGGCTATGCAGCAGCCGCCCGATCGGGAGCGATCAACGGCGTGCTCATCGGTCTCTTCCTCTCTGCGATCCTCGTGATCGGCAACCCGGAGGTTCCGATCCAGTTGTTCGTCGGATTCGTCTTCATCGGCGTCGCACTCGGGATGCTTCTGAGCCTCGTCACGTATGCGATCGTGCGGCGACGCCGCGACTTCGCGAGCGTCACGCAGTTCGCGGCCGATCACTACGAGGTCCGCGTCCAGGCCGCTTCGCTCGCGAAGGCCCGTCTCGCCCTGGGTGCGGCCACGCCGGCACCGGCGCGGGCACCGGTGAACCTCGACGAGCCGCCGCGGTACGGCGAGCGCATCACCCCCGGCGCGCACGAACCGGCCGGACAGCCGACGACCACGACACAGCCGACGCCCGAAGAGCCGACGCCCGGAGCCGATCCGACTCCCGGCAGCGAGCCGACACCGCCGCTGGGCGGCGGTGAGACTCCGCCTGCAGAGCCGGCCGTCCCGCCGAGGCCCGCGGATCCGGAGCCGCCGTCTCCCGCGGCGCCCGGGACCGGTGGCGCGGGGGTTCCTCCGAAGTCTGCGGAGCCCGCCTGATGTCAGACGCACCCCGCGATCCGTCGACCCCGTCCGAGCGATCGGCGCAGCCCGCACCGCCGCCCGTGCCTCCCGTTCCGCCCTTCCCTGACGGGCAGCAGCCCGCGGCGCCGGCCCGTCCGGTGAACCCGTACGCCCCGCCGCCGGCGCCCGGCTCAGCCCCGCAGCAGTCGCACGGCTACGCACCGCCCCAGGGCTCCGCGTACGCACCGCCGCAGGCCCCGGGGTATGCGGCACCCCAGGCCCCGGGGTATGCGCCGCCTCAGGCGCCGGGCTACGCGCCGCAGCAATCGGCACCGGGCTACGCGCCGCCGGCCTACCCCGTACAGGGGTACCCCGTCGGCGCCTACCCTGCGGCCGTCCCCCCGCGGGGTCTGCTTCCGTGGGCACTGGGCCTGCTGATCCTCATCCCGTTCCCGTTCGTCGGCGGACTCGCGTCCGGACTCGCCATGGCCGTGAGCGGCGGGGCGTCCCGTCGATACGGCGGGGTCGCGCGTGAGAACGCTCGCGCTGCGCTGAACTGGGGGCTGACGTACCTTCTGGTCTCCACGGTGCTCCTGGTCACGCACTTCGTGCTGCTGTTCGCGCTGACCTCCGATTCGCCGACCACCGGCTTCTACCCGCTCGGCATCCCCATCACGCTCTATTTCGCGCTCTCGGTGCTGCACGTCGTGCTCGTGATCGTGGGCATGGTGCGTGCGTCGAGCGGCAAGGTCATGCGCGTGCCGTTCGCCATCCCGTACCTGCGGGCCTGATGCTCGAGATCCCTGTCGAGCTGCCCTCCGGGGTGACGACGGTCTCTGCCGACTGGGCGCCCGGCGACAACGGCGCGACAGTCCTGATCGCCCACGGCGCCGGTGCGGGCAAGGACCATCCATTCCTCGTGGGATTCTCGGATGCGCTCTCGGACCGGGGATTCTCCACCCTGCGGTTCAACTTCCCCTACGTGGAGCAGGGGCGCAGGATGCCGGGGCCTGCGGCGCACGCGATCGCGACGTGGAACGCGGCGGTGGCCTTCGCGCGCGATCTCGACGCGGAGGCCGCCATCTGGGCCACAGGCAAGTCCTACGGCGGACGCATGGCATCGATGGCCGTGGCCGAGGGACTGGCGGTCGACGGTCTCGTCTACCTCGGCTACCCGCTGCACGCTCCGGGCAGACCGGAGAAGCCGAGAGCTGAGCACCTGCCGGCGGTCGCTGCGCCGCAGCTGTTCGTCGAGGGCACGAACGACCCCTTCATCCAACCTCTGACACAGTTCGATGACGTCGTCTCCACGTGTCAGGACGCCCGCGTCGTCTGGATCGAGGGTGGCGGTCACACCTTCGAGGTGAAGGGGCGCAAGCGTGCGGCATCCGACATCGGCGCGTCGCTCGCGCCGATCGTCGCGGAGTTCGTCCGGCCCTGACAGCATGGCAGGGTGAGTCTCGAACGCGTCGCCCTGATCTCCGATGTCCACGGAAACCTGACCGCTCTCGAGGCGGTGCTCGCCGACATCCATCGCAGGGGCATCGCCCGCATCGTCAACCTCGGAGACACGGCGGGCAAGGGGCCACGAGGCGAGGACGCCGTGCGGCGCTGCCGCGACGTGTGCGAGGTGAACGTCCGCGGCAACTGGGACGACTTCCTGCCGACCATCCCCGACGACGGGCCGTCCGAGATGCTGTGGTGGCGAGATGAGCTGTCGGCGTCGAGCAGGGCGTGGCTCCGGTCGCTTCCGCTGAGTGTCGATCTGGTCCTCAGCGGTCATCGGATCCGCCTGTTCCACGCGTCGGCGCAGAGCCCGCACGTCCGCGTGCACTTCGCCCACACGCCCGAGCAGTTCTCCGCGATGTTCGAGGCGACGGAGATGACCGGCGACGGCCCGCTGCCCGATGTGGTGGGCTACGCCGACATCCACGACGCCTACATCGAATCGAACGACGGACGTACGCTGTTCAACGTCGGAAGCGTCGGGAACCCGCTCGACACACCCGTTCCGTCCTACGTGATCCTCGAAGGAGGACAGTCGGCGGACGATCCCTTCGGGATCCAGTTCGTGCGCGTGCCCTACGACGTCGAGGCTGAGATCGCCGTCGCCGAATCGCTCGACATGCCGACCGCCGATGTCTGGGCCGTCGAGCTCCGCACCGCCGTATATCGAGGGCGGCAGGCATCGCAGACGGCGACGCCATGATCGCTCAGAGGTTCGCGAGGTCCGGATCGTCGAGCAGACGCCTCATCGTCGACCGTCCCAGACCGCTCATGGCAGGGTTCGAGGACTCGTAGTACCAGACGAGGCCCATCGCCTGCTGCAGCGCCCAGGCTGCTCCTCGCTGCCACTCGCTGTCGGAGACGCGCAGACGGTCACGCACGACGGACCGCCCCCGAGCGTCGAACAGATGCCACGCGGCGACGAGATCGAGCGCAGGGTCGGCAGGGCCGAAGCCCCCGCCGTCGAGGACACCGACGAGACGACCGTCCGCCACCAGCAGGTTGAACGGCGTGAGGTCCCGGTGGCTCATGACGTCCGCACCCTCGCGGGGCGCGTCGCGCAGCGAGCTCCAGAGTCGATCCACGCGATCAGGATCGATCTGGTGCGCGCTGCGCTCGATGCAGAGCGCGACCCACTCGTCGTGGTCGCGGAGAACACCACCGCGGCCGCGCCCGTCGAACTTCCGTCCGCGGGTCTCGGTCGACCGCAGCGCAGTGATCAGCCCGGAGACGTCCGAGATGAGCGACTCCGACGATGCGTGGCCGGCGGGGGTCGCGGCGACACCCGCCAACCAGGTCTGGATCGACCAGGCAGACGGATGCTCCTCGGTCGCCGCGGCGAGTCCGACAGGCCGCGTCGCCGGCACGACGCAGACGTCGGCGAGCTCAGCCATCGCCGCGGCCTCGGCGCCGAGGACATCGCGCGATTCTGCGACGAGCGGGAACCGTGCCGCGAGGTCGTCGCCGATCCGGAAGATCGTGTTCACCGTGCCCGTCGAGCGGACGCGCTCGATCGGCAGGTGGGCGAGCTCGGGGAACGTCTGCGCGATCAGCCGCGCAGCGCGATCGTCCGTGAGTGCGAGCTCGCCCTCGTGCATCCGTGAGGTCAGTGCTGGACTCGTGCGATCCAGGCTTCGACCTCGTCCGCCGTGCGCGGGATGTCCGCCGAGAGGTTCACCGGGCCGTCCTCGGTCATCAGGATGTCGTCCTCGATTCGCACACCGATACCCCGGTACTCCTCGGGAACGGTGAGGTCGTCGATCTGGAAGTAGAGGCCGGGTTCGATCGTGAAGACCATTCCCGGGGCGAGGATGCCGTCGTAGTACATCTCCCGCCGGGCCTGCGCGCAGTCATGGACGTCGATGCCGAGGTGGTGCGATGTGCCGTGCACCATGTAGCGGCGGTGCTGCCCGCCGGTGTCGCCGTCCAGCGCCTCCTGCGCGGTCACGGGGAGCATTCCCCACTCGGCGACGCGCGCGGCGATGACGCGCATGGCCGCCTCGTGGACCTCGCGGAAGCGCACCCCGATGCGAGCCGCGGCGAACGCGGCATCAGCGGCCTCGCGCACCGTCTCGTACACCCGGCGCTGCACCTCGGTGAAGGTTCCGGAGACGGGGAGCGTGCGGGTGATGTCCGCGGTGTACAGGCTGTCCGCTTCGACGCCCGCGTCGACGAGGATGAGGTCTCCCGGCACAACCGTGCCGTCGTTGCGGGTCCAGTGCAGGTAGCAGGCATGGGGACCTGATGCGGCGATCGTGTCGTAGCCCTCGCCGTTGCCGTCCTCGCGCGCGCGGCGGTGGAAGACGCCCTCGACGACGCGCTCGCCGCGAGCATGAGCGATCGCGTCGGGAAGCGAACGGATGACGTCCTCGAATCCCTGCGCGGTGATGTCCACCGCTCGGCGCATCTCGGCGATCTCGTACTCGTCCTTCACGAGCCGCAGCTCCGAGACGAAGCGGGTGAGGTCGTCGTCCTCGTCGAGCACGAGCTCTCCCTCGGCGGCCGAGAACCTCTCGAGGTGGTCGGTCGCGATGTCGAGGTCTGCCGCGACGCCGGCGAGAGACGGGCGAGGGCCGATCCAGAATTCACCGACCGTGGCGTCCGCATAGAACTCCGTGGTGGTGCGATCGGCGCGCTCCCGGAAGTACAGCGTCACATCGTGGCCGGACTCGGCCGGCTCGAACACGAGGATCGAGTCGGGCTCGGCATCCGAAGCCCATCCCGTGAGGTGTGCGAAGGCCGAATGCGCACGGTACGGGTAGTCGGTGTCGTTGCTGCGCTGCTTGAGCGAACCGGCAGGGATGACGAGTCGCTTGCCGGGGAAGGCAGCGGACAGGGCGGCGCGACGCACGGCGGCGAACGGCGCCTGCGCTCGCGGCGCGGGGATCGACTCGGGGCGCTCCGCCCATCCGGTCGAGATCGTGTCGAGGAATCCGCGGGGGAAGGGCTGCTTCCGATTCGTGGTGGTCGTCTCGGCGGGAGTCTCGGTCGTGGGCTCTGCGATCGTGTCGCGCTCAGCGGTGCTCATCCCTCCAGTCTGTCACCTGAGCGACGGCCACGGCATGTCAGCCTGCGGGTTCGAGCTGCACCACGAGACCGCGGTGGTCGCTTCCCGAGCCGCCGATCACGACGGAACCCGTCGTGGACCAGCTCGGCGACGCCATGACGTGGTCGATCGGGGTGCTCAGCAGCGCAGGCAGCGAGCTCGGCCATGTGCCGCTGTATCCGTTGCCGGAGCGGCTCGCGCCGTCGCGGCAGTACCCCATGTCGCCGCCGTCGACGCCGAGCCCCGCCATGTGGTCGATCGTCGCGTTGAAGTCACCCGCGAGGATGAAGTTCCCCTCGGGGCACTGGTCGGCGATCCAGCGCAGGTCGCTCTGCCACTGCGCCATGTCCTCCATCCGGGGCGCGACGGCGTGCACCGCGACGATCGTCGGACCCTCGCCATCGACCGGCATCAGCACCGCGCTGGGCACCGAGCCGGTGTTGTTGGAGCCGTCCTCGGACGACTCGATCACGGAGTACTCGCCGAGGTCGGGGGAGACGAGGACGGTCGTGTGCCAGGACTTGGGGCCGTCGACGACGTCGGGCTTGAACTGCACATGGTGCACCCACATGGGGTGATCCTGATCGCGCAGCAGCACGGCGATCTGCTCGCCCACCTCTTCGGTGGTCTCGGGCAATGCGACGACGTCAGCGCCACGCTCGAGGATCTCCCGCGCGATCTCCTCGGCGGACACCTCGTCGCCGGCCGTGTTCCAGGTGAGCACCCGGATGCTCGAATCGGTGGCGGCGGGGAGCGTGTCCGCGCCGAACCCGCGCATGAAGCCGATGGCTCCCGTCGCACCGGCGCCGAGCAGGGCGACGATCAGCACGGATGCCGCGAAGCCGCGCAACGGCTTCGCGAACAGGAGCAGCATCGAAACGGCCGCGACGAGGAGGAATGCCGCCAGGACCACGCCGCGGGCGGCGACGATCTGCGCGAACGGATAGGTCTGCTCGAGATGGAAGAACTGCGGCCAGACGACGACGGCCGTCGCGATCGCGAGCAGCACGGTGACGAGGATCCCCAGTAGTCGAAACATCCTCTTCAGCCTAGAAGTCCTCTCTGTGAAGTCCCTAGAGCGACAGGCGTGCGCGGCCGACGTCCACGGTCGTCGGTACGCTCGGAGCATGGCCACCGCTCGATCCCGCCGTTTCGCCGGTCCGTCCGACCTGCACATGCACTCGAACCACTCGGACGGAACGGAGTCGCCCGGCGATGTCGTGCGCCAGGCACACCGGTTCGGGGTGCGCACGATGGCGCTGACCGATCACGATCGCACGACGGGGTGGGACGAGGCGGCAGCGGCGACGGCCGAGCTCGGGATGACGTTCATCCCCGGCATGGAACTCTCCGCGAAACACGAGTGGCGCAGTGTGCACGTGCTGGGCTACCTCTTCGATCCGCTCGACGAGGCGCTCGGATCCGAGACCGATCGCATCAGAGGCGACCGGATCGGTCGTGCCGAGCGGATCGTCCGCAGCATCGGTCGTGACTACGACCTCGACTGGGACGATGTCCTCGCCCAGACCACTCTCGACGCGACGGTCGGCCGTCCGCACATCGCCGATGCCCTTGTGGCCCGCGGAATCGTGCGCGACCGCACCGAGGCGTTCGACGGGATTCTGCACCCCAGAGAGGGTTACTACGAGCCCCACTACGCGCCCGACCCGCTCAAGGCAGTGCGTCTGATCACCGAGGCCGGAGGGGTGGCGATCATCGCGCACCCTGCCACGATCGGCCGCGACCACATGATGCCGGTGCCGTTCATCGAGCAGCTCATCGCCGCAGGCCTGGGCGGTTTCGAGATCGATCATCGGGAGAACACCGCGGCAGGCCGGAAGACGCTGCACGCGATCGCCGCGAAGCACGATCTCATCGTCACCGGCTCGAGCGACTATCACGGCACCGGGAAACCCAATCTGCCGGGCGAGAACACCACATCCGACGAGATGGTGGAGCGACTGATCGAGCGCGCGACCGGCTCCGCGCCCCGCTACGCGTGACGCCGGGACGGCAGAGGGGCGGGTGCCGCAGCTGCAGCATCCGCCCCTCTGTGAGTCCCTGAGGTGGAGTCGATCAGGCTCCGACGACCGGAGCCGCTCCCGCGCCGCCCGAACCCCCGCGGCGACGACGGCGACGACGGGCCGGGGCCGGCTTGCCGTCGTGGTGCTCCTTGCCTGCGCCGTCGTGGGTGCCGGCGCCCTCGGCGCCGCGGTCCGCTGACGGCGAGGACTGAGAGTCTCCGGGTGATGCGTCGGCAGCGCCCTCGGCGAACGTCGAGCCCACCGGGGTCGAGCCGCCCCGACGACGCCGACGACGGCGGGTGCCGCCCTCATCCGTGCCCTCGGCCGCGGCATCGGCCGCACGCTCGGGGCGCGGTGCGCGCTCGGTCTTCACCGACTGGGTCTTGGGAGCCGACACGAGACGGCCCTTGGTGCCTGCGGGGATGTCGAGGTCACTGAACAGGTGCGGGCTCGAGGAGTAGGTCTCGACCGGGTCGGGCTGCCCGAACTCGAGGGCGCGGTTGATCAGCGCCCACTTGTGCAGGTCCTCCCAGTCGACGAAGGTCACGGCGATGCCGGTCTTGCCCGCACGGCCGGTGCGACCGGCGCGGTGCAGGTACGTCTTGTCCTCGTCGGGGATGGTGTGGTTGATGACGTGCGTGACATCGTCGACGTCGATGCCGCGGGCGGCGACATCGGTCGCGACGAGGACGTCGCGCTTGCCGGCCTTGAACGCGGCCATCGACCGCTCGCGCTGGTCCTGTCCCATGTCGCCGTGCACGCCGCCGACGTTGAAGCCGCGGTCGCTGAGCTCGTCGACGAGGCGCTGCGCGGCGCGCTTGGTACGGGTGAAGATCACCGTCTTGCCGCGACCCTCCGCCTGGAGGATGCGGGCGATGATCTCGTCCTTGTCGAGCGAGTGGGCGCGGTACACCAGGTGCTTGATGTTCGCCTGCGTGAGACCCTCGTCGGGGTCGGTCGCGCGGATGTGGATCGGGTTCGTCATGAACCGACGAGCCAGCGCGACGATCGGTCCGGGCATGGTCGCGGAGAACAGCTGGGTGTGACGGACGGCCGGGACCTTCTGGAAGATCTTCTCGATGTCCGCGAGGAATCCGAGGTCGAGCATCTTGTCGGCCTCGTCGAGCACGACCTCGGTCGCGTTGGAGAGGTCGAGCAGACGCTGGCCGGCGAGGTCGATCAGGCGACCGGGCGTGCCGACGACGATCTGGGCGCCCGCCTTGAGCTGGTCGATCTGGCCCTCGTATGCCTTGCCGCCGTAGATCGCGACGACGCTGGTGGAGCGGTTGCTCGTCAGCAGGTCGATGTCCTCGTACACCTGCACCGCGAGCTCGCGCGTCGGCACCACGATGAGCGCCTTGACGCCGTGCTCGGGGTCGAGGCCGAGCCGCTGCACCACGGGGATGCCGAAGCCGAAGGTCTTGCCTGTTCCGGTCTTGGCCTGGCCGATGATGTCCTGGCCCGGAAGGCCGAGGGGGATGGTCTGCTCCTGGATCGGGAATGCGTCGACGATGCCCTTGGAGGCGAGAGCGTCGATGATGTCCTGATCGATTCCGAGATCAGCGAAGGTTGTCAATGTTCAGATGCCTGTCCGGCGACCTGCGAGGATCGCCATGTTCACGGATCCACGCCGTCTCTTGTGCCACAGGCGCGGGCCCCGCTCCGACGGCGGGGACAGGGACAGCCTACCCGAGGGGGTGGCGACGCCCGGGAATATCGCGTCCCCCGGGTAGTGTGAACCCCGTGGTGAACTGGTTCTGGAAGCGTAGGACGCCCCGGCGCACGATGACGTTGCGCAGTCGGGGCGATCAAGGAGCGGCGACGCGGGTCGACTTCGCCGAACTCGCGCCGGAGCTGCCGCGATTCCTGGGACAGGCGGCGTACCTCCAGCTGGGGTACTTCGAGACGCTCACGCGGCTGATCAGGGCGACTCCGGAGCTCTCCGAGAAGGAGGCGCTCTCCCGGGCAGCCGGTGCTGCGCTCACCAAGCATCGGGCGATCGTCGAACTCATCGCGGAGCGTGGAGACGATCCGACGCAGCTCATGCTCCCGTTCCGGGAGAACCTCGACGCCTTCCGGCGCAAGACCATCGGCGCGCGTCCGCGGGAGACTCTCCTCGCCGTCTACATCACGGCAGGGATGCTCGACGACTTCTACTTCGCACTCGCCTCGAGCTACGGCGACACGGGGGAGAGGGTCGCGGAGATCCTCTCCGAGGACGACGCGCGACACGAGATCGTCGCCATCATCCAGGAGACGATCGACGGCGACGGCGAGTGGCGGTCGCTGCTCTCGATGTGGGCGCGCCGGCTCGTGGGGGACACGATCCTGGTGTGCCGGTCCGCGCTGCGTCAGCCCGAGCTCGCCGCGATGAGCGAGGACCGCGTCGAATTGGTCTACACCGAGCTGATGGGCGCGCACGCACGCCGCATGGATGCGATGGGTCTCGCCTCCTAGCCGACGGACCCGGCCGACGGCATCAGATGCCGAGCGCCGCCTTGGCCGCGGCATCGCTGCGTCGGCGCGACGCAACGATCGCGACGGTGACGACTGCCGCGATGCCGACGGAGCCCACGACGCTCGCGAGCCATAGCCAGATGCTGTCCTCGCCGACGCCGAGCCACTGCAGGCCGGTGTAGATGACGGCCGCGAGGGCCGTGGCGACAGCGGGGGTGAGAGCGACCCCGCGCAACTCCCGCCCACCGATCATGTAGTGGGCCGCGATGCCGAGCGCGCACGCCCCGACGAGAGCGAGGAGGATGTACATCGTGGGGTCAGGCGAAGAAGCCGACGCGACGAGACTCCTCGGTGCCGAGCTCGATGTACGCGAGGTTCGCGGTCGGAACCAGGTAGGAGTTGCCCTTGACATCGGCGAAGCTCAGGTGAGAAGTGTTCTGCTCGAGAGCCGAGGAGACCTGCGTGCGGACCTCGTCCGCGCTCGATGCGGTCTCGAAGCTGAGCTCGCGGCCGGTGTTGATGATGCCGATGCGGATTTCCACGCGTACTCCTGTTTTCCAGTCGACGATGCTGTGGTCGAGTCGACCTCGGAGGTCGACGACTGAGCCCAACTCTACCGGGCGGCGAGGTGACGGGATCCGCGGATCGGGCCGGTTTCGCCCTGAGCGCACACCGTCGCGAGACGCCGACGCCCGGCGATGTCGGCGCGCCGCAGTAGCGTGGAGGACATGACAGAGGATGCCGCGCAGAACGCCGTGATCGGTGCAGACGCCTCGGCATCCGGCGTCATCATCGGGGCGCCCGGCACGGGCAAGACCCGCACTCTCACCGAGCGCGTCGTCCATCTGCTCGACACAGCGGGGATGCGTCCGGAGCAGGTCCTCGTCCTCACTCCCAGCAGGCAGGCGGCGACCGCGCTGCGGGACCGCATCGGGGTCAGGATCGGTCAGGCCACTCCCGGGCCGCTGGCCAGGTCGCTCGGGTCGTTCGCATTCCAGGTGGTGCGCGGAGCGATGGTTCGCGAAGGGGCGGAGCCACCGGCTCTGCTGACCGGCGCAGACCAGGACCGCCTGATCGCCGAGCTCCTCGCCGGCGATGCGGAGGACGAGCGCATCGACTGGCCGCAGGCGCTGAGCCCCGCCGTACGCGCCTCCAAGGGGTTCCGCTCCGAGCTCCGTGCCTTCCTCGCGGAATGCGTCGAACTGGGGGCGCAGCCCGACGAGCTGCGCACGTCCGATGTCCCCGCCTGGTCGTCCGTCGCCGAGTTCCTCGTCGAATACCGCGCCGTGCTCGACCTGGCACGGGCATCCCACCGCGACGCGGCAGACCTGCTCGCCGAGGCGTGCACGATCCTGCGCACCGCGGAGCCGAGTGCGCTCGGCCCTCTCGCCGACCTCAGGGTGGTGCTCATCGACGACGCGCAGGAGCTGACGCGCGGTGGCATCGCGGTGGTCGAGGCGCTCCGTGCGCGAGGCACGGCAGTGCTCGCCTTCGGCGATCCTGACATCTCCTCCGGAGCTTTCCGCGGCGCGAGCCCCGAGTTGTTCGCGCAGCTCGCCACGGCGCTGGGCGAGGTCCACGTGCTCGATGTCCCTCATCGTCAGGCGCCGGCGCTCACCGCGCTGACCCGCACCGTCACGCAGGCGATCGGCGTGTCGGGTCGCGTCGACCACAGGCGCGCGCCCGAGCCCGTCGCCGCGCACAGCCCGGGCGCCCCCGGCGACGTGAGCACCTTCATCGCCCCGTCACCGCATGAAGAGCTCGACCGCATCGCGGGTGTCATGCGCGAATGGCATCTCGTGGATGACGTCCCGTGGGATCGCATCGCGGTCATCGCACACGACACCAGGCAGGTCACGCAGCTCGACGCAGAGCTCGCCGCGCGGGAGATCCCGACGAGAGCCGCGGGCGTGCAACGTCCTCTCGGCTCCGAGCCGATCGTGCGCGACATCGTCGGCATCGTGCGCCTGGCCCTCACGCCGGCCGAGGCGCGGACTCCCCAGGACTGGGAGGAGGCGCTCCGCACGCCCTTCGGAGGCATGGATGCGATCGGGCTCCGACGCCTTCGCGCTCGTCTGCGCCATATCGAGCTCGACCTGGGGGGCTCGACGCCCGCACGGGAACTGCTGCGCCAGGCGCTGGCATCGCCCGACCACTTCACGCTCATCGACGCCCAGGAATCGCGCCTGGCCGCGCGCTTCGCCGCGACGATCGCAGATGTGGCCGCCGCGGCTGCCGACGGCGAGACGATCCACGATCTCCTGTGGCGGGTCTGGGACCAGGCCAGAGCGGTCGACGGGCGCAAGCTCCAGATCGCCTGGCGTGAGATGTCGTTGCAGACCAGCGGCGCGGAGACGGCGCGAGCCCTCGATGCGCTCGTCTCCCTGTTCGGTGCGGCCAAGCGATTCGTCGAGCGCACCCCGAACGAGAAGCCGGAGGTCTTCGTGCGCGACATCCTCGACAGCGAGGTGCCCGAAGACTCCCTCTCGAGTCCCGACCGGCCGGGCCGTGTGACCCTGCTCACACCGGCGACCGCACTCGGAACGGAGTTCGACGCGGTCGTGGTGGCCGGAGTGCAGGACGGAATCTGGCCGAATGTGCGGCTGCGCGGCGGGATGCTCCAGTCCTGGCGTCTCGCCGACGCACTGCTCGCATCCCGCACCGGAACCGCCGAGCACCCGCCCGAGGCACTCGACAGGCGCCGCGCCGCTCTGCACGATGAGCTGCGGCTGTTCGTCCGCGCCATCTCTCGTTCGCGGAGCAGACTCCTCATCACCGCGGTCGATGACGACGACATGACACCCAGTGCGTTCTTCGGCTTCCTCCCGCCGCCCGACCCGCCCGAGCTGCATGCCTCGGCCGAGCACCCGCTCACGCTGCGCGGTCTCGTCGCGCGTCATCGTCGGGTACTGACGACCTCGAGCGTCCGTGCCGCCCGAGACCACGCCTCCGCCCAGCTGGCGGTGCTCGCGCGGGAGGGAGTGCCGGGTGCCGATCCGGACGAGTGGTACGGAGTGACGCCGCCGACGACCGATGCACCGCTGCACGACCTCGCCGTCGACGCCGCCCGGGTCTCGCCGTCGCGGATGGAGTCCTTCGAGGAGTGCGAGCTGAACTGGGCGGTGTCCGCCCTGGGCGGCGACACCGTGATGCCGCCGTCGGCCGGAATCGGCACGATCATCCACGAGGCGATGGAGCAGGTGCCCGACGGCGAACTGGACCGTCTGCGTGACGTCCTGGCCGAGCATTGGCCGGAGCTCGATTTCGAGACGGCCTGGATAGGTCGCAAGGAGAGGCGCCGCGCCGATCTGTACATCGATCGACTGCACAGCTACCTGTCGGACGTGTCGGACGAAGGCGGTCGAGTGATCGCCGGCGAGGTGGAGTTCCGGTTCGCGGTCGAGGTGCCCGAGCAGGAGGGCATCGCGCCGGGCGTGCGTGTGGCGAGCGTCGACGGCGACCCCCATCCGCACCATGCGATCGTGCACGGCTTCATCGACCGGGTCGAGGCGTACACGGCGGGTGGTGGAGAGCATGCGAAGGCGCGGGGACAGAAGTGGACGCGCATGGCCGATGCGCAGAGCGGGGAGCGCGTCGTGGTCGTGGACTTGAAGACCGGCAAGTACGAGCCGGAGAGCGAGCAGAAGGTGGCGGACCACGCCCAGCTCGCCGCATACCAGGTGGCGGTGCAGGAAGGACTCGTGGCGGGAGCGGATCCTGCGGCCCTCGCCGGCGCGCGCCTGGTCCTGGTCGCCAAGACCCTGGCCGGCAGCGATTTCCGCGTCGCGCACCAGCACACGCTCGCCGGTGAAGAGCGTGTCCAGTTCCTCGGGCGGATCGCGGAAGCCGCCCGAGGGATGTCGGCGGCGAGCTTCACGGCCCATGTCGAGGCTCACTGCGCGGATACGCAATGGCGAGTCCAGCCGTGCCGCATCCACACCGTCGCCGCGGTGAGCGCGTGACGGCGTGGACGGGAGCGGGGAACGGGATCTCTGCTCTGGACGTCGCCGCCGCGCTCGGTCTCCCCGCACCGACGGAGGCCCAGCAGCGGGTGATCGAGTCGCCACCGGCACCGGCTTTGGTGGTCGCGGGCGCGGGCAGCGGAAAGACCGAGACGATGGCCGGCCGCGTCGTCTGGCTGGTCGCGAACGGGCATGTGCGACGCGATCAGATCCTCGGCCTGACCTTCACGCGCAAGGCCGCGGGTGAGCTCGCGGAACGCATCGGCGTCCGTCTGGCGCTCATCGACGAATACGGGAGACGAGGACTGCTGCCGCACCTGCCCGAGATCGTGGCGAGCGGTGCCCTCGATCGGGTGTCGAGAGCCGCGAACGCCAGACAGCGCGAGGTCGTCCGATCGCAGGTGCTCGACGAGCTCGCCGCACGTTTCGGCACCGGGGCGGTCTCGACCCCCCGTTCGGCCGAGGATCTGTTGATCCGTCCGAAGGTCTCGACCTACAACGCGTTCGCGGATGGCATCGTGCGCGAGCACGCGGCGCGCATCGGCCGCGACTCCGACGTCGCCATGCTCAGCCAGGCCGCATCCTGGATGCTCGTGCGCGACGTGGTGCTGCGCGCCGACCTGCCGGAGCTGGAGGAGATCGACCGGTCGGTGGCGGGGGTGGTCGACGCGGTTCAGAGATTGGCCGGCGACTCGCTCGATCACCGGGTCGATCTCGACCGCGCCGATCGCATCGCGCTGCGCCAGGCCGAGGCGTTCGAGCCGTACCTCAGCAACGCGGAGGTCGCGACCGCGGCTGCGAACCTGCGCGCTCTTCCCGCTCTGTCCGTCCTGGTGCGCGATTACATCGCCGAGAAGGAGCGCCGCGGAGTGCTGGACTTCGCCGACCAGGTCAGCGGCGCCTACGACATCGTGGAGTCGTCTCCCGACGTGCGCGAGGACCTGCGGCAGCAGCATCAGGTGGTGCTGCTGGACGAATACCAGGACACCTCGGTGATCCAGACGCAGTTCCTCGCCCGACTCTTCCGCGACACCGCGGTGATGGCGGTCGGGGATCCGCACCAGTCGATCTACGGATGGCGAGGCGCCAGCGCGGACAATCTGCACGCCTTCGCGCGCACCTTCTCCGAACACGAGAGCGTCGGCAACTACAGTCTGATGACGAGCTGGCGCAACGACCGGAGCATCCTCGGTGTCGCCAACCGCATCCTCGGTCCGCTGCGCAGGCCCGGATTGGATGTGCCACCGCTCGAGTCTCGTCCCGGCGCCGGCCCCGGAGCGGTCGAGATGAGCTTCCCGCTCACCGTCGATGACGAGGCTCGCGCGGTCGCCGAATGGTTCGCGGCGCGTCGCGCGGAGCACGACGACCTCGCGAAGCCGCATACCGGAGCGGTGCTGTTCCGGTCGAAGCGGCACATGCAGACGTTCGCGGCGGCCCTTGCCGCAGAAGGGATTCCGCACCGCATCCTGGGGCTCGGGGGACTCCTGGCGACCCCCGAGGTCGTCGATGTCGTGTCGACGCTGCGCGTGCTGCACGATCCGACGGCGGGCTCTGCGTTGATCAGGCTCCTCGTCGGTCCTCGATTCTCCGTCGGTGTCGCCGACATGGCGGCGTTGCAGCAGCTCGCGGCGGAGCTCTCCCGTCGGGACAGCGGGCTGCTGCCGCTGGACGACGAGCTCCGCAAACGCATCCGCGCGTCACGGGGGGCGGACGAGGCGCTGTCGATCATCGACGCCGTCGACGTGCTCCGCGGTCTCAGCGACGACTACCGCCTTCTCGCCGGGATCACGCCGGACGGGCGTTCTCGCATCCGTGCCGCGGGCGAGATGCTCGAACGCCTCCGACGGGCGTCGTCGCTTCCGCTTCCCGATCTGCTGAGGCTGATCGAGCTCGAGCTGCGTTTGGACATCGAGCTCGCAGCGAACGAGACCAGAGGGCCGGCGCGTATCGCGGCGACGCAGCTGCGCGCGTTCACTGACGAGGTCCGGTCGTTCCTCGCCGCAGACGAACGGGGGACCATCTCGAGTCTCCTCGCCTGGTTGGAGAAGGCCGAGAGCACGGACGAGCTGGTGCCGCGGCCCGAGCCGCCCGAACCCGGGGTCGTCCAGCTTCTGACGATCCACGGATCCAAGGGGCTGGAGTGGGATGCGGTCGCCGTCGTCCGCATGGTCGAGGGCGAACTGCCGTCGCGCCCGACGGACACCTCAGGATGGTTCGGCTTCGGAGTGCTGCCGTTCGCTCTGCGAGGCGACAGCGCGGCCCTGCCGACCTTCAGTTGGATAGCGCCCTCGGACGAAGAGCTCGATGCGGCGAAGCGGCAGAAGGCAGGTATCGCATCGCTGACCAGCAGGAGCAAGACAGCGCCGGGCGCGATCACGGTCTTCAAGGACGCCTACCGCGAGTATCAGCAGGAGGAGGAGCGTCGACTCGCCTACGTCGCCGTCACCAGGGCGCGCAGTCATCTGCTTCTGACCGGGGCCCACTGGGCGGGGCAGAAGCAGCCGAAGAAGCCGAGCCCCTATCTGACCGAGGCGATGGAGATTCTCGGAATCGCTCCGATCGAGCCCGTGGATCCGGACGAGAACCCCTACGACGGCCCCGGCGCAACGCTCACCTGGCCTCTCGACCCGCTCGGCGCTCGGCGTGGAGTCGTCGAGGCAGCCGCCGCTGCCGTGCGCGCGGCAGCCGACGGGGAGCCGGAGGCCGCTCCCGAACTGGCGCGTCTGCTCGCCGAGCGCGCCGCCCGATTGCGTGGCACCGACGCATCACCGCCCACCCGGGTGCCGGCCTCCCGCTTCAAGGACTACGTCACCGATTTCACCGGCACCGTGTCTTCCATCGTCCGTCCGATGCCTGAGCGGCCGTATCGGCAGACCCGGCTGGGCACGCTGTTCCACGCATGGGTCGAGCGGCGGAGCGAACTCGTCGGCGTCGGTCAGCGCGTCGACGAGGCGCTGTGGGAGGTCGACGAGGATGATCTCTCGTTCGTCGAGACCGTCGGCGGAGCGGAGGTCTCGTCCGCCGACGCCGCCGACCTCGAGACCCTGCAGTCGATCTTCGAGGCCAGCGAGTGGGGAGCGCTCAAGCCCATCGCGGTCGAGATCGAGATCGACTTCGCGCTGGGTGGCGCTGTGCCGGGTGACGAACGCCATATCGTCATCTGCAAACTCGACGCGGTCTATCGACGCGAAGATCGCGGCGGGCGCATCGAGATCGTCGACTGGAAGACGGGCAAGGCCCCACGCACACCTCGGGAACGGGAGGAGCGGATGCTGCAGCTCGCGCTCTACCGTCTCGCCTACCACCGTCGTTTCGGAGTGCCCCTGGAGGAGATCGACGTGGCGCTGTACTACGTCGCGGACGACCTCGTCATCCGCGGTGCTCGCGTCTACTCCGAGTCGGAGCTCTTCCAGCGCTGGAGCGCTGCTCGGGCAGCCCGCTGAGCCTCGTCCTCCGGCGATCCCTCGTCTGAGCCGTCCGCTCGCTCAGTCCGCGCCGGGTCATCGACCGGGCGTCGCTCCGCGGTGGGCTCCTGCGCGGTGTGCCTGCGCACGCCTGAAAGATCTTCCGTCTCGAGACCACCGACCTCGAGACGACGAGCGGCGTCCGCGGCGGCGTCGCTGAGATCGCTCGTCGCCTGATCGTCGGCATCGCCATCAGGACCGTCGGCGTCGTCGTCGCGCCACAGCTCGTTCGGGTTGTACGCGTCGGTCTGCATCGACGTGTCGGCCCCCGCCGAGGCGCGTGCCGGCACTCTGTCGAGCGCGTCCAGGGCGGACTCGACGCCCTCGTTGCGCGACGCGATCACGCCGAGATCGTCGCTGTGCAATCCTTCGGCGAGTGCCTCGAGAAGGGCGGCGGCGTCGTCGACGATGTCGGGTCGGTGCAAGGAGTCGCCGTGGACGAGCCATCGGGCGAATTCGAGCTCGGCGAGCAGGCGTGCGCGCACCTCGAGAGCGCCGTCCGGCCCGCGGTCGGCGGCCCGAGCGTACGCGGCATGGACGTCGTGCGCCGCATCAGGGGCGGTGGACAGCCACGACAGATCGATCGCCGGATCTCCGACGGAGAGCGAATGCCAGCCGATGAGTCCGGTGACCTCGGGACCGAGATCCGGGTCGTCCCGGAAGATGAAGGAGGTCGACTGCACGCCGCCCAGCACGACCGTCGATTCGAACCGCCAGAGATCGTCGTCGGCGACGGCGTCGCGCCATCGCACCGTGAGCCGCGCGGGGACGCGCCCGGTCGATGCCGCGGAGTCGATCAGTCGAGCGAGTTCGTCGCGGCTCTCCTGCGCAGACCGCGTCGTCAACCCGGCGCCTCTCACGACCGAGGTGGGCAGGGAGTGCACTGCCGCGATCGCCGCACCCATCGATTCGGCGGCGCCACGGCCGGCCGGCACCATCGCCGCCTCGATCTGGAATCCGGGCAGCAGCTCCGTCACGAGCGCGCGGGCGTCTGCGAGTCGCGTCTCGCCGATGTATTCCGGGGCTCGGAAGGGGAGCATTGCCCGCGCACCGGCCGTCAGAGCCCGCAGCGCGAGGGCCTCGGCGGCCAGCTCGCGTGAGGTCTCGTCGTCATCGGCGACACGGATCGCGAGCTCGCGCCCGTCTGCGAGAGTGGCGACCGCGGAGTCGAAGCGTCCGTCACCGTCGGCGCTGAGCGTGCGGGCCCCGATCACCTCGGCGCCGGGCAGTGCGGCAGTCACCGCCGCGGCTAGAGTGAATGGAGAGCGTCCCATGCCTCCAGGGTAGGTGGACGTGGGGGTGGTCCAGCTTCCGCCACGCCCGTGAGAGAGGGAGACCGATGATCGCCGGCAGCAGCACATCCCTCGATCGCGCAGCGGATCTGCGGGTCGAACCCGGAGTCCTCGATCGTCTGCGCGCCGACGAGGCGACGCGGGTCATCGCCGTACGAGACGGCCGCGTGCGCATTTCGGGCGCCGACCTCGAATCGGCCACGCTGCTGCGGGTTCCCGCCGGCGAGATCGTCGATGCGACCTGGGCGCTCCTCGGGCGCGAAGGTGACGGTACCGCCGTGCTTCTCGCCGTTCTGCAGCCCGAGGGCGACACCGTCGACACCGCACCCGACGAGGTGTGGCTGGGACTCCGCGACCTCGGCGCGCGTCTCGGCTCGGGTGACACGGAGCTGCTCATCGAGGCGCTCGCGCTGGGAGGCTGGCTGCGGGACGCACCGTTCTGCCCCCGATGCGGCGGAGGGACGGAGCTGCGCCAGGCCGGATGGTCGCGCCGCTGCCTCGTCTGCGGTCGCGAGCACTTCCCTCGGACGGACCCAGCCGTCATCGTCGCGGTGGAGAGCTCTGACGGCGAACGGCTCCTGCTCGGGGCGAACGCCAACTGGGGCGGCCGGATGTACTCCTGCTTCGCCGGATTCACCGAGGCGGGCGAGTCGTTGGAGTCGACCGTGCATCGTGAGCTCGAGGAGGAATCCGGCGTTCGGCTGGCCTCGCTGCGTTACGTCTCGTCTCAGCCGTGGCCCTTCCCTCGCTCGCTCATGCTCGGCTTCCGTGCCGTCGCTCTGGATGAGCACGAGCTGCGGCCCGACGGGGAGGAGATCATCGACGTCCGCTGGTTCACCCGTGACGAGATCAGGTCCGCTCTCGCCGGTGACGGACCCGTCGGCCTCCCGGGACCCGCGTCCATCGCCCGCGCACTGATCCTCGACTGGTTCGAGGAGCGCGCGTGAGCGCGCTCGAAGCCCTCGACGATCGACAGCGGGAGGCGGCATCCGTGCTGCGCGGTCCCGTCGCCGTGCTCGCAGGTGCGGGAACCGGGAAGACCCGAGTGATCACCCACCGGATCGCCCATGGCGTCGACACCGGTGCATACTCGCCGTCGCGCGTCATGGCGGTGACCTTCACGGCCAAGGCCGCGGGCGAGCTCAGGGGTCGTCTGCGCGCGCTCGGCGTCGAGGGCGTGGCCGCGCGGACGTTCCATGCCGCCGCCCTCGCCCAGCTGAACTTCTTCTGGCCCACACTGGCCGGATCACCCGCTCCGTCGATCATCGACAACAAGGTGAGGCTGCTCGGCCAGGCTGCCGACGCGATGCGACTGCGGCCGAGCACCGCGACGCTTCGCGACCTCGCCTCGGAGATCGAATGGCGCAAGGTGTCGATGTTGTCGATCGAACAGCACGCGTCGCTCGGCCGCACGTTGAGCGGCGTCGACTCCGCTCAGTTCGTCGAACTGCAGCAGCGCTATGAGGCGCTGAAGGACGAGCGGCGCCAACTCGATTTCGAGGACGTGCTGCTGGCCTGCGCCGGGATGCTCGAGGCCGAACCTCGCGTCGCAGCGTCCGTGCACGAGCAGTATCGGCATTTCACGGTCGACGAGTACCAGGACGTCTCTCCGCTCCAGAACCGCCTGCTCGAACTCTGGTTGGGCGATCGCAAGGACATCTGCGTCGTCGGTGACGCGAGTCAGACCATCTACTCGTTCGCCGGCGCCGAACAGCGATTCCTCCTCGAGTTCGAGCGGCGGCATCCCGATGCCACGGTCGTGCGTCTCGAGACCAACTACCGTTCGCAGGCCCCGATCCTCGAAGCGGCGAACGCCCTGATGAAGGGGCGGCCGGGCGCCCTCGAACTCGTCCCGGCGAGAGAGACGTTCAACGCGGATTCGCCCACGGTCACGGCGTACGACTCCGAGCGCGACGAGGCAGAGGGGATCGCCGCCGCCGTGGCGGCGCGGATCGAGTCAGGGGCGTCGCCCTCAGAGATCGCCGTGCTCTACCGGGCTCATGCGCAGTCCGCGGTGCTGCAGCAGGCGCTCGCCGCCGAGGGCATCGCGACATCGGTGCTGGGTGGAACCCGGTTCTTCGCGATGCCCGAGGTGCGACAGGCGATCCTGGCCCTGCGGGCCGCCGCGGTCGCGCCGACCGAGCACGGTTTCCTGCCCGGGGTCCAGAGGGTCCTCCGCGAGCTCGGTCTCTCCGACGAGCCACCGGCGGCCGGGGGAGCTCAGCGCGACGGCTGGGAGGCTCGGCGGGCGATTCTGCGTCTCGCCGAAGACGCCGGACCCGATGAGACCCTGCGCACCTTCAGTGACGCGCTCATGGCGCGCGCGAAGGACCAGCACGAGCCCACCATGCGCACCGTGACTCTGTCGACGTTGCACGCCGCCAAGGGTCTCGAATGGCCGCATGTCTACCTCGCGGGGTGGGCGGAGGGCGCACTTCCGATCTCCTACGCCACCGGCTTCGAGGCGATCGACGAAGAGCGCCGCCTCGCTTACGTCGGCGTCACGCGGGCCGCGCGTACTCTCTCGCTGTCGTGGTCGCGCTCAGCGGGACGCGGGGAACGCGCCCCGTCGCGGTTCCTGGCAGAGATGGGAACGACTGCTCGCGGCACCGGCATTCTTCGTGAAACGTCACCGAGCGCCAGTCGCGGCGCCCCTCGCCGCTGACCTCCACGAACGAGCCCGGGGCCGCGCTCTCTGCGAGCAGCCGCGCGACGAGCATCGCCGCCTCCGTGATCCGCGCGGCACTGATCGGACCCGCGCCGCGCCCGATGAGTTGGGCGTGCATGCGGGGCCAGGCATCGTCGCGCTCGCGTTCATGCTCGTCGCGGCAGGTCAGGCAGGCCGATTCGCCGGGCACCACCAGGGGTCCGACCGTGATCCGTCCTCGCTCGAGCGCGACCGGCAGGTGCGACGTGTCGTCGCGAAGGTAGCGTGCGAAGTGCAGCGCGGCCGCCGCACCTTCGACCAGCACGATGCCGATGTCGCGGGGATTCTCCCGCTCGCCGACGGCGATGCCCTCGTCGAGGAGCGCCTCGCGCATGCGGAACTCGCATCGCGCGTCGGCGACGTCGATACTCTCCACCCACGCAGCCGGGGGAGCGGGAGAATCGTCGACAAGCAGCGGCTCGAGCCGCGACAACAGCATCCGCGCCTCTGCGCGCGGGGCGCCGGCGGCATGTGCCACGACATCGAAGCCCCCGCGCCGGAATCCGGCGGCCATCCGAGCGATCAGACGCTCGACCCACGGTTCCGAGGCGGCGATGCGCAGCGTCCCCTCGATGCCGATCTGCAGTGTCTCACCGTCGCGCCAGAGCAGTGGAACCGCGGGGTCCAGGCGAGTGATGGTCTTGGGTGTCAGCGGAGACATCCCTCGATTCTGCGCAAAGCCGAGCTCCCGGTGGGGGAGTCGCGGGCATCCGTGGAAAAGTCCTCGCGCCTCTGCCGCCCCGTCGGTCACACGGGTCGGTCGCCTCCCGGGCCGTCGTCACCGTCGGTGTCCTGCTCGCCTTCGGGCGTCTCCGGCTGCTCTTGCGAGAAGTCGTCGCCATCCAGCAGACGTGCCAGCGCCTCGTCGAACTCATCGGCGACCGGCTGCTCTCCCCGCGCGCTCGCCTGCAGTCGCGCCACGAGCGCCGACGGGTCGTCGATGTCGTCCGACGTCGGCATGAGGTCGGGGTAGTCCCACAGCGAGTCGCGCCCGGCGATGCCCACGGCGTCTGTCACCGCCTGCCACATGGCCGACGCCTCGCGCAGACGACGGGGCCGCAGCTTGAGTCCGACGAGAGCGCCGAGTGCGTCCTCGGCGGGACCGCCCACCGCGCGGCGGCGGCGAGCGGCTTCGGCGATGCGGGCACCGTCGGGAAGACGGGAGGTGGCCTGCGCGGTCACGACGTCGACCCAGCCGTCGATCGTCGCGACGAGGTTCTCGAGTCGGGCCAGTGCCTCGCGCTGCGCGTCGGTCTGCGTGGGAAGCAGCGCACCGCCTTCGATGGCCGCGCGGAGCTCTTCGGGGTTGGACGGGTCGAGACGGCTTGCGACGTCCTCGAGTGCATCCACGTCGACCGTGACCCCGCGGGCGAAATCGGTGATCTGCGCCATGACGTGCAGGTGCAGCCACTTCGAGTGGCGATACAGCCGGGCGTATGCGAGTTCGCGGGTCGCGAGATAGAGGGTGATCTGGTCTTCGGGGATCTCGAGACCCTCGCCGAACGCTGTCAGGTTCTGGGGGATGACAGCGGCAGTGCCGGCCGGAAGCACCGGGATGCCGACGTCTCCGCCCGACACCACTTCGAGTGCGAGGTTGCCGAGGACCTGGCCGAACTGCGCCGCGAAGACCGAGCCGCCGAGACCGCGCATGAGCTTGCCCGCGCCCTGCACGACGTCGCGCATCTCTTCGGGCACCTGCGTGTCGAGCGCGCTGGTGAGCGCATCGGCGATGCTCGTCGACACGGGGCCGGCGATCTCCTTCCACACGGGCAGGGTCGCTTCGACCCATTCGCCGCGCGTCATGGCCTTCGGCGACTCGCCGAGTTCGGAGATCGTGGTCGCCTCGCCGAGCCAGAGGTCCGCGAGGGCGAAGGAGTCGACGAGCGAGGTTCGCGAGCCGTCGGTGATGCCGAGACCGTCGCGGTTGGCGATGTGCAGCGCCTGCCGCAGCGCGTTCTCCCAGGGATCGCCGCCGAACGCACCCTGCAGCTGCGACATGATCGTCTGCATCATCGCCGGGTCGATCTGGATCCCATCCATGCCCGCGAAGGCGTTCTGCAGCGCCTCGGGGTCGATGTCTCCGGCACCCTGGCCGGACATCATGCGTCGGAGGAACTCTTGGAAGTCCTCGGGGGTGGGGTCGTTGTCTGACATGTCGCTCGCCTCTCAGCACGCCTAAAGCCGTGGCATCTACGCTAGTCACAGGATCGGCCGCGAGACCCCGAAGCGGGCAGATCGCTGTACGCCGCCCGCGAACGACGGAGGAACCCTGTGGATCGAACCCGGTCTGTCAAGCTCGGACTGGGAGTCTGGGCGCTGGTCGTCGCGTTGATCGCGCTCGTCGTGCTGACCTTCCTGCCGACGCCTTACGTGATCCAGCGCCCGGGCCCGGTCTACGACACCCTCGGCACCGCGGCAGGAGCCGACGGCGAGCAGGTTCCGCTCATCCAGGTCGACGGCGCCGAGACGTTCGAGACCGGAGGCACTCTCGACCTCACGACCGTGCAGGTCGTCGGAAACCGTGAGCGCACCCCGAGCTGGTTCGAGCTCGCTCTCGCGTGGATGGACTCCTCACGAGCGGTGGTGCCTCTCGACTCCGTGTTCCCCGAGGGGGTCACGACGGAGCAGCGTGACGAACGCAACGCGACACTCATGGTGGACTCGCAGCACGAGGCGACCGCGGCAGCGCTCAACGAGCTGGGCTACGACACCGGAGCCGAGGTCGTCGTCCAGGAGGTCGTCGAGGATGCACCGGCCGAGGGAGCGCTCGAGGCGGAGGACGTCATCACCGCCGTGGACGGCGCCGCGGTGACCTCCGCGAAGCAGCTGCGTCAGGCGATCCAGGATGGGGAGGGCGCGCCGGTCGCGCTCACCGTGCAGCGCTCCGGCGAGGAACAGGTGGTCGAGGTGACGCCCGTCGAGCAGACCGACGGTGACGTGACGACGTGGCTGATCGGTGTCACGTTGCGCACGGACTACGATTTCGAGATCGATGTGACGCTCCAGCTCGACAATGTCGGTGGACCCAGCGCCGGGATGATGTTCGCGCTCGGCATCATCGACACCCTCACCGAAGGGGAGTTGAACGGCGGCGAGAACGTCGCCGGCACCGGCACGATCGAGGCCGATGGGACGGTCGGGCCGATCGGCGGCATCCGTCAGAAGCTCTACGGTGCCCGTGATGCGGGGGCGGAGTACTTCCTCGCTCCGTCGACGAACTGCGACGAGGTCACCGGCCACGTGCCGGACGGACTGACCGTGATCAGCACCTCGACGCTGGAGGAATCGCTCGACGCGCTCGAGGTGATCGCGAACGGCGGCGACGTGGGATCGCTCCCGACCTGCGACGTCGTGACCTCCCCGTGACAGGTATGACAGCCGCAGCACAGTAAGGCGTGCCTAGGATGGGAGGGTGACCTCGACTTCTGCACCGAACCCGGCCACTCCCCGAACCTCGCGAAGAATCTTCGGTATCTCGCTGGCGATCATCGCCGCGCTGATCGCCGCCTTCTTCGTCTTCGCGTCGCTCTACACCGAATTCCTCTGGTTCGACCAGGTGGGCTTCGCGGGAGTGCTCACCACCCAATGGTTCGCCACGGCGGTGATGTTCGTCGTCGGATTCCTCGGCATGGCCGTGCCGCTGTTCGTCGCCATCCAGCTCGCGTACCGACTGCGCCCCGTCTACGTGCGGCTCAGCTCGCAGCTCGACAGGTACCAGGAGGTCATCGAGCCGCTCCGCCGCCTCGCGATGTGGGGCATGCCGATCTTCTTCGGCCTCTTCGCCGGCTTCTCGGCGGCCAGCCAGTGGAAGACCGTCTGGCTCTGGGCCAACGGCGTCGCGACCGACGCCACCGACCCGCAGTTCGGCGTCGACACCGGCTTCTACATGTTCGCGATGCCGTTCTACTCGATCCTGCTTGCTTTCGTGTCTGCGGTCCTGCTGCTCACCCTCATCGTCACCGCGCTGGTGTCGTACCTCTACGGGTCGGTCCGCATCGGTCAGGGCGAGCTGCGCATCTCGAAGCCCGCACGCATCCAGCTCGCTGTGATCGCGGGTCTGTACCTTCTGGTTCAGGCGGCGAGTCTGTGGCTCGACCGCTACAAGACCCTCGTCGCACAGGACGACCGCATCGTCGGCCCGGCCTACACGGGCGTCAACGCCACGATCCCCGGCCTTGCGATCCTCGCGATCATCGCCGCGCTCGTCGCCATCCTCTTCTTCGTCACGGCCGTCATCGGCCGCTGGCGGTTCCCTCTCGCCGCGACCGCGCTGCTCATCGTCGCCTCGCTCGTCGTCGGCGTCGGATTCCCGTGGGCCGTCACCACGTTCCAGGTCCGCCCGAACCAGAACGCCTACCAGGCGGAGTTCTACCAGCGGAACATCGACGGCACCAAGGAGGCGTACGGGGTCGCCGACCTCGAGACCACCCCGTTCGAAGCCGAGACCGACGCCGAGGCCGGCCAGCTGCGTGAAGACGCCGAGACCACCGCATCGATCCGCATCGTCGACCCCAACGTGATCAGCCCCGCCGTGCGACAGCTCGAGCAGTACCGCGGCTACTACCAGTTCCAGGAGAAGCTCGACGTCGACCGCTACGAGATCGGCGGTGAGATGCAGGACACGGTCGTCTCCGTCCGCGACCTCGACATGAACGGCGTCGACGTCACGAACTGGAACAACCGCGCCGCTGTCTACACGCACGGCTACGGCTTGGTCGTCGCAGCGGGCAACCAGCGCACGCCCGACGGCGAGCCGGTCTTCCTCGAGCGTGGCATCCCGTCCGACGGCTTCCTCACCCAGCAGGAGGAGTTCGAGCCGCGCGTGTACTTCGGCGAGAACTCGCCGGAGTACTCGATCGTCGGCTCTCCCGATGGAACCGATCCTGTCGAGATCGACTATCCGCGAGGCAAGGACGGCGCCAGCGAGACCAAGACGACGTTCGAGGGCGACGGCGGACCGAAGATCGGGAGCAGCTTCACGAAGCTGCTGTACGCGCTGAAGTTCCAGTCGGAGCAGATCCTGTTCTCGAACCTCGTGAACGACGACTCGCAGATCCTGTACGACCGCGATCCCAAGACGCGCGTGCAGAAGGTCGCCCCGTACCTCGAGCTCGACAGCGACCCGTACCCGAGCGTCGTGGACGGCAGGATCGTCTGGATCGTCGACGGATACACCACGAGCTCGACCTACCCCTACTCGACGAACGTGAGCCTGTCGGATGCGATCGCCGACTCGAACCTCCCGTCGCCGACGCTCGCGATCGACGAGATCAACTACATCCGCAACTCGGTCAAGGCCACGGTCGACGCCTACGACGGTTCGGTCACCCTGTACGCATGGGACGACCAGGATCCCGTGCTGCAGACCTGGCAGAACATCTACCCGTCGACGCTCAAGCCCGTGAGCGACATGTCGGCCGATCTGATGAGCCACGTCCGTTACCCGACCGACCTGTTCAAGGTGCAGCGCGACATCCTCGGCACCTACCACATCGACACCGCCGGCTCCTTCGCGCAGCAGGACAACCGCTGGCAGACGCCGAACGACCCGCGCAGCGAGCAGGTCCTGCAGCCGCCGTACTACCTGACGATGCAGATGCCGGGTCAGGATTCCCCGCGCTTCTCGATGTTCTCGACGTTCATTCCTTCGGCGCAGGGCGGCAGCAACCGCGACGTGCTGATGGGCTATCTCGCGGTCGACTCGGATGCCGGATCGGAGGCCGGCGTGAAGGCGGAGGGCTACGGCCAGCTTCGGATGCTCGAGATCGACACCGATACGACCGTCCCAGGCCCCGGCCAGGTGCAGAACACCTACAACTCGGACACGGCCGTGGTGCCGCAGCTCAACCTGCTGCAGCAGGGCGAGTCCGAGGTGCTGTACGGAAACCTCCTCACTCTGCCCGTGGGCGGCGGTCTGCTCTACGTGCAGCCGGTGTACGTGCAGTCCTCGGAGGGCACCAAGCTGCCGCGTCTGCAGAAGGTCCTCGTGGCCTTCGGCGACAAGGTCGCGTTCGAAGACACGCTGACCGCCGCGCTCGACACCCTCTTCGGCGGTGATGCCGGTGCGACCGGTGGAGACGATGAGGTCGAGCCGACCGAGCCCGACCCGGACACCGGTGAGGTCCCGACCGAGCCGACGGTGCCGACCGACGCCGAGGCCGAGGCTCTTGCAGCCGCGCAGCAGGCGCTGACCGACCGAGAGGCCGCATTGAAGGCAGGCGACCTGACCAAGTTCGCCGAGGCCGACAAGCGCCTCACGGATGCCGTGAACACGCTGCTCGGACTGGAAGCCGCCTCGGGGGAGTAACACCCCGGCCCCGTCTGCACACGATGCCGTCCCTCGTTCGCGAGGGGCGGCATCGTCCGTTTCTGCCGACGCCCGCGGAGGCAGGCGACGGGCGCGACGAGCAGTCCGCTGACGCCGCCGCGATCCGTCCGCGCCGATCAGTCCGGTCGGTCAGTCCGCGTCGTAACGGCAGGTCACGGAGCCCGTGCCGCTCTGCTCGACGACCAGCTCGTCGTTCCACAGAATCTGACAGCTCACGGTCGCGTCCGTGTCGTCGTCCGGGGCGGTGACGACGATCTCCGCCGAATCGCCGGTCGTCGTGTACTGCTTCCAGCCGCTGGAGGCCCACTCCTCGTCGTACGCCTGTGTGTCATCGGCGAAGGAGACCGTGAATGTGGGTCCGCCCGTGGCACGCACCTCGACGTGGTTGAGGCCGTTGCCGGCGAGGACGCCGACTGCCATCACGACGACGAGAATGAGATCGACGATGAGGGCGACCGCTGCGACGACGACGGCCGCCGTTCCCGTGCGAGCGACCGCGGAGCGTCTCGCTCGACCGGCCAGCAGGAGAGCGACGATCGCCAGCAGCGCGGCGGCTGCTGCGACCGGGAGCAGGGCCGGTACGGGCACGAGGAGCACGATCAGTGCGACGGAGATCAGCAGAGCCACGGCGCCGATCCAGAGGCTGACGATCGCGCGCCGCGATGAGCCTGATGCGAGCGCGGGACGGTTCCCCGCGGCGCTGTCGGGAGTCTGCGTCATCATGGACCTCCGGGTCATTGTTTCCACCGACCGCGCCGCCGTCGACGGTCGCGCCGTTCGGTGGGACAGTCTAACGAGTGGATCCGAGGGCGATGCGGGTGTCGTCCTGTCGCGAGCGAAGGAGTCCGGGAATCGATTAGTCTCTCGGTGGAGCCGCCCCGACGCGTCGAGAGATGTCCGGGCGGCACTTCACGGAAATCGAGACTGGAGGGGATCGAGATATGCCTGACTATTCGGAGTTGCCGGACATCATCGGCAAGATGAAGCGCGCCGCGATCGACTGTTTCATGGCGGACCAGGGCTTTCACCCGAACTGGGGAAATGACCAGATCTACGCGAAGTGGGGCTTCATGCTCAACTTCTACAACCGGCCGAATGCGGCAGGCGAGGGCGGGGGCGACGGCAACGGCGTGAACCACTCGGTCGCACCGGCTTTCGACGACATCCGGGCCGCGATCGATGCCCGCGTGTCGAAGTGGCTTGATCTGCCGGACGGCGGCGACGCCTGCGAGGCACCGGCGAGTGCGACCTCGGCGGCAGCCGCGATCCTCGGCACCTCGGGCGCGGGTGCGTCGGTGCAGAACACCGGTGCGATCGGCACAGCCAACGACTCGGTGCACGAGATGATGGCGAACAAGATCGAGGGCAGCTTCAAGCCCGCGTTCATCGACAAGTACTACATCCAGTTCCAGTCCGTCACCCACGGCCTGGGGGACGCATGCGTGATCCTCCAGCTCAACTACAGCGCTCAGGCCGCCATGTGGCCCGCCGCGCGACAGGACGTCGTGTCGATCTGCGACAGCGCTCGCGCCGCCTGGGACCAGAAGGCGGGGAACGCCGCTGCGGCCAACGGGACGCTCGTGCTGACCGTCGTCGGAGCGGTGGCGGGAGTCGTATCCGCGATCGTGACGGCCGGCACGGGCACGGTGGCCGCAGCGGCCGTGCTCTCGGGAATCGCCGGCGCGGCGAGCAGCGCCGTGCAGGGGATCGCCCGCAACGTCGTCATCGAGGGCAACACCTATTCCGACATCCTGTCGTCTCTCGACGAGGCGCTCGGCAATCTCGACAAGGCGCTCGAGAAGCAGGAGAACGAGCTCAACGACGCGATGGCCGAAGCCGCGAGCATCATCCGCTCCGACAACGCCACCTACAATCTGGACGCGTTCGCTCTCGGCCCGTACCCGGTCGGTGACGGCACGATGAGCATGGACAGGAGCAATGCGACCGTGGTGTCGAACAGCATGGGCCGGATCGATACGGAGCTCGCCAGTGCCGCAGCGGCGCTCGGGAGCGCGCCGGCGTCGAACCCGACTCCCCGCGGCGCCGGTGTCGGGCGCTCGTCGAACGGCACGCATTACGCGGCGAGCGACCTCTACGCGCTGACGGCGCGCTGCCTGGCCCTCACCGTGGCCGAGTATGCCCGAGGGCATCAGCTGTTCGACGCGACTGTCGAGGACTTCTTCTCGTCGGATTCCGCGGCTTCGCAGGAGGTCTCGCGCCTCCTTGCCGAAGAGATCCTCAGCGCGAATCTGGGGGTGTGAGCTGATGGAGAGCCGTCATCTCGGACAGATCACCCTCGACGGCGGAACCGGAGGAGGCGCGATGAACGGCTCGGTGCCGTTCGACGGAGACGATGTGCAGGTGCGCATCGAGATCGACTATCCGGACCGCTTCGACGAGTCCGTCCTCAACGACGTCGATATGGTTCTCGACAATCTCGCCTTCCTCGACGAGATGGCGCGCACCACCATCTCCGAGGGAGTGCAGCGCGACAGCTCACCCGCGGCGAGTGTCTTCCGCACCTGGGAACAGGGCCGGGTCGGGGGCGCCTCGGCGGGTGACTTCGTGGACGCGCTCTCGGTCGCGCGCGTTCTCATCCTGCCGGACGGCGGAACCGCGAACAGGGACCGCGTCGTGATGAGCTACGTCGCGGCCGGCGCGGCGGCGCTGGGCAGCGTCCGAGTCAAGTTCGTCGAGCCGACCGGTCCTGAGCTCACACTCAGCTACCGCTGATCCTTCGCAGCCGAGCGATCTCGATGTCGCTCGGCTGCGAGGCCGGCGTGAGGTACACATGCGAAAGGCCCCTGATCGGAATATCTCCCGATCAAGGGCCTTTCGTGTGTCGCATTCTCGTTGCGGGGACAGGATTTGAACCTGCGACCTCCGGGTTATGAGGCCAGCGAATTGCCGAATGATTCCCTCTCGATGCAAACTTGCGGTCTAAGGCGAACAAGGTTCAAATAATTTGTCGCTGCTACGACGGCGTACTTACCGCTCCTTGCCTTTGCTCACATGGGTTCTAGTTCAGGCTGATTGCTGGAGGGTCGAGCTCAATCTGCCTCGGATAACTCCTGAGGCCGATGCCTCGGCCACACCCAACTTCGCATCTATGGGTAGTGCTGGAGCCACAAAGAGAAAAGTTTGTGTCCACTTTTGTGTCCAACTTTTTGTGTCCATATATACCCAAAACCGCTGTCTAGCCGCGCTCAAGCTGACTCGTTGAAGAGTCGTGCGCACCTTCTTGAGTCATGATTCGATGCGAGTCGGCTGTACTTGTCGTGTTGCATCACGTCGTGGTGCGGTCTAATACCGGGTGGACCGAGAACATCGCGCTGCGCAACGGGGCGCACCGATGGGTGCTCGAGGCGATGCCCATCATTGAGACACGGCTGCCGTTCCGCCCGACTGGGATTGACAGCGACAACGGCGGGGAGTTCATCAACGAGGCCATCATAAGCTGGGCGCAGGAACGTGACCTGTTCTTCACCCGCTCCCGCCCCTACCACTCCAACGACAGCGCCCACGTCGAGCAGAAGAACGGCGACGTAGTGCGCCGCCACGCATTCCACTACCGCTGCGACGCAGCGACCGAGCTACGGCTGCTGAACGAGCTCTACACGCTCGTCAGAGTCAGACTGAACCTGTTCACCGGGACCACCAAAGCGATCGGATACCGAACCAACCGCAACGGCAAGAGTGTCCGCGTCTACGACAAACGACGCGCCGAGATCGAACACCGCGACAATGTCGGCGATGAGGCACAGGACGCCGCGGAGCTCGCCGACGACCCCAAGAGCGCTCAGTGCCCAGGCTGAGCGCCGGTCGGGATCATCGGTGACCTGCGCCGGCAGTCAGCGTGACAATCCTTTCTGGGCGAGCGGCCACCGGTGTCGGATCAACGCGCTACGTTCCTCATATGAGCCTGCCTAAGCCAAACCAGCATTCGGGACCGATGGCTGACCATGTGCGAAAGGGGCGTGTATTCGAATCTCCGCTCATGGCCACTGGGTCACTGATCATCGGGAACTGGATCAAGGACGACCTGCCGGACCTTCTTTGGCCAGCCCTTGTCTTGGCAGAGCAGAGCAATGCCAGCATGCGGCAGTTCATCAAGTGGCAGAAAGCCGTCCAAGAGGCGCTGGTCGACCACGACGACGCCGCGTCCGTGGCGGAGTTGCTAGATGGGCGTCTAACGAATCTTGCTCGTCTTGCCGATAAGTATCCCGACGCGATCGAGATCGTCACAGATCAGGGCAAGCATCATGGATTGCTTTCCACGGCGGTGCGACGCGCGCTTGCGTCGTACTCGATCCACCCGGCACCGTGGCTTGTTGGCGAGATCGTCGTGGACGCTCCAGAGCAGGCAGATATGGAGTTAGTCGCGGACGCGCTGTGGTCCGTAATGCGTGATGGTCATCGACAAGCCCTCATCAAGTGCATGCGGATCTGGAGCACAGTCCAGGCTGGCACATTCAGCTCAGATGCCCAGACGATCGAGTTCCTACAGGACTATCCGGTCAACCTGAGTAGGCGTGATTCCGTGGACTCCATGGTTCGTTCTCTCTGGGGAGCCCACAAAGGGTTGCTCGAGGGGGACAACCCGAACCCCTTTGACGAGTCAATCAAGTGGGCAAAAATGTTCTGGGGAATGAATTCGATGACATCCAGATGCCTTCGAAAGCGTGAGGTCGAAGCTTCGGATAAAGCTCAAGCTGAATCCGCTGATGGTGAGCTGGCCGATCCGCAGGCGTCTGCAATACCCACTGAGCAAGCAGAACCCACACCCATGCCAGACGGCGGTGAGAATCTGCGCAGGTTCACAATGGACGTCTTCAGCAGCTTCGTCGAAGCACTCGAGACGGCACCAGCTCACCTGTATGAGAACGAGCGACAAGAGGTCGTCTCCGGGCTTGTGGCCCGTGCCGGACGCGATGTCATCGCGGTGCTGGGCGTGCCTGACATGTGGTGCCTCGAGCACGGAGCGCACGTCGGACGGATGCTTGTGGAGACCAAGATATATCTCCGATGGATGGCCCGGCAGGACGCGTCGATCTACAAGCAGTTCAAGGAGTACGGCGCAGGCAAGGCCAAGTTGTATGCGCGAATCGTGGATGAGATACCCGCCGAGGCGCGCACGGTCGGTTTCAACGAAAGCATCGACGAGCTCAAGAGGCTCAGCTACAACGACGACGTATTGGACTACCGGACGGTGGACACTCGGGACACTTTCGCCGGTGGCAAGTCGGTCCGTGCAATGGCGGAAGAAGCAGGCCTCATTGACCTCTACCGACAGGCATATTCGATGTCGAGCGGCGTTGTCCACTCAGAGTGGTGGTCAGTCGAGGCGCAAGCCATGGAGCGGTGCATGAATGTGCTCCACGGCGGCCACCTCATCCCCAGCATGTCGCTGAACCAGGGTGGCAACGTTCCGTTCGCTCAGGCTTGGGTTGACCAGTTCTACTCACTCGCGCTGGACGGGCTGACCATCCTCCGCACCGACGAGGAAGCGGTAGCAGCAGCCTTCGCCTGGATGAACGACGATGAAGAATCGAAAGCGGCGTCGTAGACGACTGCGCTGCCCAGTTTTCTAAGGCGGACGTAGCCAGAAGAAGCAGTGACTCGCGCCGGCAAGGGCGGGCACTACTTCTTCCGTTATCTGAGGTTCAATAACCACTGTGTCCACTTTTGTGTCCACTTCGCAGTTTCAGAGGGCAAAGCAAAAGGCTCCTGATCGGGATAAATCCCTGATCAGGAGCCTTTTCTTTGTTGCGGGGACAGGATTTGAACCTGCGACCTCCGGGTTATGAGCCCGGCGAGCTACCGAACTGCTCCACCCCGCGGCACGATCAATAGCCTAACACGCGAATCAGGAGCGCGCGAATCGAGGCCGCGAGGACGCGTGTGCGAGAGGATGGGAGCATGCCAGAGACCCCCGCCGTGCCCGCCGCTGTGCCCGTCGCCGTCTGTCAGTTCGCCCCCACCGCCTCCCGTGCGGCCAACCGTGATCGGATCGCGGAGCTGACGGCGGAGGCCGCCGCACGCGGTGCCAGGCTGGTCGTGTTCCCCGAGTACTCGAGCTACTTCGTGGATCCGATGGACGCCACTCTCGCCGAGAATGCGGAGCCACTCAATGGTGAGTTCGTGTCGACACTGACTGCGCTGGCCTCCGACTACGCAGTGGTGATCGTGGCGGGGCTGGCCGAGCAGGCCTCGGACGCCGCTCATGTGAGGAACACGGTGGTCGCGGTGCGCGGCGACGGCATCCTCGCGACCTATCGCAAGCAGCACCTGTATGACGCCTTCGGCCAGACCGAGTCCGACTGGGTCGAGGCGGGGGAGATCGGGGGAGCGGCGACGTTCGAGCTCGCGGGCATCCGATTCGGACTGATGACCTGTTACGACCTGCGATTCCCCGAGGTGTCGCGCACTCTGATGGATGCCGGCGCCGACGCCCTGGTGGTGCCGGCCGAGTGGGTCCGCGGTCCGCTCAAGGAGCACCACTGGACCACGCTGCTGGCGGCACGCGCCATCGAGAACACCGCGTACGTGATCGCCGCCGACCACCCGACCCCGATCGGCGTCGGGCACTCGCAGATCGTCGATCCGCAGGGCGTCGTGCTCGCCGGGGTGGGAACGAACGAGGGCATCGCGGTCGCGACAGTCGAGCGGAGCACGATCGATCGCGTGCGGGCAGTGAACCCGTCCCTGCGCGGGCGCCGATACGCCGTCGGTCCGCGCTGAACGAGAGCGTTCAGAAGCTCGTCGCGAGCCTCGTCGCCGCGTCCTCCAGGATCTCGACGCGTTTGCACGCCGCGAAGCGGACGAGCCCGGCGTACTCGCGTCGGCGTGACTGCGACACGAAGGCGGTCAGCGGGATCGCGACCACTCCTGCGCGTTCGGGAAGTGCGCGGCAGAACTCCGCGGCATCCGCTCCGCCGAGCGCTGACGCGTCGGCCACCGTGAAATAGCCGCCCTGGGGCGGATGCACGGTGAACCCGGCGGCGCGCAGGCCGGCGCCGAGTATCTCGTGCTTGCGCGCCAGCGTCGACGCGGCACCCGCGAAGAACGCATCTCCGAGGCGCAGACCCACGGCGATCGCCGGCTGGAACGGCGAGCCGTTCACGTATGTCAGATACTGCTTCACGGTCAGCACAGCGGTGATGAGATCGGCGGGGCCGTGCACCCAGCCGATCTTCCAGCCGGTCGCGGAGAACGTCTTGCCCGCCGACGAGATCGTGAGCGTGCGCTCGGCGCCACCCGGCAGGGTGGCGACGGGGGTGTGCGGGATCTCGAACGCGAGATGCTCGTAGACCTCATCGGTGACGATGATCGCATCGTGCAGATCGGCGAGACGGACGACCTCCGAGAGCACCTCGCGACCGAAGACGGCTCCGGTGGGGTTGTGGGGGTCATTGACCAGGATGATGCGCGTGCGGTCGGACACCACGTCCGCCAGCTGCTCGAGATCGGGCTGGAAGTCCGGAGCGCGCAACGGCACCGTGCGCAGTCGCGCGCCGGCGAGAGCGACCGCCGCCGCGTAGGAGTCGTAGTACGGCTCGAAGACGACGACCTCGTCGTCAGGACCGTCGATGAGGGCGAGCAGCGTCGCGGTCAGCGCCTCGGTGGCACCGGCCGTCACGATCACCTCTGTGGAGGGGTCGACCTCGAGCCCGTAGAAGCGCCGCTGGTGTTCGCTGATCGCGGCGAGCAGGTCGGGGTTCCCTCTTCCGGGCGGGTACTGGTTCACCCCGCGGGAGATCGCGTCCCTGGCAGCGTCGAGCACCTCTGCAGGACCGTCCTCGTCGGGGAAGCCCTGGCCGAGATTGATCGCACCGGTTCGGGCCGCAGCAGCGGACATCTCTGCGAAGATGGTGGGCGCGACGGTTCCGTCTGGTGCGAGCAGACCGGCTCCCGCTGCCGTGCGCCGCCATGCGCCGGGGATGACACTCATGAAGAACAGGCTAAGGCCATAGGTGAAACTCATCTTCGCCATACGAAACGCACAGATACAGGCGTCACTCTGAGAGGGCGTTGTTGAAGGAGCACACACCATGAACGAAGACAGCACCCAGGACCACACGGCACCTGCGTCGAATGACGCAGCGCCGTCCACCGAGGCAGCAGAGGTCGTCGACCGTTCGACGACGGATGCCGCCGCTCAGACCCCCGGCATCGTCGCCGCCCCGGGGCCATATCAGGGACACCACGTTCCCGCGACGTTCACGTCGTCACCCGCGCCGGCATTCGAGGCGCCGGCCGCCCCGGTGGCGCCGGACGCCCAGACCGTCCCGCAGCAGTACCTCGGAGCGCCGGGACACCACCCTGGCCACGCATCGGGACCGGTCGGCGGACCGGCCGCGGCCTCTCCCGGTGCGGCGTTCGGTCTGCACACCGGAGCGCAGCCCGGGCAGCCGGTCGACGGCTCCGTCAAGGTCAAAGAGCAGAAGCCGCGCGCCGGAGTGAAGTTCGCCGCAATCGTCGTGGCGGCTGCGCTCGTCGGCGGTGTCGCGGGCTTCGGCGGCGGAGCGATCCTCAACGGGATCTCCGACCAGAGTTCGACGGGCGTCGCCCAGGGTCCCGAGACCATCACCGTCAACAACCCCGGCTCCGTCAACGAGACGACGGCCGTCGCGACCGCGGCGCTCCCGTCGGTCGTCACCATCGAGGTGGCCGGCTCCGATCAGGGCGGCAGCGGATCGGGCGTCATCATCAGCGACGACGGCTACGTGCTCACGAACACTCACGTGGTGACGCTCGGCGGCGCAGTCGCCGATCCCACGATCCGCGTCACCACGTCGGACGGCCGCATCTTCTCGGCGACCGTCGTCGGGACCGACCCGATCTACGACCTCGCCGTCATCAAGCTCGAGGACGCGACAGATCTCACCCCGATCGACTTCGCAGACTCCTCCAAGCTCAACGTGGGGGACACCGCGGTGGCTCTGGGCGCGCCGCTCGGCCTGTCGAACTCGGTCACGACCGGAATCGTCAGTGCTCTGAACCGCAGCATCCAGATCGCGTCGTCGGCGCTTCCGGACTCGTCCTCGGAAGATGCTCCGCAGAACGAGCAGCAGACGCCTGAGGAGGGCGAGGGCCCGTTCCAGTTCGATCTGCCCGGCAACACCTCGCAGCAGACGTCGGAGTCGATCTCGATCGCCGTGATCCAGACGGATGCCGCCATCAACCACGGCAACTCCGGCGGCGCGCTCGTGAACAGCAAGGGCGAGCTCATCGGCATCAACGTCGCGATCGCGAGCTCCGGGAGCTCGGAGGAGTCGGGATCCATCGGGATCGGCTTCGCCATCCCCGCGAACATCGCTCAGCGGGTGTCGGAGGAGATCATCGCCGACGGCGCAGCCACCCATGGCCTGCTCGGGGCGTCGGTGCAGGATGCGGCCAGCGTCAAGGATGCCGACGTGTCGGGTGCCTACATCGCGGATGTCACCGGTGGCGGCGCCGCCGCGGCCGGCGGGCTGAAGGCCGATGACATCGTGACCGCGTTCAACGGCGTGCCCATCACGAGCGCCAGCGACCTCACGGCGCAGGTGCGGGCGGCAGCCGGGGGCAGCGACGCGAAGGTCACGTACATCCGTGGCGGCAAGGAATACGAGGCCGATGTGACCCTGGGCGACCTCGCCGGCTGACTCCGGCAACCGTGCTCACCGAGAAGGACGCCACCCCGCGATAGGCTCGCGGGGTGGCGTCCTTCTCTTTCGGCTCCGGCAATGCGGCCAAGCTGCTTCGGATACCGCTCTACCTCGCCGGACGCGCCGGCACCCTCGTGATTCCGCGCGGGGCCCGATGGGTGTTCGGGTGCGGTGCAGGCGTCGGGGATGGGGCTCTCGCCCTGCACCGTGTCGCCGCAGCAGAGGGGCACGACACCGTGTGGCTCACGTCCTCCGATCGGGAAGACCGCGATGCCGCGGCGCTCGGCCTCCGCACGGTGCGCAAGGGCAGCCTGCGAGGGTGGTGGGCGACGGCGCGTGCCCGCGTCGTCGTCGTCACGCACGGCCTCGGCGACGTCAACCGCTATGCGGTGTCCGGTGCCTTCGTCGTGCAGCTCTGGCACGGCATCCCCCTCAAGCGGATCGGATTGGACTCACCCGCGACCACGCAGGTCCCGGACGTCCCCGGTGCGCCGCTGCTGCGTCGTCTCGTCGGCTTCCTGTACTGCCGAGCCGCTCAGCGGATCCGAGTCTTCCCGGCCGCATCGCACCGGTCGAGGGGTCGGCTCGAGTCGGCCTTCGCGCTCGGCGACGGCCGCGTCGTCGTCACGGGCGAGCCGCGCGTCGACGTGCTGTCCGCAGGCGACCCGACCGAGCGTCGGGCCGCCGCGTCCGATGCGCTGGCGCGCGTCGTCGGCGAATTGCCGACCGCATCTCGGACGATCCTCTACGCCCCGACCTGGCGCGACGGAGCCGATGATCCGGCAGTCCCGTCGGCGACTCAGTGGGTGCGGATCATCCAGATGCTCGAGCAGCGGGATGCCGTGCTGCTCGTTCGCTCCCACCCGCTCGGAGAGGGCGGGTATGCGCCTCCGCTGCCCAGCAGAAGGGTGCGGATGCTCGGCTCCGGCCTGCTGACCGACGTCACGCCGGTGCTGCCGGCGATCGATGTGCTCATCACCGACTACTCCTCGCTGGCGTACGACGTGGGACTCTTGAGAATGCCGGTGCTGTTCCTCGCTCCCGACGCCGAGGACTACGCGCGGACGAGAGGCTTCTACGGTCGGTTCCAGGACGTCGCCGGCGACGACGCCGCGACCGGCTGGGACTCGCTCTTGCCGCAGCTGTCTGCACTTCTGGACGACGAGGACCTCTTCTCTGCACGCGCCGAGCGTTCGGATACGCTCAGCGCGGAGATGCACGCCTTCCGCGACGGCGGCAACACCCGGCGCGTCTACGAGACAATCCGTGCGCGGGGGATCCCCGCGCCGAAGGGAGCAGCATGACCACGGCCCGGATCGATGAGGCGGCAGAGACGCTGGTCATCGCAGGCGCCGGCCAGCGCCCCACCACCGCCGAGCTGATCGGGCCGCGCGCCCGGGTCGGCGCGCGCATCACCGGCGGAGGCAAGACCTGGAAGGCGACGTTCCCGCTGCGCGCAGCACGGTGGGGCGGCCCTGAGCTTCCCCTGCCGACTGGGGACTACGAGCTGCACATTGCAGACGTGGAGCTCGGTGATCTCCTCGTCGCAGCGGAGGTGCTGACCGGCGTGCGCGTCGCCGTCGACGGGACGACCGTGCGCATCGCGGCGCCGATCGATCCCGCCTATGAGACGAGCGAGGGGCAGGCGACGCTCGAGGGCCGCTACCTCGCGCATCCCGGGGCGACCGAGAACGCCGTCTTCTTCGAGAGCTTCTACGGACGTGCCGTCGGCTGCAACCCGCAGGCGATCGACCGCGCCTTGTTCGCGCAGGCGCCGGACGTCACGCGCTACTGGAGTGTGGTCGACCTGTCGGTTGCGGTTCCCGACGGGGCGATCGCGGTGGTCGAGGGCAGCCCGGAGTGGTGGCGTGCCCGCGCGGCATCCCGCCTGCTCGTGGTCAATGACTGGCTGCGCCGCCGCTTCGCTCGCAAGCCCGGCCAGAAGGTGCTGCAGACCTGGCACGGCACGCCCCTGAAGCGGCTGGCGCTGCACCGTCCGGGGTTCGCTCCTCGACGGATGGCGGCGGTCATCAAGGAGTCTCGACGCTGGGACGTGCTTCTGGCACAGAATACCTACTCCGAGCGCATTCTCCGCAAGGCATACGCATTCTTCGGACGGCCCATCTGGGTCGAGGGGTATCCGCGGAACGACGCTCTGGTCACCGGGGATGCCGCAGCGATCCGCGCCGCCCTGGGCATCGCCGACGGCGAGCGCGTGCTGCTGTATGCGCCCACCTGGCGCGACGACCGACCCGAGATGGTCGACTTCATCGACGCGGAGGAGCTCGCCAGGCAGACGGACTCCGTCGTGCTCGTGCGCGGCCACTCGCGCACGATCGACACGGGACGGGACCGAGCGGGCGCTCGCGTGATCGACGTCACCGGATACCCCGAGACCTCGCAGCTTCTGCTCGCCGCGGACGTGTTGATCACCGACTATTCCTCGGTGATGTTCGATTTCAGTGTCACGGGCAAGCCGATGTTCTTCCTCGTGCCCGACCTCGACCACTATCGCGGAGAGCTCCGTGGGTTCTACTTCGATCTCGAGACCCGCGCCCCCGGCCCTCTGGTCCGCACGCAGGATGAACTGGTCGCGGCACTCGCCGACGGCGAGCACGGGAACGTCTATGCCGAGCGATATCGTGCCTGGCGGGCGCAGTTCAACCCGCGGGATGACGGTCGCTCCGCCGAGCGGGTCGTCGCGCGGATCCTGGACCAGGGGTACGTCACCCGGTGAGCCGGTCGGCGGTGCGGCGCGTCAGGGGAGTGGCGTGTTGCGGGTGCCGAGTCGGGACGCGTCGACCGTGTCGCGAGCGCCGCGCAGCACGCCCTCGATGAAGCCGAGGCCCCAGGAGAGGTGCATGGTGGGCAGAACCAGCAGTGTCCACAGTCTCTGGCGCAGCCCGCCACCGCCGGGGAGGCAGGCGACGCCCACCACGAGCAGCAGATACGCCACCAGCGGCAGATAGACCACGGCCCCGACGACGAGCGAGAGAGCGCCGGAGAGGATGCCGGTCAACTGCAGGACGCCGGTGAGGAGAGCGGCCGCGACGAGGACGACGAGCGCCGGGGGAGCGAAGTACCGGATGCCGTTGCGGCGTCCGTATCGTCGCACGAGTTCGCCGCGCCACGCGCCCGTGGCCCGGAACTGGCGGGCGAGGCGCAGCCAGCTCTCGCGAGGCCAGTAGGTCACCGAGAGATCGGGATCGAACCAGACGAGATGTCCTGCCTGGCGGATGCGGAGGTTGAGCTCCCAGTCCTCTCCGCGGCGGATCGACTCGTCGAAGAGCCCGACCTCGTCGAGCACCGACCGACGCATGACGCCGAGGTAGGCGGATTCGGCCTCGCCCTCGTGGGTGCCGCCGTGGTAAGCCCCGCCGCCGAGGCCGACGGGGGAGTTGTAGAGGCGCGCGACGGAGGTCTGGAACGGCGTGCGCCCGTCAGCGCGCATCACACCGCCGACGTTCGCGGCACCCGTGCGTTCGAGAGTCGCGAGGGCGAGGGCCGCATAGCCCGGAGCGAGTTCGGAATGGGCGTCGACGCGGACGATCGTCGCGAAGCGGCTGGCCCGGATCGCGGCGTTCAACCCGACCGGGATGTGAGCTGCGGGGTTGTCGACGAGGCGGATCCGCGCGTCCCCGGCGGCCAGGCGCTGAGCGAGTTCCGTCGTGCCGTCGGTGGAGGGCCCGAGCGCGAGCACCAGCTCTGCGGGGACAGTGAGCTCCTGCTGGAGCACGGAGGCGACTGCGTGCTCCAGATAGGCGCGCTCGTTGAGCACGGGCATGACGAAAGACACTCCGTTCTCCGGGGCGGCGATGTCGTTGTCAGGCACATGACGATCATGGCATGCGCTTCTCGCGCGTTCGCTGATTCCCGGCACCGGTGATCTCGGAAGGCGTCAGGCGGGGCGAGCCGCCGCACTCGGTATCCTGGAGGGATGGGTGCTGTGTCCGATGCGAAGAAGGCCTACCGTCTGCTGAAGCGGGCGCTCGCCTCGCGCAAGGCTGTGCAGCGAGTGCGGCGGCGCCTCGCCGAGCGCGAACCGCACCCGCCGGAGCACTACCAGGTGGCGGTGTACTTCGCCGACGGCGACGTGAACATGTACCAGATGCGGCAGTGGTATCGCCCTCTCGTGGAGCTGTCGAAGCACTGGCCCGTCGTCGTGCTGTCCCGGTCGGCGACGGGCGCCGACAAGCTGCTCGACGAGGCCGGTCCTCCCGTCGCCTTCGTCCCGACGATCCGCGATCTCGAACGGTTCCTCAGCACGCAGGACATCCGTGTCGTCCTCTACGTGAATCAGAACACCCGCAACTTCCAGATGTTCCGCTACGGCAGGCGCTGGCACGTGTTCATCAATCACGGCGAGTCGGACAAGATGTACATGACGACCAATCAGTACAAGGCGTACGACTACGCCCTGGTCGCAGGACAGGCTGCCCGTGACCGCCTGTCACGGACTCTCTGGGACTGGGACATCGATCGACGGACGATCGAGATCGGCCGGCCGCAGGCCGACCACTACTCGGGCACGCTGCCGTACGTTCCGGACGAGCGCACCGTGGTGCTCTACGCCCCGACGTGGGAGGGCGACCGCCCGAGCGCGCACTACGGGTCGATCGCCACCCACGGCGAGACCCTCGTCACGACGCTGCTCGCCTCGGAGAGGCACCGCGTGATCTACCGCCCGCACCCGCGAAGCGGCGTGATCGACGACGCGTACGGTGCCGCGCACCGACGCATCATCGCCGCCATCGCGGCCGCCAACGCCGCGGATCCGTCCGCACAGCACGTCTACGACGACGGCGCGGAGCTCGGATGGCAGCTGGCCGCCGCCGATGTCGCGATCGTCGACATCTCGGCGATGGTCTACGACCGCCTCGCAGTAGGCAAGCCGCTGATGATCACACGGCCGGCCGACGAGAGGGCATCGATCGACACCAACGGCTACCTGTCGGACTGTGAATGGCTCGACGCCGGCGCTGCGGGTGACATCGTCGCCGAGGTGGAACGCGTGCGTGCCGACGAGGTCGCCATCGCGAGGCTGCGCATGTGGGTGCAGCACTACTTCGGAGACACGACCCCCGGAGTGGCCACAGAGAAGTTCCACGCCGCGATCGCGCAGCTCATGCAGAAGTGGGATCGTTGGCAGGCGAACGAGATCGGGGCAGTGCGCACCGATGAGGACGATGACGACGAAGAGGCCGACGAAGAGGAGGTCTGACGTGGACCTTCCACTCACTGCCGCGGTCGCCTCATGTCTCGAGGTGCTGACCGAAGCAGGCTCGACGAACGACATCTTGAGCGAGCGAGCGCGCGATTCGCCGTCGACGCCGCACCTGTCCGTTGTCGTCACCGACAACCAGACGGCGGGGCGCGGCAGACTCGGCCGCTCCTGGACATCCGCGCCTGGCGCATCGCTCGCCGTCTCCGTGCTGCTGCGGAGGCTGCCCTCGGCGGCGGATTCGCGAGGCTGGATCCCGCTCGCGGCCGGAGTGGCGATGGCGGATGCGATCGCCGAACAGCTTCCCGACCACGACGTGGCGGTCAAATGGCCGAACGACATCTTGGTCGACGGTCGCAAGATCTGCGGAATCCTGGCGCAGGCGACTCAGGATGCGGTCGTCGTCGGAACCGGTGTGAACACGGCGATGACACGGTCGGAGCTTCCGGTGCCGACCGCGACGTCCTTCGCGATCCTCGGCGTCGAGGCCGACGCCGACAGGCTTCTCGCCACCTACCTGCGCGCACTCGATCAGCTGGTCGCCGAGCTCGCCGGAGCGGGCGACGCCGTCTCGAGCGGTCTCCACGCCGCCGCGACCGAGCGGTGCGCCACGATCGGTCTCGACGTCAGGGTCTCCCTTCCCGGCGACTTCGTCCTCGTCGGAAGAGCCACCGGACTCGACGTGGACGGTCGGCTCGTCGTGCAGGCGGAGGGCGGCGACACGTCGATCTCTGCCGGAGATGTGGTGCACGTCCGTCCGGCGTGAGTCTGACACGCCCGGCGCGCGAGCGGCGATGTCGGCGGTTGCGGGCACAATGGAGGGGTGACTCAGCCCGTGACTCTCGGCGGAAGGCCGACGATGCCACCGCCGGGTGCGCCCGCGGAAGAGCTGCTCATCGCCCGGTTCCGCACTCACGCCCGGAGGCTCTTCTGGTCGGCGCTCGTGCTCATCGCCGTCTTCGGTGCGACGTCCTTCTTCTACGACAACCTCCCGGCGCCGTTCGAGAACTGGATGCTGCTGAGTGCAGCCGGAGCGATCGTCCTCCTGTTGGTCGTCGTGCCCTGGGTCATCTGGTACTCGCGCTCCGTGACTCTCACCACGCGGAGGGTCATCGTCAATCACGGTGTCGGCGCCCGCAACAGGCGGGAGATGTCGCACGCTCGGGGATACACGATCGGCGTCCGCCGCGGCATGATCCAGCGGATGTGGGGCGTCGGAACGATCACGCTCTCGAACGGGGTCGATGCGCCGTTGCGTCTGCCCAATGTTCCGAACGTGACGCTCGTGCACGAGACACTGGCCGATCAGATCGAGGTGAGCCAGATTCTGGCGCACCGCGATGCGCAGTCAGGTCACGACGGCACTGCCGGATTCTGAGCGCGGTACCGCGTCGGCGGGTCGGGCGGGACGCGTGAACGGCGCTCGCGCTGATGCGCGAGAATGGTCAGGACGAAATGGAGGCGGCCCATGGCGCTGCGCGTTGGTGTGATCGGTGGAGGCCAGCTGGCTCGGATGATGATCGCTCCGGCGGTCGAACTCGGACTCGAGCTGAGGGTGCTCGCTGAGGACGAGGGGATGTCCGCGCAGCTCGCCGCGACGGCGGTCGGCGACTACCACGACCTCGAGGTCGTCCGCGCGTTCGTCCGCGACGTGGACGTCGTCACCTTCGACCACGAGCACGTGCCGCAGGAGGTGCTGCGGGCACTGGTCGCCGACGGGGTCGCCGTGCACCCGGGGCCGGACGCCCTGCAGTTCGCCCAGGACAAGCTCCTGATGAGGGCGAGGCTCGAAGAGCTCGGGGTTCCTCAGCCGGACTGGGCGCCGGTGCGCGACTCCTCCGAGCTGCAGGCATTCCTCGACGAGCACGACGGGCAGGGTGTCGTGAAGACGCCCCGCGGCGGATACGACGGCAAGGGAGTCCGCGTGGTCCGAGAGGCCGGCGAGGCTCAGGACTGGTTCGACGGGCTCGCCGACGGCGAGGCGCTGCTGGTCGAGGAGCTGGTCGGATTCGTGCGCGAGCTCGCGCAGCAGGTGGCTCGTCGTCCGGGCGGCCAGATCGTCGCCTACCCGGTGGTCGAGACGGTGCAGCGCGGGGGCGTGTGCGCAGAGGTCATCGCGCCGGCGCCTCATGCGGCCGAGCGCCTCGTCCGGGTCGCCGAGGAGATCGGTCGATCGATCGCGGAAGGACTCGGGGTCACCGGGATGCTCGCGGTCGAGCTCTTCGAGACCGACGATGAGCGCATCCTCGTGAACGAACTCGCCATGCGTCCGCACAACAGCGGCCACTGGAGCCAGGACGGCGCAGTGACCGGGCAGTTCGAACAGCACCTGCGCGCTGTCGCGGACCTGCCCCTCGGCGACACCGCGCCTCACGCGGCGTGGTCCGTGATGGTGAACATCCTCGGAGGACCGCAGACCGGCACGCTCGGCGACCGTTTCGCCGGAGCCATGTCCGAGCATCCGTCGGCGAAGATCCACACCTACGGAAAGAGCCCGCGACCGGGTCGCAAGGTCGGGCACGTCAATGTGACGGGCGACGACCTCGACGACGCGGTGTACGTCGCGCGCGCCGCGGCGGCGCACTTCGACTGAGCGTGCGGTCAGGGGTGTGCCGTTCGGGGTTTCTCCCAGCACCAGACCGTAGCCTGAGTGGGTGACTGAGCCACTGCACTCCTCCACCGCGCCCCTCGTCGGCGTCGTCATGGGTTCCGACTCCGACTGGCGCGTGATGAGCGACGCCTCTCAGTCGCTGAGCGACTTCGCTATCCCGCACGAGGTGGAGGTCGTCTCGGCGCACCGCACCCCCGACAAGCTCATGCAGTACGCGCGGGAAGCGCGCGGTCGCGGCATCCGTGTGATCATCGCAGGTGCCGGCGGGGCCGCTCATCTTCCCGGGATGCTGGCCTCGATGACCGCGTTGCCGGTCATCGGAGTCCCCGTTCCGCTCGCGTACCTCGACGGGATGGACTCGCTTCTCTCCATCGTGCAGATGCCCGCCGGAATCCCGGTCGCGACGGTGTCGATAGCGGGAGCGCGCAACGCGGGCATCCTCGCGGCGCGGATCCTCGGCACCTCGGACGATGACCTCGCGGATCGTGTCGAGGCCTACGCGCTCGACCTCGAAGCGCAGGTCGAGGAGAAGAACGATCGGCTGAAGGGGTCCCTGTGACCCTTGCGCCGCCGCGAGGTACGGCGCGACCGCTGATCGAGAGCCGCCCGATCCGGCATCCGAACACCGCAGATGCGGGGATGATGACCAAACGCGGGTGGTGGCTGGTGCTGCTCAACCTGCTGGTGCCCGGTTCGGCCCAGGTTCTCGCCGGCAATCGCAGGCTCGGACGCTTCGGTCTCGGGGCGACGCTGACCGCATGGCTGCTCGTGATCGTGGGCGCAGGGCTGGCGCTGTTCGCTCGTCCTGTGCTGCTGTGGCTCACGGTCGGCGGAGGCTGGTTCTCCGCGGTCATCCTGACTCTCGTCCAGGTGCTGCTGATCGCCTACCTCGTGCTGTGGGTGGTGCTCACCTTCGATGTGCTGCGGCTCGTCCGACTGGTCAGGGTCCCGGGCCCGTCCAAGTTCGCGATCCCACTCGTCGCCCTGCTTCTGCTCGGTCTCGTCGGAACCGGAACGGCATACGCGGCGTCGTACGTCGGCACAGCCCGGGGAACGATCAGTACGATCTTCGGACAGAGCGGGCCCAGCCTGCCGCCGAGCGAGGGGTATTACAACATCCTGCTGCTCGGAGCGGACAGCGGCGAGGGCCGAGACTCGATGAGGTTCGACAGCATCTCGGTGGTCTCGGTGAACGCGACCACTGGCGCCGTGACGATCACCGGGATCCCGCGCGAGCTGCCCAATGCACCCTTCAGCGAGGGAAGCCCGATGCAGGCTCTGTATCCGAACGGCTTCGAGGGTCACAGCTCCAGCGCGTGCGGCTGGAACGGCTGGATGAACCACGTGCGCAATGCCGCAGAGATCTGCCGTGACGACAACGGCACCGGCCTGTACCCGGACGCCGCATCGCACGGTTCCGATCCCGGCATCGAGGCGACCAAGGATGCGGCGGAGGGCGTTCTCGGCATCGAGATCCCGTACTACGTCTTCGTCGACATGCACGGCTTCGCGGCGCTCGTCGACGCGCTCGGCGGTGTGGACATCACTGTGACGGAGCGGCTGCCCAAGGGTGGCCCACCCGAGGGCACCGACCCGTATGACGTCGACGCATGGGCGATCGGGTGGATCGAGGTCGGCGAGCAGCACATGGACGGTGACACGGCGCAGTGGTATGCGCGATCGCGGTACACGACGAGCGACTGGGATCGGATGAAGCGCCAGCGCGAACTGCAGGAGGCGATCCTCGCGCAGTTCACCCCGCAGACGGTGCTCACGCGCTTCAACGAGGTGGCCGCCGCGGGTACCGCGCTGATCAGCACCGATCTGCCTCAGGACAAGCTGCCCGAGTTCTTCGACCTGATGACGAAGGCCCGAGAGCAGACCGTCGCCACGACCGAGCTCACTCCTGACAACGGGGTGGACGAGCACACCCCTGACTACGGGTACATCCACGAGCTGGTCCGGCAGACGCTGCACCCGCCGACGGAGACGCCGACGCCGACTCCGTGATCGGTGACGTCGATCGGGATGTTCTCCCTCGAACGGCCGGTGCACATGAGTGAGCCCACGGCCGCCACCTGAGAGTGAAGGTGGCGGCCGTGGGCCTCCGGTTCAGGACCGGATTCACCAGACGACGGTGATCGGAGGGGGAGGGATCACCGTCGTCCAGTCGGTTCCCGCTGAAAGCGGGGACCTGACCTAGGCGCGCTTACGGCGCGTGACGCCTGTGGCGACGAGAACTCCACCAGCCACCAGAGCAGCTGCCCCACCTCCGAGAACCCACGGCGAGACGCTGCCGCCCGTGAGGGCGAGCTCGAGCCCGCCGCCGGTGAGCGGAAGCTCCGTGCCCGCGGCCGCGACACCGGGATCGTGGTCGCAGCTCACCGCTGAATCGTGGCCGTGCGAGACGGTGATCGTCGCCGTGTACGACCGCGACCCGTCGAAGGCGAGCGCGTAGGAGCCCTCGCCGTCGGACGGCGGGCGGAAGGTGACGACGAGACTGCCGTCCGCCGCGGCCGTGTTACCCGAGACAGCGGAGTCGCCCGCGTTGAGGCCCGAGACCGACACTCCGACGTTCTCAGACGGCAGGAAATAGCCTGCGCCGAAGACGACGGTGGACACTTCGCAGATGTCGATGATCGGATCATCGACGCTCACCCGCGGCGTGCCGGCATATGAGTCGGACTCGGTCGGAACGACCGGCGAGGCGGAGGCGACAGCAGGTGCCATGAGCACGAGTACGCCAGCGGTAAGGCTGATGGCAGCCAGTTTCTTCAGCATGATTCTCCCCAGAAATACACGCGGAATCGCCTTCGGATACACCCCTGCATCCGACTGCGTGAGCTCTTCCTGTCCCCACGACAGAATTGCAGAACTCAGATATTCCCCAGTGAGAATGACCCTACATCATCGAAACAGGAAAGTCACGACGCGCAACGCAGTTGTTCGCGGGACACGTCAGGCGCGGTGACCATGGGCGTGTGATCGACCACCGTCAGTCGTTCTCCGGCGCCGGTTCCCTGATATTCGACGGTGATCGTCGACGATTCGCCCGGAGCCACCAGCACCTCGTGCTGAACGGCGGAGCGGGAGCCGAGCAGAGCCGTCTGCACGCTGATCTCTTCCCCGTCGCCGTCGATGTGGGAGGGGGTGGCACCCTCGGGCCCGTACACCGTGACCAGGGTCCTGGTCGACCCGGCGGGCACTCCGTAGAACCCGTTAGCGGTCACGTATGGCGGCAGCGCCGTCCCGGCGTCCGCGGGCGCGTCGTTCTTCCAGGTCACCGTCACCTGCGTGGTCGGTTCGCCGTCGCACGTGCCGATCGACGTCGTGATGGCCGCGTCCGCGTAGAAGTCCATCTTCCCGCCGGTCGTGTCGTTGAAGAGCACGCCGACGTGGGTCTGGGGGCCGTCCTCGGGCAGCGCCCCGCCGAGCGTCGACGCCGACAGGATCGCCTCCTCATCCTCATGCGCGCTCCAGATGCGGATGCGTCGCTCATCGGCAGACTCCGCGAGAGCGGCGACGAGATCCTTCGGGGCGGCCTCCGTGAGCGCGGCGGACAGAAGCGCTCCCGCGGCCTGCGAGAAGACCTCGTCCTGCGCGGACGGGTCGGGCACGCTCGCGTAGATCTCTGAGAGCAGCAGGTTCACGACGGTGTCCTCCGTGGCGGTGAACGGCCCGAACGCGAGCGGACCCGTGGCTGCGATCAGGTCTTCCGTCATCACCGCGTCGACCGCGATGACGCCGTCGACAGATTGCCCGAAGCGGTTCTGCCAGCGCGTCGCGATCGCCGGCCCGGCCTCGGTGAAGTCGGGGATGCTCGTCAGGTTCTGCAGGTATCGACCGGGGCGGTCCTCGAAGAGGGCCACGGTCGATTCGCTGAGCGGGATCGGCGTGTCGAGGGCCGGGAAGTCCTGCGTGGAGGCCTGCTGCACGAGCGTGATCCGGCCGTTCTCGGCGTGCAGCAGGGCGATCGCCCCGATGATTCCGCCGGACGATCGCAGCTCGGCATTGTTCTGCATCGCGAGCACATAATTGCGGGGACCCTCTCCGCCGAGCATGCTCGGCAGCAGCGCGGACGCTCCATGCAGCGCTCCCACGACGGTGGCAGCCTGCGTGACGGCCGATCGCATCTCTCGCACGGCATCAGCGAGCGGAGGAATCGTCGCGCCCGCGTCGATGTCGAGCGCTCGCGTCTCCGCAGAGGTCAGCGTGGCACTCGCCTCAGCCAACGGGGGCTCGATCTGCGCGAAAGGCGTGAGGTCCACGACGCCGCCCGAGAGGCCCAGACTCGCCAGATCGAGTTCCTCAGCGGCGGCCAGCACCGGAACGAGCGCGTCCGACGCGACGTCGTCGGCGATCTCGGCGACGTCTCTCACCGCTGAGAAGTTCGGTCCGAGCCAGGGCAGCAGACCGAAGCCTGACCAGATCGGATCTGATGTCAGGTCGTGCGCGGACCCCGCGTGGTGAGCGATGCGCGCAGAGAGCGCCGCGGCCGTGTCGAGGTCGCCCTGCCCGATCGCCTGCTTGAGCTTCGACGACGCCGCGGAGACCTGCTGCAGATCGTTCACAGCACCGATCCCACGGATGCCGACCCAGCCGATCGCGAGCACGATGAGGGTCACGATCACGCCGATGGTCCACCGCAACCATCGACGACGCACAGGCAGACGTCCGTCACTCACCCCTGCATTCAAGCACGAAGCGAGATATCTGCGGCGGACGGCCCCGCAATCCTCCGCGCACCCGGTGCTGCTCCCAGGTTCGGGGCGGGTGGGCGATTACTGTTGTCGCATGGGTGCTCGGCTGCGTGTTGTTCTGGATCAGCTGACGCATGTCGTGCACGCGGACCACGCCTCAGCGGCGTCGGACCTCACCGCTGCGCTCATCTCGACCGCCCCCTCCGGGTGCGAGGTCGAGGCCATCGTCCCGTCGGGCGTCGACGTGCAGATCCCGGGTCTGGTCGACGTGCGCAGACTGTCACTCGCGCGGCGCGAGCTCGCGGCGTCCTGGCAGTTGGGCATCGTCCCCGGGGTGGGCGGGGGGCTCATCCACTCGCCGACCCTGATGGCTCCGCTGGTGCGTCACGACCGCTTGCACGACCTCGATCAGACGACAGTCACGCTGTGGGATCTGCAGGCGTGGGACGAGCCGGATTCGCTCACCAAGTCCGTGGTCGCCTGGCAGCGGGCGATGCTGAAGCGAGCCGTCAAGCACGCGGATGCCGTCGTGGTGCCCTCCCACTCGGTCGGTGAGCGACTGGCGGAGATCGCGAAGCTGAGCGGACGGATTCGCGTCATCCCTGGGGCCGCCCCAACTGCTCTGGTGATGCCACTCGACGCGCGAGAACGACGAGCCGCTCTGTCCCTGACGGAAGGGTATGTGCTGCTCACCGGATCGGCGCAGTCGCTCGAGCACGGCTTCCGGGCAGCTGTCGCATCCGGCAGGGATGCCGTCGTGCTCGATGCTCCGGAAGGGGCAGAACCGCGACTCGTCGAGGTCGCAGTGGCCGCAGGGCTGCCTGAAGCACGGGCCCACATCCGTGGCGCTCTGTCGACGGAGGATCGGGCGGCCGTCTTCGCCGGGGCGTCGGCGCTGGTCGCGACCAGCCCACGCGCTGCGTGGCCATGGCGTGCGGTCGAGGCCATGACCCTCGGTGTGCCGGTGGTCGCCGTGGACAGCGGAGTCCATCAGGATGTGATCGCTGACGGGGGCGCGATCGTGCCGTCGACCGAGATGGCCGAGGCCGTCGTCGATGCGGTCGGCGACGGCGCACGGCGTCTGAGCGTGCTCGGCGCGGATCGATCGAGGTCGTTCTCCTGGCTCGGCGCGGCCGAGCGTGTGTGGGGACTCCACGCGGATCTCTGAGACGCACATCCGCGCGCGCGGTCGCCGAGCGCGCTGCGCCGGCGTCCGAGCGCTCTCAGGAGCGCATGACCTCGACGGCTTCCGCGCTCGGTCCGTCGAAGCGCACTTTGCCCTTCTGAAGCAGGATGCCGCGGTCGCAGAGGTTCGAGACCATGTTGAGGTCGTGGCTGACCACGACGAGCGTCTTCCCCTCAGCGTGCAGTTCGCGCACGCGAGCGAGGCACTTCTTCTGGAACGGCTCGTCGCCGACCGAGAGGATCTCGTCGATCAGCAGGACGTCCATCTCGGTGTGGATCGCCACGGAGAACGCGAGTCTGAGGAACATGCCGGACGAATAGTGCTTCACCTCGGTGTCGATGAACTGCTCGATCTCGCTGAACGCGACGATCTCGTCGTACCGAGCCTCGGTCTCCTTCTTGCTCATGCCGAGGATCGCGGCGTTGAGGAAGATGTTCTCGCGTCCGGACAGATCGGGGTGGAACCCCGCGCCGACCTCGATCAGGCCGGCGATGCGGCCGCGAGTGAGCACGGTGCCGGCATCGGGCTCGAGAACACCCGAGATCAGCTTGAGCATCGTCGACTTGCCCGATCCGTTGAAACCGAGGAGAGCGACGGATTCGCCCTGCTGGATGTCGAACGACACGCCGTCCAGGGCGTGGAAGTCGGTCGTCAGCGGCTTGCGACGGATCGCGGCGAGAGCCGTCTCCTTGATCGAATGCGTGTGCCGGAGCTTGAAGGTCTTGTGGACGTCGTCGATGATGATCCGCGGAAGTGGCTGCGCATCAGAGATCTTGGGCAAAGCGGCCCTCCAGTCGGCGGAAGACGAGCTGGCCGATGACCAGCGCGATGAGAGACGTCACGAGGGCGATGAGCCCGTACATCCACACGTCGGGGAGCGGGGACGCGTCAGGCCCGAGCGGGAACCAGACGCCGTAGTGGAAGAGCTCCACGGCGGCGGTGATGGGGTTCAGTCGATAGAGGACGAAGAGCCAGTCGGGTACGACATTGGCGACCTGCGTCCACTCGTACATCACGGGGGAGGCCCAGATCGCGACCATCACGATGATCTCGACGAAGCTCTGCGCATCGCGGAACGTCACGTTGATCGACCCGAAGAAGAGCCCGAGGCCACTGGCGAGCACGGCGATGATGACGAGTGCGAGAAGGATGGCGCCGAGCGAGGCGAAGGTGGGCGCCCACCCGAAGAACAGCGAGATGGCGATCACGACGATGATCTGCGGCACCGTGTTCACGGCGGCGATCATCATGCTGGCGATCGGGAACATCTCGCGAGGCAGGTAGATCTTCTTGATGAGCGCCGCGTTGTCGACCAGGGACCGGGTGCCGTTGGAGAACGCCTCGTTGAAGAAGGTGACGACGGTGATGCCCGAGAGCAGATAGATCGGGAAGTAGTCGACGCGGTCGTTCAGGCCGAGGAACACGCCGATCGCGACGAAGAACACCACGAACTGCACGAGTGGCTTCACGTACGACCACAGCCAGCCGAAGATGGAACCCCGATACCGGATCTGGACTTCCTTGCGCACGATGAGCGAGAGGAGATGCCGTTGCCGGAAGACCTCGAGGAGCCCTCGATTCGCGCCAGGAGTCGTCATTCTCTGGTCGTCGGCTGTGCGAGCCTGTTGCACCGCGATTCCACCTTCCGAGGCGCCGACGGTCTCGGGCGCACCGAGAGCAATCATACGATCCTCCGCGCGGTGTCCCTGGCAGATCGATGGGGATGCGTCCGAACGCGCGGCACAGGCGCAACCCAGGGTCAGGGGCTGGGCCGCTGGTAGGATCGCGGAGGTCTCGTGCGTCCGTCGATCCGAAAGCAAACTGTATCCGTGACACCTCTTCAAGCTCTCGATCAGCCTGCACTCTTCCGCTTCGAGGACCCGCAGACGGGCGCCGATCTGTCGGAGCGCGAACGCCGCCTTCTCGTCGGCGCGTTGAACTTCCACGCGCTCATGGCACCTCAGCGAAAGCTGCGGATCCATCTCTACGACGGCTCGGTGGAGACGACGCCTCGACTGACCGACGACAGCACGTTCGACGGACTCTCGAGGAACAACCGACACCGCATCGGGAGCTTCGACATCGTCAGCTCCGTCTCCGTCGAAGAGCGTGAGCCCGAGCGTGCGGAAGCGGCCTCGGCCCGTCTCGTGGCGTCGCCCGCCAGGCATCTGCACGTGTCATCCGACGATGTGCTCGACTCGGACCCTTACCGCCCGCAGCGTCCCGGCCTGGTCGGCCGGATCGCACGGAGCGTCAAGTCGCGCGCGCCGCTGCTCTACGACGACGCCCGGGACCTCTCGCTGCTCAGATTCCGCCGCAAGCTCACGACGGCCATCGAGCCTCGCGATTACGAGGCGGAGTTCCGTCCGGGGGGCGCACACGAGGACGACGTGATCGTGCCGGCCGGCCCGGTTCTCGACGGGGCGCCGAAGGCCGTGATCATCGGACTCCACTGGTTCGAGCTCGGTGGCGCCGAACTCTGGGCGTTCGAGACGGTGCGTCTGGTGCGCGAAGCCGGCTTCCTTCCCATCGTGCTGACCAATCGGGACTCTCACCAGCCATGGGTCACGCGGCCCGAGCTCGACGGAGCGCTGCTCATCCCGTTCTCCGAGCCCACCGTCACCTCGCAGACCGCCGGCGTCGAACCGCTGCTCCGCTCGCTGCTGCGCACCTTCGACGTGCGCGGTGTCGTCATCCACCACAACCAGTGGCTGTACGACCGGGTCGCCTGGATCGCCGCATCGCGTCCCGGCATCCCCATCATCGACAGCACTCACATCGTCGAGTACACCGGCGGCGGGTATCCGCTGAGCAGTGCGATCGCGTCCCGATCGATCACGACGCATCACGTCATCTCGCCGAGCCTCGCCCGCTGGATGACCGATGTGCAGCGCATCCCTGCTGACCGTGTGGTCATGGCACCGCTCGGCGGACTCACCGTGAAGCCGAAGGATGCCGTGTTCCGTCCGCGGACAGCGGGTGAGCAGTTCACCGTCGCGTTCATCGGCCGGATGGCCCGGCAGAAGGCGCCCGAGGTGTACATCACCATGGCGAGGCGGTTGAAGCGCCAGGGATACTCGCTGCGTTTCATCCTTCACGGCGGCGGCGAGCTGTCGAGCTGGGTCGATGACATCATCCGTGCCGAGGGGCTGGGGGAGGACATCGTCCGACGCAGCTCGGACACCCCTGTCTCCGAGACGCTCGATGAAGCGCATGTGCTCGTCGTCGCGTCGCACAATGAGGGACTCACGCTCACGACGCTCGAGGCGATCGCACACGGTGTGCCCGTGATCTCGACGGATGTCGGGGCACAGAGCGACATCATCCCCGAATCCGCTCTGGTTCCGCGTCACGCACGTGTCGCCGCGCGTCGACTCGCCGAGGCGGTGGCCCCGCTCGTCGACGACGAGGAGTCGAGGGAAGCGCTGTGGCGGAAGGAGCGCAAGGCGGAGAAGAAGTTGCTGTCCCAGCAGTCCGCGAGTTCATGGTTCAAGGAAGAGGTGGGCTCATGGTGAGTGTCGCTGGAGTGGTCGTCACGTTCAATCGGCTCGAGAAGCTGAAGACGGTGATCGCATCGATCGAGGCGCAGACGCACGCCGTCGAGACGCTGTTCGTCATCGACAACGCCTCGACCGACGGCACGGCGGAGTACCTGGCATCCCTCGAGACGTCCGTCCCCCTCGAAGTCGTGACCATGTCGACCAACTCCGGGGGAGCGGGTGGCTTCTCCGAGGGGATGCTGCGCGGATACGCCTCCGGCGCGGACCACGTGTGGATCATGGACGATGACTGCTATCCGAAGCCGGAAGCGCTCGAGAGCCTCATCGCCGGATTCGACGGGGCCGTCCAGGAACTCGGCGGCGACGTCCCCTTCGCATGCTCCGTCGTCGAGTTCACCGACGGCAGCATCTGCGAGATGAACAACCCCGTGACGACGTGGGACTGGGGTCGTCTGCTCGTCAAGGGCCAGAACAATGTCATGGTCACAGCGTGCTCGTTCGTCTCCGTGCTCATTCCACGCTGGGCGATCGCGGAGTACGGGCTTCCCTACTCCGAGTACTTCATCTGGTTCGACGACCGCGAGTACACCCTTCGCCTCACCGCTCGCTGTCCCGGCGTGCAGGTGCTCGACAGCGTCGTGGTCCACGACATGGGCGACAACCGCGGAGTGAACTTCGCGATGGTCGACCGCAAGAGCCTCTGGAAGTTCTCGTACGGCGTGCGCAACGAGGCCTCCTGGCAGTTGCACCATCGCGGATTCCTGTACTTCATCGAGTTCGGCGCACGGCTCTTCGTGAGCCTGCACCGCGGTCGCGTCCCGCTGGATCTGCGCGCGAAGCTGCTCGGCAAGTGGCTGAAGGGCATCACCTTCAATCCGAAGGTCCGCTACCCGGAGGCTGAGGCGGCGTGAGCTGGGTCTCGATCCTGCCCGCACTGATCGTCACCGGAGCTCTTCTCTTCCTCCCGGGACTCCTGCTCGGCTTCCTCCTCCGCCTGCGCGGAATGAGACTCCTCGCGCTGGCACCGGCGCTCAGCGTCTCCCTCGTCGCGGTCGCCGCCATCGCAGCGCCTTTCGTGGGAATCCGATGGAGCATCCTGCCCGTCCTCGTACTCACCGCGGTGGCGTCGCTCGCCGCCTTCTTCTGGTCGAAGCACGTCGGAGTCCCGGCGCGACCACGCACGCACGTGAGCGCGAGGCAGCTGGTCGCGATCATCGTCTCCATCGCAGTGCCCGCTGCGCTGATCGCGTTCGTGCTCGTGCGGAGCATGCACGACCCGGAGTTCTTCTCGCAGCGTTACGACAACTTCTTCCATCTGAACGCCGTGCAGTACGTCCTGGACACCGGGAACGCATCGCCGCTGTGGCTGGGAAGCATGACGTCGCCGGCCGGCGTCCCCTTCTACCCGTCCGGATGGCACGCGCTCGTCTCCATCGTCGTCGCCCTGAGCGGGGCATCCGTGCCCCTCGCCACCAATGCGATGATCATCGTCGTCGCGGCGGTCGTCTGGCCGATCGGCGCGGTGTTCCTCGTGCGCGAGCTCCTGGGACGAAACCAGATCATGACGGTGATCGCGGGCGCTCTGGCTGCCGCCTTCCCCGCGTTCCCCTTCCTGCTCCTGCACTACGGGGTGCTCTATCCGCTGTTCCTCGGCCTGGCCGTGGCTCCGGCCGCGATCGTCGTCGCCTGGTGGCTTCTCAGGCCCGGGCGAGTGTCGCGTCGCCAGGACTGGGCCCTGCTGTTGGTGCTCGTCGTGCCGGGCCTGGGTGTCGCGCACCCCGGGGCTCTCATGGCGGTCGTCGCTCTCACGGTGCCCTTCGTCCTCGCCAGGCTTCTGCATCAGATGAGGGCTCCCGGACGCCCGCGGGTGATCGCGATCGGCCTGCTCGTCGCCTACGCCGCCGTCGGCGTGGTCCTCCTGCAGGTCGTGCGTCCTCCCGGAAGCCAGATCTACTGGCCCATCATCAACACCGTGCCCGACTCCATCGGAGAGGTCGTCGCGGCGAGCGTGTACGGCTACCCGAGTTCGCTCGGGATCACCGCGCTGATGATCATCGGCGCGTACAGCGTGATCCGCCGGGGCACCTATGCGCGGTGGTCGGTCCTGGCGATGGCGGTCATCTCCGCCGTGCTCTACATCATCGTGTCGGCGTCACCGTATGAGACGCTCCGGTTCTGGTTCACGGCCCCGTGGTACAACAACCCGCCTCGTATCGCCGCGTTCTGGGCGATCGGAGTCCTCCCGCTCGCTGCGCTCGGCGGCATCGTGCTGGTCACGTGGCTTCTGCGCCAGCGGCTGCTCGCGCCGGTGCGGCGCTTCTCCGAGCGTCTGCCGATCGTCCTGATCGCCGTCGTCGTGATCGCACTCGTCGGAGTCACCCAGAACGCCGCGATCCGGCAGGCCGCAGCAGATATCGAGTTCACCTACGAGCTGCGACCGGGTGGGCCGATCCTGTCTCCGGACGAGCTCGATCTCATGGAGGATCTCGACGAGCTCGTTCCCGAGGACGCCGTCATCGCGGGAGACCCGTGGACCGGAGCGTCCTTCGCCTATGGCGTGAGTGGACGACGCGTCCTCATGCCGCATCTCCTGATGGACCTCACTGACGACGCCGAGGCGATCAACACGAAGCTGAACACAGACGGCGACTCTCCGCAGGTGTGCGACGCCCTCGAGGACACCGGTGTCGCATACGTCCTCGACTTCAGCGCCGACGGCGACTTCCAGGAGAACGACGGCGACTACTCGGGACTCGACGACCTCGAGAGCTCGCCTTACGTCGAGCTCGTCGAGCAGCGCGGAGATGCGAAGCTCTACAAGATCGTCTCGTGCGGACTCGGCTCATGACGTACGAGATCTTCGTGCCTTTCTGGGGAGACCCCGAACAGCTCTACGAGACCGTCGAATCGGTGCGCGCCCAGACGGACCCGGACTGGCGGCTGACAATCATCGACGACTGCTATCCCGATGAGTCCGTCGCGGCGCACTTCGACGAAGAGTCGGACGAGCGGATCATCTACACCCGGAACGAGCACAACGTCGGGATCACCGAGAACTTCCGGGAGTCGGTCCGCCGCGCGTCCGGGGACTTCGTCACGATCCTCGGCTGCGACGACCTCCTGCACCCGAACTACGTGGCGGTCGTCCGCGCCGCGGCGCGTGCCGTGCCCCACGCGGATGTGATCCAGCCGGGAGTCCAGGTCATCGATGAGCGCGGCGCGGTCGTGCTGCCCCTCGTCGATCGGATCAAGCAGCGCCTGCTCACCCCGAAGGGTCAGGGGATCACCGTGTTCAACGGCCCTGACATGGCCACGACGCTGATCCGGGGCAACTGGCTGTATTGGCCCTCGCTCTCGCTGCGGGTCGAGACGCTGCGCAGGATCGACTTCACGGATGACCTCGCCGTCATCCAGGATCTCGCTCTCCTCATGGACATCGCGTTCGACGGGGGCACGCTGGCGTATACGCCGCCGCTCGCGTTCTCCTATCGGCGTCATCTGGCGAGCGCGTCTCAGAAGACGTTGCTCGACGGCAGTCGCTTCCTCGACGAGCGTCGGTACTACCGCATCGCGCGTCGATCGGCCGCTGCGCGGGGATGGAGCCGCACAGCGCGGACCGCGAGAGTACGTCTCATGGCCCGTCTGCACGGGATCGCCGCGTTGCCCCTCGTCCTGAGGCATGGCACGGCGCGGGGTGTGCGGTCGGCCCTGGCGCACGTCGCGGATCCCCGCTGAGGGTCGGCACGGGAAACTGCTCCGCCGCTGTCTACGGGGCTGAGCGGCCTCGGCTGAGTCGCCGTGCCGCGGCGACGCGACGTGATGCCTCGCGCCAGGCACGGAGAAGCATCCACCGCGACTGCAGAGCCTTGCGGAGACCCCGTGGCCTCGGTGCCGACGCATTGGCATCGTGCAGCCGACGTCGCAGAACCGGGCTCTGCACATGCGCGAGCACACGGGCCGTGTTGCCGACCGTCGCGATCCACAGGTCGTGGGACTCGACCAGGAACCCCGGGAAAGGCAGGATCAGCTCCGAGGCCTCACGTCGGATCGCCATCGCGCAGCCGTAGTAGGGGGCATCGCCGGCCAGCAGACGCAGCTCGTTCGCCAGCGATCCGCCCGAGGGCAGCGGAGCGAGGCGCCAGGGTCGTCCGGTGAGCGGCGAGCTCAGTGGCGAGTCGTCAGGGAGCAGCACCAGGTCGCCGGCGGCGATCGAGCGGTCGCGGAGTGCCTCGACCAACAGGTCGCGACGCCCGGGGACCCACTCATCGTCCTGGTCGGAGAGGAAGATGACGTCACGGTCCGCCAGCGACAGCGCACGCTCGAACGTCTTGACGTAACCGAGGTTCTTCGGGTTTCTGTACACGGTCACGCGCGCATCGCGGTATGTCTCGAGAAGGGCGACGGTGCCGTCGGTACTCGCGTCGTCGACGATGACGACCTGATCGTCCGGCCGCAGTCCCGCGAGGATCGAGTCGAGTTGCTCGCGCAGATACCCTGTGCCGTTGTACGTCGCCATGCATACGCACACGGTCTCAGTCATGTGCGACTCCTCCCTCAGACGGTGCCACGAGAGCGAAAGCCGCCCGCCTCTCCCGCAGCAGATGATGTGTTCCGGCCGACCCGACGACGGCGAGGATCACGAGCTCCGAGGCGGCGAGGCCGGCGATGATCCCGCTGAGACCCCACTGGGACGCCCAGATCATGAGCGGCACTCCGACGACAGCGGCGCCGAGGGTGCCGTAGAGCACGTAGCGGTTGAGGCCGGCCGGCACCAGGACGTTGCGGATGAAGGGGGTCGTCAGGCTCGTCAGCGCGAAGGTGGCGCCGAAGCCCAGGAACACGGCGATCTCGGGCGTCGCTGCCCGGCCGAACAGGAGCGTGGACAGCACAGGGCCGAGCAGAGCCAGCGCCGTACCGCCGAAGAGAGCGAGGGCTGTGTGGAGGCCGAATGCCACGAGATGGCGGCGCGCCCGGCCATGCGCATAAGACACTTCGAGCACCCACTTCTGCAGAGTGTTCGACAGCACCGTGACGGCGAAGAGGGCGATGCGGAAGAACTTGTCGGCGGAGGTCGCCTGACCACTGGCCGTCGCGCCGAGGAGGCCCTGGGCGAGCGGGATGGGCGCAGAGGTGTAGGTTCCGCCGATCGTCTCGGCCGCGGCGACCGAGACGTTCGCGCGATATGCGCGCAGGATGCGCCGCCCGGCGAACGGAGGCACGGGTCGTCGGTAGAGGCGGAGGTTCAGAAGCAACGGGCCGGTGAGGAAGCCGATCAGAGTGAGGACCGGATACCACAGCAGCTGCTCGGTGAGCAGGAGGAGCGGGATCGCGAGAGCGACGCTGAGGCTCACCGGCACGGTCTCGAACAGCAGGACGACCCGCGCATCCCCGACGCCGACTGCGTACCAGACGACGGTCATGGCCGCGGCAGTGGTCGCCAGCGTGACGAGGGCGGCGACAAGGCGGAACTCGGGGGGAACCAGGGCCGAGCTGAGGGCGGCACCGACGAGTCCCGCCGCGACGACGAGCAGTCCGCGGCACCAGAACGAATCACCGAAGAGCTGACGTCGGGCGTCGTCGTCGGCACTGAGCGCGATGCGCGCTCCGCCCGAGATGTTCCAGCCGAATCCCGCGACTATCGCGCAGACGGTTCCCACGGCCTGAGCCGTGCCCACGGAGCCCCACGCCGCCAGACCGAAGACGTTCGGGATGATCGGCAGCAGGAACAGCGGCGCGATGAATGAGATCAGAGGAACGGCGCTGAAGCCCGCGAAGCGTGACAGCAGAACCTTCATCGATGGGACTCCTCGGACCATTGCGGCCCGACACCATTCCGGATGGCGCGGACGTGAACGCGTGCGACCCTAGACTACTTGAGTCGGCGTGAACGAGAGGTCAGGGTCCCATGGTTGGTGTCATCGTGCTCGCCGCCTACCGACCTTCCCGGGAACTCTTCACCCGCCAGCTCGCCTCTATTCGCGATCAGACGGTCACCGACTGGGAGTGCATCATCTCCGTCGACGGAGAACTGGAGACCGTCGAGGAGGTCGTCGCCGAGGTCGCGGCCGGGGACGAGCGCTTCCGCATCGTCGCGGACGGCAGACGCCTGGGTTTCTACCTGAACTTCGAGAGGGGTCTCGCAGCGGTGCCCGCCGAGACCGAGTGGGTGGCGCTGAGCGACCAGGACGACTTCTGGTATCCCGACAAGCTCGAGAAGCTGCTCCCGTACCTCTCGGATTCGGCGATCGTCTCCGGGCAGGCGCGTCTGGTGTCCCATCCCGGTGACGAGGTGCTCGGATTCACCGACCGCCGGCAGCTCGACGCCGCATCGACGATGATCGTGAATCAGTTCACCGGTTCGTTGTGCCTCTTCCGCCGAGACCTGCTGACGACGGCGCTGCCGTTTCCCCGCCTCTCCTCACACACGGTCGCGCACGATCACTGGCTCGCTGTCGTCGGGATGGCGCAGGGAGGCGGTCGCATCGTGGATGAGGTCGTGCAGGACTACGTGCAGCACTCCGCGAACGTGTTCGGCGACCCGAGCAGGCTGAGACTCGGACCGATCGCGACTCTGCGGAGAGCCTGGGGCAATGCCGTCACGTTCGCCGTGCGGTACGAGGGGGCGGCGACGCCGTCCGCGATGACCCGGATGCTGTTCTGGATCTATGTGGGGTGGCGCCAGCTCATGGCGCAGACGCTCCTGGAGCGTGATCCCCGCGCGGCACGCGCGATCGAGTTGGATCGGCTCTTCGGCTCGGGTCGGCGACTGCCGGTGACCCTGGGGATGTTGCGGACGGTGCGCCGCGCGCGGGCCGTCCCGACGCCTTTCGTCATCGCCTATGTCGCGAGCTGGGCAGCGGGGTGGCTGATCCGGGGCCGGCGGCGCACTCCGACGGTGGCACGCTGAGCGGTCCGTTCGCAGATCTCGCGCCGGTCACACAGGGCGCGCGCGCCAGGTGACTCGAGCGGCGTCAGCGGCGAGTTCCGGGCTCATCCTGCCCAGGCGCTCAGCGCGTCCGTCACGGAACCCCGCGATGAGCAGCTTGCGCATGGTGGATCGGGGCCTGGCCAGCATCCACGCGATGAGGAAGTACGCGTAGTCGGCTCGCGCGTCGCGACGCAGGCGCGACCGATGACGCGGATGCCGCCGTCCCACGACGATCCGATTCCTCGCCCTGTAGTAGTACCGGAACGGCGTGCTCAGCGTGAGGGTGGGAAGCACCGCTCCGAGCGGGCCGGGTACCCGGTAGCGTGCACCCAGGCGGTGGGGCAGGCGGAGGCCGGGGGCGACGATGCACGGCAGGTCGGCATCCAGGCAGCGGATCTCGAAGTCCGTATCCACGAGGTCGATGAAGAGGGCTTCGTCCATCAGCCCGACCCGTTCGAGCACCTCTGACGGAAGATACATGCCGGACTGGATCGCGTGGGCGGCGTGGACCACCCCCTGCGGCGTCGATGACCCGGCCTGGGAGACGTCCGCGAAGAACTCCGGAACCACGGGGCCCGCGGGAACGTCGTGCGCGCGCGCATGCTCGTGCGCGGCGCCCAGAGCGGCGACGAAGCCGGGGGCGATGGTCGAGTCCTGGTCGAATGTCACGACCGCGCTCGCGCCGTGTTCGATGGCGCAGCGGATGCCGTGATTCAGTGCCGCACCGATGCCGCGGTTGCTCTCCAACGTGATCACCTGCGCACCGGTCGATGCGATGTCCGCGCGGATCACGTCGAACTCTGCACCGCTGCCGTCATCGACCACGATGATGCCGGTGACTTGCGGAGCGAGATCTCCCAGAAGCGGAGGCACCTGTGCCGGGCGATGCACGGTGACGACGCCCCAGACATCGGCGCGCGGGGCTCCGGACGTCATGCCGGGGGAGCGCTGTCGGCGTCGCGGCCGCGGTGCTGAGCCTCCAGAGCGGCGATGCGGCGATCCAACCTGTCGATCTCGGCGCGCGACAGCGCCGCTTCCTCCGCGACGCGGCGGATCTCGTCCTCTGCCTGGGAGAGCTCCCAGGAGAGGTGCAGCGCGACTCCCAGGAGCAGGGTGATCGCGAGAGCGAACAGCAGGTTCGCCGGCACTTGCACACCGAGCAGCGATGTCGCCCAGAGCAGGAGCTGGGGGAAGATCCCGAGCAGCAGGACGCTCAGCGCGATGACGATCCACATGACCGCGTACTTCTCGCGAAGACGTCGCGTCAGCAGCATCCAGAAGACCAGTGCGAGGATGACGAGAGCGAGAGCGATCCCGACGATGACGATCATCGTGCGACCTCCGGTTCGCCCACGGATGTGGACCGACTCGTCGAACCGGGTCGTCGCAGCATCGCCAGGCCGAGGGTGAACACCGAACGCAGCAGGTAGATCGATGCTCCGATCGGGCCCTGACTCGGGGTGCCGTGCACGCGCGGGCGCATCGCCACCGGCACCTGCGTCACTGTCAATCCGGCGTGGCACGCTGCGACGAGCGAGTCGATGGTGTCGCCGAGGTACTCGGCGGGGTAATAGCGGACGTACTGTTCGATGGCTCTGCTGTTGGCAGCGCGGAAGCCGCTCGTCACGTCTGTCAGACGGGTCTTCGCGACCCGGGACACGGTCTTGGCCAGGAACACCATCGCCCAGTGGCGCGGGCCGCGAACCGAATAGTCGCCGACGTCCGCGAAACGTGCGCCGATCGAGATGTCCGCGGTGTCGAGACCGTCGAGGACTCGCGCGATGTCGACGGGGTTGTGCTGGCCGTCGGCGTCGACCTGGATGGCCCGGGTGTAGCCGTGGCGCTTCGCGTACGTGAAGCCGGTGCGCATCGCTCCGCCGACGCCGAGGTTGAAGGGGAGGGAGATGACCGTGGCGCCGGCCTCTCGCGCGACCGCGCTCGTGTCATCGGTCGATCCGTCGTCGACGACGAGCAGATCGAAGTCGGCGCTCGCTGCCCGGATCTCGTGCACGGTGCGTCCGACGTTGCGGGCCTCGTTCCATGCGGGGACGATCACGAGGACACGGTCCGACGACAAGCTCATAGTTCACCGATCCTATCCGATCGGCCGAACGCGACGATCACGTGATCGGAGCGCCCATGGCGTAGTCGGCCTTGAAGGCGGGGGCGAGCTGGAGCACTGCGGGTGCACGCCCTCCACCGAGCCGGAGGAGAACCCCGATCGACGTCACATGCCGGAGCTTGCCGTTCTCGTAGAAGTAGATCTCCGGCGCGCCGGTGAACTGCACGAAGTCGGTTCCGCTGGTCAGCAGAGGGGATCCCACCTTGTATCGCGACAGCTGATCACCCGGGAGCACGTATTCGCGCGGCGCGGTTCCCCCGTTCAGCTGGAGCAGGGTCTTGATGCTGCGGACGTGACGCAACGTCCCGTTCTCGTATCGGTAGATCTCCTCGCGCCCGGTGAAGCGCACGAACGACTTCTCGGGCAGGTTCGCCGCACCGGTGCCGAACCATTCGACGGTGGCCGGTGACCAGGGCAGCACCTTCAACGGCCTGGACCCGTTGAGGGCCAGCAGGTCGGCAGGGGACGGCACATGACGCAGCGTGCCGCCCGAGACGACGTAGATCTCCGGGGCTCCCTGCGGCTGGATGAACAGAGGTGCGGAGACCGTGGTCTTCGAGCGGGGCATCGCGCCGCATTCCCCGCTGCCCAGCGTGGTCGGCTTGATGCCGCCATACTGCGTGCCCGACACCGGATGGAGCTTGCCGCCCGCGGCGATCAGAGTGCTGCTGCCGCACGAGACGATCGGGGTGAGCGTCGAACCGACTCTCGTGTTGGCTGCGACCGAGCTGCTCGGCACCACGGTGATGCCGGCAGCGCCGAACTCACGGGCGAGGGCGGTGCTCGGTACGCGCAGCAGGCGGTCGCCGAGAAGCGTGAGGAACACATCCTGTGTTCCCGCGGCGCGGATCAGGCTGTTCGCCTTGATGACGAGGAGCCCGTTGCCGATCGATGCGGCCGCGGACGGCTTCATCGACGCGACGTACCCGGATGTTCCTTTGGAGACCTCGAGCCAGGTCTGCTGGTTGGCCACATGCCTGCGCAGACCGCCCTGGTAGAGGTAGACCTCGGGGTCCGCCCCCGAGCGGAAGAACGAACCGACAGGGGCACCCTCGGAGAATCGGTCCGCAGTGGTGCCGGTGAGGTTGACGTACGAGCTGAACGCGTATCCGAACAAGGCGACCTGAGCAGCGTCGACGAAGCGATGGCGGGTGCCGTCCGGTTCCAGGAGGTACAGCGTCCCGGTCCGAGGGTCGTGCACGTACCGCGTGACCGGCTTGCCCTCGGGCATCGGGTCGAGGTACGCCGCGGCCACGGACACGGCACCGCCGAGCCTCGACCGCAGCGCGGCGAGGTCCTCGGCAGCGACGACATGGTGGCGGACACCGGACTGCACGAGGTAGATCTCCGCGCGACCCGGCACCTGCGCGAGGGTGGCCGGAGCGGCGCCCGTCGTCTGAGTGCTGCCGAACCAATCGGTGAAGAGCTGGTAGAAGTTGCGATTGCCGTAGCTGGAGCATCCGTCCCCGGTGCCGTATCCGGCGTTGAGCGCCGCCCGATTCGGCTGGTAGGGCGTGTAGTAATACAGAGCGGCGGTCGCCTTGTTCTCGACCCTGACCGGGGCGGACCCGCAGGCCCGGTTGGGGTGGTAGAGGATGTTCCAGGTCTTCCCCGGCGCGTAGTACGTGAACCAGCGTCCCTCGGCGTAGATCTGCATCTGCCGGGCGGCGCCGTAGATCTGGTAGAAGAAGCCTGCGTAGGCCGGATCGCACGGCGCAGTGTCCGGGCACCCCTGGCCGAGGGCCATGTCGAAGCGCCAGGTGCTCGGCCACGTGTGCGTGACAAGGCTCTGCTCCTTCTCGAGCATGACGATGAGCACCCGCGGGTTGATGCCGCAGGACTGCGCGACCCGCGCGATGATCGTCGCCGCCGACTCGTTCGGCGCTCCGGAGTATCCGCGGCAGTAGCTGTCCGCAGGACGGTTCGGTGTGTTCTGGCGGTAGTCCTTGAGGCAGACGTACCCACCTCGGCACGAAGCCACCTTCCCACGGAAGAACGAGTCGATCTGGCCGGCGGACATGGTGTCGCTCTGGAAGAACACGCCATCGGAGATGATGTTCCCCGGCTTGAACTGCGCGAGGTTCGCGGTGTCCCGGATGGATGCGTCCGCGGAACCCGTCGCTGCGGTCGAGGATGTCAGCGTGGCCCCTGCAGCCGACAGAGCGCCGGAGGAGGAGGGCGCGACGGCGTTGGCCGGCGTCGCCACGAGCAGGGATGCGGCGAAGACGACAGCCGCTGCACTGGCGATGAGGCCGAGCAGGTGGGGGGATTTTGAGCCGGTCACCTGCTCATTGTGACGGAAATGCACAGACGATGCCAGTGTGAACGATGTGACGCAAGTAAATCGTGCCTGTCTGAGTCCCAGCTGGGATGTGGCACGATATGGGGGTGAAAGGCATAATTCTCGCTGGTGGCTCAGGAACCCGACTGCATCCGATCACGATCGGCATCTCGAAGCAGCTGATTCCCGTGTACGACAAGCCGATGGTCTACTACCCGCTGTCGACGTTGATGCTGGCCGGGATCCGAGACATCCTGATCATCACCACGCCTCACGACGCCGAGCAGTTCGAGCGGCTTCTCGGAGACGGCTCGCAGTTCGGAGTGAACCTCACCTTCGCACAGCAGCCCTCGCCGGACGGCCTGGCACAGGCCTTCGTGATCGGAGCGGACTTCATCGGCGACGACAAGGTCGCGCTCGTGCTCGGTGACAACCTGCTCTACGGCCCGGGGCTCGGAACGCAGCTCAAGCGCTACACCGATGTCGAGGGCGGCGCCGTGTTCGCCTACTGGGTGGCGGAGCCCAACGCCTACGGAGTGGTCGAGTTCGATGCCGACGGTCGTGCCGTCTCGCTCGAGGAGAAGCCGGAGCACCCCAAGAGCAACTACGCCGTACCCGGACTCTATTTCTACGACAACGACGTCGTCGAGATCGCTCGCGCCCTCGAGCCCAGCGCTCGCGGCGAGTACGAGATCACCGACATCAACCGCGCCTATCTCGAACGAGGCGCGCTCCAGGTGGAGGTGCTCCCGCGCGGAACAGCGTGGCTCGACACCGGGACCTTCGACCAGATGTCGGATGCCGGCGACTACGTGCGCACCATGGAGCGCCGCACGGGTCTGCGCATCGGCGTCCCCGAGGAGGTCGCCTGGCGTCAGGGCTTCCTCACCGACGATGACCTGCGCGAGCGGGCCACGAAGCTCGTGAAGTCCGGATACGGCACCTACCTGCTCGAGACCCTGGAAAGAGGTCGTTGATGTCGAACATCCTCGTCACCGGAGGCGCCGGTTTCATCGGCTCGAACTTCGTCCACTACGCGGTGGAGAACACCGATCACACGGTCACGGTGCTCGACGCGCTGACCTATGCCGGAAACCGGGCGTCGCTCGAGGGGCTCCCCGAGAACCGGGTGCGATTCGTGCACGGTGACATCACCGATGCCGAGCTCGTCGACGGGCTCACCGCAGAAGCGGACGCCGTAGTGCACTACGCGGCGGAGTCGCACAACGACAACTCGCTGCACAGTCCTCGTCCCTTCCTGGACACGAACATCATCGGCACGTACACGCTGCTGGAAGCGGCGCGTCGGCACGAGACGCGGTTCCACCACATCTCGACCGACGAGGTGTACGGCGACCTCGAACTCGACGACCCCGAGCGGTTCACCGAGCAGACGCCGTACAACCCGTCGTCGCCGTACTCGTCGACGAAGGCCGGCAGCGACCTGCTCGTGCGCGCGTGGGTCCGCTCGTTCGGCGTCCAGGCGACGATCTCGAACTGCTCCAACAACTACGGCCCCTATCAGCACGTCGAGAAGTTCATCCCTCGGCAGATCACCAATGTCATCCGCGGTATCCGGCCGAAGCTGTACGGTGCCGGGGAGAACGTCCGGGACTGGATCCACGCGAACGATCACTCGTCCGCCGTGCTCACGATCCTGGAGAAGGGTCGGATCGGCGAGACCTATCTGATCGGCGCCGACGGGGAGCGGAACAACAAGGACGTCGTCGAGCTCATCCTCGAGGAGATGGGCCAGCCGCGAGACGCGTACGACCACGTCACGGACCGCGCAGGTCACGATCTGCGGTACGCGATCGACTCCACCAAGCTCCGCACCGAGCTGGGCTGGAAGCCGGAGTTCGCCGACTTCGAGTCCGGACTCGCCGCGACCATCGCCTGGTACCGCGACAACGAATCGTGGTGGGCGCCGTCCAAGGACCAGACCGAGGCGTTCTACGCGTCGAAGGGACAGTGACCCGGTGAGCGAGATCGACTTCGGAAAGCCTCTGAGTCGCACCGAGACGACGATTCCCGGGCTCGAGATCTTCGATCTGCCCGTGCACGGCGACTCGCGCGGATGGTTCAAGGAGAACTGGCAGCGCGAGAAGATGACCGCACTGGGCCTCGCCGATTTCGGTCCGGTGCAGAACAACGTCTCCTTCAACGACGCCGTCGGCACGACTCGCGGGATCCACGCCGAGCCGTGGGACAAGTGGGTGTCGATCGCGACCGGTCGGATCTTCGGGGCCTGGGTCGACCTGCGAGAAGGCCCGACATTCGGAGCGGTCTTCACGGCGGAGTTGGATCCCTCGAAGGCGATCTTCGTGCCTCGCGGCGTCGGCAATTCCTACCAGACCCTCGAGCCTGACACCGCGTACACCTACCTCGTGAACGATCACTGGTCGCCGGACGCCTCGTACTCGTTCCTGAATCTCGCTGACGAGACCGTCGCGATCGAGTGGCCCATCCCGCTCGCCGAGGCCGAGGTGTCTGCGAAGGACCTCGCACACCCGCGTCTCGCGGATGTCGAGCCGGTCGCCCCGAAGAAGACCCTCGTCATCGGCTCGGGCGGGCAGCTCGGAACGGCGCTGCGAGCCGAGTTCGAAGGCGTCGGCAGCGTCGAATGGACGACGCGCGCCGATTTCGATCTCGGATCGACGACTCTGACCGACGCGCGACGGTGGCGCGACTACGACACGATCATCAACGCCGCCGCGTACACGGCCGTGGATCGTGCGGAGACGCCCGAGGGCAGGCGGGATGCGTGGGCGGTCAACGCCGCCGGACCGGCAGCTCTCGCTCGCATCGCTGCGGAGCACGGCATCACCCTCGTGCATGTCTCGAGTGACTACGTCTTCGACGGATCCGCCGAGCGACCGTACACGGAGGACGACGTCGTGTGTCCACTCGGCGTCTACGGCCAGTCGAAGGCGGCGGGCGATCTCGCCGTCTCCACAGCCCCTCGTCACTACATCGTCCGCACCTCGTGGGTGATCGGGAGTGGTGGGAACTTCGTGCGCACCATGGCGTCGCTGGCCGCGAAGGGAGTCGACCCGAAGGTCGTCGACGACCAGCGGGGGAGACTCACGTTCGCGGCCGAGATCGCGCGCCTCATCCGCACCCTCGTCGAGACCCGCCCGCCGTTCGGCGTCTACAACCTGACGTCCGAGGGCGAGAGCGTCACCTGGGCCGACATCGCCCGCCGTGTGTTCGAACTCGTCGGCGAGGATCCGGCGCGGGTCACGGGTGTGTCGACTGACGCGTACTTCGCCGCGGCGACGTCGCCCGTCGCTCCGCGCCCCACGAACAGCGTCCTCGACCTGACCCGGGTGCAGAGCATCGGCTTCACCCCTCGCGTGGGAGACGAACTCCTCAGGGAGTATCTCGGGTCGTGAGCGTGTCGTTGCGGAGCGCAGACGCTCCGACCGCGGCGCCGAAGGCGCGGGTGTTCCGAACCGACATCCAAGCACTTCGCGCCGTGGCCATCGGCCTGGTGGTGCTCAATCACCTCTGGCCGATGCGCCTGCCCGGCGGCTACGTCGGCGTCGATGTGTTCTTCGTGATCTCCGGCTTCCTCATCACGGGGCACCTGGTGGGCGAGATGACACTGACCGGGGGAGTGCGCCTCGGTGCGTTCTACGCCCGACGGATCCGGCGCCTGCTTCCGGCGGCGCTGCTCGTCCTCGCGGTGTCGCTCGTGCTTCTCGTGCTGTTCCTTCCCTACCCTCGCTGGGAGCGGGGCGCCTGGGAGGTCGCAGCGAGCGCGGGGTACGTCGAGAACTGGTTCCTGGCATCGATGTCGGTCAACTACTCGGCGCTCAATGATGCGGCGAGCGTGGTCCAGCACTATTGGTCGCTCTCGGTCGAAGAGCAGTTCTACATCGTCTGGCCCGTGCTGCTGGTGGCCGCGCTGGCCGTGTCGCGGCGCACCGGACGACCGGACACGCGACGCGGAGTGAGAGCGCGGACGGCCACGGCGCTGATCGCGGTCGTCGCGCTGGTGGGGGTCGCCTCCTTCGTCGCCAGCGTCGTCTACACGACCATGGCTCCGCCTCAGGCGTACTTCGCGACGTTCACGCGCGGGTGGGAATTCGCGATCGGCGGGGCGGTCGCGCTGCTCGGCAGCCGAATCCCGCTCGGACGCGCCGCGGCCGACATCGTCAGCCTGCTCGGATTCGGCCTCATCGTCGTCGCCGCCTTCGCCTATGATCATGCGACTTCTTTCCCCGGGTACGCCGCACTGGTGCCGGTTCTCGGCACCGCAGCGGTGATCCTCGCCGGAAACTCGCACGCCGCTCTCTGGCATGCGAAGGTGACCGCACTGAGACCTGTGCAGTGGATCGGCGGAGTCTCGTACTCGCTCTATCTCTGGCACTGGCCGCTCATCGTCGTCGCCCCGTTCGTCATCGGTGGCGAAGCGAGCACTCTCTCGAAGGTCGCGGTTCTGGCCATCTCGCTGGTGTTGGCCGTGCTCACGAAGAGGTTCGTCGAAGACGCCGGACAGACCTGGGGATATTGGCGCGGCTCCTCGCGCCGCGCGTTCGGGCTCATGGTCACGGGGATGCTCGTCATTGCGGCGCTCGTGGCGGCGGTCCTTGCCGCATATGCGGCGAGGGTCGAGGCGGACAGCCCACCGGACGACCTCGCCGCGTCGACGTGCGAAGGGCCTTCGGCGCTCGCACCGGGGGCTGAGTGCGACGACCCTTTCGGGGCTGCGGACTATTCGGTGATGACCAAGAAGAACGAGTACTTCTACACGCCTGCGGAGTGCGGCGAGTTCCTGCCGATTCTCACGTATGGGGACCTCAAGACCACCCACGAGTGCGATTTCTCGCGAGGCGAAGAGGATCCGACGAGGGTGTGGCTCATCGGGGACTCCCATGCGCAGCAGTGGCAGGGAGCTGTGTTCGACATCGCAGAGGAGCACGGCTGGATCGTCGACACGAGTTTCTACGGCGGGTGTCCCGCAGCCGACGTCGAGTTCATCGGGTTCCGCAGCGCGTGGGGTGCCGCCGACGTCGAGAGGTGCCGCGAGTGGTCGAGCGACCTCGCCGACACCGTCGCCGAAGAGGATCCGGACCTCGTCATCACCGCGATGGCGTCGCGGCTCCAGCTGGTGGACGACGGCAGCGACCGGCCGCAGGTCGATCAGATGTCGGACGGACTGCTCGATTACTGGACGCGGTGGAGCGAGGAGGGGATCAAGGTGCTCGCGCTGGCGGATCCTCCGTTCAACGCTGAGGTCAGAAGTCCCGACTGCGTGCTGCACAATGCCGAGGACCCGAAGTCCTGCGCGCGCCCTCGAGCCGAGGCGCACCCGGTCGACCCGGTGGTCGTGGCGGGCGCACAGGCAGCGTCACCGTCGATCAGCGTGCTGGATCTGACCGACCGATTCTGCGACGCGACATCGTGCTACGCCGTGGTCGGCGGCATCCCCGTCTACTACGACGCGGATCATCTCAATCTCGAATACGCCAGACTGCTGGGAACCGAGATCGACGCGGCGGCCGAGCGACTGCTCGCAACGGGCGGATAGGCTGGCAGAGGCAGACGGTCGACCCGAGACGACTGCGGCGACACCCATCGCCGATACGCCGCCCCTCATGAAAACGACGCACCCGACACCGCTTCCTCCGACCGCGCCTGTCGCCGGGGATCCGCTCACCCGCCGCGCGGACATCGACGGTCTGCGCGCGCTCGCCATCCTGCTGGTCGTGGCGTACCACGTGTGGCTGGGGCGCGTCTCGGGCGGCGTCGACGTGTTCCTGATGGTCTCCGCCTTCTTCCTCACCGCGTCGTTCGTGCGACGAGTCGGGTCGGAGCGTCCGCTCGCGCTCGCGTCCTTCTGGTTGCGCCGCTTCCGGCGGCTGCTGCCCGCCGCGGCCGTGACGATCGTCGGCGTCCTCGGCGTCGCGTTCGCGGCGTATCCGCAGACCGAGTGGCCGCGCGTCTGGCGTGAGGCCTGGTCGAGTCTCTTCTACGTCGAGAACTGGACGCTGGCCCTGTCGGAGGTCGACTACTACGCTCGCGACTCCGCGACCCCGAGTCCGTTTCAGCACTTCTGGTCGCTGTCGGTCCAAGGACAGGTCTTCATCCTGTGGCCGCTCATCATCGCCGCGGTCTGGCTGATCCTCCGTCGTCGGCGCCACCTCGTCATCCCCGCACTCGCCGTCGTCTTCGGGACGATCTTCGTCGCCTCGCTCGCATTCTCGGTCGTCGAGACGATGCGCGCCCAGTCCTTCGCCTATTTCGACACCCGCACGCGACTGTGGGAGTTCGCGGCCGGCTCGCTCGTCGCGATCGCTCTCCCGCATGTCCGCGTCCGACCGTCGATCGCCGCACTCCTCGGTTGGGTCGGGATCGTCGGCATCGTCATGTGCGGAATCGTGCTCGACGTGCAGGGCGGATTCCCCGGGTATCTCGCTCTGTGGCCGGTGATCTGCACGGCGCTCGTCATCGTCGCCGGGCGCGACCGCCCGCGTGGCGGCCCCGCGATGATCCTCGAGTCGGCGCCGCTGCGATTCGTCTCCCATGACGCGTACGCGCTCTACCTCGTCCACTGGCCGGTCCTCGTGACCTGGATGATGGTGAGCGGCAGGTCCGAGCCGGGATGGCTGGCCGGCGCCGGTATCGTCCTGGTCTCGTTCGTGCTGGCGCGGATCGTGTCGACGCTCGTGGAGCGCCCGATCCGCGACGCCGCGTTCTTCGATGGCTCCCGTCGTCTCGGCGTCCTCGCACTCGCGGCCTCGGTCCTGCTGGTCGCCGCACCCCTCGCCGCCTGGCAGCTCACGATCCAGCATCGTGCGGCGGCGCTGATGGACAGCGACAGCGGCGGGTATCCGGGTGCCGCCCAGATCGACTCGCCGATCGATCTCGCCGTCACCGACCTCCCGCTGATGCCGCCGGCCACGGCGCTCGATGACGAGTGGGTGGACCTGAACGGCAGCTGCGCGGGAGACCTCGAACCTGTGGAGCCTGCGCTGGCAGGCAGCTGCGCCCAGACCGCGGCAGCGGAGGACTCCGACGCCTGGCGAGTGCTCGTGATGGGGGATTCGCACGCACAGCAGCTCATGTCGCCTCTCGCCGTTCTCGCCGATCAGCAGGGATGGGGCCTCGTCGCTCTGCTGAAGGGAGGGTGCGCCATCGGCATCGGAGCTCCGACCTGGTCGGCGGCGGGTACACCCTGCGACGATTGGCGCGCCGCGGCGATCGAGTATGCGATGAGGGTCCAGCCGGATGCGGTCTACCTGGTCGCGACCCGGGCGACGCCCTCGTCTCCCGAGGTTCTCGTCGAGGGGATCCGCGAGATCGCGGAGGAGCTCACGGCGAACGGCATCCAGGTGATCGCCGTGCGCGACAATCCTCGCTTCGATTTCGACATGTACGAGTGCGTGTCGGAGGATTCGGAGGTCGTTCCGGGTGCCGACGCCGCATCGTGCGACGTGCCCGAACTCGCCTTCGTCGACGGAGAGGATTTCGACGATCTCACGGCGGCTGACGGGGTGATCGCGGTGGACTTCCGACCCTGGCTGTGTCCTGAGGGCGTGTGCAGGGGCTCGATCGGCAACGTCGCCGTCTACATCGACGACAATCACCTCTCCGACTCGTATGGGCGCACGCTCGCCCCGATGCTCCAGCAGATGCTGGACGTGGGAGGGCCTCTCGGCACCGAGGCGGGCTGACAGGCAGCGCCGAGTGCGCTGCAGGTAGAGTTGTCTGCTGTGTGCCGCGCGACGCCGTGCGGATGTCAGCCTTGTGGGCAGAAAGCAGCAACATGGATCTTCTTGTCGTCGGGTCGGGCTTCTTCGGCCTCACCATCGCAGAACGCGCCGCCGATGCAGGCCGCAAGGTGACGGTCATCGACCGTCGCCACCACATCGGCGGGAACGCCTACAGCGAGGCCGAGCCCGAGACGGGCATCGAGGTCCACCGCTACGGCGCGCATCTGTTCCACACCTCCAACGCCACGGTGTGGGAGTATGTCAACCGTTTCACGAGCTTCACGAACTACGTGCACCGCGTGTACACGACGCACAAGGGCACTGTGTTCCCGATGCCGGTCAACCTCGGCACGATCAACCAGTTCTTCCAGTCGGCCTACACGCCCGACCAGGCACGGGCCCTCGTGCGCGAGCAGGCGGGGGAGTTCGACGTCAAGACGGCGTCCAACTTCGAGGAGAAGGGCATCGCGCTCGTCGGCCGCCCCCTGTTCGAGGCGTTCTTCCGCGACTACACCGCGAAGCAGTGGCAGACGGATCCGCAGAAGCTGTCCGGCGACATCATCAGCCGCCTGCCTGTGCGATACACATACGACAACCGCTACTTCAACGACACGTGGGAGGGGCTGCCGACGGACGGCTACACCGCGTGGATCGAGCGGATGGCCGATCACCCCAACATCGAGGTGAAGCTGAACGTCGACTTCTTCGATGAGGCTCAGCCCCTGAACAAGAAGGCGACGGTCGGACAGCTGCCCATCGTCTACACAGGCCCCGTGGACCGCTACTTCGACTACACGGCGGGTGCCCTCAGCTGGCGCACGCTCGACTTCGAGCAGGAGGTGCTGAACATCGGCGACTTCCAGGGCACCAGCGTGATGAACTACCCCGACATGGACGTGCCGTACACGCGCATCCACGAGTTCAAGCATTTCCACCCGGAGCGTAAGGACGTCTACGAGTCGGACAAGACGGTCATCATGCGGGAGTTCTCTCGCTTCGCGAACCGCGAGGACGAGCCGTACTACCCGGTGAACACCCCGACGGACCGTGACGGCCTGCTCGCCTATCGCGAGCTCACGAGGGGCGAGAAGGACGTGCACTTCGGCGGACGCCTCGGCACGTACCAGTACCTCGACATGCACATGGCCATCGGCTCGGCGCTGTCGCTGTGGAACAACTCGCTCTCGTAGACTCGACACCGTGAGTCACGCTGCTGTCGGGGCGCCCGGGACGCCCCGGCGTTATCTGCATTCTCTGTGGTTGTTGTCGGCCAGAGACCTCAAGGTGCGGTACTCGACGAGCCTGCTCGGCTATCTGTGGTCGGTGCTCGATCCGCTCGTCATGAGCGTGATCTACTGGTTCGTCTTCACGCAGATCTTCAACCGCGACGTCGGCGAGGACCCGTACATCGTGTTCCTCATCAGCGCTCTGCTGCCCTGGGTGTGGTTCAACACGTCGGTCACGGACTTCACGCGCGCGTTCAAGAAGGATGCGCGGCTCGTACGATCCACCGCGATCCCGCGCTCGATCTGGGTCAACCGCATCGTGTTGAGCAAGGGAATCGAGTTCCTCTTCTCGCTGCCTGTGCTCGCTGCCTTCGTGATCATCAACCTGCTGGTCGAGCAGGATCCGGCGCACACGGTGCAGGTGGGCTGGGGAGTCCTCTGGGTGCCGGTCGCGGTGTTCCTCCAGACCGTCCTCCTCGTGGGACTCGGCCTGCTGGTCGCTCCGCTCTGCGTCCTCTTCGTCGACCTCGAACGGACGACCGCATTGATCCTCCGAGCCATGTTCTACGCGACGCCGATCATCTACAACGTCACCGACCTCCCCGGCATCTTCCAGACGCTCGGTGCATTCAATCCTCTCGCCGGGATCTTCATGCTCTATCGGATGCCGTTCTTCCCCGACCAGTGGAACCCCTTCACACTGCTGGTCAGCGTGGGCATGACCCTGGTGATCCTGGCCCTCGGCGTGTGGACGTTCCGCTCCCTCGAGCGCTCCGTGCTGAAGGAGCTGGGATGACCGTCGCGATCGAGGCCAAGGATCTCGGTGTCCGCTTCCGTCGGAACCGCCGTGGAAGCCGAAACTTCAAGGACCTGTTCGCGGGTGCGTCGCGTCGCTCGCGTCCGGGCGAGTTCTGGGCGCTGCGTGACGTCTCGTTCACGGTGCAGCAAGGAGAATCGATCGGCGTCGTCGGGCGCAACGGTCAGGGGAAGTCCACGCTTCTCCGTCTCGTCGCCAAGGTGCTGCTCCCCGACGAGGGATCGGTGACCGTGCACGGCGGGGTCGCTCCGCTGATCGAGATCACGGGCGGATTCGTGGGGGACCTGACCGTGCGGGAGAACGTCGCTCTGACGGCGGGCCTGCATGGCATGTCGCGAGACGAGGTGGCGCGACGATACGACGACATCATCGCCTTCGCTGAACTCGCCGGATTCGAGGACACTCCCTACAAGCACCTGTCGAACGGGATGAAGGTGCGGCTGGCGTTCTCCGTCGTCTCGCAGCTCGATGAGCCGATCCTGTTGGTCGACGAGGTGCTGGCGGTCGGAGACAAGGCTTTCCGGGAGAAGTGCTACAAGCGCATCGACGAGCTGCTCGCCGAGGGGCGCACCCTCTTCTTCGTGAGTCACCACGAGCGCGACCTCCGCCGTTTCTGCACCCGCGGTCTTTATCTCGACAAGGGCGGGCTCGTGCTCGACGGGCCGATCGCGGACGTCCTCGATCGCTACAACGCCGACTACAACCGCGGCTAAGCGGGATTCGCCGGCGATCTCCCGGTCATTCCCCGAGCTTCTTCTGTTCGACGTGCGCGTTGAACGCGGCGAGCTCGGGATGCGCGTCGAGCACCGCCACGATCCCGGTCGCGTCCAGCGACGCGGCACCGTGCTCTTCGATCAGCCTGCGGATGACCGTCAGGTCCTCCGGAGTGTCCAGCGTCACCCGATAGCGCGAGGCATCGACGTCCTGCGTGATCGAGTGGATGTTCGCCCGCGGTGACCCGCCCGCGTAGAGATAAGGGGTGACGTGCTCGCGCTCCGCCGGCTCGGTGGCGTTCCTGTCGGCGTCGGCGAGAGCGGCCGCGGAGAACACCTCGAAGTCGAAGCCTCGCGGGTACGTGCGCTGGAGGACGTTGGAGACATGAGCGTGAGGATCGTCCAGCTCGATGAATCGACGGACGCCTTCGAGGACCACGGCGGGATCGATCAGCGGGCAGTCCGACGTCACTCGGACGACGACATCCAACTCGGCGGAGGAAGCCGCCCCCGAGAACCGACTCAGCACATCGGTCTCGCTGCCGCGGAACACGTCGATGCCGCGTGCGTGCCCCAGGGCCGCGAGAGGGTCGTCTGCGGCGTTCGTGGTGGTGGCGAGCACGATCGGCAGATCGGCGGCGGCGAGCCTGTCGAGGTGGTGGTCGAGCATGGAGCGGCCGCCGGCCGGGATCAGCACCTTCCCCGGAAGACGGGTGCTGGTCATCCGCGCCTGCGTGATGATCCCGATCCGCGTCAACGCAGAGCCCTGAGGAGCGACTCGACGACCTGGTCGACCTGGTCGTCGGTGAGCTCGGGGTGGATGGGGAGCGAGAGCTCCTCGGCGTAGAAGGCCTCCGCGTTCGGGCACATTCCGCGGCGATAACCGGCGTCCGCGTACACGGGGTGCCAGTACACGGGCATGTAGTTGACCTGCACCCCGATGCCGTCCGCGCGCATCCGGTCGAAGACCGTCCGACGGCGTCCGTCGAGGATGCGCACCGGATAGAGATGCCGGATCAGCTCGACGTCGTCACGCTGGATCGGAGTACGGACCCCGTCGACGCCTGCGAGAGCCGCGTCGTAGCGCCGCGTGATCTCGGCGCGTCGCCGCCGGAACGAGTCGAGCCGCGCCAGCTGGGCGATCCCGAGTGCACAGGCGATGTCGTCGAGGCGATAGTTGAACCCGAACTCATGGACTTCCTGATGCCACGCGCCTTCCGTCGTCATCGCGAAGCGATCGGCATCCCGCACCAGCCCGATGAAGTGGAACTCATGGGCGCGCTGGGCGATCTTCGGATCCTTGGCGACGAGCGCACCGCCCTCGCCGGTCGTGAGGTTCTTCGTCGGGAAGAACGAGAACGTCGTCAGGTCCGCGAGATCGCCGACCGGCCGACCCCGGTACGTGCTGCCGATCGAATGGGCGGCGTCGTCGAGGACGAGCGCGTCCACACGCGCCGCGATCTCTGTCAGTCTGTCGTAGTCGGCGGGGTGTCCCGCATAGTCCACGGCGGCGATCACCTTGGTGCGTTCATCGACCAGGGCGTCGACCGCGTCCGGGTCGATGAGCGCTGTGTCCTCCTCGACGTCTGCGAAGACGATGTCGGCCCCGAGGACCGACGCCATCGAGGTCGTGGCGATGAAGGTCATCGGAGTCGAGATCACGGTGTCTCCGTGCGTGACCCCCGCAGCCGCGTACGCCATGTGCAGCGCCGCCGTGCCCGAGGTCGCGGTGACCGCCCGGTGCCCGCCGGCGATCTCGCCGAGTCGCGCTTCGAATGCGGCCACTGCCGGGCCGGTCGTGAGCCAGTCGCCACGGAGCACCTCGACGACGGCCTGGATGTCCTCCTCGGAGATCGACTGCCGTCCGTAGGGCAGCATCGTCAGATCCCCGCCTCGATGATCTCGGAGATCTCCTGCTGCGAGTACCACTGATCGTTGCTGTCCGACCGGTACGCGAAGCCCTCCGGCACGGGTACGGCTCCGGCGGGCATCTGATAGCCCCAGGACGCGAGGTCGGGCTGGATGATGAAGTACTTCCCATCGCTGACCGTGACGGCGCGACGGCCCTCTTCCGGGCTGATCATCTCCTCGTGGAGCTTCTCGCCCGGGCGCAGGCCCACATCGACGAGTTCCGCTCCCGGCACGACGGCGTGGGCGAGATCGGTGACCTTCATCGACGGGATCCGCGGAACGAGGAGCTCGCCGCCCTGCATGAGCTCGAACGTGTCGATCACCATCTCGACCGCCTGGGGGAGTGTGATGAAGAACCGCGTGCATCGAAGATCAGTGATGGGAAGCGGCTTTCCCTCGGCACCCAGGCGGGAGAAGAAGGGGATGACCGAGCCGCGGGATCCCATGACGTTGCCGTAGCGGACCACCGCGAACCGCGTGTCGTACGCGGCTGCGTAGTGATTGCCGGTGATGAAGAGCTTGTCGGCCGTGAGCTTGGTCGCACCGTAGAGGTTGATCGGACTCGAGGCCTTGTCCGTCGACAGCGCGACGACGCGCTTCACACCGGCGTCGATCGACGCCTCGATCACGTTCTGGCTGCCGAGGATGTTCGTCTTCACGAACTCGAACGGGTTGTACTCGGCCGTGTCCACCTGCTTGAGGGCAGCGGCGTGAACGACGTAGTCGACGCCGTGCAGCGCGCGAGCGAGTCGCCTCTCGTCGCGGATGTCGCCGATGAACCACCGGAGTCGAGGGTCGTCGCCGAACTGCTGCCGCACCTCGTACTGCTTGAGTTCGTCGCGCGAGAAGATGACGAGACGCCGGGGATTGATGTGGGTCAGGGCGTGACGTATGAACGCCTTGCCGAACGACCCGGTGCCGCCAGTGATGAGGATGCTCGCGCCCTCGAGAACCGACACTCTGTCTCCTCAGCGTTGTCGTGATGGCACGGATGCTCGGGTTGTTCCATGCCCGGCCTATCCTATCGGGTGGGCGCAGCCGCGCCCCCGAGGAGAGGGACGTGTGATGAGCGGGCGACGGGTCCTCCTGCACTGCAATGCCGGTGTCGAGGCGGGCATGGGGCACCTCATGCGCACTCTCACCATCGCCCGCGAGGCGCGGGACCGGGGGTGGGCGGCGTCGGTGTTCGGCGATGTGGATGCGGTCGGTGCGGAGGTCCTGCGCCGGATGGATCCGGAACTCGAGCTGCTCACCGTGGACGGCGTCGCGGCGAGCCTCGGCGACTTCGCGGAGCTCGGGCGGGACGCCGACGTGATCCATCTGGACACCTATCGCGAAGTCCCCGATCTCTCGTCCCTCGCAGTGCTGCTCAGCAACATGCAGGATGGTCCGTTCGGTGTGCGCGATGCCGATCTGGCCATCGATGCCAATCTGGCGTCCGAGCGCACCTTCGCGAGTCCTGAACGCAGCCGGAGTCATCTGGCCGGGATCGACGCGGCTGTCGTACGCGCTCAGGTGCTCGCTCAGCGTGACGCCCGGAAAACGGCGGCGGCAGCGCCTCGCGTGCTGATCGTGATGGGCGGCACGGACCCTCACGGCGTGACCGCGCGCGTCGTCGCCGCGTTCGATCGCGTTCCTTCTCCGGTGGAGATCACGGTGATCGACCCCCGGCGGCGTCCCGACGTGCTGTCCGCGGCGGGGTCCTCGCGTCATGCCGTCCAGGTCCTCGGCTTCGTCGAGGACCTCCCCGCGATCGCCGCGTCCCACGACCTGGCCGTGACGGCTGCCGGCACCTCGGTCTGGGACTTCGCGTGCATGGGTCTTCCCATGGCGCTCGTCTGCGTGGCGGACAACCAGCGGGTCGGCTACCGTCAGGTCGTCGAACAGGGGCTCGCGGTGGGCCTCGGGGAGCCGCCCCATCACGGACTCGAGGAGAGGATCGGCGCGCTCGCCGATCTCCTGGCTTCTCCGGCATCGCTCGCCCGGACGGCCGCCGAGCTGAAGCGGACCGTCGACGGACTCGGGAGCTGGCGGATCGTGGCGTCCTGGGAACAGCTGCTGACGACCCGCCCTTCCGTCGAGCCTCCCTCCGGACTCGTCGCCCGTGCGGCGAACGTCGACGACGGGCGGAGACTGTTCGAGTGGCGCAACGACCCGGAGGTCCGCTCCGGCTCGCGCTCACGCGGCGAGATCGACTGGAGATCGCACACCGATTGGCTCGCGCGAAGCCTGCGGAACCCCGACCGGCGACTCCTGATCGTCGAGTCCGACGGAGTGCCGGTCGCCACCTGCCGATGGGACCGACGGTCGGCCGACGAGTGGGAGATCTCGATCACGGTCGCACCCGAGAGCCGTGGCCGCGGGCTGGCGGCATCGGTGCTCCAGGCCGCGGAGCGAGCCCTCGCCGCACAGCCGCCGGTGCGCATGGTGGCCACCGTGCACGGCGACAACGTCGCATCACGACGATTGTTCGAGCGCGCCGGCTATCTGCCGTACCTGCCCGCCGACGATGACGGCTTCCTCACCCTCGCCCGGTGGCGGCTCTCGTAGGACTCGCGGTCTAGAGCGCATCCCAGGTCAGCGGGGTGCCGCGTTCGACGTCTCGCGTGAACGTGCGTCCGCTCACCAGGGCGAAGTCATCGGGGCGGAGTCCGCCGGCGGGGCGGATCGACCGCACGTTCTCGGGTCCCACGGTGTCGCCCGCTCGGACGTCGGTGACGACGAACAGCGAACGGCGAAGGGCGAGCACCGCTTCTTCCTGAGCGGTCGGTCCGAAGGACACACCGCTCGCGGACGCGACGCGCGCCTGTTCGGAGGCCACGACGAGAGCGCTGAACTCGTCGGGTGTGAGAGAGAAGTCCGCGTCGACGCCGCCGTCCGTTCGGTCGAGCGTGACGTGCTTCTCGATCACGACCGCGCCGAGGGCCGCAGCGGCGACCGCGACCCCGATCCCGAGCGTGTGGTCCGAGAGCCCCACCGGCACGTCGAAGGCGTCTCGGAGCGCCGCGATGTTGCCGAGTCGCGCCTCTTCGGGAACCGCGGGGTAGGCCGCTGTGCAGGCCAGCAGCACGAGCTGGGTGCCTCCGGCACCGCGGATGGCGGTGACCGCCGCATCGATCTCCGAGAGCGTCGCCATGCCGGTCGACACGATCATCGGCTTACCGGTGCGGGCGACCTCCCGGAGGAGCGGGATATCGACGATCTCAGCGGATGCCGTCTTGTAGATCTCGACCCCCAGCTCTTCGAGGAACGAGACCGAGCTCGGATCGAAGGGCGTCGAGAAGGGGATCAGTCCATGGCTGCGCGCGCGATCGAAGATCGGCGCATGCCACTCCCACGGCGTGTGAGCCTCCTGGTAGAGGGAATAGAGGTTCCTGCCGCCCCAGAGCCCGTGGTCGCTCGCGACCCGGAAGGCGGGCTTGTCGGAGTCGATCGTGAGCGTGTCGGCGGTGTAAGTCTGGATCTTGAGAGCGTCGGCGCCGGTGGCGGCGACCGCGTCGACGATCGCGAGCGCCCGATCGATGTCGCCGTTGTGGTTTCCCGACATCTCAGCGATCGTGAACACGGGGGAGCCGGTGCCGATGCTCGCCGTGGAGAGCGGGATGGTCTGCGAAGAAGTCACGCCGACAACTCTAGACGCGTCCTCTCCGTGACTCGCCGCCCCGCCGATGGGACAGCCGCCGCGGTGCCCTAAGCTGAGGTCTCATGGGGCGTGTGACGGATCTTGTCGGTGATGACAGGGCGATTGCCGGAGAGGTCGACTTCTACGACCGACTCCGTCCGCTCGTCACGGCATACGGGCGAGCGGATACCGCTCGTCGGATCGCCGTCGTCGGAAATCAGCCGCTCGAGCCGTCCGACGAGCGCGCCGCGATGATCGACACGGCTGACATCGTGTTCCGAGTCAACGGCTTCCGTGTCGACGACGTCGACGGCATGCCGTCGGTGGGTCGGCGCGCCGACGTCGTCGTGTTCAATCGTGGTGTGCGTCCGACGCCCTGGTTCTTCGAGGGCTACTCCGAGCGCCTCTACCTGATGATCGAACCCGGGCGCCTGCTCTGGGAGAACCCGAAGCTCCCGGCCTTCTGGCCCGCGGATCTCGGAATCGTGACGATGCCGAACCGCGAGGTGGTGCTGCCACTCGGCGAGGCGATGGGAGCCGATCCGCGCAGCGGTGGCCAGTGGGCGACGACGGGGACGGTGATGCTCTGGATCGCCACCCGCCTGTTCCCGGACGCCACGGTCGATGCGGCCGGATTCTCCTTCGTCGACGCGCCGGATCAGACATCATGGAACCACGCCTACGGAGACCCCTCGGCGGTCGGAGCAGAGCACCGGATCGACCTGGAGTCGGCGCTCGTGCGGCACTGGATCGACTCCGGCCGCGTCACGTATCACCGCTGAATCCCACAGACCATCGACAATCACCCGAATGATTGAGGACTGAATGCTGAACCGACTCCGTCGCAGACTCGACGCCGTCGTCGAACGCCGTGTAGACGCGAGAGTGGACGCCCGCATGGGGCGTGCTCTCGAGCAGGTCGAGCACGCGCAGCGCGACTACGAGGCACGCCTCGCGGGAACCCAGGCCGACTTCTCTTACATCAGATCCGAGTTCGATCGCATCGCTCCTCAGGTCGCCGCGCTCGAGCAGCGGTTCGAGTGGCTGCGCGTGCGCCTCGATGTGGCTGATCTGGAAGCCGACGAGGCGCTCAGCCGCGCCCAGTCGGAGCACGAGCGCGCGCGACTGCGCCTCGAACTCGCGGCGCACTACGAGGAGCGCCTGCGCCGCCTCGAGTCCGACGGCGACTGAGCCGAACGGATCGGGCCGCCGCCGCGGGGTCAGAGCCCGACGAGGCCTCGAAGCTGATTCGCAGCCGAGCGTGCGCTGTCGACGCTCGGCTGCATCCCTGCGGCCGCGTCGGAGTGCAGCGAGCTGAGCGCCTGGTCGTACTCGCTCAGCGCGCTGCCCCAGGCGGATTCGATGGATGAGGGCGGAGCGCTCTCGCCGAGCCGCTGCGCGTCGGCCTGGAGGCTCTCGATGACCTCGGTCGCGTCCTGTCCACTGGACTCGCTGACGATCTGCAGTCCTGTCAGCGCATCATCGAGCCAGCCCTGAACCTGTCCGCGGAAGGCGTCGACCGAGGGGTCCGCGACGGGGGGCGGGGTCGTGATCGGTGTCATCGTCGGCGCGGGCTCCGCCGTCGGCTGAGGGGTCTCGGTCTGCGTCGGCGACGCTGACGGGGACGGGGACGGGGATGTCGATGCCGACGCAGAAGGGGAGGGCGAGCCGCTGGCTCCCGGAGTCGGGGTCTCGCCCCGCGGGAGGAGGAAGAACAGCAGCACGCCCACGATGACGAGCACGGCGACGACGAGCCCGACGATGAGCCAGACACGACCACGATTGCTCGGCTTCGGCTCCAGTGGCGCCCAGCGGAGTTCCGGCTGCGGTTCGTCGGTCATGCGGTCAGTCCTCCAGAGCGGGCATGGGCGTCCAGGAGCGATCGCGGCCGAGCTTGCCGCCCTCCTTGAGTCCCCGGAACAGATTGCTCGTCCCTCGCACCGTGCGCTCGACGAACAGGAGCCGGATGAGCTCCTTCGCGAACGTCATCGACGTCCCGAGCCCGAACAGCACCGGGTTGTAGTTGCGGTGAACGCGGTAGTACTGCTTGATGTACGCCCGGTTGCGCATGATGTAGAACCGGTAGGCGTTGCTCGAGGCGTTCATGTGGCGGATGCCCATGTCCCACTGCTTGATCTCGCGAGTGCGTCGCAGGACGAACTCGTCGACGATCACCGCAGTGGTCTTGCGCGAGGCGAGCCACCCGTACATCTGGTCATCCCAGTAGATGAAGAAGCGGTGGTCGGGCAGACCGATCTGCTTCACGATGGACCGATGGATGAACATGCCTTCGAAGCATCCGCTGTTCATCTCCTTGTAGCCCGACGCATCGAACCCGGACGGCGCGAACGGGATCGGGATGCCCATGCGCTCGGCGATCCGGTACTGCCAGTAGAACTCGCTGCCGTCGTAGTCGTACCGGCGGCCCTGGATGCTCTTGAACCGCGGGGCCCACTTGCCCATCTTCGCCAGGCCGTCGGTCACGACCTCGACGTCGTCATCCATCATCCAGATCCACTCCGAACCCAGCTCGTACGCCGTGCGCATGCCTTCGCTGAAGCCGCCCGACCCGCCGGTGTTCGTCTCGAGGCGTCGGTAGATGATCTCGGTGCCGAGCCGAGGACGGAAGGAGTCGACGACCTCGGTGGTGTCGTCGGACGAGGCGTTGTCGATGATCACGACGTGGCCCGGCTTCGGGTCCATCGCCGTGATGCTCTCGAGGAGGCCGGTCAGGAGGTGAGACCGGTTGTACGTGACGATGACGATCGTCGCGGAGGCCGGGTCGAAGGGGGCGTGAGTCACGAGGTGAAATCTCCGGAGGCTCGGGGCCCGCAGGGCGCCGCGAGCAGATCCACCCTACCCGGAGCAGTTCGGAATCCGCCGAGGGCGCGGCGCGGAGGTCAGCGTTCGGGACGCAGCGTCGGGATCGCTCCGGTGTGCGCGGCGTCGATGTTCTCCCGCCATGACCTCGTCTGGCCGGCCCGCAGCGCACAGAGCACGAGCATGAACCAGCCCGCGCCGACGATCGTGAAGCTCTCGAACATCGACTCGACGGCGAGTGTGACGAGCATGAGCGGGGTCCAGGCGTAGACCACCGAACGTCGAGCGCTCGCGACGAGCCAGGACCGGACGGTGGCGATGCCGCCGAACAGGAGGAAGAGCACGAGGCCGGCGGCGCCCAGTTGCAGCAGGACGTCGAAGTACGCGTTCAGCGCGCTCTGGTGGTGGTCGTCGAGCAGGAAGTTGATGTACGTGAACGGGAACTCTCCGCGGGCCCACGCGCCGTACCAGCCCCACCCCTCGACCGGCTTGAGAGCGACGAAGTCGAGGATCGTGTTCCACAGGGTCGCTCTGATCGAGAAGTCCGACCCGGCATCGAGCAGCGCGATGATCACATGGCGCAGTGCGAACGCGGCGGCGAGGGCGAGAGCGACGAGGACACCGAGCACCCACTGCACGATGGTCCGCCGCTCGGGCGGGGTGTGACGGACGATCGCGAGCGCGACGGCGACGACGCCGACTGCGGCCGCGAGCACGAGCACGGTGGGGGAGGAGGAGAAGAAGGCCAGCAGCGCCGCGAGCGCGATCGAGGGGATCGCGATGCGAGCGGTCAGCGACTGCGACCGCCACTCCACCACGAAAGTGATGAGTGCGATCACGGTGACGAAACCGAGCATGTTCCTGCTGCCGAAGATCCCCTGCACGGGCCCGCCGACGGCCAGGTCTCCCTGGATGCCGAGGAAGAGGAAGGGCGTGTCGAGCAGCACGCCGGAGAGGAGCTCCAGGCCCAGCGACACGAGGAGGAGGAACCTCAGCGAGTCGCCCAGGGCGCGGACGGTCTGGAGGGTGTCGCGGATGTGGCCGACGGTGATCGCCAGGAAGGCGAAGCCGAAGAGCTCCATCCAACCGAAAGCGGTGTCGGACTTGTCGGTCGTCCACACGATGCTGACGGCGGCCCACGCCAGGAAGGCCAGCAGCGACGACGGGGCGATCCGCAGCAGCGACAGCTCCTCCCTGCGCACCCACAGGATCCAGGCGCCGACGACGCACAGGACGGCGATGATCGTCGCGAGGGTGACCGATGAGGCGATGTGCTCGATCGCGAACGACGAGAAGACCGCTGTGAGGACCGCGATCGTGTACGCGCGGGCGAACTCGGCCGAGCCGAGCAGATCGCTCAGACGACGTTCGGGCGTCACGGAACCCGCCGGCTTCGCTCGCCGCGCTCGATCACACGCTCGCGTTCACCGACGCCGACCAGGGGCACGACCTTGATCTTGAACGAGAGCAGGACCAGCAGCATCCAGCCCCAGAGCATGATCGGGGTCGATTCCGTCAGACCCTGCACGAGCAGCACGACCGTGAAGAGGCTCGGAAGCAGAGTGATCGCCGAATAGTCGCGGTCCGACCTCAGATCCCAGCGCGGGCGGTCGATGGCGAAGAACCACGAACGCCAGAGCAGGCTGAGATAGGCGAGAGCCATGAGGACGACCCCCACCACGCCCAGCTGCATCAGGACGTCGAGCCACATGTTGTGCGCGTGGAACACGGTGATTCCGTGATCCTCGATCCATCCGGCGAAGGCAGGATCGAAGGGGACCCAGGGACTCGAGAACCCGTTGCCGAAGATCGGATGCTCCGCGGCGCGCGCGAGGACCTTGTCCCAGATCTTGTCGGAGCGCCCGGTGAGGTCTGCGCTGCGACCGATGAGGGCGAACAGGGGTTCACGCAGGAGCCAGACGGCGGATCCGATGACCACGGCGCCGCCGATGAACAGCACATACAGTCGGGTTCGTGCGCCCGGAGACGTCGCGCGGCGCATCAGCAGGGCGACGACCAGGACTGCGGCGGCAGCGGCGACGCACACGTATGCCGTCGCGGATCCGGCCCGGACGAGGAAGTATCCGGCGAGGAGGGCCCAGAGCGCGAGAGTGGTGCGCCAGCGCGTGCGCGCGGCGAACAGCACGCCGAAGGTGAGTATCGCGAACAGGCAGATGATGGCGAGCACGTTCGAATTGCCCACGATGCCCTGGATCCGGCCGCCGTCCACGAGGTTGCCGCGAACCCAGTACCAGTGGGCGTTGGTCTCGCCGTCCGGCCGCACGAAGAAGTTCGGCAGGATCGGAGCGTGGACCACAAGGGCGACCCACAGTTCGAGCGCGAGGGACAGGCCGAGGATCCACTTGAACGCGGAAGCGAGCGCCCGCACGATCTCGTGCCAGGTCAGCACATGGACGATGAAGAGCGCGTTCACCGTGACGGTGGCGAGCAGGACCCAGGTGATGATGGTCGCTCCGCGCCACTGAGACCACGCGACCGAGAGCAGGGCCAGCGTGGTGTACGCGACCGCGGCCCAGGGCAGGCGACGCCACGCGAACGCGGCAGGTCGCCGACGGGCGATCATCGGAACGCCGATGGAGAGCGTCGCGATCAGGAAGACGAGGAGGGTGATGAATGCGCCGATCTCGCCCACGAGGTTGTACACCGCCGAGTGCGCGAAGGTAGCGAACAGCACCAGGCCGATGTACCCGCGCAGCAGAAGATGCCCCGTGGACTCGCGCTCGGGAGCGGCGGGCGGGGCGGCGACCGGGTGCTTCGTGTATTGCGCCATCGCGTTCAGGCTACCGCGCGGAAGTCGGGAGTCACCGATGGGACGGTCGTGGCACCGTGGGTTCCCTGCCAATAGCCTGGTGGCATGCTGCTCAGTCTCTCGAATGCACCCCGTGATTACGCGTGGGGATCCCCGACGCTCCTGGCCGACCTGGAAAGCCGCACCCCCACGGGTGCGCCTGAGGCGGAGGTGTGGTTCGGCGACCACCCGGGAGACCCGTCCGACGTGCAGGGCGGCGGGACGCTGGACGCCGTCACGGGCGGTGCTCTGCCGTACCTGCTCAAGCTCCTCGCGGCCGCATCGCCCCTGTCCATCCAGGTGCACCCGACCGTCGAGCAGGCGAGAGCCGGGTGGGCGAGGGAATCGACGCTCGACGCCACGGACCCGACTCGCAACTACCGCGATGACAACCACAAGCCCGAGCTGATCGTCGCCCTGAGCGAACGGTTCGAATCCCTGAGCGGGCTGCGCCCCGTCGGCGACACCCTGGGCTTGTTGGGGGAGTTGAAGCAGAGCGCCGGGGTCGAGGAACTCGCTGATCGTCTCCGCGGTGAGGGCGACGTCCTGCGCGACACGATCGGCTGGCTGCTGTCCGGCGATGCGCGGTCCGTGGTCGACGACGTCGTCGCCTCGGTGAGCGCGGCCGCAGCCTCCGCGTCGGGCGAATGGGCCGAGACGCTCCGCGGTGTGGCGGCGATCGCGGAGACCTATCCGGGAGACCCCGGTGTGGTCGTCGCGCTGCTCATGAACCACGTGGTGCTTCGCAGGGGCGAGGGCATCTTCCTGCGGGCCGGGCTCCTGCATGCCTACATCGCCGGTCTCGGAGTGGAGATCATGGCGGCGAGCGACAACGTCCTGCGCGGCGGTCTCACGCCCAAGCGCATCGATGTGGCCGAGCTGCTCTCGGTCCTCGACACGACGACCGGCGAGGTGCCGGTGCTGCGCCCGACGACGGATGGTGCGATCACGGAGTACCCGGTGCCCGTCGCGGACTTCTCGCTGAGAAGGGTCGAACTCGACGGCCAGGACGTCGTCATCGATGTGGACGGACCGACGATGGTCCTCGCGACGTCCGGTCGCGTCAGGGTGGGCGGTGCGGACGGTGCAGTGCTCGATGTTCCGATCGGCACCGTCGCGTTCGCGTCCGCCGACGAGGTTCGATTGACCGTCGGCGGCCAGGGCGAGGTGTTCGTCGCATCGCCCGGCGATCTCACCTCCGGCCGCTGACTCCTCGGGCGGACGTGCGACACGCCGTACGGAGGTCAAAAACCTTCAAGACCGGATTGAGGGTTTACGATCCGCGACTTGACCGATGGGAATGACACGGGTGTAATTAGTTGAGCACGGCCCGCCGAGGGGGCGGAATTTAGGGGTTGGAGAGCGAGATGACGGGTTACCGTTCAGACGTACCGGAGAACTGGTTCGTCGATCCGATCAACCTCGGTGTTCCCGGGGTTCGCAAGGTCGAGACCGACGATGACAATGCTCTCGCATGGCAGAGCGATGCACTGTGCTCGCAGACTGATCCTGAGGCCTTCTTCCCCGAGAAGGGCGGATCGACCCGCGACGCCAAGAGGATCTGCACGTCCTGCGATGTCCGCGGCGAGTGCCTCGAGTACGCGCTCAACAACGACGAGCGCTTCGGAATCTGGGGCGGGCTCTCCGAGCGCGAGCGCCGCAAGCTCAAGCGTCGCGCGAGCTGACCCGGCAGTGATTCGTCCGCGTTCATAGCTTCGCGGCCACGCCGGGTCGGGTCAGCCCCCGATTCCTGTCGCACGCATAGGCTGACCACGTCATGCCAGCCCGAGTTCACGCAATCATCGTCGCGCGCCCCGGTTCCTCCGCCCGCGCGCAGCTGCTCCGCACACTCGATGCGTTGCGCTCCCAGACGACGCCCGCAGCCGCCATCACCCTGGTGATGTGCGGCGACGCGGCGTCGGCTCGCGAGAGCGAGGCCGTGACGAGCACAGTCGAGGGCATCATCCAGGCGCGCGGCAACACCTCATTCGCGGATGCCGTCGAACTCGCCAGACCCCGCATCCTCGAGGGCAGCGCCGTCTGGCTGCTCGCACAGGACACCGCTCCGCACCCGCGAGCGCTCGAGCGCCTGATAGGCACTCTCGAACGATCTCCGTCGGCGGCGATCGTGGCGCCCAAGCTCGTGCAGACCGACAACGACCGCGAGATCGTCTCTCTGGGCGTCAGCATGACGACTCTGGGGCGCTCGGTGGAGCTGGCCGGCGGCGAGCTCGACCAAGGACAGCACGATGCCAGCGACGACGCGCTCGGTGCGGACATCCGCGGCATGCTGATCCGCGGCGAGGTCCGCGATGCGCTGCGTCCGGATCCGGCGCTCGCGGGAGCCGACCTGGGTCTCGACCTCGGAGTCCGTGCCCGCCTCGGTGGCGGACGCGTCGTGCTCGCGCCCTCGGCGCGCGTATCCGTGTCACCGGACGGACCAGGGACACCTCCGACCGCGCGGGGCAGGCGCGCGTTCGCGACCAGACTCGCCCAGCTGCACCGCCGCCTCGCTTATGCCCCGGCGATCTCCGTCCCGCTGCACTGGCTCACTCTGCTTCCTCTCGCGCTCTGGCGATCCATGGCCGACCTGATCGGCAAGCGGCCGGAGGCCGTCGCGCCCGAGTGGGCGGCTGCGGTGACGGCGATGTTCCGCTTCGGCGCGATCGCGCGGTCTCGTTCTCGCATCCGCTCCTTCCGCACCTCGAGCTGGTCGAGCATCGCCCCGCTGCGTGTGAGCAGCTCCGATCTTCGTCGTCGGCTGGATGACGGCCACGGCAGCGAGGGCGGAGCGGTCAGTGAGCTCCGGTTCTTCTCGGGCGGCGGCGCCTGGGCGGTGCTGGGCGCCCTCGTCGTCAGCATCGCGACCTTCACCACGATCCTCGCGTGGCCCGTGCTCGGTGGCGGTGCGCTGCTTCCGCTGCGGTCGACGGTGGGTGCGCTGTGGAATGACGCCGCCTGGGGGCTGCGCGGTCTCGGAGTCGACGTCGTCGGCCCCGCGGACCCCTTCTCCGGAGTGCTCGCTGTGCTCGGCTCTCTCTGGCCGGCCGCCCCGTCGTTCTCCCTTGTGCTCCTCTGGGTGCTGGCGCTGCCCCTCGCCGTGCTCGGCGGCTGGTTCGCGGCCACGCGAGTGACCGATCGTGCGGGTCTGCGCATCTTCGCCGGAGTCGTGTGGGCGCTCGCTCCCACCTTCCTCACCGCGCTCGTCGACGGTCGCCCCGCCGCTGTGCTGGTGCACCTCCTCCTGCCCTGGCTCTTCCACGCAGGGGCGGTGGCCCATCGTTCGTGGGGCGCGGCAGGTGCAGCATCGCTCCTCTTCGCCGCGGTCACGGCATGTGCGCCCTCGCTCGCCCCGGCACTCCTCCTGCTGTGGGTCGTGGCGCTCGGCATCACCCTCGCCGGCGCTCGTATCCGCGGAGCCGTCCGCCTGGTCTGGGTGCCGATTCCCGCCGTCGCCCTCTTCGCGCCGCTCGTGGTCTGGCAGCTGAGCCGCGGAGACATCCTCGCGGTGCTCGCGGATCCCGGCTCGATCTGGGCCGGTCCGCAGGCAGCGGCCGATGCCGCAGGCAGACTCGCGTTGGCCAGCGGATTCCCCAGCGGTGACATGGCCGGGTGGGCGACGTGGCTCGGCCTCGAGCTCGCGCCGTGGGTGGGGGTGCTGCTCGCCCCGCTCGCGCTCCTCGCTCTCGCATCAGCGGTCGCCCCGCGCTGGCGAGCCGGAATCACTCTTCTGCTCGTCGCGCTCTGCGGCCTGGCCACCGCGTTCTTGGCCGTGGGAGTCGCCGTGTCCTTCGCCCAAGGGACTCCCGTCGCCATCTGGCCGGGTTCGGGTCTCAGCCTCGCGTGGATCGGCGTCACCGGAGCCGCCCTCGTGACGCTCGACACCGCGGTGACCATGCCACGGGTCCGGGTGCTCAGCGCGGCGGTCGCCGGTCTTGCGATCGCCGTGTGCGCTGTTCCTGCCCTGGCCGCGGTCCACGCGGACGAGTCGGAGCTCCGAGACGGTCCCGCATCGACGCTGCCGGCGTATGTCGCAGCGCAGGCGGGTGCCGACCGTCAGATCGGAACCCTCGTGCTCACCCCGCAGAACGATGGCGGCCTGGCGACCGAGGTGGCGTGGGGCGGAAGCGAGACGCTGAGCGCCCAGACGACGATCCTCTCGACAGCGACGGAGCTGCGCGGCTCCGACCTCACGACGCTCGCGGTCGATCTGCTCTCGGCCAGGGACTTCGATGCGGCTGATGAGCTGGCTCGGACGGGGATCTCGTACGTCCTGCTCGCACAGGTCTCGGGTGAGGAGTCGGACCGTGCTCGCTCTCTGCGCACGGCCGCGGTGACATCGCTCGACCAGCGGGCTGGTTTCGTCCAGGCCGGCTCGACCGACCGCGGTGTGCTCTACAGGCTCGAGGCCGACGCCTCGCCACGGGCTCCGCTCTCGACCGCTCAGCAGGCGACAGCGCGCCTCGTGATCACGGTCCAGCTCGTGCTCGTGCTCGCGGCGCTGCTGCTGTCCGTGCCGACACGTGCGTCGCGGCGAGCAGCCCGCGCCCGCTCGCGCATCGTCGGACGAGCACCGGAAGAGCCGCTCGTGCTGCCTCGGCACCCCGAGGACCGCGACGGCGCCGCAGAACCGCACGGCGATCCGGAGGTCGCTGAGACAGCCGCAACAGCCGACGCCGCGCCCTCGGTCGGGCCCGAGCCGGATGCGGCAGTCGAGGCCCAGCCGTCGACCGAACAGGGTGAGGAGGAGCGGCGATGACCCGCAACCGCGCATTCCGGGTGGCGGCGACCGGCGCTCGAGTCCTGACAGGCGCCGTCGTCGCAGGAGCGTGCGTCGTCGGTGTCGTCGTCGGCATCACCGCACCGTGGCCGACTGTCTCGCACGAGCCCGCTCAGGCGCAGGTGGCGCCCCTTCCGGGTGACACCGTTCTCGTCTGCAACGGTGACCTTCGCGCTGTCGGTCGAGATCCCTCCAACCCGCTCGAGATGGTGTCGGCGGCGTCTCCCCAAGTGACCTCCGAGGGGTCGTCCGGGCGACCGGAGTCGAGTCCCCTGCCTGCGAAGGACCTCGCCGACGGCGGATCGGCGCAACGCCTCGTGGGCCCTGTCGAGGGACGCCAGGCGCCGCTGCTCGGCGCCACGGAGTCGGTCAGCGTGCAGGAGGCGGACCTGTTCGGTCTCGCCGCGGCGCCCTGCCGTCCTGCGGGCATCGAGTCGTGGCTCGTCGGCGGAACGGTCGCCACCGGGACCGAGGACCTGATCGTTCTCACGAACCCCGGGGTCGTGCCCTCCACTGTTTCTCTCGGCGTGTTCGGGTCTGCGCGGGCGTCCAGCACCGTGATCGTCCCCGCGGAGTCTCAGGTCGCGCTCGCGCTGTCATCGATCGCCGCCGGATCGGACTTCCCGATCGTCAAGGTGACCGCGACAGGGTCGCCCGTGCGCGCTGTACTGCAGTCGTCGCTCACCCGGACCCTCGATCCCTCGGGCATCGACCTGCAGGATGCGGTTCCCGCTGCGCAGCGTCAGCCGGTGCTCCCGGGCATCCAGGTCTTCGAGAACCAGGGCGACAACGCAGACATGGCGGTTCTGCGGCTGATGTCACCCGAGGTCGATTCCCAGGCCGTCGTGACGGTCAGAGAGGTCGGTGCGTCCACGATCGCCGACGAGTTCACGGTTCCGCTCACCGCCGACGCGCCCACCGAGCTGTCGCTCTCCGCGCTGTCGCCGGGGGACTACACGATGAGCATCGAATCGGACAACCCTGTGCTCGCCGCGGTGCGGCAGCAGGATGTCGCCGGGCCGCAGGACGATTTCGCCTGGGTCACGCCGGCGCCGGAGCTCGAGGATGACGTGTACGTCGCCGTTCCTGCCGGGCCGACGCCGCGCCTCGTGCTCGCCAACGACGAGGATTCCGATGCGACGGTGCAGGTCGCATCGACATCGGGCGGAGAGCCCGTCGAGGTCACTGTCCCCGCCCACTCGTCGGCGTCGGTCGATGTGACGCCGCGCACAGTGTATGCGCTGTCGACCTCGGCGCCGGTGCATGCCTCCGTCACGATGAGCGCGCCCGGAGCGCTCGCGGTCTGGCCGGTATGGCCGGCTGCGGGAGCGCAGCAGAGCATCACCGTCTACCCGTGACCTGCGGACCGGCGAGGACGGTCTCTGAGCTCAGTGCTCGTGGCCGCCGAGGTCCCAGGGCTCGCGGCCGACGTACTCGGCCGCAGCTCTGAACACGGCGCTCTCGATCGCCATCCTGCGGTGGGCGGAGTCGTCGTGCCCCGGCGGCAGCAGCCGTTCGATGGGAAGCCGGAAGAGCAGGATGCGCGCCTTCTCGTGATCGAGGTACCAGCGCGGGACCTCGTCTGCGGCCTCGAACGCGGGCATGGCGCCGATCTCGAACCGCACCTCCTGCAGTTCGGGCCAGGTTCCTCGAAGGAACTCCACCGCAGTGCCGACGGTCAGATCGAACCGGTCGATGCGCCCGTCGAGAGGGGCGAGTGGAGGGCGCACGACCTCGCTGCGTCCGAGCCGACCGTGGCGCCCGTGCCTGGCCCCGCGGCGGGGTGCGTCAGAGGTGCGGGAGCGACGGGGCATAGCGAAAGTCTAGGCCGAGTCCGACGGGCGCGGCGGCGCGGCATCCGCTCATCCGATGAACCTCGACGTAGCCTGGCGTGAATGGACGGAAGACTCTGCTCTAAGGTCGGCTGCGCGCGCGAGGCCGTGGCCACTCTCACCTACGACTACGGCGATCAGATGGCCGCGCTCGGGCCCCTGGGGATGGCGCGCCACCCGAACGCGCACGATCTGTGCGCACAGCATGCGGACCGCCTGTCCGTTCCTGCGGGATGGCTCGTCGTCCGGCACGAGGCGCTTCGCGCCTGATATACCGTCCGCATCGCCGACGGGGACACGCCGCCTCGGGGCGGGTGGGTCATCGACGCATGCCGATACGCTGACCGCGGATGCGCCAGGGCGGCGCCGCCGGAAAGGCAGCCGTGATCGTCTGGCGACGCTGGATCTTCCCTCTTCTTCTCGTTCTCGTCTTCGGCGCGTGCGCCGCGGCTCTCGTGAAGATCGCGTTCTTCCCGGACGCCACAGAGGCGATGGTCAGCCCCGAGTCGTCGATCGTCGATCCCGTCATCCCGGTCGAACGGGGCTCGGTGGTGAACGCTCTCACCCTGAGCGGCAATGTCGCACGCGACGACGCGTTCCCGGTGCGGTCGGAGATCACCGGAACGGTCATCGCGGTGCATGTCCCCGAGGGGGCGACCGTCGCGGCGGGGCAGAAGCTCTTCACGATCAGGCAGGACGAGCCCAAGAAGGATGTGGACGTCGTCGCGCCGGAGGCCGGCGACGTCTCGGAGATCGCTCTCGTGAAGGGTCAGGCGACATCCACCGGAACCGAGATCTTCACGCTCACGCCCGCGCGCTACCACCTGCTCGCGACCGTCGAGCCGGTCCAGCTGTACCGCCTGGTGAATGCGCCGGCCGACGCATCGGTGACGATCACCGGGGGGCCCGCGCCGTTCGTGTGCACAGGAGTGCGGGTGCAGGTGAGCGCCGAGGGCACAGCGAGCGTGCGATGCGCGGTGCCCGGTGACCAGGTCGTCTTCGCCGGTCTGCCGGCGACGATGGATCTGGCGCTCGGGCAGGTGGACGACGCCCTGGTGGTGCCGGTCACCGCTGTGCAGGGTGGCGCGGGCACGGGCAACGTCTGGGTCGATGCCGGCGACGGCGCTGAACCGGAAGAGCGAGCGGTCGAGCTCGGCGTGAGTGACGGGGCCATGGTCGAGGTGGTCTCCGGCCTCGAAGAGGGGGAGTCGATCCGCCAGTTCGTCCCCGGCTTCGTCGCCCCGGTCGAGGAGGTCTGCTACGAGGTGGCTCCCGGAGTCGAGCAGTGCGACAGCGGGGTCAGCTGGTGACTCTCGTCGCGCTGAGCGATGTGACGAAGAGCGTGCGGCTCGCTGACGACTCGGAGCTGGAGATCCTGCGAGGGATCACGCTCGAGGTCAGTGCGGGCGATCACGTCTCGATCGTCGGCAGGTCGGGCTCCGGGAAGTCGACGCTGCTCAACATCCTCGGGATGCTCGACGCTCCGACCACCGGCTCCGTGTCGTTCGAGGATCGCGAAGTGCGTCGGATGCGGTCGGGGCGGCTGGACCGGCTGCGCGGCGACAACGTCGGCTTCGTGTTCCAGCAGTTCAATCTGCTCCCGGGGCGCACCGCGCTCGACAATGTGATGATGCCACTCGGCCATGCGCGCGGTCGGCTGTTCTGGAACAGGAGGCAGATCGCCGCTGACATGCTCGAGAGAGTCGGCCTCGGTCATCGCATCGAGCAGATCGCCGATCGACTCTCGGGAGGAGAGCAGCAGCGGGTCGCGATCGCGAGGGCCCTCGTGCGCAGGCCCGTGCTGATCCTCGCGGACGAGCCGACCGGCGCACTCGACATCGACACGGGCGCGTCCGTCATGTCGCTGCTCGACGAGGTCGCGACCGAGACCGACGCGGCGCTCGTGACCATCACGCACGACCTCCATGTGGCCGCCCGTGCCCGACGGCACTACCGACTCGACGCCGGGGTCCTCGAGCCTGCGGATCTCAGCCGCGCCTTCGAAGCCTCGACCCTCGCGGCATCCGTTCCCTCCGCATCCGTTCCCTCTTCATCCGTCCCGGCCGCATCCGCACCGGCGGCTGCGTCCACCGGGGCCGAGATGCCGACACCCGGCAGCATGCCGGCCATGCCGTACTCGCGTCGCGGAGCCGCGTCATGACCGGCATCCTCGGAGCGCTGTCGGATGCGTGGGCGGAGATCCGCGTCCACAAGCTGCGTGTGCTGCTCAGCCTGATCGGCATCGCGGTCTCGGTGGCAGCCCTCACCGGGGTCGTCGCCGTCTCGGAATATCAGCGTCAGTTCCAGGCGGAGCAGTCGGATCGCTGGGGAGGCAGGGCGGCGACCCTGGTCGTCACGATCAGCAGCGACGACGGGGCGCCGGTCGACTTCGACGCCTTCGATGAGAGGTTCACGCGCGTCACGGAGCGGTTCGAGTTCAGCCACACGGCCCGGATCGCGCAGGGCATGGTCGTTCCGGTGCAGCTGCCGGACGGCATCGTCGATGTCAACACACGATTGATCGATCCGCTCTACTCCGAGATCCACCGCGAGCAGCTGCTCGTGGGCCGATGGATGCGGGATGCGGATGCCGACGCACTCTCCCCGCCCGTCGTGATCACGGAGGCGCTGTGGGATCGCATCGGTCGCACGCCCGTCGCGGAGCATCCGATTCTCACGCTCGCGGGGCCTGCGGGTGGCACTTATCAGGTCGTGGGTGTCGTGCCTCGCCAGGGGTTCGGAGACGAGGAGCTTCGGGTCGACATCCTCTACGACGCGTATCGTGCCCGCGTCGATGCTCTGCCGGAGGGCGCCTGGCCGCAGTACGAGGTCTGGCTCGGACAGGAGCAGGTCGACGAGATCGCACCCGTGCTCGCCATGGATCTTCGCGCAGGGCTCCCGGACGGGCAGACGGTGTCGGTCAGCCGCTCGGACTGGGCCGCCCAGCCCGGTGCGCTGGATGCGCAGGCGACGTTCGAGATGGTCACCGGCGGCATCGCTGCCGTGATCCTCGCGCTGGGAGCTCTGAGTCTGATCAACATCCAGCTCGTCGCGATGCGGCAGCGAGTGCGTGAGATCGGCGTGCGTCGCGCATTCGGCGCCACCTCGGGCCGGGTCTTCTTCTCGGTCTTCCTCGAGAGCCTCGTCGCGACGACGGTGGCGGGGCTCGTCGGCATCGCGATCGTCGTCGCGGTGCTCCGTTCGGACTGGGTCGTCACCTCGCTGTTCTACGGGATCCAGGACGTGCCGCCGTTCCCGATGCGCGCGGCCTTCGTGGGGCTCGCCGCGTCGATCCTGGTGGGCGCCGTCGCCGGCTTCATCCCTGCACTGGTCGCCCTTCGCGTCAAGGTGATCGACGCGATCCGATTCTGACGGCGCCGGGGTTCGCGAAGTGGCCGGTGTGCTCAGGCCCCGACGCGTCGACCGGTGAGCTTCTCCGCTCGGCGGTCGGCGTTCTCCAGCGCTCTGCGCTCCCGCTCGCGCCGCAGCACGGTGATGCCGATGAGCGCAACCTCCGGGGCGGCCTGAGGCAGAGGCGAGACGAACGGCGATGCCTCGGTCAGGAGATCCTGCGCCACTCGGGCGCGAGCTGACGGGACCATCCGCTGAGCGCTCTGCAGGAACTGCGAGATGCGGCGCGCGAGACGGTCGGGGAGGCGCGCGACATCGGCGATCTGCGCCCAGCCGGCGAGCATCGGCGGCAGCACGGGGACGCTCGGGATCAGCTTCGGCGTGCGCACGCGCTGGCTGTAGGTGCCGGCGACCATGTCTCCCAGCCGCTGCGAGCGGGCGCTGAACGCTCCGGCGAGCACCGCGATGCTGCCCAGCGTCATGTAGATCTCGAGGACGCCGAGGAGTGCCCTGATGAACGCATGGCGGAAACCGGTCGCGCCACCGTCGAGTCGCACGATCCGACCCCCGACGGCGAGCTTGCCCAGGCTGCGGCCCTTGAGGGCGACCTCCATGGTGATCGGCAGCACCACGAAGCTGATCACGATCGAGGCGATCAAGGCGATCGTGTCTGTCGCCTGGGTCAGGACGCCGATGTCGAGGAGCCAGATCCGCAGGAAGATCGTCGACAGGAACACCGCGAGCCCGACCAGGAGGTCGATGATCGCGCCCGCGGCTCGCAACACGAAGCCGATCGGCTGCACGTCGATCGCGACGGCCTCGCCCGAGAGGACCTCGTCGGATGCATCGAGCGCGGCGGACATGAGTACAGTAAATCAGGTGGATGCCGATGCGCTGACAGATGCACGCCGCGCCGAGTGGGAACGGCTCGACCAGCTGAGCCGTGCTCGGCTCGACGGCGCGGGCGTCGACGAGCTGATCGTCCGCTACCGCGCGGCGTCCGCGGATCTCGCTGAGCTCAAGACCTCGGTGGGGGAGTCACCTCAAGGTGCGTACCTCTCGACGATCCTCGTGCGCGCGCGGCTGCGACTCACCGGGGCGTCCGACAGCATCCTCACCCAGACCGGCCGATTCTTCTCGCTGCAGCTGCCCGCCGCGCTCTATCGACTGCGCTGGACGACGCTCGTGATCGCGGCGTCATTCATCGCGATCGTCGTCGGGACCGCGACATGGATCTCCGCAGATCCGGCACTCCTCGCGACCCTCGGCCCGCCGGACCTGCTGGAGCAGTACGCCGACGAGAGCTTCACCGGCTATTACACCGAGAACCCGGCCGCGGTGTTCATGGGCATGGTCTGGTGGAACAACGCCTGGATCGCCCTGCAATGCGTGCTGTTCGGCATCACCGGCATCTGGCCGATCAACGTCCTCGTGCAGAACGCGATGGGGCTGGGCGTGTCGGGCGCCGTCATGGCCGCACACGACCAGGTCGATGTGATGATCCTCTACATCCTCCCGCACGGACTCCTGGAGATGACGTCGATCTTCGTCGCGGCTGCGGCGGGTCTGCACCTGTTCTGGTCGTGGGTCGCGCCGGGACACCGTTCGAGAGGCGAGTCACTCGCGTCCGAGGGACGCTCGCTCGCGACTGTGGCGATCGGACTCGTCTTCGCGCTGTTCGTGTCCGGACTGATCGAGGGATTCGTGACGGGGTGGGCGCTGCCCTGGCCGGTCAAGATCGGCATCGGCGTCGCCGCCCTCGCCGCGTTCCTCATCTATATGCTCGTGATCGGCGGTCGAGCGTATCGCCGCGGCGAGACCGGAGACCTCGTCGAGTACGAGGCAGGTACGCCCAGGCTCCTGGCCGGCTGACTCTCCGCGATCAGAGGCGCCCGGCGGCCTTCAGCTCCAGGTACCGGTCTGCGACCCTCGGAGGCAGCGACTCGGGGTCAGCGGCGATCGCCTCGCCTCCCGCGCGGCGCACCGCGTCGGCCACGTTCTCCGCGTCGCGCATCGTGCGTTCGGCCGCCGCAGCGAGGTAGATCTCCTCCCGAGATCCGCGCCGCGTCGTGAGATCCGCGATGCCGTCGTCGGTGACCGAACCGACGAGGATCGATGTCGACCTGCTCGCGTCGGGGAACGCACCGAGGAATCCGCGAGCCGACTCAGCCGCATCCTGAGCGGTGAGCACCACGATGAGCGACGGACGGGTCGTGAGCGTGCGCACGGCAGCGAAAGCACCCGGCCAATCGGTGTCGACGAGACGCGCGTGCACCGGAGCCATCGCATCGGTCAGCGCCGGAAGCAGCGCTGTCCCCTCCACACCGGTCACGCGCGCCCGCACGACCCGGTCGTACATGAGCAGATGCACGTGGTCGCCCGCACGCGCGGCGAGGGCCGCGAGCAGAAGAGACGCCTCCAGGGCGGCATCGACCCTCGTGCCGTCGCCGACGCGCGCGGCGGCCGTGCGGCCGGTGTCGATGATGATCACGACGTGGCGATCGCGCTCCGGTCGCCACGTCCTCAGCATCGTGGTGCCCGCGCGAGCGGTGGCGCGCCAGTCGATCGACCGCACGTCATCCCCTCGGACGTACTCACGGAGCGAGTCGAACTCGGTGCCCTGACCGCGCACCTGGATGCTCGTGTTCCCGTCGAGCTCCCGCAGACGGGCGAGGCGGGAGGGGAGGTGCTTCCGCGACGAGAAGGCGGGCAGCACCCGGATGGTCCCGCGTACGAGGTGACGGGCCTGCCGGCCGGCGAGGCCGAGCGGACCGAGCGAGCGGATCATCACGAACTCGCTCGCCAGCTCGCCGCGACGTCGTGGCAGTAGGGGGATGGAGACGCGTCGCCGTTCACCCGGCGGGACGCTGAGTCGCTGACGGGCCTCACCCGCTCCGGCCGTCGGCTGCCAGGCATCGCGGATCAGCGCATGGAGCGTCCGGGGACCCTGATTCTGCAGCGCGACGCTCACGGGGACCTGCTCGCCGATGCGGGTGCGCGTCGGCACGCGCCTGGTCACGGCGACTGAGCGGGGGCTCGGAGCCAGCAGCACATCGACGACGATCAGCAGGACGCAGAGCAGCACCCAGATGCCGAGGGCGGCATAGGGCGGGAAGTCCGCCAGCCCGGCGAGGACGAGCGGGACGATGCCGACGGCGACGGCAAGCGCGAGACGGCCGGTGACGAACACCTAGATCGGCACCCTGGTCTGCTGGACGACGGATGTGAGCACGGCATCCGCGGACACGCCCTCCATCTGGGCGTCCGGGCGGAGCTGCAGACGGTGCCGCCAGACGGGGACGAGCATCGTCTGCACGTGATCCGGCGTGACGGCAGAGGATGCGTTGAGCCACGCCCATGCCTTCGCAGCGGCGAGCAGACCCGTGGAAGCGCGGGGGCTCGCGCCGAGCTCGACCGAGGGCGACTGCCTCGTGGCTCTGGCGAGGTCGACGACATAGCCGAGGACGTCATCGGTGACCTCGACGCGTCCTGCCGCATCCTGAGCCGCACGGATCTCGTCCGCGGAGACGGTCGCCTCCACGCCGGTGAGCTCGCGCGGGGAGAAGCCGGAGGCGTGCTTGCGCAACACGGACACCTCGGCATCCCGCTCCGGCATTCCCACGACCAGCTTCATCAGGAAGCGGTCGAGCTGGGCCTCCGGCAGCGAATACGTGCCCTCGTGCTCGATCGGGTTCTGCGTCGCGGCGACGAGGAACGGGTCGGGCAGAGCTCGGCTGACACCGTCGGCGGACACCTGACGTTCTTCCATTGCCTCGAGCAGGGCGGCCTGGGTCTTCGGAGGCGTGCGGTTGATCTCGTCGGCGAGAAGGATGTTCGTGAACACCGGACCCGCACGGAAGTCGAACTCGCCCGTGCGGGCGTCGTAGACCAGCGAACCGGTGACGTCTCCCGGCATGAGGTCGGGGGTGAACTGCACGCGCTTCGTGTCGAGGCCGAGCGCCCGGGCGAACGAGCGCACGACCAGGGTCTTCGCCACCCCGGGCACGCCCTCGAGCAGCACATGTCCTCGCGCGAGCAGCGACACCAGCAGGCCGGTCACCGTGCCCGCCTGGCCCACGACGGCCTTGTCGACCTCCGTGCGCACGCGGTGCATGGCCTGACGCAGCTCGGCGTCGTTGAAGTTCTCAGCGGTCACGTGGTGTCCTCGGCTTCCGGTCGGATGATGGATGGACGGCGGTTCGGCGGGGGCGGTTCATTCGGATCTCCGCTCCGTGAAGGACGAGGCGTCGACGGCGCTCTCGAGTTCCTGCAGTCGGCGCGCGAGGTCGATCAGTGACGGATCGTCGACGGGTGGCGCGCCCGCGAGCAGCTCGTGCAGCGAGCCACGCGGCACGCGCAGCCGGTCGGCTGCGGCATCCGCGACCTCCTCGGCACTCGCGGTGACAGCGAGGCCGAGCCTGCGCGCCAGGCGGCGCCCGCTCCCGTCTCGGATAGCTTCGCCCGCGTGCGCGGCGTCGCCGGCCTTCGCGGTCAGACGTGCGCGACCGTGCATGGTCTCCGAGGCGCGGACCGTCACCGGCAGCGTCTCGGCGACGAGCGGTCCGAAGCGCTGACCGCGCCACAGTGCTGCCGCGACGCCGGCCAGCATGAGCAGCAGGATGGCCGGTGTCACCCATCCCGGTGTGAGCGACCCGAGGGTGTCCTCGGTCTCACCCTCGATGTCCGTGTCGCCGAAACTGGGCACGTACCAGACGACGCGCTCGGTCTGTCCGAGCAGCGCGAGCGCGAGTGCGGCGTTGCCGTCATCCGCGAGATAGGCGTTGCTGAAGAGGCGCGCACCCTCGACGACGACATGCGTGGCTCCGTCGCTCTCATCGATGAGCACGGCCGCCGCGTCGTCGTCGCCGAAGCATCCCTCCACGCCGTCGGCGGGCGTGAACAGCCGATCAGGACGGATCGAGCCGACGTCCGCGAACTCGGGTGCGTCGCAGTCCGCCTGCACCGGGGTGAAATCCGGGGTGGCGTTGTCGCCGATCCTCAAGAGGCTCAGCAGGTGCGTACTGCTCGACAGGAAGACCACCCGGTCGGCGGGCTCGATGAGCTCGGTGATCGCCTCGTCGGAGAGCGTGTACGGATTCGCCATCACGAGCGTGGCGTTGTCATCGAGCGCTTGGCGTGCCTCGGTGCGCGAACGGAAGACCGAGACCTCGACACCGTTCTCCTGCAGGATCTGCGCGATGGCCATGGCACCCGAGTCGCTCACGCTCTCGGGATCGAGCGAACCCCGCTGATCGGGCATGCGCACACCGACCTGAATCGCGACGAAGACGCCGCCGAGGACGAGGGCCACGATGATCAGCCATCCGAGCAGAGCTCGCGATCGTCGGCCTCGAGGCGCGCGTTCGGTGGTCGACGCGGGGACGTCCCGCTGCTCGAGAACGCTCACGCGGTCACTGCTTCCGGGCGCAGGGCACTGAGACGGTCGTCTGTCGATGCGAGCTCCGCGTAGCGATCAGCGGTCGCGGGATGCCGCAGATAGCGCACGTCATCGAAGAACACGGCGGCCTGGCGGACGGGCGTCGTCTCCGCAGGGAACACGACAGAGACCTCGCGCGCGATCGCCTGGGCCGTCGCGCCGGGGGACGGCTCGATGAGGTCGCGCTCGAGGAGTCCTCTCGCCAGCGCGCGGAACCGCAGGACCGTCGCCTCGTCCCAGTCCGCCGCTCGCGCGGCGCGGTCGGCATCCGCACGCAGCTGCGCCGCCGAGCGGTCATCCTCGGCGCCGAGAAGCCCGGCACCCGGCCGACGGATCGCCTGGGAGCGGCGAGGGCGACCCCAGATGATGAGGGCCGCCACAAGAGCGCCGAAGACGATGACGCTGACGATGATCAGTGCAGACGGCCCGACGCTGGCGCCGTTGTCGGAGCTGAACAGATCGGCGAGGAACCGTCCGATGTCACGCGCGACGAGATCGAACCACGTCGGCTTCGCATCGGCATAGCGCGGGTCGGAGAGCTCCTGCTCGGCCCACTGTCTCGCCTCGTCTCCGTCGGGCACCAGCACATCGTCCAGCGGGCGGATCATGCAGATCCTTCGCTGCCCGCTCCGGGGGCCGCCCAGGTGGAGTCGTCCGCGGGCGCTGAGGATGCCGGGGGAGCGGCGGGCGCCGGTGCCGGCCGATACGCCGGTGGCTGAGGCGAGACGGTCGCAGCCGGCGGCGCGTACGGCGGCTGTGAAGGGGGAGGCTGAGTCGGGTACCCGTACTGCTGCCCGGGGTACGGCTGTGCCGGGTACTGCTGCCCGGGGTACGGCTGTGCCGGGTATGGCTGTGCCGGGTACGGCTGCCCTCCATACGGCTGCCCTCCATACGGCTGCGCCTCATAGCCGGCCGGCGTCATCGTCGCCCATTCGGGCACCTGCTTGGGCGGCGGTGCACTCGAGACGGCGCGCGAGGCGTCGACGACGAAGGGGTCGCCGAGCTGTTCCTCCGTCCACCCCAGGTCGCGTCGCTCGACATGACTGATCAGCGCCTGGTCGAGACCCTCGTAGCGCATCCGACTGTCGAGATACACGAGGGTTCCTGCGGTGCTCTGCACCACGAGCGTGATGGCCTGCAGCACGAGGAGCAGGATCTGCGGGGCGAGGAGGGCGAAGACGAACCCCATGATCGCGGCAGTGTCCGCAGAGCCGGTCGGGGCGATGACCGATCCGAGCATCGAGCTCAGCAGCGACACGGGGAGATTCACGAGCTGCATCGCGGCGCCCATGATGGCGCCGATCAGGAAGGTGACTCCCCAGGCGATCCAGAAGCGACCGCGGGTGAGTCGCCACGAGCGCACGAGCGCATCGCGGAGCTTCGCGCGCTCGAGGACGAGGATGGACGGCACCAGCAGCAGCTTGGTCGTCAGCCAGACCAGGAGGGGGATCGTCGTGAGCAGGACGAGCAGCACGAGGATGACGACGCCGCCGATGGCCTCAGCGGATCCGCCGAGCCCGCTGGCGACGAAGCCGGCGACGATGACGAAGAGGATGACGATCACACCGAAGATGAAGATGACCGAGAGTGAAGCGAAGGCGGCCAGCCGCCAGAACGACGGGGTCATCTTGCGCCAGAGGGTCTTCAGCGTGGCCTTCACGTCGATCGCGGCGTAGCCGATCTCGGCTGCGACGACGCCCTGCATCAGAGCGGTGAACGCGACGGACGCGAGACCGACGGAGATGCCCGCGACGATGTTCATCGCGATCGTTCCGGCGAACACGGCCTCGAAGTCCGGGGAGGAGGGAGAGAGCGACTCGAGCCGCGTGAACGTCGTGACGAACACGAAGCCCATCACCGTGGCGCTGAGCACCACGACCGCGAGCTGGATCACGACGCCGAAGCCGAAGAGGACCTTGGGGTTGTGGCGCAGCGCGACGAACGACTTGCTCAACAGCATCCCGAACGTCAGCGGATGCAGGGGGATGATGCCCTTCTTCGGGGCAGGGGTCCATGTCTGGCCGCTCACCGGCACTCCCTCCGTCGTGCGCTCCCATCGTGTCACATGACCCGTCGGGCGCGTAGACAGGAGGACCGTGGTACTGAGTGCCATAAGGTAACAGTTATGACCTCACGCATTCTTGTGGTCGACGACGACACCGCGCTCGCCGAGATGATCGGCATCGTGCTGCGCACGGAAGGGTTCGAGCCGGTGTTCTGCGCCGACGGTGCGCGGGCGGTCGACGAGTGGCGCGCACAGCGTCCCGATCTCGTGCTGCTTGACCTGATGCTGCCCGGGATGGACGGCATCGAGATCTGCACACGCATCCGCGCCGAATCCGGAGTCCCCGTCATCATGCTCACCGCCCGCAGCGACACCGCTGATGTGGTCAGAGGACTCGAGGTCGGAGCCGACGACTACATCGTCAAGCCCTTCAACCCGAAGGAGCTCGTCGCTCGTATCAGAACCCGACTGCGGCCCACGTCGCAGAATGTGGGGGAGCAGCTGCGCGTGGGAGACCTCACCGTCGACGTCGACGCCCATGAGGTGCGCCGCGGCACGGCTCCGATCGCTCTCACGCCCCTGGAGTTTCAACTGCTCGTCGCGCTCGCGTCGAAGCCCCAGCAGGTGTTCTCGAGGGAGATGCTGCTCGAGCAGGTGTGGGGTTACCACTACAAGGCCGATACGCGGCTGGTCAACGTGCACGTGCAGCGTCTGCGGGCGAAGGTCGAACTCGACCCGGACAACCCCAAGATCGTCATGACGGTACGGGGCGTCGGCTACCGTGCCGGGAGCGCGGGCTAGGCCCACGATGGCCGCGACCACAGCGACCACCACGGCGGTCGCTGTCATCCGCGACTGGCGTGGCTGGCCGACCGTCGTCCAGGCGTTGTGGCGCAGTTCTCTGCGATTCCGGACGCTCACGATCACGCTTCTGCTGACGTCCACCGCGATCCTGATCACCTGCGTGACGATGGCGCTGGTTATCCAGAACGATCTGTTCGAATCCCGCAAGAACGAGGCGCTCGAAGACGCGGCCCGCTCGGTGAACCAGGCGCAGGCGACCCTGGACGCGACGGCGCTGGGTGATGACCCGGCAGCCTTGCCGGAGCTGTGGGACAGCGTGCAGGAGGACCTCGGACGGAATTCAACGGCCGAGGGTCTTGCCGGATTCCGCATGGAGGTCGACCCCGACGTCCCGCTCAACGGCTTCACCGCCGGGCTGAGCGACAATCTGATCACCTCGGGCCTCAGGAACCGGGTGGTCGAGTTCGACGACTGGCAGTCCTGGCAGTCCGTATCGCTCGAGGTCGGCGGCCGAGCTGTCCCCGGGATCATCGTGGGGCAGCAGCTGCGGGTTCCCGAGGCGGGGCCGTTCGAGATCTACTTCGCGTACGACCTCGCGGATGCAGACAACACTCTCACCTTCGTGCAGCGCACCCTGTGGGTCGCCGGCATAGGTCTGGTGGCGATCGTCGCCGCGATCTCCTTCATCGTTCTCCGCACCGTGTCGACGCCTATCGTCGAGGCTGCCGAGACGAGCGCGCGTCTGGCCTCGGGCGACCTCGGCGTCCGCATCGACGTGCACGGGGAAGACGAGATCGCGACCCTGGGACGCTCCTTCAACGCCATGGCCGACAGCATCGAATCCCAGATCAAGGAGCTCGGCGAGCTGTCACTCGTGCAGCAGCGCTTCGTGTCAGATGTGTCGCATGAGCTGCGGACTCCGCTCACCACGATCCGCCTCGCCGCAGACATGCTGAACGATCAGCGGGAGGAGTTCGATCCGACGACCGCTCGCACCACCGAGCTCCTGCACACGCAGGTGCAGCGGTTCGAGACGCTGCTGTCGGATCTGCTCGAGATCAGCCGCTACGACGCAGGCTCCGTGCAGCTCGAGCTCGAGGCGACGAGCCTCGCACATCTGGCAGAGGACATCATCGAGCAGATGCGTCCTCTCGCCGACGATCGCGGCAGCGAGCTGAGGCTCTTCGCCCCCGGCGGTTATTCGCCGGTCGACATGGATCCGCGGCGGGTGCGACGAGTCCTGCGCAACCTGATCGGCAATGCGATCGAGCACGGCGAGGGCCGACCGATCGTGGTCACCGTCGACAGCAATCAGCATGCGGTCGCCGCCGGCGTCCGCGACTTCGGGCTCGGCATGGACCCGGCGGATGCCGAGCGGGTGTTCGACCGATTCTGGCGCGCTGACCCCTCCCGCCAGCGCACTCTCGGGGGCACGGGGCTCGGACTGTCGATCGCGCTCGGCGATGCGACTCTCCACGGCGGATCGCTCGCGGTGTGGTCCGAACTCGGCGTCGGGACGAACTTCGTTCTGACCCTGCCTCGCCGTGGCGATGCGACGGATGGGCCTTCGCCCATCCCGATCGAGCCGCAGGAGCCGCTCGCCGAACTCGGCGATGCCACGCAGCCGATCCAGCTCGCCGATGTCCCGGCGGAGCTCTTCGATCGAGGGAGCATCGAATGACCGCGCGGACTCGGCGCGCGCTGCGTGGTCTCGTGATCGCGGCGACCGTGCTCATCCTGTCAGCGTGCACAGGTCTTCCGACCAGCGGAGACGCACAGCCGGGAAAGCCTCTCGGGGCGTCCCCCGAGGGGCAGGACTTCCTCCCGCTCGCTTCGGGTCCGGTGGACGGCGCGGGGCCTGCGGCGATCGTCGAAGGCTTCATGGAGGCCGCGATCACCCCGGCCGACAACTGGAACACCGCTCGCAGCTTTCTCACCCCGGAGCTCGCATCGACCTGGCGTCCGAACACCGGCGTGTCGATCGATGTGAGCTCGGCGACTCGCTCGTTCAGCTCGAATGTCGACGAAGACGACGATGCCGATGACGGCGACACGGCCGACGTGAGGGTCGCCTTCGATCAGGTCGCCAGCGTCGACGCGACCGGAGCGTACTCCGAGGCGTTCGGCGCCTCGAACTCGGCCTTCGTGGTCGAACTCACAGACGGCCAGTGGCGGATCGCCGAGGCGCCGGACGGCGTGGTGATCGACGAATCCAGGTTCTCGCGCGTGTACGACGACTACGCGCTGCAGTACTTCGATCAGACGTGGGAACGACTCGTGCCCGATGTGCGCTGGTTCCCTCGACGCGCCACGGTGGCGACGACCATCGCGCAGTCGCTGATCGGCGGCGCGCCCAGCCCCTGGCTCGATCCGGCCGTGCAGAGCGCGTTCCCGCAGGAGGTGCAGCTCGCACGGGACTCCGTGCCGATCGACCCCGACCAGATCGCCGACGTCGCCCTGAACCGGGCGGCGCTGGGCCTCGACCCGACCACCCTCGCGCGCATGCGCACTCAGCTCCAGGCGACCCTGACCGCCGGGGGCGTGCAGATCGACCAGGTGCGCTTCACGGTCGACGGCCGCACACTGGAGGCCGGGGTCGTCGAGGTCGTGACGGACAAGGCCGATCCGGGCAGCCTCGTGCTGAAGGACGGGACTTTCGGCATGCTGGTCGGTGGAGAGATCACGCCGATCCCCGGCGTCTCGGACCAGATCGTGAACGCGGGTCAGCCCGTCACAGCGGTCGACGTGTCGGTCGACAGCTCCCACGCGGCCGTGCAGCTCATCGACGGGCACGTGTGGCTCGCAGGTGAAGGCAGCTTCAACGAGCTGGACGACCGCCCATCGCTGGTGCGGCCGTCCATGGATCCCTACGACTACACGTGGTCGGTCCCGTCTAACGCACCGGCGGCTCTGCAGGCGATCGGCAGCGATGTCGCCCCTCAGAGCATCGCGGGCGCGTGGCCGGAGGCCTCCTCCGTATCCGCCATCCGCGTCTCGGCGGATGGGGCCCGCGTCGCCGCGGCCGTCGTGATCGGGGGCGAGCGCTGGATCGTGGTGTCATCGGTGATCCGCGATGAGGCCGGGCTTCCGACCGAGCTCGGGCCCACCGAGCCGCTGGCGCAGCTCGACGGCGGCGCCATCGGCCTCGTCTGGCTGGGCGCGGATCGTCTCGGACTGCTGACGGATCCCGCAGACCGGATGGTCGTCACGCAGGTGGTCGGAGGGCCTGGCACGTCAGAGGTGGCTCCGACCGGCGCGGTGTCCCTGGCGGGTGCGCGCGCAGCCACCGGTCTGCGAGTGCTGGGCGCGGACGGCGCCGTGTTCGCCCGTGCGGGCTCGGCATGGAGCGAGTCGATCAGCGGAGTCTCACTTCTCGCGACGCGTGCGGGGCACTGAGCGCGACTGTCCCTGCACGGCCGTCCGATATCGACTGACAGTCCATGACGGCCGCGTTCCGCGCAGCCTCTGCAGCCCCGGCGCCGGATTGTTGCGAGAGCATCGACGGATGTCACCGCATCCACCGGCCCGCGCCGTAGGACTCGAGATACTCGCCCTTCTGCTCGCGGCGACCTGCGCGGGGTGCGACCGGCCCGAGACGCTGCTCTGCGGCTCGTGCCGACAGAGCATCCGACCGGAGCCGCTCGTCCGCCGCACGCCCGCCGGACTGGAGGTCCGCGCGGCGATGCCCTTCGAGTCGGTCGCGGCGCGATGCATCCGCAGGATGAAGGACGACGGCGAGACGCTGCTCGCTCGCCCGTTCGGATCGGCGCTGGGGGAGGTGGTCGACGTGCTCGAGGCGCGCCCGGATGCCGATCGGCCGCTCCACCTCGTGCCGATCCCGACATCGGTGGCCGCCTTTCGACGGCGCGGCTACCGGGTGCCCGAGCTGCTGATCCGGCGGGCGGGTCGGCTTCCCGACCGGTTGCTCGTTCTGCGGGGTCGGCGCACGGATCAGCGAGGCCTCGATTCCGTGAGCCGAGCGGAGAACGTCCGCGGGAGCATGCGAGCGCGACGTGTGCTCGAGGGTGAGACCGTCGTGCTCGTCGACGACGTGGTCACGACGGGTGCGACGTTCGATGAGGCGGCTCGCGCGCTGAAAGACGCGGGCGCCCATGTCCTGGCAGCGGTCGCGCTCGCCGCCACGCCGCGTCACAGCGAACGGAATGTGAACGCATCGGGGACACGCAGCAACTGACCCGTGACATCCGAGGTCAGGCCGACTACCGTGGGGGGTCACAAGGCGACCACGGTCCGCCCTTGGCCGGGAGGACCGGGACAAGGAGGCAGCAATGGAAACGAGCATCGTTGGCGTCGGGGTGGGTATCACCGATCGATTCCGAGCCGTTGTCGAAGAGAAGATCGCCAAGATCCAGACGTTCGCGTCCCGTGCGCAACGGCTGGATGTCAAGGTCACCCACCGGGTGTACCGCAACGGTCACGTGCCGGACGAGACCGTGGAGCTCACGCTCGTCAGCAAGGGCCCCGTCGTGCGCGCTGAAGCCACGGACGGAGACAAGTTCGTCGCACTCGACATGGCCGTCGACAAGATGGCCGAGCAGCTTCGTCGAGCGAAGGAGAAGCGAGTCGACGGACGCCAGCACCCACGCGGGGCGCACTTCGAGAAGGAGAGCGGAGCGCTGGAGGGCATCGATGTCCAGCCGGCATCCGTGGATGTCCTGCGGGCCGTCGCGACCGGCAACGTGCCGATCCAGAACGAGGACGACGAGGTCTACTCGCCGGTGGTCATCCGCACCAAGAACTTCGGAGCGGAATGGATGACCGTCGAAGAGGCCGTCGACCGGATGGAGTTGGTCGGGCACGATTTCTTCCTGTTCGTGGACGTGCGCACCGACCACCCGAGCGTCGTCTACCGACGCAAGGGCTGGGATTACGGTGTGATCGCTCTCGAGACGCAGGCTCCGCCCACTGAGGCGCTCGCCTCCTGAGGCTGAGACGACGACGGCCCGGCTCCAGAGGGAGCCGGGCCGTCGTCGCGTTGTGCGACGGCGTCAGTCGAAGATGCCGTCGAGGATGCTGCCGATGACGAGACCGCCGAGGATGCCCGAGGCGACGTCGCCGCCACCGCCGCGTCGGCCCCCGCCGCTCCAGCCGCCGCCGCCCCAGCCGTTTCCGCCGCCCCAGCCCTGATCCTGCGGCCGTGAGGAATCGATGTCGCGCTGGGCGAGCTGCAGAGCCTCAGAAGCCAGGTGTGCGACGCGTCGTGCACTGGCCAGAGCCTCGTCGCGCGTCTCTTCCGCCGGAAGCAGATCCGACAGATCGACCCGCAGCCTCTCGGCCTCGGCGAGGCGCGTGCGCGCGTCGGCGCCGATCCAGCCGCGGTGCCCGGCGATGAGTCCGCGGGCGACGCCGAGCTGGCGGTCGGCATCATCGATCGCATGCTGCACCTGCTGGATGCTGGGCAGCGGGTGCGCCTCGCGATGCCGAGCGGTGGCGATCGCGTCGTCGAGAGCCGTGTTCGCGTCGCGCAGCTGCGACAGCTCGGCGAAGGGATCCCCGGGGGTGCCCGCGGGCGACAGGGCGCTCAGCGCGTCCTGCAGCGCGGAGACGGCGGCCGCGACGGCCGGCGCCTGGGGTGCGGTGCGCGCGGCGATGAGGTCGTTGCGTGAATCCGCGACGACCTCGGCAAGGGTCGACTCCGCACGCAGCGCTTCGATCTCGAAGTCCTCCACGGCGTCGAGCAGCGCGGAAGCGCGCCGCGTGGCCTCGGTGGCGGTCTCCAGTGCGAGGTTCGCCTCCTCGTTCTGCTTCGCTGCGCGGCGACGTTCTGAGACGGCCGCGCCGTGCGTTGCGAACGCGATCAGCTGCTCTGCTTCGGCGGCGCTCGCCGTGATCTGGTGCATCGCCGAGTCCGAGTAACGCGCGGAGAGACGCGCGACGGTCTCGTTCGTGTGCGGGATCCGTGCGCTCAGCGCCTCGGCATCGGCACGCACCTGGGCGATGATCTCGGGTGCGCGACGCACCTTCGAGATCGATGCGGCGAGATCGGACGTCTTCTCGTCGAGCAGATCCTGCGCCCAGTCGCACAGCTGGATGATCCTCGCGTTGCGGGTGCGGAGCTCCTCAGGCGTGTCGGGAATCTCATCGTGGTTGAGCTGGTGGAGCTGGAATGCCTCGCGCAGATGCGTGCGCACCGCAGCGAGCGCCTTCTTCAGGTCGCGAGTCAGCTGCTCCCCGAGTTCGGCCTCCGCGAACGCCAGTTCGTCGGAGGTGCTCCTGATGCGCTCGTCCGCCGAGACGAGTGCCTGCTCTGCGCGGCGAGCCAGGTCGGCGTCCTGTGCGGCCAGCTCTTCCTGCTCGCGCTTGCGTCTGCCCCATATTCCAGCCATAGGACTGATCCTAGTTTCCCGGGCGACGCCGCTGGCTGTGCATACGCTTGAGGCGAAACCCGTCAGACGAGTGCCGCCACGTCTGACCTCGACGGCCTGCCACGTTTGGGTCGATCGGTCGTCAACTCGAGAGCGAGGGCGTGGACAGGGTGCTGGGCGAGCCGGGTCTGCACGTGGTCGAGCCAGCGGATCTCGGCCTCCGCCGTGAAGATCATCGAATCGACGACGAGCGACCATGCGAGCCCCTCGGGGCTGTCGTCCTCGCGCGTCGCCCTCGTCGCGGTGAGATCTGCGAGATGCTCTTCCGACGCCGCGCGCTGGGCCGCGATGACTCGGGCGGCGTCCGCGCCGGGGAGGGTTGCCGCCACAGCCAGCTTGATCGCGAGCTCGTTGCGCGTCGCCTGGCTTCGTGGCGCGGGAGACGCGAGCCAGCGGTCCACCTCGGACGCGCCGGTGGCCGTGATCTCCCAGTAGACGTGGCCGTGCTCGTCCGCTGCACCGCGAGCGACGAGCCCGTCACGCTCGAGGCGCTCGAGCGTGTTGTAGATCTGACCGACGTTGAGCGGCCATACCGAGCCCGTGCGGCGGTCGAACTCGTGCCGCAACTGGTAGCCGTAGCAGGGGCCCTGAGCGAGGATCGCGAGCAGACTCTGTCGGACCGACATATGGACCTCCCGGTGTCGTGGACCAATATATACATACTCGGAAACGCGTTGGAGGCACGCCATGCAGACGACGTGCAGACGACGTGCAGGTCACGGACCGGTAACATGACAAGGTATGCCTGGCACGCGCCCGACACGCGGCGCCGCCGGAACCATCGACAGGGAGATGACATCTGTGGCCAATCCTCTTGAGAAGCTGCTGCGCGCTGGAGAAGGGCGGGTCATCCGACGCCTGAACCAGGTGGTCAAGGCCGTGAACGCGCTGGAAGAGGACATCTCCAAGCTCACGGACGACGAACTTCGCAACGAGACCACCGAGCTGCGTGAGCGGTTCGCGAAGGGCGAGTCGCTCGATCAGCTCATGCCCGAGGCGTTCGCCGCCGTGCGCGAAGCGGCGAAGCGCACCCTCGGTATGCGCGCGTACGACGTGCAGATCATGGGTGGTGCTGCTCTCCACCTCGGCAACATCGCAGAGATGAAGACCGGTGAGGGCAAGACCCTGGTCGCCACCTTCCCGGCGTACCTCAATGCGATCGCGGGCGAGGGCGTCCACGTGATCACGGTCAACGACTTCCTCGCGAGCTATCAGGCAGAGCTCATGGGGCGCGTGTACCGGGCCCTCGGCATGTCGACGGGAATCATCGTCTCGGGCCAGACCCCGGCTGTGCGCCGCGAGCAGTATGCGTCCGACATCACCTACGGCACGAACAACGAGTTCGGCTTCGACTACCTCCGCGACAACATGGCGTGGCGCAAGGAAGACCTCGTCCAGCGCGAGCACTACTTCGCGATCGTCGACGAGGTCGACTCCATCCTGATCGATGAGGCGCGCACGCCGCTGATCATCTCAGGACCGTCTTCCGGTGAGGCGAACCGCTGGTTCGCGGAGTTCGCGAAGATCGCGCGCACCCTCGAGGCGGGCGTCGACTACGAGGTCGACGAGAAGAAGCGCACCGTCGGCGTTCTCGAACCCGGCATCGAGAAGGTCGAGGACTACCTCGGCATCGACAACCTGTACGAGTCCGCGAACACGCCGCTGATCTCGTTCCTCAACAACTCGATCAAGGCCCTCGCCCTGTTCAAGAAGGACACCGACTACGTCGTCATGAACGACGAGGTCATGATCGTCGACGAGCACACCGGTCGCATCCTGGTCGGACGTCGCTACAACGAGGGCATCCACCAGGCCATCGAGGCGAAGGAGGCCGTGCCGGTCAAGGCCGAGAACCAGACTCTCGCCACGGTCACGCTTCAGAACTACTTCCGCCTGTACGACAAGCTCGCCGGCATGACCGGTACAGCCGAGACCGAGGCGGCCGAGTTCATGTCGACCTACAAGCTCGGTGTCATCCCGATCCCGACGAACCGTCCGATGATTCGCAAGGACCAGTCCGACCTCGTCTACAAGAACGAGACCGCCAAATTCGCGCAGGTGGTCGAGGACATCGCCGAGCGTCACGCGCAGGGGCAGCCGGTGCTCGTGGGCACCGTGAGCGTCGAGAAGAGCGAGTACCTGTCGCGGCTCCTCGCGAAGAAGGGCGTCAAGCACGAGGTCCTCAACGCGAAGAACCACGCGCGCGAGGCCGAGATCGTCGCACGCGCAGGGCGCCTCGGCGCCGTGACCGTCGCCACCAACATGGCCGGTCGTGGAACCGACATCATGCTCGGCGGCAACGCCGAGTTCCTCGCCGTGCAGGAGCTCAAGGGCAAGGGACTCGACCCCGTCGAGACGCCCGAGGAGTACGAGATCGCGTGGGACGAGACGTACGAGGCGATGAAGTCCATCGTGTCCGAAGAGGCCGAGAAGGTCATCGAGGCCGGTGGGCTCTATGTCCTGGGCACGGAGCGCCACGAGTCGCGCCGCATCGACAACCAGCTGCGCGGTCGCTCGGGTCGTCAGGGCGACCCTGGTGAGAGCCGTTTCTATCTGAGCCTCACCGACGATCTCATGCGCCTGTTCCAGTCGGGCGCCGCCGAGGCGATCCTCGCGCGCACCAACTTCCCCGACGACGTCCCGATCGAGTCGGGCCTGGTGTCGCGGGCGATCCGCAGCGCGCAGTCGCAGGTCGAGTCGCGCAACGCCGAGATGCGCAAGAACGTCCTCAAGTACGACGACGTCCTGAACCGTCAGCGCGAGGCGATCTACGCCGACCGCCGCCACATCCTGCAGGGCGATGACATCGCCGACCGCGTCCAGCACTTCATCGAGGACGCGATCAGTGGAGTGGTGCGCGATCACACCGGCGAGGGTCACAACGAGAGCTGGGACTTCGACGCACTCTGGACCGAGCTCAAGACGCTGTACCCGGTGAGCGTGACCATCGACGAGGTCGTGTCCGAGGCTGCCGGCCGCAAGGGTGGCATCACCGCAGAGGGTCTGACCCGCGAGCTGCTGTCGGACGCGAAGATCGCATACGAGACTCGTGAGGAGTCGCTCGGAGAAGCGGCGACGCGTGAGCTCGAACGACGCGTGGTGCTGCAGGTGCTCGATCGCCGCTGGCGCGACCACCTCTACGAGATGGACTACCTCAAGGACGGCATCGGTCTCCGTGCGATGGCGCAGCGCGACCCGCTCATCGAGTACCAGCGCGAGGGCTACGCGATGTTCCAGTCGATGATGGGGCAGATCAAGGAGGAGTCGGTCGGCTACCTCTACAATCTCGAGGTCGAGGTGCGTCGGGCGGGCGATTCGCAGACGGCCGAGGTCGAGGCGAAGGGCCTCGCCGAAGACGGTGGAGACCAGCGGCTCGAGTACTCCGCCGCGAACGACGCCGGCGAGGTCGAGGTCCGCAACGACCGCGGTCAGGTTCAGCAGGCCGCGACCGAGAAGCTTCGTCAGGCAGCGGCCGCGCGTCAGGCTCCCGCCGAGGAGGCCGAGTCGGCTGAGGCTCCGCGCGGCGCGTTCGGGCAGCGCACCGAGGGCTCGGCAGCTCCCGCGGGCAACCGCGAGCAGCGGCGGGCGCAGGGCAAGAAGAAGAAGTAGCAGAGCGCATGACGAGGGGCCGGTCCGTGGGGATCGGCCCCTCGTCGCGTCATTGTAGGCTTGCTCAATGACACCAACGCGCCACTTCGACCAGTCGTCGAAGCTCAAGAACGTCCTGTACGAGATCCGTGGAAACACGCTCGTCGAGGCGGCGCGGCTCGAGGCCGAGGGACATCGGATCCTCAAGCTCAACACGGGCAACCCCGCGATCTTCGGCTTCGAGGCACCCCACCAGATCGTGCACGACATGCTGGCCGCGCTTCCGACCGCCCACGGGTACAGCGACAGCAAGGGGATCATCTCGGCACGGCGAGCAGTCGTCAGCCGGTACGAGGAGATCCCCGGGTTCCCGCGATTCGATCCCGAGGATGTCTTCCTCGGCAACGGCGTCTCCGAGCTCATCACGATGACGATGCAGGCTCTTCTCGACGAGGGCGATGAGGTGCTCATCCCGGCACCCGACTACCCGCTGTGGACCGCCATGACGAGTCTTGCTGACGGCACCCCGGTCCATTACCTGTGCGATGAGGACAACGGATGGCAGCCCGACCTCGAGGACATCCGATCCAAGATCACTCCGCGCACCAAGGCTCTCGTCATCATCAACCCCAACAACCCGACCGGCGTGGTCTACTCACGCGAAGTTCTCGAGGGCATGGTGCAGATCGCCCGTGAGAACCAGCTGCTGCTGCTTTCCGACGAGATCTACGATCGCATCCTGTTCGATGATGCGGTGCACATCCCGACGGCGACCCTGGCGCCGGACCTGCTGTGTCTGACGTTCAACGGGCTCTCGAAGACCTACCGGGTCGCCGGCTTCCGGTCCGGGTGGCTCGTGATCACCGGGCCGCAGGACCACGCGAAGGGGTTCCTCGAGGGGATCAACCTGCTCGCCTCGACGCGTCTCTGCCCGAACGTCCCCGCCCAGTACGCGGTTCAGGCGGCTCTCGGGGGAGTGCAGTCCATCGACTCGCTGATCGCGCCGACCGGGCGCCTGCATGAGCAGCGTGACATCGCCTGGAAGGGACTCGAATCAATCCCCGGTGTCTCGTGCGTCAAGCCCGTCGGCGCGTTGTACGCCTTCCCTCGTCTGGACCCGAACGTCCACGAGATCAGGGACGACGCGAAGCTGGTCTACGACCTGCTGGTCTCCGAACACATCCTCCTCGTGCAGGGAACCGGCTTCAACTGGCCGACCCCCGACCACCTCCGACTGGTCACGCTCCCCGAGCCCCGCGTGCTCGCAGAAGCCGTCGAGCGCCTCGGGAACTTCCTCTCGAGCTACCGCCAGTAGGCGGCTCTGCTGATGTGGAGACGAGAGTCTCCACGACGCGGCGCACGCCGGCGACGAGGGACGAGCGCGGAGTGAGGTCCGCCATCGGTCGGGCGTGCAGGAGGGCGGCGTCGGCTGCCCGCTGATCGAAAGGGAGGAACGCGACGTCCGCGATGCCGGCGAACCTCTCGAGCGTGCGCCGGATCTGACCTCGCGCATCCATGCCCAGGGGGCCGGGGCGCACGCGGTTCACCACCACTCTGATGGGCGTCGGGGTCGTGAGCCGTCGTAGCTCGGCATGCTCCCTGATGAACCTGCTCATGCCGAGCGGGTCGGCCGCCGCGATGGCGATGATCAGGTCTGCCTCCTGCAGCGCGGCAACGGTGGCTGCGTGGCGACGCGGGCCGGTGAGGTCGTACGTCGCCTCATCGTCGGCGTCGAAGGCGCTCGCGACGTCGACGACGGTCTCCTCTGCCCAGCTGCGGCATGCGCGCAGCGTCGCCTCCAATCGACGTGCGCCGAGTTCCGGCCAGCGCCCAGGGCGATTGATGCCCCCGAGGACCTCGATCTCTCCTGCGCTCGTGTCGAGGACGGTCGCAAGCCGCGTGAGTTCTGCCGAGTCGAGTGCGCCGAGTTCTGCCCGACGGCACGCGGCGGCGATCCCGGGTGCATCATCGCTGAGTCCCAGCAGCAGCGCGAGGGAGGGAGCGACGGTGTCGGCATCCACCAGGGCAGTGCGGCGTCCTGCCCTGGACAGCTCGACGGCGAGCTGGATCGCGACGGTCGATCGTCCCGGCGCACCGGACGGACCCCAGACCACCGTGACACGACGCGGAGATTGCGCGATTCGCTCGACGGAGCCCGCAAGGTCGGCGGTGAGCGCGGCAGCGATCTCCCAGCCGCGCGCTTCTGTCGGGAGTGCGGCCGCGAGGCCGTAGCGCCCGAGCAGTCTGCTGTCGCCGTCGCCGAGCGGCAGGATCCGCACCCCTGCCCTGTCGCACTCGGCGACGAGCGCGGGCGTCAGCACCGCGCGGCTGGCGGGAACGATGACGGCATCGACGCCGTCGGGCAGGGGCAGGATCCTGCTCGGCGCGACGACGGAAACCACGCTGATGCCTTCGAGCTCGAGTTCCTCGGCCAGGGTGCGCGCACGGGAATCGGGTAGGGCGATGATTACCGACGTCACGAGGTCGAGCCGATCGGCACGACGGACAGGACAGAGCCGCCGGTGATCGCGGACAGCACATCGGCGACATCCGCTCGGTCGATCACGATCTCAGCCGTGGTGCCGTCGGCGGCGAGCATTCCTTCGGTCTTCGTCACCGATGTGACGATCGCATCGGCGACGAGGATGCGCGGCGTCCCCGGGAGGGCGCCTTCGTCCACCGGAGGAGATTGCCAGAGTTCGATGATGCTCCCGGCGCCCACATCGGCCGGGATGCCGGTGCTGCTCTCGACGACGATCGTGGTGGTTCTGTTCGCATCCGCGTCCTCGGCGGCAGAAGTCGGCATCAGCTCGCCGTCGACGACCGTCCGGGACGCGATCTGACCGGGCCGAAGGTCTTGGGGCGCGAGGTAGCGATCCGAGACGGCGCCGAGTCCCACGTCCACCACCTGGAAGTCACCGGAGACGAGCGCTTCGCCGAGCGGTATCGTTCGCGTCGCCTGGAGTACCGGTGTCGTGGCGCCGGAGGAGGAGACGACGGCCCACACGCCGGCGACAGACAGCGCGACCACGGCGATGCCGATCAGGAAGCGGGCATCACCCCAGACGGCACGCCGTGAACGGGAGAACTTGCTCATGGCGACATGGTCACAGAAATCGCCGCGGCTGCTCGAGACTTATCCACAGCATCGGATCGGCCCTGGCGTATCGGCACGGCAGGGGGAGAATGGGAGCATGCCCCATTCCTCTCCGGCCACGCAGCGCTTCCTGGCGCCGGCGCAGGTGGCGGAACTGCTGAGCATCGGGGTCGACGAGGTCATCGAACTCGTCTACGCGGGACGTCTGCGCGGGTCCAAGCTCGGAGCACCCGCCCGGTGGCGCGTCGAGGAGTCGAGCCTTTCGGAGTATCTCGCCGAGCAGTCCGAAGAGGCCAGACGGATGGCGCTGTGGCGTGAGGCGAATGAGGCGAGTTTCCCAGAGGTCTGGGGCACATCCCGCCGTCACGGCATCTGATCTCCCGCGGTCTGAACCGACGTGACGGCTGCGAACGGGATGATCTGGAACGCACGCACCGCCGAGGCGGTCCTCGCCTCGCCCGGGTCGTGCAGGGCGAGATCCAGATGGTCCGCACCCGCTCGGTCGATCGTCCCGTGGAGGTCGGATGCATCGACGCTGACGATTCTGACCGGAACCCGTCGCCGGGCGAGGTCACGGAGGACGAACCCGAGCGACATGCGCTCGCGGAGCACGGGGGCGGGGTCGTCCTCTTCGTCCAGGCTCGACAGCAGCAGGCCGTGATCGACGGTGAGTCCGCGGAGCGCGTGGAGGGGGACGATCACGGTCGACCGCGTCGTCCGTGATTCCTCGGCCTGCGCGATCGTCGCAGCGATCCAATCGGAGCCCAGCGCGTTCAGTCGTGCCCGAACGCGAGCTCCACCCGGCAGATCCAGGGTGGCGGGAGCGGCCGATGCACAGAGCACTCTGAGCCGGCTGCGAAGCTCGAGCCTCGAGATGCGCAGGCGCTCCGACTCGGCGTCGAGCGCCGCGCGCTCGCTCTCCCACTCGGAGGCCAGCTGGCCTTCGAGGTCTTCGAACAGTCGATCCCAGTGCACGCGGACCACCGTAAATGAAGTCCGGGAGCGCATGTACGAGTTATCCACATACATCACGAACGCGACCGGATCGGCCAGTCGACGCATGCTCTACTTGGCGCAGTCTTCCCGATGGAGAGTGCCTCAGATGATGCTTCACGAGTACTTCGCACCACAGCCGACGCCCCGCGCCGACCTGCCGGATCCGAGTCCGCTGCTGCGGAGCCTGACCCAGGGCGTGCTCGAGGTGCTCGCGGGAGTCAGAGAAGTCGATCAGCTCGCCCGCTGGTTCAATGAAGACGCGTACCGGAGTTTGGTGACGCGGGCGAATCTGTCGGCGAGGGCGCGCAGCGCGAGGGGGGTCTCGCCTGCGCGCCCGACTTTCGAGATCCTGTCGATCCGCGTGACGGAACCGGTGGACGGCAAGGTAGAGGCCGTCGTCGTGGTCGCGGGTCCCGGTCGCACCCGGGCGGTGGCGATTCGCCTCGAAGGTCTCGACCGACGCTGGCGGGCGACGTCGCTGGCCGTTCTCTGAGCGGACGCGCTCTAGGCTGGTGGGGTGTCAACGCTCAGCGACCTCGCCAATGCCCAGGGCCGTCTTGCCGAGAACGATGTCGAGTGGCTGCATCGACTCGCCGGCGACGGTCAGCTTCTCGCGGACCTCGCGTCGGCGGACATCGTCGTCTGGATCGAGACCGACGACGGATCGTTCGTCGCCGTAGCCCACGCCCGTCCGAGCGGAGCGGCCACCCTGTTCTACCGCGACATCGTGGGAGAGCGGGTGCGGCCGCAGTGGCGCACGCAGGTACAGGGGGCGTTCGATTCGGCGGAGATCGTGGACTCGTCCTCGCCGGATTGGTTCGAGGAGACCCCGACGCGCGTGAGGGCGGTGCCGATCGTCAACGAGCGCCGCGGCAGTGAGCACCAGGGGACCGTCATCGGCGTCGTCACCCGGCACACGAACCTCGGCGAGGCCCGGACGCCGTCGCGACAGCAGATCACGTTCGACGAGTGCGCGAACGACATCTTCCGGATGATCGCCGACGGCAGCTTTCCCGATCCAGCGGCTCCGACCTCCCCGCGCCGCGGAGCTCCCCGAGCGTCAGACGGCTTGATCCGGATCGACGTCGACGGCATCACGACGTTCGCCAGTCCGAACGCGCTCTCGGCGTTCAATCGCATGGGTTTCGATGACGAACTGGAGGGCGAGTCTCTCGCCGAGGTCACCACCAGGCTCGTGCCGCCGTCGCGACAGGTCGACGAGTCGCTGCCCGTCGTCGTGACGGGGCGCGCCCCGTGGCGCACCGACATCGAAGCGCGCGGCGTCACTGTCTCGCTGCGGGCGATTCCCCTCAAGGATCACGGGACGCGCATCGGTGCCATCGTCCTGTGCCGGGACGTGTCGGAGCTGCGTCATCAGGAGCAGGAGCTCATCACCAAGGACGCGACGATCCGTGAGATCCATCACCGTGTCAAGAACAACCTGCAGACGGTCGCATCGCTGTTGCGCATCCAGGCGCGTCGTACGCACTCGGACGAGGCGCGCGATGCGCTGACCCAGGCGATGAGACGTGTGGACTCCATCGCTGTGGTTCACGACACCCTCGCTCAGGGGCTGACTCAGAAGGTCGACTTCGACGAGGTGTTCCACCGGGTTCTGAAGCTCGTCGCCGAGGTCGCATCCGCGCCGAACACCCGTGCGCGCACTCGGTCGACCGGGCGCTTCGGGGTCCTGCCGAGCGAGTATGCGACGCCGTTGGCTCTCGCGCTCACCGAGGTCGTCACGAACGCGGTGGAGCACGGCCTCGCAGGGCAGGAGGGCATGGTCACGATCGACGCCGCGCGCACCGAGGAGAATCTGCGCGTCACGGTGCACGACACCGGCAAGGGCCTGCCGGAGGGGCGCATCGGTCAGGGACTGGGAACGCAGATCATCCGCACCCTGATCCAGGGGGAACTCAGCGGATCGATCGAGTGGCGGGGGAGCGAGGGAGAGGGCACCGAGGTCGTCATCGACATCCCGCTCCGCTGGCTCACCGCGTGACGAGTCCGCCGCGACGGTGAGCAGATACGCAGAAGCGGCCCGAGACATCGTCTCGGGCCGCTTCTCGATGTTCAGGAGGCGCGGCGGGCGCGGGCGGCGCGGCGCTTGAGTGCGCGGCGCTCGTCCTCGGAGAGGCCGCCCCACACGCCCGAGTCCTGGCTGGACTCGAGGGCGTACTGCAGGCAGATCTCGGTCACCGTGCAGGTGGCGCAGACGGTCTTCGCCTTCTCGATCTGGTCGACGGCCGGACCCGTGTTCCCGACAGGGAAGAACAGTTCGGGGTCGACAGTCAAGCAGGCGGCCTTATCGCGCCAGTCCATGGGGGCTCCTCGGTGTGGTTTTTCAGAAATCGACGCACTGCGACGACTCGGATTTCGGGTGCAGATCGGGTTCAGCTACCCTGTATGAGATACGGACGGATGCCCGCTTTCTGTGATGCGAGCTCGAAGCCCGCCCCACGCCGCTGTGGGAGCACATGACGTTGTCTATTCTGTTACATGAAACCGGCGAAATCAAGGGTTTCCGCCGTTCTCATCCGATTCTCAGGAGACAACTGTGCGCTCACCCGGCCTCGCTCTGGCGGCATCCGCGGTTCTCGCGGCGGAGGGCGCCGCCTTGATCGTCTTCGCTCTCATCGAGCTCGTGGGCCTCGGTGCGGGGGACGCAGCCTCACTGCCGACAGCGCTCGCTCTCATCGTGCTCACTCTCCTCGGCGCCGCCGCGCTCATCGCGTTCGCGATCGGGACGAGGACGGGGCGGTCATGGGCGCGATCGGGTGGCGTCGTCTTCCAGGTGCTCGCCATCGCGCTCGCGCTCGCCTCGCTGACGCTGCAGCCGGTCGCGTGGGCGTTCACCGTCGGAGTGGGTCTGCCAGCACTGCTGTGCTTCGCGCTGCTGATCGCCAGCACGCGAGCCGAGAACGAGCGCCCGGCGGAGTGACCGTCAGGCGTCGACGCCGAGGAGCTTGCGCAGGCGCGCGACGTGTCCGGTGGCCTTGACGTTGTACTGGGCGAGTGCGATCGTGCCCTGCTCATCGAGCACGAAGGTCGATCGGATGACGCCCTCCACGACCTTGCCGTAGTTCATCTTCTCACCCCATACGCCGTACGCGGAGTGCACCGCGTGGTCGGGGTCGCTGAGAAGGGTGAAGGTGAGGCCGTCGCGCTCGCGGAACTCGGCGAGCTTTGCGGGCTCGTCGCGCGAGACCCCGATCACCCGGTATCCGGCGCCGTCGAGCGACGAGATGCTGTCGCGGAAGTCGCAGGCCTGCGTCGTGCAGCCCGGGGTCATGGCCGCGGGATAGAAGTACAGCACCGTCTTGCGGCCGCGCAGATCGTCGAGGGTGACGGTCTGTCCGTCTTGGTCGAGGAGAGCGAAGTCGGGGGCAGCGGTTCCGGGTTCCAGGCGCACAGTCACCCCTCCAGCCTAGCGGCCGGGCGTCTGCTCCGCCTTGTCGGCGAAGGTCTGCAGGAGCCGCTGGAGGGAGTCCAGACGCGCTCGTCCCGTCTCGCTGAGCTCGCCGCTCTCCGCGGCTTCGATGAGAGCGCAATCCGGGGCATCGGCGAGGTGCGTGCATCCGCGCGGACAGTTCTCGGCGATCTCGGCGAGTTCGGTGAATGCGGCGAGGATGTTCGCGGGGTTGACGTGCCCGAGTCCGAAGGACCGGACCCCCGGGGTGTCGATCACCCAGCCGCGACCTTCGGGGCCGACGTACCGCAGAGAGACGGTGGACGAGGAGGTGTGCCTGCCACGGCCGGTGACCTGGTTGACGTGCCCTGTAGCGCGGAGCGCGCTGGGCACCAGGGCGTTCACGAGCGTCGACTTGCCCACGCCGGAGTGGCCGACGAAGACCGTCGAGTGACCGACCAGTGCCGCGCCGATCTCATCGACGGGCATCTCGTCCTGCGCACTCGTGAAGACGCGCAGGTCGAGGCCGTCGAAGTGCGACAGGAAGGCGCTGGGATCGGCCAGGTCGGTCTTGGTCACGACGAGGAGCGGGCGGATGCCGGCGTCCAGAGCGGCGACGAGATAGCGGTCGACCAGTCGGGCTCGCGGCTCGGGGTCGGCCGCGGCGACGACGACCAGCATCTGATCGGCGTTCGCGACGATGACGCGCTCGACCTGGTCGGTGTCGTCGGCGCTGCGCCTGAGCAGAGAGGTGCGATCGGCGATGCCGATGATGCGCCCCAGCGTGCCGTCCTCGCCGGAGATGTCACCGACGACCTTCGCCTGGTCGCCCGTCACGATCGGGTTCCTGCGGAGTTCTCGTGCCCGTGCCGCGGTGATCATCCGCTCGTCGGGCGTGTCCTCATCGAGCAGCACGGAGTAGCGGCCGCGGTCGACACCGAGGACGCGTCCGATCTGCGCATCGTCATGGGCGGGCCGCCGCTTCGTGCGGGGGCGATTCGCCTTCGGGTTCGGACGCGCGCGGATGCTGCTCTCATCGAAGTCCTCGAAGTCGTCCTCGAGGTCGTCGGAGTCGTCGAGCCAGCTCACGCGGACGCGCCCCGCAGCATGCGCTCCCACAGGAGGGTGAATTCCGGGAGGGTCTTCGATGTCGTTCCGATGTCGTCGATCTCGACTCCCGGGATCCGCAGGCCGATGAGGGCGCCCGTCGTCGCCATGCGGTGGTCGTGGTGCGCCGCCCAGCCGCCGCCGTGCAGATCCCGCGGGATGATGCGCAGACCGTCGGAGAGCTCCTCGGCCTCGCCTCCCAGCGCGCGGATGTTGCCCACGAGGGCCGCGATGCGATCGGTCTCGTGGAGTCGGATGTGACCGATTCCGCGGATCGTCGTCGGGCCGGACGCGAACGCCGCGAGCCCGACGAGGGTGGGAGTCAGCTCGCTCGCTGCGGACAGGTCCATGTCGAGTCCGCGGATCTCGGAGCCGGCCCTGACCGTCAGCGTCCCGCTGTGCCGGCCGACGTGCGCGCCCATCGCCTGCAGGATCTCGGGAAGCAGTGCGCCGGGCTGGGTGGAGTGCACCGGCCAGCCGGGAACCGACACCGCCCCGCCCGTGACCAGGGCCGCGGCGAGGAACGGCGCGGCGTTCGAGAGATCGGGCTCGATGGCGATCTCCTTGGCGCGGGGCACCCCGGCTTCGACGAGCCACTCTCCGGTGGCGGGCCGCTCGATGCGAATGCCACGACGACTCAGCGCCTCGATCGTCATGTCGATGTGGGGCAGGCTCGGCAGATGCTCGCCGGTGTGCACCAGGTGCAGACCCACGTCGAACCGCGGCGCCGCGAGCAGCAGTCCCGAGACGAACTGGCTGGATGCCGAGGCATCGATCTCGACCCGTCCACCGCGGATGCGGCCGTGCCCGCGGACGGTGAACGGCAGCGCCCACGTCCCCTCGTCGTCGATGTCGACTCCCAGGTCGCGCAGTGCGCTGATGAGGCCGCCCATCGGCCTGTGGAGCGCGGTCTCGTGAGCGGTGAGGTGCACGTCGTGCTGCGCGAGGCCCGCGAGCGGCGCGATGAAGCGCATGACCGTGCCGGCCTGGCCGCAGTCGATCGTGGTGCCGCCGACGAGTTTGGCGGGAGTGATCGCCAGATCGGGGCCGAAGTCTCCGTTGCCGTCGACCTCCTCGATGCCCACACCCAACGCCCGCAGCGCGTCGATCATCCGACGGGAGTCGTCGGAGTGCAGCGGAGCGATGAGCCGGCCCGGTCCGTCAGCGATCGCGGCGATGATGAGCTCGCGATTCGTGAGCGATTTCGAGCCCGGGATCGTCACGGTCGCGTGGACGGCGTTCGCGCTGGTCGGCGCGACGTAGACGCCCTGGACAGGGGAGGGGGAATACCTGTTGGCGCTCATCGGTTCCCACCTTAGTAAACGCGAGTGCTCGCATGACGGAATCCGGGCGCTCGACGACAAGGAGAGAGCATGCTCGCAACGCTGGAACGCGAGTCGGTGGACCTCGCCCGCCTAGACTGGCCGGTGATGGATGACACGGCAACCGCAGAGACGGTCAGCGACCCTCGGCGCGAATTCGAGGAACAGGCGATCCCGTTCATGGATCAGCTCTACGCCGCGGCGATGCGCATGACGCGCAACCCGGCTGATGCTGCTGACCTCGTGCAGGAGACCTTCGTCAAGGCGTACGGATCCTGGGCGACGTTCTCGCAGGGCACGAACCTCAAGGCGTGGCTCTATCGGATCCTCACGAACACCTACATCAACATCTACCGCAAGAAGCAGCGGGAGCCTTTCCAGGGCACGATCGACGAGCTCGAGGACTGGCAGATGGGCGGTGCGGAGTCGACCACGACCACCGCGTCGCACAGCCGTTCGGCCGAGGCGGAAGCCATCGACCACATGCCCGCATCGGTCGTCAAGGACGCGTTGCAGGCCGTACCCGAGGACTTCCGGCTGGCGGTGTACCTCGCGGACGTCGAGGGCTTCGCCTACCAGGAGATCGCGGACATCATGAAGACGCCCATCGGCACCGTGATGAGTCGCCTGCATAGAGGCAGGCGGATGCTGCGGGAGCTGCTGGCTGACTACGCCGTGGAGCGGGGAATCTCCGCGGCCGACCCGAGGAGCAAGAAATGACCGACTGCGGCTGCGACAAGGCCCGCAAGGATCTCGAGGAGTACCTCCGCAACGAGGTCTGCAACACCGAGCACACGGAGATCCGCGAGCATCTCGAGAACTGCCCGTCCTGTCGGGACGAGGCACTCGTGGCGACGACCCTCACCGAGGTCGTGGCGCGCGCCTGCAAGGAGACGGCTCCGGAGGAGCTGCGCGACCAGGTGTTCGCGCGACTGCGCGAGGTGCAGTCCGCTCAGCACTGACCGCGGGCGAGCAGCCGTCGACCCCTGAGATCGTGATGTCGGCATCCGCCCATAGGCTGGAAGCATGACGCTCATCGATTCACGCGACATCCCGGCCGATCCGACCTCCACCGAGCGACTGGCGGCGGAATCGCTGGTCTACCGGGTCGTCGACACCGCTGACGACGCACAGTCCGAGAGCTTCCAGAGGGCGATGACCCGAGGTTTCCTCGGCGCGGAGCCCACACCGGAGGTGCTCGCCTTCGGCCGAGCGGCCTTCGAGTCGCGACGCAACATCGGCGTCTACGACGCAGCGGCGACGGACGCCCCTCCGGTCGCCACGATCGACTCCTGGGTCACGCCGCTGACGCTGCCCGGTGGGGGCGAGATCCCGATGTGGGCGATCAGCGGAGTCACGGTGTCGGCCACGCACCGACGTCGCGGCATCGCGCGAGCGCTCCTCGAGGGCGAGCTCAGGGCAGCGGCGACGGCAGGAGTGCCGATCGCGGGGCTGACGGTCTCGGAGGCGACCATCTACGGCAGGTACGGCTTCGGGTCGGCTGTGCATATGTCGCGCGTCACGGTCGATACCCGTCGCGCCGGCTGGGCAGGTCCGTCTTCGGACGGCCGCGTCGAATACCTCGACCGCGAGTCGCTCGCCGCGGAACTCGGAGCGGTGCATGATCGGGTCCGCGGTCATCGTGGCGGTCAGATCCCCGGGTGGCACTCCCGCTGGACCGGCATCGCCGGCCTGTCACCGAGTGACACCGACCGCGATCAGGTGCGCGGCATCCGCTTCGTCGACGCGGACGGCGAGGTGCGCGGGGCGATGGCCTTCACCCTCAGCGAGCGCACCGGATCCTTCCGATTCGCCCTCGCCGTGCGCCTGCTGGTCGCGGAGACTCCCGAAGCGACTGCCGCCCTGTGGGGGTTCGCGCTGCAGCACGATCTCGTCGACGAGGTCACCGCCGATCTGCGTCCGCTCGACGACGCGCTTCCGTGGCTGGTTCGCGACCCGCGTGGTGTCACCCAGACGGTGCACGACCATGGCTGGCTGCGCCTGCTCGACGTCCCCGCGGCTCTCCCTGCGCGACGGTACTCGGCGCCCATCGATGTGATTCTGCGCGTTCGCGATCCGCTCGGCTTCGCGTCGGGTGACTGGCGTCTGCGCGTCGACGAGACGGGGGAGGCATCCGTCGAGGCCGTGGACGATGCCGCGGCCGTGGATGCGGAGCTCGATGTGTCCGCGCTCTCCATCCTCTATGCCGGGGGTGTGCGGGCCTCGTCTCTGCACGTCGCCGGACGGATCGATGCCGACGCCGCCGTCGTCGAAGAGCTGGACCGCGCGTTCGTGGCATTCCCCGCGCCGGCACTCGACATCTGGTACTGAACTCTCAGACGAAAGGGGCGCCTCGACCGAAGTCGAGGCGCCCCTTTCATGTCTGCCGGGTATCAGCCGAGCGTGAGGGCATCCCGCAGCAGCTTCGCCTGTTCGGCCGCGTGCACCTTCGACGAGCCCGTCGCGGGCGATGCCGAAGCCGGACGCGACACCGGACGGAAGCTGCGGTCACCCGGGACGTCGGCGAAGGCGAGTGCCAGGAACGGCCAGGCTCCCTGGTTCTCCGGCTCCTCCTGCACCCACACCAGCTCGGCGTTCGGGTACGAATCGGTGATGGCCTTCAGTCCGTCGATCGGGGTCGGGTAGAGCTGCTCGAGCCTGACCAGCGCGATCTCGGGGTTCGGGTTCTTCTCGAGTTCGGCTTTGAGATCCCAGTGCACCTTGCCGGAGTGCACGAGGACGCGCTTCACGGCATTGCGATCGAGGCCCCGGTTGTCGTCGAGAACCGGCTCGAAACGGCCCTGCGTGAAGGCCTCGACCGGGCTCGTCGCCCCACGCAGACGCAGCATGGCCTTCGGGGTGAAGACGATGAGCGGCTTGCGCGGACGCGCGTAGGCCTGGCGGCGCAGCAGGTGGAAGTACGACGCGGGCGTCGAGGGGCGCGCGACGATCATGTTGTCCTGCGCGCACATCTGCAGGAACCGCTCGATGCGCGAGGAGGAGTGGTCCGGCCCCTGACCCTCGTAGCCGTGGGGAAGGAGCAGCGTGACGCTGGACTGCTGTCCCCACTTCTGCTCCGCCGCCGAGATGTACTCGTCGATGACCGACTGAGCGCCGTTGACGAAGTCGCCGAACTGGGCCTCCCACAGCACGAGGGCCTCGGGAGCCTCGACGGAGTAGCCGTACTCGAAGCCGAGCGCCGCATACTCGCTGAGGAGCGAGTCGTAGACGAAGAAGCGGCCCTGGGACTCGGAGAGGTTCGACAGCGGCAGCCACTCCTGGCCGTTCGCGCGGTCGTGCAGAGTCGCGTGACGCTGCACGAATGTGCCGCGTCGCGAGTCCTGCCCGGCGAGCCGCACGGGCGTTCCCTCGACGAGGAGCGAACCGAAGGCGAGAAGCTCGCCGAAGCCCCAGTCGATGTTGCCGTTGCGGCTCATGTCGAGACGCTTCTCGAGCTGCTGCTGCAGCTTGGGGTGCACGGTGAAGCCCTCGGGCTTGTTCACGAACGCGTCGCCGATGAGCTGGATGACCTCGTTCGAGACTCCGGTGATCTCCGGAGCGCCGACCTGCTCGTCGACCGGCGGCAGATCCTGCGCGACCGGGTTGGCGCCGGTCTCGGCGGCGTGCGTCTCGGCGAACGCGATCTCCAGACGGTTCTGGAAGTCGGCCTTGGCCTCGTCGTACTCCTCTTCGGTGATGTCGCCACGACCGACGAGCGACTCCGTGTACAGCTTGCGCACCGATCGCTTCGCCTGGATCAGGTCGGTCATCAGCGGCTGCGTCATCGAGGGGTCGTCTCCCTCGTTGTGACCACGGCGGCGGTAGCAGACGAGGTCGATGACGACGTCGCGGTGGAACCGCTCGCGGTATTCGAACGCGAGCTGCGCGACGTGGATCACAGCCTCGGGGTCGTCGCCGTTCACGTGGAACACGGGTGCCTGGATGGTCTTCGCGACATCGGTCGAGTACACCGAGGAACGCGAGTCGTTCGGGAGGGTCGTGAAGCCGACCTGGTTGTTGACCACCACGTGGATCGTGCCGCCGGTGCGATACCCGCGCAGCTGAGACATCTGCAGCGTCTCGACCACCACGCCCTGACCGGCGAACGCGGCGTCGCCGTGCACGAGGATCGGCAGCCAGGCGAACGTGCCGATCGGCTTGCGGTCCTGCTTGGCGCGCACGATGCCCTCGAGGACTCCGTCGACCGTCTCGAGGTGAGACGGGTTCGCGGCCAGATACACCGGGAGCTCGGAGCCGTCATCGGCGACGAACGTTCCCTCGGTGCCCAGGTGGTACTTCACATCGCCCGAGCCGCGCTGGTTGCCGGGGGTCTGCGTGCCCTCGAACTCCTGGAACACGTGGCCGTAGGTCTTGCCCGCGATGTTCGTCAGCACGTTCAGACGGCCGCGGTGCGCCATGCCGATCGCGGCGCCCTCGAGTCCGGATGTGGCCGCACCCTGGAGGATCTCGTCGAGCAGCGGGACGAGAGACTCGCCGCCCTCGAGTGAGAACCGCTTCTGACCGACGAACTTGGTCTGCAGGAAGGTCTCGAACGCCTCGGCCTCGTTGAGCTTGCGGAGAACCCGCAGCTGCTCGTCGTGGCCGGGCTTCTGGTACTTGACCTCGACCTTCTCCTGGAACCAGCGGCGCTGCTCCGGGTCCTGGATGTGCATGTACTCGATGCCGAGCGTGCGGCAGTACGAGTCGCGAAGGACGCCGAGGATGTCGCGCAGCTTGGCGACACGGCGGCCACCGAACCCGCCGGTCACGAACTCGCGGTCGAGATCCCAGAAGGTGAGCCCGTGGCTCTCGATCTCGAGGTCGGGGTGCGAGCGCTGGACGTACTCGAGCGGATCGATGTCGGCCATCAGGTGACCGCGCACTCGGAACGAGTTGATGAGCTCCTGCACGCGGGACTGCTTGTCGACGCGCTCGGCGAGATCCACCGCGATGTCGGGGTTCCAGCGGATGGGGGAGTACGGGATGCGCAGAGCGGCGAAGATGTCGTCGTAGAAGCCGCGCTGTCCGATCAGGAGCTCGTGGACCTTCTTCAGGAACTCGCCGGAGCCGGCGCCCTGGATGACTCGGTGGTCATAGGTGCTCGTCAGCGTGATCGTCTTGCCGATCGCCAGCTCGTTGAGCGTCTTCTCGCTCGCTCCCTGGAACTCGGCCGGGTACTCGAGGGCACCGGCGCCGATGATGCAGCCCTGCCCCTTCATCAGACGAGGCACGGAGTGCACGGTGCCGATGCCGCCGGGGTTGGTGAGTGAGACCGTGGTGCCCTGGAAGTCGGCCGCCGTCAGCTTGTTGTTGCGGGCGCGCGTCACGAGGTCTTCGTAGGCGACGAGATACTCGCTGAAGGTCAGCGTGTCGGCGCGCTTGATGCTGGGGACCATCAGAGCGCGCGTGCCGTCGGGCTTGGGCAGATCGATCGCGATGCCGAGGTTCACGTGAGCCGGAGCCACGACCGAGGGCTTGCCGTCGATCTCGGCGTAGAAGACGTTCTGGCTGCGGAACTCGTCGAGCGTGCGGATCAGCGCCCAGCCGATGAGGTGGGTGAAGCTGATCTTGCCGCCGCGCGTGCGCGCCATGTGGTTGTTGATGACGATCCGGTTGTCGATCATCAGCTTCGCGGGCACCGTGCGCACGCTCGTCGCGGTCGGAACCGTCAGCGACTCGTCCATGTTCGCGGCGAGGGTCTTGGGCAGACCGCGAAGGGGCGTGACCTTGTCCTCTTCGACGGGCTCGGCTGACTCGGGCGCCTCGGCCTTGGCTGCGGGCTTCGGAGCCTGCGCGGGGATCGGGGCTGCAGCGGCGGGCTTGGTCGTGGTCCGTGCGACGGGCTGTGCGCCGATGACCGGGATGGGCGCGGTCACGGGGTGAGCCGGCTGCTCCGTGGCGGCTGCGGGGACCGCGCTGCCGGTCGCGGCATCCGACTGGTACTTCTCGAGGATCGGCCACCACTCCTTGTCGACGGAGTCGCGGTTCACCTTGTACTGCTCGTAGAGCTCTTCCACGAGCCAGGAATTGGCTCCGAACCCCCCGTCGCCCCCGACGCCGGTCACCTGGTTCGACACGCTCGATCGCCCTCTTTCATCGCTGAAGTCCATATATGCACACCAGGACGCGTGATGCGTCCGGGCCCGCACACTCTCGACTTCCAAGCCTAACGTGTTTCCTCGGGCATTCGTCGAAGGCATGCGCCCTCGGCGGCGCTATCTGAGTACCGTGGGGGTATGGAGTTCTCCGGTGAGTCACCCGCAGTCGATCTGACCTATTCCGACGTGTTCCTCGTGCCGCGACGATCGGCTGTCACGAGTCGTCTGCAGGTCGATCTGGCGCCGCAGGACGGGACTCCCGCGACGCTCCCGATCGTTGCCTCGAACATGAATTCCGTCACCGGTCCTCGGCTCGCCGCGGTGCTCGCACGGCGGGGCGGGCTCGGAGTGCTTCCGCAGGACATGCCCCTGCAGGGGCTGGACGCCGCGATCCGCGATGTCAAGGCGCAGCCGGTGCTGTGGGACACGCCGATCGTGCTGCCGCCCGAGGCGTCGGTGGCGGATGCCCTTCGTCTGATGCCGGCCACCGCCGGGCACGGCATCGTCGTCGCCACGGGAGAGGCACCGCACGATGCGGAGAGGATCCTCGGCGTCCTGCCCGCGACACGGCTGGCGACCGCGCTGCCCGATGCGCAGCTGGGCGATCTCGTGCACGTCGGCACACCGTCGCTCGACGCCGACGACATCGGATCCGAGCGTCATGCGTTCGACGTGATCACCGACGCGGGCGTCGACATGGTCACGATCACGCACCACGGACATCTCGTGGGCACCCTCAGCGCGCGCAGTGCTCTGCGCTCGACGCTGTATCGGCCGGCCCTGGACCGCGACGGCCGTCTCGCCGTCGCGGCGGCGGTCGGCATCAACGGAGACGTCGCCGCCAAGGCGAAGGCGCTGGCGGCCGCAGGCGTCGACGTGCTCGTGGTCGACACGGCGCACGGGCACCAGGAGGGGATGCTGCGTGCGCTGAGCGCCGTGGCCGCTCTGGACCTCGGCATCCCGATCGTGGCGGGGAACATCGTCACCGCCGACGGCGTCAAGGACCTCGTCGAGGCGGGCGCCTCGATCCTCAAGGTCGGCGTGGGGCCCGGTGCCATGTGCACGACGCGGATGATGACCGCGGTCGGCCGACCGCAGTTCTCCGCCGTGCTCGAGACCGCAGAAGCGGCACGCGAGCAGGGCGCGCACGTCTGGGCGGACGGGGGCGTGCGATATCCGCGTGATGTGGCGCTCGCGCTCGCCGCAGGCGCAGCATCCGTCATGGTCGGCTCCTGGTTCGCCGGGACGATCGAAGCGCCCGGAGAGCTGCAGAGCGACGCGGAGGGCCGTCTCTACAAGGAATCCTGGGGGATGGCCTCGACGAAGGCGGTGCAGGCCCGATTCGGACGCCTCGATGCCTATGAGCGCGCACGGAAGGAGCTGTTCGCGGAGGGGATCTCCTCGTCGAAGATCTACCTCGATCCGCTGCGCCCGGGACTCGAGGACCTGCTCGACATGATCACCTCGGGCGTGCGGTCGTCGTTCACCTATGCCGGTGCGTCTTCGGTGCCCGAGTTCCACGACAGGGCGCTCGTCGGGCTGCAGTCCGCGGCCGGATACGAAGAGGGCAAGGCGCTGCCGGTCAGCTGGTAGCGGTCCGTCCTCCGTCGCACCGGCATCCCGTAGAATCGTGGACACCATGGACGACCCTCCCAGTTGTAGTACATCGCCCCACTGCCTGCCTCTCCACATCGGGAGGAACGACTGATGGACTACATCCTCTTGGGCGTGGGGCTTCTGCTCACTGTGGGCACGGGGCTGTTCGTCGCGAGCGAGTTCGCGCTGGTCAATCTCGACCGTGCCGACCTCGAAGCCCGCCAGGCCCGGGGCGAGTCCCGCCTGTCGCTGACGATCAGCGCACTCAAGCACACCTCGACCCACCTGTCGTCCGCCCAGCTCGGCATCACCCTGACGACGCTGCTGACCGGGTACACGATGGAGCCGGCGCTCTCGAACCTCCTCGGTCCGACGCTCGTCGCGTGGAGCATCCCCGACGCGGCCGTCGGCCCGATCGCCACCATCGTCGCCATGCTGGTCGCCACGGTGCTGTCGATGATCCTCGGCGAGCTCGTTCCGAAGAACTTCGCTCTCGCCCTGCCGCTCGCGACTGCGAAGCTCGTCATCCCGTTCCAGGTCGCCTTCACCACCGTCTTCAAGCCCGCCGTCGTCGTGCTCAACGGCAGCGCGAACGGGGTCCTGCGGAGCATCGGCATCGAGCCGAAGGAGGAGCTCTCGGGCGCCCGCAGCGCAGAAGAGCTCTCCTCTCTCGTGCGTCGTTCGGCGAGCGCCGGGCTGCTCGAAGCCGACACCGCCAGCCTGCTCGACCGCACCCTGACGTTCTCGCGATTGACGGCCGCCGATGTGATGACGGCTCGGCCGAGCATGCATGCGCTCGCCGTCGGAGACTCGGCGGACGACGTCATCCAGCTCGCTCGCCGGACGGGGCACAGTCGCTTCCCGGTGTACGACGACGATCTCGACGACATCACGGGTGTCGTGCACCTCAAGGCCGCGATCTCCGTGCCGCGCGAGCGACGCGGCGAGGTCCCTGTCGGCGCGCTCTCGACCGATCCGCTGCGCGTGCCGGAGACCGTGCACGTCGATGCGCTCATCTCTGAGCTCAGAGCCCGCGGATATCAGCTGGCGGTGGTCGTCGACGAGTACGGCGGAACTGCCGGTCTCGTCACGCTGGAGGACCTCGTGGAGGAACTCGTTGGCGAGGTCTCCGACGAGCACGACCGCACGCGCGCCGGTGTCGTCCGCAATCGGGACGGCATCACGTTCCCCGGGGAGCTGCGGCCCGACGAGCTGCGCCGCAGAGCGGGCGTGGAGGTTCCCGAGGGAGATGTGTACGACACCGTGGGCGGGTACGTCATGAGCGTCCTCGAGCGCGTGCCGTCGGTGGGCGACGAGGTCGCCCTCGACACGGGCACGCTCCAGGTCGTCCGGATGGACGGTCGCCGCGTCGATCGGATCCGCTACGTTCCGAGTCCGGATCTGCCGGGAGAGGTGGTCGGACGATGAACGACTGGGGAGGACTGGCCTGGCTGGTCGTGCTGCTGGTGGCGAACGCGTTCTTCGTGGGCGCAGAGTTCGCAGTGATCTCCGCGCGTCGATCGCAGATCGAGCCGAAGGCCGACCGCGGGTCGCGCTCGGCCAAGACCGCGCTCTACGCGATGGAGCACGCGACGCTGATGCTCGCGACCTCGCAGCTGGGCATCACCATCTGCTCGCTGCTGATCCTGAACGTCTCAGAGCCCGCCATCCACCATCTGCTCGCCGTGCCGCTGCACGCGATCGGCTGGTCGGACGGCGTCGTCGACGCGGTGTCGTTCACGATCGCCCTGCTCATCGTGTCGTTCCTTCACGTCGTGTTCGGTGAGATGGTGCCGAAGAACCTCGCGTTCTCGGTGCCGGATCGCGCGGTGCTCATCCTCGCGCCGCCGCTCGTGTTGGTGTCCAAGATCTTCATGCCGGTGATCTGGCTGCTGAACGCGGCCGCCAACGGCGTGCTGCGGCTGTTCCGGGTCGAGCCCAAGAACGAGGCGGCGTCGACGTTCACACTCGACGAGGTCGCGACGATCGTCGACCAGTCACGGCGCGAGGGCGTGCTCACCGACACGGCGGGCACGGTCGCGGCCGCCGTGGAGTTCACCGACAAGAAGGCTCGCGACGTGGCTGTTCCGCTCAGCGATCTCGTGACCCTTCCTCAGTCCACGACGCCCGACGACATCGAGAAGGCCGTCGCCCGGTACGGATTCTCGCGCTACGTGATCGTCGACGACGAGGGTGCGCCGGTCGGGTACGTCCACCTGAAGGACATCCTGCGGGCGTCGGACGGGCCGGGCTCTGCCGCGAAGCTGGTCGAGCCGCTGCCCTCGAAGCGCATCAACCACATGGTGCCGATCCAGGAGGACACGGATCTGGAAGACGCACTCGCGGTGATGCGCCGAGCGGGTCGACACCTGGCGAAGGTGCGCGACTCCCAGGGGCGCACGACCGCCGTGCTCTTCCTGGAGGACATCCTCGAGGAGCTCGTGGGCGAGGTGCAGGACGCGACCCGTCGCATCCGCGGCCACTGAGCCGCACACATGACGAAGGCCTCGGTCCGAGCGGACCGGGGCCTTCGCCGTGGGTGGTGGTCAGCGCCAGTGCGCGCGCTCGTACTGCGGCGGCCAGGTGATGTCCGCGCCGAGTTCGTGCGCGGCGCGGAGCGCGAAGTGCGGGTCGCGCAGCCACTCCCGGCCGGCGAAGATCGCGTCGGCGGCCCCGTCGGCGAGCACCTGCTCGGCCTGTTCGGCAGCGGTGATCAGGCCCACGGCGGACACCGGGATGCGTCCGCCCTGGCGTACCGACTCGGCCAGCGGCACCTGGTATCCGGGGAACACGCTGATCTGCTGATGCGCGACGAGCCCGCCGCTGGAGACGTCGATGAGATCGGCCCCGTGCTCGGTGGCCCAGGTGCTCACCGTCGCCGCCTCCTCGGGCGTGAACCCGCCCTCGGCGTGATCGGTCGCCGAGATGCGAACGAACACCGGCACATCGTCACCGGCGACCTCGCGGATCGCGTCGACCACCCGGAGGAGCAGCCGAGCCCGGTTCTCGAGCGATCCGCCGTACTCGTCGTCCCGCAGGTTCGACAGAGGAGAGAGGAACTGGTGCAGCAGGTATCCGTGTGCGCCGTGGACCTCGAGCACGTCGAAGCCGGCGTCGAGCGCCCGTCGAGTGGCGGCGGCGAATCCCGCCACGACGGCGTCGATGCCGGCCGCATCGAGTGCGACCGGTGCGGCGAAGCCCTCGAAGGCGATCGCGGACGGGGCCGTGGTCGTCCATCCGCCGTCGGTCTCGGGCACGGATCCGCGCTCGTCGGCCCAGGGCCACCAGGTCGACGCCTTGCGGCCGGCGTGCGCCAATTGGATGCCCGCAGCGGCACCGCGCGAGTGGATCGCCTCGACGATCGGCGCCCAGGCGTCGCGCTGCTCGTCGTTCCAGAGCCCGGCGTCTCGCGGTGAGATGCGACCTTCCGGCACGACAGCGGTCGCCTCGGCGACGATCAGACCCGCGCCGCCGGAGGCGAACTGCGCGAGGTGAGTGTGGTGCCACTCCTGCACGACGCCCTCCACCGCGCTGTACATGCACATGGGGGACACCCAGAGCCGGTTGCGGAAAGTGGAGGAACGGATGCTCAGGGGAGAGAAGAGAATGCTCACCCCTCGACGCTACTGTGCGGCTGGGGCGAGGAGGGCCGTCGCACTAACGTGGAGTCATGCCCGACGCACGCGATTGGTCCCGCGACGACACCGCCCGCCTCCTGCGCGTGCCGGGCGCGGATGACGACAAGTACTCCCGCGGGGTCGTGGGCCTGCGCACCGGGTCTTCCGACTACCCCGGCGCAGCCGTGCTCGGCGTGGAAGCGGCGTGGCGTGCCGGAGCAGGATTCGTCCGGTATATCGGTGAGGGACGAGCGGCGGATGCCGTGATCGCTCGCCGCCCCGAGACGGTGGTCAGCCCGCGGGCCGCCGGCGCACGCGTCGGCGCCTGGGTCATCGGATCGGGGACGAACGCCGCGAGCAGGACCTCCGACGAGGAACGCGAGCTCCGCGACCTGCTCGACGGCTCCGTCCCGGTGGTCGTCGACGCGGGGGCACTGGATCTCGCGCCCGGGAGCCGCGCGCCGCTCGTGCTGACGCCGCATCGACGCGAGTTCGAGCGGCTGCAGACTCAGCTCGGCTTCGCCGGTGACGATGATCGGGCGACCGCGGTCGCCCGCGTGGCGAGCGAGATCGACGCGACCGTGCTGCTGAAGGGCGCGCAGACGCTGATCGCAGACCCCGACGGCGGCGTCATCCGAGTGGAGGCAGGCACCGGCTGGCTGGCGACGGCCGGCACCGGTGATGTCCTCGGGGGTGTTCTCGGAGCGCTGCTCGCGGGCGAGGTCGACGCATCGACTGCGGAGATCGCGGCCGCCGCCGCCTGGCTGCACGGTCACGCCGGGCGCATCGCTGCGGGCATCGGCGCAATCGGCGGCGCGCAGGGGCATCCGATCGTCGCCCTGGATGTCGCGGAGGCTCTTCCTCGCGCGATCGCGGACGTCATCGCGTGAGTCGCACCACGACGGTTCGTCTCGTCGCGCTGTGGAGCGCGTTCGCGACCGTGCATATCGCGATCGCGGTCACGGGGTGGCTGTACCCGAGCCAGCCGATGGGCGACGTGGTGCTGGTCTACGAACCCTGGTCGACCGCCGCGCTCTCGGGAGGAGCGATCGTCGGGATCACCGAGTCGTGGGTCTATCCCCAGCTCGCGCTCGTTCCCATGCTGCTCGCCAAGGTCCTGTCGGCCCCGCTCATCGCCGTCGTGGGCGCCTCGGAGGCCTACCTGATCGCGTGGGCTGCGCTTGTGACGGTGCTCGATGCGATCGCCTTCGCGGTGCTTCTCGGCCGCGCATCATCTCGTCCGCGGCGTGCGGCGGCGTGGTTCTGGGTCGCCGCTCTGCTTCTGCTCGGCCCGATCGCGATGTACCGCATCGACGCGATCACCGTGCCTCTGGCGGTGATCGGCGGGCTCTGGCTGGTCCGTCGCCCCGCTGCGGCAGCCGCGCTGCTGACGATCGGCGCCTGGATCAAGATCTGGCCGGCCGCCCTCGTGCTCGCCGCCGTGGTCGCGCTCGTGAGCAGGATGCGCGTCCTGCTCACGGCTGCAGCCGTGTCCGCCGTCGTCATCTCGCTGCTGTTCCTGCTCGGAGCCGACACCGAGATCTTCGGATTCCTGACGGAGCAGACCGGGCGGGGCCTCCAGATCGAAGCCGTCGCGGCGACCCCGTTCCTCTGGCTCGCGATCTCGGGTGCCGCTCGCATCGAGTACAGCTTCGACATCCTGACCTTCCAGATCAGTGCTCAGGGTGCGGACGCGGTCAGTGCGGTGCTCACACCGCTGATGGCGGTCCTCGTGGTCGTCGTGATGGTCGTCGGGGGACTCAAGGCTGCGCGGGGCGCATCGTCGGCGCGGCTGTTGCCTCCTCTCGCGCTGAGTCTCGTCACGACCCTGATCGTGATGAACAAGGTGGGCTCACCGCAGTTCCAGACGTGGCTGATCGCTCCGGTCATCCTGTGGTTCGTCTTCGACCGCGCACGAGCCGTCTGGCCCGCCGTGCTCGTGCTCGCGCTCTGTGCCCTCACGTGCCTGGTCTACCCGCTCAGCTACGACGCGCTGCTGCGCGCGGAGCTGCAGCCCATCGTCATCCTGACCGCGCGGAACGTCCTCCTCATCGTGCTCCTCGCCGTCGGCATCCGCGCCGTCGTCCGTGTGCCCGCCCGCAATCCGTCCACCACCCGGGAGTGAACCCATGTTGATCGCCTTCTCCGTCGCGCCGAGCGGCACACCCTCCGACGGATCGGAGCGCTCAGACGCGTCGGTCCACGACGCGGTCGCCGCCGCCGTGCGGGTCGTGCGCGAGTCGGGACTGCCGCACCGCACGACCAGCATGTTCACCGAGATCGAAGGACCGGACTGGGACTCGGTGATGGACGTCGTCAAGCGCGCGACCGAGGCCGTGATGCCGTTCGGGTCGCGGGTCTCGCTGGTGCTCAAGGCTGACATCCGACCCGGGTACGCGGGGGAGCTCGATGCGAAGATCGAGCGGCTCGAAGCGGCGGTCGACGACTCGGACACCCCGTAGACTCGACGGGTGAATCCCTCGACTGAATCGAGGGGTGCGGCGAAGTGGGCGCTCCTCTCCCTCGCCATCGGCAGCTTCGGCATCGGCATGACCGAGTTCGTCGTCATGGGCCTGCTGCCCAACATCGCTGACGAGCTGCTGCCCACGCTGTGGGCCAGCAGCCCCGAAGACGCGCTGAGCCAGGCCGGCTGGCTGATCTCGCTCTACGCTCTCGGCGTCGTCGTCGGAGCTCCCACGATCGCCGGCTTCGTCGCGCGCTACCCGCGGCATCGCGTCATGATCGGGCTGGCTCTGGCGCTGACCCTGTTCAACGCGCTCACGGTCTTCCTCCCGACCTTCGAACTCGTCGGTGCCTCGCGATTCCTCGCGGGGCTGCCTCACGGCGCCTACTTCGGCATCGGCGCGCTGGTCGCGGCTGACGTGATGGGGCCGGGCAACCGAGCCAAGGGCGTCGCCTTCATCCTCACCGGATTGACGGTGGCGAACGTGGTCGGGGTGCCGTTCGGGACCTTCCTCGGTCAGCTCTGGGGGTGGCGGGCAGCCTTCGCGGTCGTGACCCTCGTCTTCGCCCTCGCGACCGTCTGCATCATCTTCTTCGTGCCCGAGCATCCCGGCTCTCCCGGCCGGACCATGCGCGAGGAGCTCGGCGTGTTCCGCATCCCGCAGGTCTGGTTCACGCTCGGCGTCGGTGCGATCGGGTTCGGCGGCTTCTTCGCGGTCTACAGCTACATCGCGCCCCTGGTGACCGAGGTGGCGGGCTCTCCCGAGTGGGCGGTGCCGATCGTGCTGGTGCTGATGGGATTGGGCATGACCGCCGGCAACCTCGTCGGCGGGCATCTCGCCGACATCGACCTGCGACGCACGCTGCTCTTCGGACTCGCAGCGATGGCGCTCGTGTTCGCACTCCTCGCCGTGCTCGCATTCTGGATCGTCAGCCTCGCCCTCCTCGTATTCGTCGTGGGCTTCGTGTCCTCGGTGCTCAGCCCGACGATCCAGACGCGGTTGATGGATGTCGCCGGAGACAATCAGTCGATCGCCGCGGCGATGAACCACTCTGCGCTCAACATCGGCAACAGCCTCGGCGCGTTCCTCGGCGGCATGGTGATCGCGGCCGGATGGGGCTTCGTCGCGCCGTCGTGGACCGGGGCGGCCCTCGCCGTCGCGGGCCTCGTGATCGCGTTGCTGTCGTATCGCACAGAGGCGCGCAAGCCCGTCCTCGTTCAGGCCTGAGCGGCATTGCGCCTCATAGAGTGAGGCTGTGACCGATCTGGACCATCTGCCCGTCGCCGGGACGGCCGTGCTGCTGCGCTCGACACCCGACGGCTTCGCTGTGCTGCTGATGCGCCGGCCGGATCGCGGTTCGTTCGCCGGTGCGTGGGTGTTCCCAGGCGGCAAGGTGGAGCCGTCCGACCGCCGCGCGGGGGCGGAGGAGAGCGACGACGCGCGTCGAGCGGCGATCCGTGAGACGCGCGAGGAGGTCGGCCTGACGATCGCCGATCCGGTGCTGCTGTCCCGCTGGCAGCCGCCGGCCGAGGCGCCGATCCGCATCCGGACGTGGTTCTTCCTCGCCGGAGCGCCGCGAGGGGACTTGCGGTTCTCGCCCGACGAGGTCGTCGACGCGGTCTGGCTGAGCCCTGCCGAAGCTCTGTCGAGGCATGCCACGGGGGAGTGGACGCTCTTCCCGCCGACCTGGGTCACCCTGCATCAGCTCAGCCGGTTCGACACGGCCGAGGACGCTCTCGCGTCGGCTGGCGATGCGCAGCACTTCGCGACCCGAGTGGTCCAGTCGCCACAGGGCACCGACTTCGAGTGGGAGGGCCTGCGGCTGCGCACCGGATCCCTGCCGTGGACGATCGATCCGATCTAGCTCGCGAGCAGCCGCCGCAGGTTGCTGCCGACCGCCTCGGTCTCGATGAGGAAGCCGTCATGCCCGAAATCGCTGTTCAGCACCACGGCTTCGGTGCCGTCGAGGGTGTTCGGGATGCTGCGGGAGATGCGGTGCTGTCCGTCGACGGGGAAGAGGCGGTCGCTGTCGATGCCGAGGACGAGCGTCGTCGCCGTCACGGCGCGCAGCGCCTCTTCGACCCCGCCGCGGTCGCGGCCGACGTCGTGCGAGTTCATCGCCTCGACGAGGGTGATGTAGCTGTTCGCGTCGAAACGGCGGGTGAACTTGTTGCCGTGGAAGTCCAGGTACGACTCGACCGCGAAACGTCCGCCATGGCCGAGAGGCGACACCCCTGACTGCCACGAGCGCTGGAACCGCTGGTTGAGCTCGATCGGACTGCGGTAGTTGAGCAGTGCCATGCGACGGGCGAGCGCCAGGCCGCGGTGCGGGCCGTCGCCGTCGGCCAGATCGTAGTACTCGCCGCCCAGGAACCGGGGATCCATCCGGATGGTCTCGAGCTGCACCGTGTTGAGGGCGATCTGATCGGCTGTCGTGACCGGAGGCGATGACAGCACGGCGAGGCGAGCGACGCGCTCGGGGTGCGAGACCGCCCATTCGAGCGCGTGCATCCCGCCCATGGAGCCGCCGATCACCGCGGCCCAGGTGTCGATGCCCAGCGAGTCGGCGAGGCGTACCTGCGCGGCGACCTGGTCGCGGATCGTCAGGTAGGGGAAGCGCGAGGCCCACTCGTATCCGGAGGGAGCGATGCTGGCCGGGCCGGTGGATCCCTGGCAGCCGCCGAGCATGTTGGGTGCGATGACGAACCAGCGGTCGGTGTCGAGCGGTGCTCCGGGGCCGGTGATGTCCTCCCACCAGCCGGCGGTCGGGTGTCCCGCCCCGGCGGCGCCGCGCACGTGACTGTCGCCGGTGAGCGCATGCAGGACGAGGATCGCGTTGTCCCGGTCGTCGTTCAGCTCGCCCCAGGTCTCGAACGCGAGGCGGAAGCCCGGGAGCTCGGCGCCGCTCTCGGTCGGGAAAGCGCCGAACGAGGTGAAACGCCGTCCGCCGGCCGGGTCCCCGTCGCGCCAGGCGCCGGTGGCGGGAGGTCGTGCGCGAAGCAGGCGCACGTCGGCCTCCGTCACGGGCGCCGACGGCACCGTGTCCTCAGAGGTCGTCTGCCAGTCCATGCTTCCATTCTCGCCTGACGCGCGACGCGCCGGCCGCAGGTTACGCGCCCGGTGCGCCGCGGACGGATGCGTCGTCGGATCGCTCAGAACGCGAGGGTGGTGACCGTCGCCAGGTGGTCGCTGCTGCCTGCCCGCATGGTCGTCGAACCGAGCACGGTCAGGCCGCGCGTGAAGACATGATCGATCCTGGCGAGCGGGAGTGCGGCGGGCCACGTGAACCCGAGGGCGCCGTCGGTCGGCCTGACCCAGTCGAGATGAGATCGGATGGCGCCCAGGGCAGGATCTGCAGAGGCGGCGTTGAAGTCGCCGACGACGACGACCGACCCCGATGAATCGGCGGCGACGGCATCGGCGATGCCGGACAGCATCGCGTCCCGCTCGCTCTGCACGCCCGGGCGGACGGACGCCGCGTGCATGACGTAGACGGCCACGTCGCCGTCCGGCGCATTCACGACCACACGCAGTGCGCGCTTCCAGTCGAGTCCGAGGGACAGCGCCTGCGCATCCGCGATCGGCAGGCGGCTCCACACGGCGACCGTGCCGACGGCATACGAGTGCGGGTAGTCGGCGGCGAGCGTGTCGCGTGCCGCCGCGAGGCTGTCGGCGTCGAGCTCGGTGAGGGCGATGACCTCGGCGCCGGAGCCAGCGAGGTCCGTCGCGGATTCCGCCGCGCCACCGGAGTGGGCGCGCACGTTCTGGCTGACGATCCGCACGCCGGGCGACTCGTCGGCGCTGCCCGAGGCGAAGCCCGGAGCAGACGGAGCGATCGCCAGCATCCACGCGAGGATAGGCACGAGCAGCACCAGGAGGACACGTCGGGCGAGGAGGAGGGCGACCACCGCCAGCACTCCGAGCGCGAGACCGCACCAGGGGAGAAGCGCAGCGGCCGCGGTTCCCACCACGCCCGGGACCCAGACGCACACGATCATGACCAGCACGACCAGTGCGACGACGGCGATGGCTCGCCCCGCGGGTACGTGCGTGCGTCGGCGGGTCGGCGGATGCGTCGTGGCGGCGATCGTGAGCTCCTCGGGTGGGTTCTCATTGTCGTCCGCGCCGCCTGTGCACGGGCCGAACGAGCCGGGGACGAGAAGTGCCCCGAGCCGAAGCCCGGGGCACTTGCTCTGCGTGATGGCGGTCAGGCGCGAGCGGCCTCCGACACGCGGCGAGCCGCGGCGAGTGCCTCGTCGAGGTCTGCCTTGAGGTCGTCGATGTTCTCGATGCCCACCGACAGTCGCACGAGGCCGGGGGTGACGCCGGCCGTGAGCTGCTGCTCGGGCGTGAGCTGCGCGTGGGTGGTCGACGCCGGGTGGATGACGAGAGAGCGCACGTCGCCGATGTTCGCGAGGTGGCTGAACAGCGACAGGCTGTTGACGAACTCGCGACCGGCTTCGACGCCGCCCTTGAGCTCGAACGACAGCACCGCACCGACGCCCTTGGGTGCGTACTGGTTCGCCTTGGCGTACCAGGGGGAAGAGGGCAGGCCAGAGTAGTTGACGGATGCCACGTCGTCCCGGCTGTCGAGCCACTCGGCGATCTCCTGGGCGTTCTGCACGTGACGCTCGATGCGCAGCGACAGCGTCTCGATGCCCTGGATGAGGTTCCAGGCGCTCTGCGGCGCGATGGCCGAGCCGAGGTCGCGGAGCAGCTGCACCCGGGCCTTGATGATGTAGGCGAGCGGGTCACCGACCGCGGCGGTGTAGCTCGCGCCGTGGTACGACGGGTCGGGCTCGGTGAGGCCGGGGAAGCGCTCGACGTTCTTCGACCACTCGAAGGTGCCGCCGTCGATGATCGCGCCGCCGATGGTGGTTCCGTGGCCGCCGAGGAACTTGGTGACCGAGTGCACGACGATGTCGGCGCCGTGCTCGAACGGGCGGATCAGGTACGGAGTCGCGATCGTGTTGTCGACGATCAGCGGGACGCCGCCCTCGTGCGCCACGTCTGCGACGGTGCGGATGTCGAGGATGTTGATCTGCGGGTTGCCGATGGTCTCCGCGAAGAAGAGCTTGGTGTTCGGTCGCAGCGCGCGGCGCCACTCCTCGGGGTCGTCCTGGTTCTCGACGAACGTGACCTCGATGCCGAGCTTGGCGAGCGTGTACTTGAACAGGTTGTACGTGCCGCCGTAGATCGAGCTGGACGAGACGATGTGGTCACCGGCCTGCGCGATGTTCAGCACAGCGAACGTCGACGCCGCCTGACCGCTGGCGAGGACCAGGGCTCCGGTGCCCCCCTCGAGTGCCGCGAGGCGCTGCTCCAGGACGTCCTGCGTCGGGTTCTGGATGCGGGTGTAGATGTTGCCGAACTCCGCCAGGGCGAACAGGTTCGCGGCGTGATCCGCGCTGTCGAACACGTAGGACGTGGTCTGGTAGATCGGAGTGGCGCGGGCCTTGGTCACGGGGTCGGGAGCCGCGCCGGAGTGGATCTGCTTGGTCTCGAAACGCCAGGTCTCGGGTGCGGACATGTGTTCCCCCTGGAACTGTTGGAAGGTCGATTCGACTGATGTCGTTGATGCGACAGTACGGAATATCGGAAGTTGTCAACAGTGGGTGGGAAATGTGACGTAATGAACACCGGCCGGATCCCGGCGCCGGTGCGCGTGCGGGTTCAGGGCCGGCCGAGAAGCCTCGCCGCCCACGTGCGAGCGATCGCGAACGGCTCGGCGAACGTCGTCATCCCGACCGTGACGATCGCGCCCTCGTACAGCAGCATCATCGCCTGTGCCATCGCCTGCGGATCGGTGATCCCCGCTTCGCTGCAGAGCTCCTCGAACAGATCGAGGAGCCAGGCCTTCTGGCGAGACACCTCGGGGAACACCGGGTGGTCGTCGTTGCCCTCGCCGATCTCGGCTCGGGCGTTGATCGCGCTGCATCCCTTCGGGCTGTTCTCGTCGGACCAGGAGATCGCGGCGTCGAAGACCGCGAGCACACGGTCGGCGCCGGGATCGGGCACCCGGGCGAGCTGGCCGGCGACGTGGTCGCGCCACCGCGCATCCCGGTGCTGGAGGTAGGAGACGACCAGCGCCTCCTTCGACCCGAAGCGGTCGTAGAGCGTCTTCTTCGTGACTCCGGCCGCCTCGGCGATCGTGTCGACCCCGACCGCGTGGATGCCTCGCTCGTAGAACAGTCGGGATGCGGCGTCGAGAACGCGCCGCCCTCCGGGCGTGAGCGGGACGAGTTCGGGAACGGACGAGGTCATGCGGACGACTATACCAGTCTGTATAGTCGGCATCATGAGTAAACAGATCGGTGTACTTCCGGTCGTGACGACGGCGACCGCCGCGACCGCATTCGTCGTGACCTGGAGCTCGGGGTTCATCATCCCGGCGTTCGCCACCGTCGAGGTCTCGCCCCTGACGCTCCTCGTGTGGCGGTTCGCGCCCCTGGCCGTCGCGCTGCTCGTGCTCGTCGTCGTCTCAGGAGCGGCGACGGGGATGCACCGACGTGAGCTCCGGATCCAGGCTTCGATAGGGATCTTCGCGCAGTTCGGCTACTGCATCGCGGTCTACGGTGCCGTCGCCGCAGGCATCGCCACCGGCACCGTGGCTCTCATCGACGCGGTGCAGCCCCTGGTGGTGGCTGTGCTCGTCGGGCCCATCCTCGGTCTGCGTGTGCGCGGAGCTCAATGGGTCGGGCTCGGAGTGGGCGCGATCGGAGTGCTGCTCGTCATCCAGTCGCAGCTCGGCGCCACCGAGGCTCCACCTGCGGCCTATGCGCTGCCGGCCGTCGCCATGGTGTGCCTCATCGTCGGCACCCTGCTGCAGCGGAAGACCGGGGTGCAGACCGGCGTGCTCGTGACGCTGACCGTCCACGTGACGGTGACGGCGGCGCTGCTCGTGGTGATCGCGGCGGTGACGGGGACGCTGGTTCCGCCCGCCTCCGGATCGTTCTGGCTCGCCGTGGTGCTGACCGCGGCCGCTCCGACGCTCGCCGCATACGGCCTGTACTGGTGGCTGCTGAAGCGCATCGGCATCACCGCCCTGCAGGCGCTGCTCTTCCTGATCGCGCCGACGACGTCACTGGCCGGAACCATTCTGCTGGGGGAGCCTCTGACGATCCTCACGATCGCCGGATTCGCGCTGTGCGGAGCCGGGGTCGCACTCGTCCTCGTCTCCGAGGTCCGGTCGGCGCGCGTCGACTCCCGACGCGGCGCGTCGACGCGACCCGACGATGCGCAGCGGCTTTCGCGGCCGGAACATCGTACGGTGGAGGAATGGTGAACAGGCGTGCAGTGGTGACGGGTGCGAGTTCGGGTATCGGACAGGCGACGGTGCGCGCGCTGCGCGCCCGCGGCTGGGGGGTCGTGGGAGTCGCGCGACGGGCGTCCCGACTGGAGGCGCTCTCGGCGGAGACCGGGGCGTCGACGATCGCGTGCGACCTGACGAACCCGGAAGCCGTCGCAGCGCTGGTCTCGGAGCTCGAGGATTCGGGACCCGTGCACGCTCTCGTGCAGGTCGCGGGCGGAGCGCGAGGCACGGATCGCATCGAGAACGCGTCGATCGACGACTGGCAGTGGATGTACGACGCGAACGTGCTCTCGAGCCAGCGTCTGGTGGCGGGGCTCCTGCCTCTGCTTCGTCGGGCAGCCGCCGCGGACGGTCACGCGGACACCGTGTTCGTGACCTCGACGGCCGCCCAGGTGGCCTACCCGGGCGGCGGAGGCTACAACGCCGCCAAGGCCGCGCAGGCCATGCTCGTGCACGCCCTCCGTCTCGAGTTGAACGGCGAGCCGATCCGCGTGTCCGAGATCGCTCCCGGAATGGTGCACACCGAGGAGTTCACGCTCAACCGTCTGGGCGGAGACGCGGTCGCGGCAGAGGCCGTGTATTCGGGCGTCGAGGCGCCGCTGCGTGCCGAGGACGTCGCCGACGTGATCGCCTATGCCCTCGACGCGCCCGCTCATGTGAATCTCGACCTCGTCACGATGCGACCCGTCGCGCAGTCGGCCAACCATCTTCTCGCCCGCGGACCGCTGCGCGTGCGGCCGATCGACTGAGGATGACCGCGCGCACTCTCGCCGAGCTCGCCGGCGACGGTCTCATGGACCCCGAATGGGCGGACGCACTCGCTCCGGCTCAGCAGACGATCACCGCCCTCGGGGAGCGGCTGCGGGAGGAGCAGGCCGCAGGACGCGGTTATCTTCCCGCGGGCGATCACGTGCTGCGCGCCTTCGAACGCCCGATGTCCGACGTCAAGGTGCTCATCACCGGCCAGGACCCGTATCCGACTCCCGGGCACCCGATCGGGCTGTCGTTCGCCGTCGACCATGACGTGCGGCCGCTGCCGCGCAGCCTGGGGAACATCTACCGGGAACTCGCGAGCGATCTCGGCATCCCGCCTGCCCCCCACGGAGATCTGTCCGCGTGGAGCGACCAGGGGGTCCTGCTGCTCAACAGGGTGCTGACCGTGCGGCCCGGCGAGGCCGGCTCCCATCGCCGCTGGGGATGGGAGCAGGTGACCGAGCTCGCGATCCGCGCACTCGTCGCGCGGGACCAGCCGCTCGTCGCGATCCTGTGGGGCAAGGACGCCGCGAATCTGCAGCCCCTCCTCGGCGAGACCCCCGTGATCGCCTCGGCGCACCCGTCTCCGCTCTCCGCACGGCGCGGATTCTTCGGCTCTCGGCCGTTCTCGCGAGCGAACGAGCTGCTCGACGGGCTCGGTGCGAGTCCGATCGACTGGCGCGTCGGCGAAGCGCCCCCTCTAAGCTGATCGCATGCAGTTCGAGCCCGGTGATCGCCGCCGTGTGCTGCCGCGCCATCTGCGCCCGCAGCCCGAACCCGACGTGTTCTCGTACTCGATCCGCCCCGCACGTTCGGGCGACCTCCCGTACGTGCGCGAGATCTACAACCATTTCGTCAGCAATTCGGTGGTCACTCTCGATGAGCGGCGCAGCAGCATCCCCTACTGGCGTGAGAAGTTCGCGCTGCTGAGCAAGCTCGGCCTGCCCTTCCTGGTGGCGGTCTCGCCGGCGGGGGTCGTGATCGGGTACGCGCTGGCGCAGCCGTGGGCGGGCAAGAACGCGTACCGGTACACGGTCGAGGACTCGATCTACCTCGGCCCGGGAGCCGGCGGCAAGGGGCTCGGAGCTGCGCTGCTGCAGGCGCTCATCGACGCCTGCGAACAGCTCGGCATCCGCGAGATGGTGGCCGTGATCAGCGACACGAAGGCCGACGCCTCGATTCGGCTCCACGCGAAGCTCGGCTTCGTCGAGGCCGGACGGATGGGCCGGGTCGGGCACAAGTTCGGCCGGGACCTCGGGACCGTCTACATGCGCCGCGCGCTGCGTCCCAGCCGTCGGCGGAAGTTCTTCAGCACGAGCTCGGCGCGCTGACGACCCTGCTCACGACGGGGGAGCGGGGATCACGGGGATCGCGGCGAGGAGAGCCTTCGTGTAGTCCTGCGTCGGGCGCAGCAGCACGTCTGCGGTGGGTCCTCGCTCGACGACGGCGCCGTCCTTCATCACGACCACCGTGTCGCACAGGTTCTGTACCACGCCGATGTCGTGCGACACCAGGACGAGCGTCAGGTCGGCGCTGCGTCGCAGCTCGATCAGGAGCTCGAGGATCTGAGCTCGCACGGTCACGTCGAGCGCCGACAGGGGCTCGTCTCCGACGAGGATGCGGGGTCGATGCACGATGGCGCGGGCCAACGCGATCCGCTGCCGCTGCCCTCCCGAGAACTCGTGCGGGTAGCGGTCGCCCATCTCGGGTTCGAGGCCGACCTGCTCGAGCACGTCGCGCACGCGCGCGCGGTCGTCTCCCTCGATGCCGAGCGCCCAGAGGGGCTCGCGGATGATCTGGGCGGCGGTCATCCGAGGGTCCAGCGATGCGTACGGGTCCTGGAACACGAGCCCGGTCTGACGGCGCAGCCAGTGCAGCGAGCGGGCGGATGCCGCGGCATCCACGACTCTTCCATCGACGGTGACGGTGCCGGACGTCGGACGGTCGAGTCCGAGCAGCAGTCTGACGAGCGTCGATTTCCCCGACCCGGATTCGCCGATGATCCCGACGGACGACCCCTCGACGATGTCGAGGTCGGTCGGCGCCAAGGCTGTCTGCCTGCGCGTCGGCTCGAAGGCGGAGCGCTTGGGGATCACGAAGTCACGCCGCAGAGACCGCGCCTCGATCAGGCTCATCGCGTGCCTCCCTCGGGCCGCCACAGGGTCGCGGTCGCGTCGCGGAGCAGCCCTTGGGTGATCGGCGATGTCGGGGCGGTGAGGAGCGTGCTCACGCGAGCCGCCTCGACCACGTGGCCGTCTTCGAGGACCACGCCCTGGGTCGCGACCTGAGCGAGGACGGCGAGATCGTGGGTGATGAACACGAGTGACATGCCCTGCTCCTCGACGAGGTTCAACAGCAGAGCGAGGATCTCGGCTTGGATCGTGACGTCGAGAGCGGTCGTCGGCTCATCGGCGATGAGCAGACGCGGTCGGCACGCGAGCGCCATCGCGATCGCCACCCGCTGCCTCTGACCGCCGGACAGCTGGTGCGGATACCGATCGACGATCGACGCCGGGTCGGGCAGGCGCACGCGAGCCGCCTCCTGGATCGCTCGCTCTCGGGCCTCTCGTCGACCGATGCCCTCGTGGATGCGGATCGACTCGGCGATCTGCCTGCCGACCGTGCGGATCGGGTTCAGAGCGGTGCGCGGCTCCTGGAAGACGATCCCGATCTCGTCACCGCGCAGGCGTGCGAGCTCGCGATCCGGCATTCCGATCAGCTCAGTGCCGTTCCAGCGGATGCTGCCGCTCGCGGTCGCGCCGTCGGGAAGGAGCCCGAGAACGGCCAGGGCGGTCAAGGACTTGCCGGATCCGGATTCGCCGATCAGGCCCAGGCGCGATCCGTCCGGCACCTCGAACGAGACGCCGTCGACCACCGGCCGTCCGTCGATGCGGACGACGAGGTCGGTCACTTCGAGACTCATGCGATCACCGCCGGCGTGTGGATCTCGGCGGCGCGATGGCGCAGCGTGGGATCGGTGGCCTCGCGCAGGCCGTCGCCCAGGAGGTTGAGAGCGAGCACCGTGATCGTGATCGCGAGGCCCGGCCAGATGACCGAGAGGGGATGCACGCCGATGTAGCGCTGGAGATCGGCGAGCAGCAGCCCCCAGCTCGGCTCCACCACCGACGCGCCGAAGCCCAGGTACGACAGTCCCGCTTCGGCGAGCACGGCGACCGCCATCGACCACGACAGCTGCACGATGAACACGGGCGCGACGTTGGGCAGCAGGTGGCGCGCGAGGCTCTGACCGGTCGTCAGGCCGGAGGCCCGCGCGGCGAGGACGAAGTCGCTCTGCTGCACGCGGCGCAGCTCTGGTCGGGTGACGCGAGCGATGTTGACGCCGAAGCCGATGCCCACCGACCAGATCACCACCCAGAGCGAGCCGCCCCAGACCGACGAGATCATCATCGCGATGAGCAGCACGGGGAAGGCGATCAGGATGTCGACGAGCACGGCCACCGTCTCACGCAGCCACCGTGCCGTGAGCGCGCCGAGCGCGGCCAGGGCGATGCCGACGACCGTGGCGACGAGCCCGGCGCCGATGCTCACGAACACCGTCGTCCGAGAGCCCGCCATGAGCAGACTGAGGATGTCGCGCCCGGTGTCGTCGGTGCCGAGCAGATGGGGCCAGCCGGGGACACCCCAGCGAGCCGCCAGATCGGACTCCTGCGGGTCGAACGGCGTCCAGAACAGCGAGACGAGCGCCGTGAGAGCGACGATGGCGACGACGATCAGACCGAATCGCCCGGTCGCGGTCCGCCACAGTCTCGACAGCCAACCGGACATCAGGCCTCCCTCTGCCGAGGATCGATCGCACGATGGACCAGATCGACGAGGAAGCCCACCACGAGCACGAAACCGGTGAGCACGAGCAGCTCGCTCTGCACCTTGACGAGGTCGCGCGTTCCGACGTCGGCCACGAGCATCCGCCCGATGCCCGGGAGGGTGAACAGCTGCTCGATGACGACCGAGCCGACGATGATGCCCGCGACCTGCAGTCCGAGGACAGTGATGATCGAGAGTCCGACTGCCGGTATGCCGTGGGAGATGAGGGCGCGCGTGCGGGTGAGTCCCTTGGCGGCGGCGGTGCGGACGAAGTCCTGTCCCGCAGCCTGCAGGGTCGCACTGCGCACGAATCTCATGAGCATCGCGCCCTCGACGATGCCGATCGTGAGAGCGGGCAGCAGCAGCGATTCGATCGCTCGCCAGGGCGTGCTCCACCCGGTGCGGGGGAAGCCCTGCGGGGGAAGCCAGCCGAGCCAGACCGAGAAGACGACGATGAGCATCATGCCCGCCCAGACGACGGGCACCGCGGCGAGAGCCTGCGCGCCCACGCTCAGCGCCGTGCCTCCGCGACCGCCACGACGCAGCGCGGCCAGGATTCCGAACGGCACGGCGATGAGGACGGCGATGAGCAGGGAGAGGATGCCGAGCGGGACCGTGACCTGCGCCTTCTCGAGCAGCTCCTCGCCGACCGAGGCGCCCGAGAGGAGCGACGTGCCGAGATCGCCGCGGAAGATCCCGCCGATCCACTCCGCGTACTGCGCGGGGAGAGGACGGTTCAGACCGAGGGATTCGCGAAGGGCCTCCACCTCGTCGGGGGAGGCCTGCGTGCCCGCGATCAGCTGTGCGACATCGCCGGGGAAGACCCTGAGTGTCAGGAAGATCACCGCACTCGAGACGAGGAGCCCTGCGATGAGCAGGGCTCCTCGAACGAGCGCGTAGCGGATCACGACGTGCGCGTCATCACTTCTCGGTGGCCACGGTCACCCCGGCCAGGTTGATGCGGGAGTTGATCGAGTCCTCGGGGAAGCCGGTCACGAGCGGGCTCACGGCCGTGATGGTCGCACCGTTGTACAGCCAGTCCGCCGCGTGGTCCTCGGACACGATGCGCGCGGCTTCGGCGAGCAGGTCCGCGGACTTGTCGGGATCGACCTCGGCCAGCGCCTCGGTGTACAGGCCCTGCACCTCGGCGTTGTCGTAGCCGAAGTAGTAGTCGGGGTTCGCGAAGTTGCCGAAGTCACGCGGCTCGACGTGCAGCACGAAGCTGAGGTCGTAGTCGTGGTTGGTGTAGACGTCCTCCAACCAGGTCGGGAACTCGACGGAGTCGACATCGAGGGTGACGCCGACCTTCTGGAAGTCCGAGATGAGCACCTTGGGGACCGTCGTTCCGTAGAAGCTGGGGATCGTCAGGGTGAGCTCGAGATCCTCCTGGCCGGCTTCTGCAAGCAACTCCTTCGCCTTCTCCGGATCGTAGGAGACGACATCGGAGAGGTCCTCGTAACCGGGGTCCAGCTCGGGGATCGGTCCGTACAGGGTGGATCCCGCACCGACGGCCTCGACGAGAGCCTCGTGATCGATCGCGAGGCGGAGTGCCTCGCGTACCCGCACGTCGTCGAGAGGCGCCTTGGCGTTGTTGAACGCGAGCGTGGCCTTGTCTGTGGTGCGGCCGGTCGTGAGGGTGAAGTCGCCGGAATCCTCGAGCTGCGGGGCGAGATTCGGGTCGACGGCTGTGAGAACCTGAACCCCGCCGTCGAGAGCGGTGTTCACTCCGGCGGTGAAGTCGGGGATGTACTGGAACTCGACCTCGGCGACTCCCGCCGGTTCGCCCCAATAGGCGTCGTTGCGGGCGAAGGTGATGGCGCTGCCCTTGTTCCACCGAGTCAGGGTGAAGGGGCCGGTTCCGTTCTCGGCGGTCTTGAGGTCGGTCGTGTCGCCCGTCTGGAAGACGAGACCCGCAGGCCCGGTGAGCGAGAACAGGAAGTTCTGGTTCGGCTCCGTGAGCACGATCTGCACCGTCGCGGGGTCCGGGGCGGTGATAGAGGCCACCGAGGCGAACTCGGCGTTGCCCTGCAGCGTCGCGTCCGTGCGGACGGCCTCGTACGAGGCGACCACGTCGGCCGAGGTGAGTGCGGTTCCGCTGTGGAACGTGATGCCCTCGTTGAGGGTGAACGTGTAAGTGAGTCCGTCGTCGGAGACCTCGTAGTCCGAGGCGAGGCGGGGCACGATCTCGTTCTCCTGCGTCCGGCTGATCAGACCCTCGTAGATGTTGTCGATGAGGATCTGCTCGAGGGCGGCGCCGCTGGTGTGACGGATGTCGAGATTGGTGGGTTCGAGGACGAGCCCCACCTGGAGCGTCGCGTCCGGATCGGGCTCTCCGACGGGCTCAGTGGTCTCGGGCTCTGCGGCACCCGCGCAGGCGGTGAGGACGATGGCGCTCGCCGCGATGGCGGAGATCAGCGCGAGTCGTCGCGTACGTCGGAACATGGGTTGTTTCCTCTCGGTGCGGCAGTTGCTGTGTGCCGATGGATCGAGCCTAGGGATGTGTCGGGTGGGTGAGGGCGGAATGTGGAACGGAACGTCACATTCCGTGCGGCGGGAGCGAGGACGAGATCACCGCGGCGAGCTGCCCGGGCGCGGTCTCCTGAACGTTGTGGGTGGCCTGGACGGCGACCACGCGGGCCTGAGGCAGACGATCGGCGAACTCCTGCGCATCCGCTGCGGTCACGAAGCCGTCGATGGCGCGGAGGAGCGTGAGGGGTGCCGACGTCTGCGAGAGATCCTGCCAGCCGGTGGTGTGAAGTGCGGACGGCGCCGAGACGTCGCCGCGGTCGTGCGCAGCGAGCGTCTGGGCCGCGAGGTGCGCGAAGTGGTGCTTCCACTCGACGCGGCCGTCGGCGCGCACGCGGGTGTTCAGGAACACGCCCCGCTCGGTGTCAGACCTGGCGCCTCCGAACCCGAACGAGATCGCGCGGTCGACGAGCTCGTCGCGCGTCTCGAAATCCGTGGGGCCGGCGTAGAACTCGCGCAGGGCGGCGGGCCCGGCGGACGTGTCGATGCCCGGAGTGATGTCGACCACGATCAGCCCCGACACGAGGTCGGGACGGGCAGCGGCAAGAGCTGCGCCGGTGAGGCCGCCGAGCGAGTGACCCACGACCAGCTGCGGGGCGTCCGTCCAGGCGTCGAGCGCCGCGGCGACGTCGAGGGCGAGAGTGCGAGGGGTGTAATCGAGGTCGTCGCGCCACGACGAGTCGCCGTGACCGGCGAGGTCGATCGCCAGCACCGGCTGCTGGAGCGCGAGCACCGTCGTGTCCCACGTGTGCGCATTGAGACCGGCGCCGTGCAGCAGTGTCACTCGAGGTGCCTCGTCGCCGAATCGCAGCGCGCTCACCTGGCGGCCGTCCGGCAGGGGCAGCGTCACGCGTCGAACGGACGGTTCGGAGACCCCCATCGTCTGCGCCTGTGCGGGAAGATAGCTGAACTCGCTGGTGTCGATCGCCACCTGCATATTCTGCTCTGCTTCGAGGGTGGTGGGGAAATGCGGGAGCATTATGTTTGCCGTAACCCGGCTCACCCTTGGCGAAAAGGTATCAAATCGGCGCTGTCATTTCGCGCTCTGCATTCTCGCTTCCTGTGAGCGGCTCGCCAGCTTGAGTGCACAACGGAATATCATTGAGCCATGAGCGAGACGCGAGTGCACCTCTCAAAGACCGAGCCGGCGGCCTACCAGGCGCTCGACGCCTTCGCCCGCACTGTGGGAGACATCTGCGCAGCCAACGGGATCGACGATCGGCTCAAGGAGATCGTGATGATCCACTCGTCGCAGCTCAACGGGTGCAGCTACTGCACGCGTCTGCATGTGGATCGCGCGCTCAAGGCGGGCATCGACACCGACACGCTCATGCAGATCGCGACGTGGCGCGAGAGCAATGTCTTCAGTGACCGCGAGGAAGCCGCGCTCGAGCTCGCCGAGGCTTTCACCTTCATCTCCGAGGAGGGCATCTCCGACAACGTGTACGACCGGGTCGGTGGAGTGTTCACCGAGAAGGAGTACGCGGCACTGAGCTGGGCCTGCATCTCGATCAACGCCTTCAACCGAGTCGTGATCGCCGGAAGATACCCGGTTCCGCCGCGCTCGCCGCAGGCTCAGGCGCAGGCATGAGCGTTCTCGAGGTCGACGGGGTCAACAACTTCCGCGACGTCGGGGGGATGCTCGCAGACGGTGGTCGGATCCGTTCGGGCGTGCTGTTGCGATCCGGCCAGCTCTCGGCGGCGACCACTGCCGGGGTGAACGAGGTCCGTCGCCGCGTCGCTCACATCGTCGATCTCCGCGACGGCGAAGAGGTCGCCGCAGAGCCGACTGAGATCGAGGGTCCCGACACCACTCACCTTCCGCTGTTCCTCGGATCCGTGCGGTCGTTCTTCGAGACGGACACGAGCCTGGAGGATCTCTACCTGCACCTGCTCGAGGAGAGCGGAGATCGGCTCGTCGCCGCGATCCGCATCATCGCCGAGGGGGAGCCGACTCTCGTCCACTGCACGGTCGGCAAGGACCGCACCGGGGTGACCGTCGCGCTCGCGCTCGCCGCAGTGGGCGCCGACCGTGAGGCGATCGTCGCGGACTACGCGCTCACGGAGTCGCTGCTGCCCGCCGAGCGGTCGCAGCGCATCGCCGCGTACCTGAGGTCGCAGCATCCGCAGGCGGTGCACGCCGTCGCTCTGGCGACGCAGTCGCCGGCACCGGTGATGCGGGCGCTGCTCGAGCAGGTCGACGAACGTTGGGGTTCGGCCGCCGGCTATCTGCGCGCGAACGGGATGACGGACCAGGAACTCGAGTCTCTGCGACGCGCACTGGTGGAAGAAGTCCCCGAGCAAGGTTAGGCAACCCTTCATGTGCTGTATGATGGATGCATCATGGAGACCTTCCTCGAGACCCGCAGCACGCGTGCCGAGCGCCGCGCCGCACGTCGCCGTGCTCACCACCTGGTGACGGCCGACGAGCACTCGCTCACCGAGCTCGAGGTCTTCCTCGCCACTCTGCCGCTGTGCGCGTCGGGTCGGATCTTCATCGAGGTCGCCGACGCGTCCGACATCGGCGTGATCGAAGCCCCTGGACGCATGACGGTCACGTGGCTCGCTCGATCCCAGCGATCGGGCGCACCGGGAAGCGGGCGAGCGTGCGCACCCGGCGAGGCTCTCGCCCGAGCGACCTGCGCATGGGCAGACGAGATGCTCTGCGACGACGAACTCGACACCCACGTCACCCTTCTCGGAGGCTTCCTCGGCACGGCTGACATCGTCGAGCACCTGACGGGCGCCCTCGAGATCCAGCCTGCTCAGATCCACGCTCCGGAGCGCTTCGGGCTGCTGCCCGTCGACCGCTGAGCGCCTCCGCGCTCTACGGCCGCGACCTGCTGCGGCGCACGTAGTTGCCGTCTTCCAGGCCTGCCTCGATCTCGAAGCGGTTACGCAGCGGATCCCTGCCCGCGAACAGGTAGAGCACCGGAAGCAGGATGCCGTAGCGCAGCCACTGCGCCTTGTGCACCGCCTCGTGGCGCAGCACGGCGTCGCTCGGACGGGCGTCACCCGTCAGGAAGCAGCCGCCGACGCACACTCCGCCGCGGTTGAACGTCCAGTTCGGCATCCCCTGGAACACCCACAGGCCCGATCGGCGTTCGACGGGACCCGTGCTCCACAGGGACCCCCAGATCCAGCCCACGGACGTGCCCCACCAGTAGCCGATCCGGCTGATCGGCGAACGCAGGAGGAACGCGGGGATCCGGCGGTCGAGTCTCCGACCGCGAGCCACAGCGCGGTCGGCGGCCGGCCGCCAGTCGGACGTCATGCGACGGCTCCGACGAGACGGAGCAGCGCGCCGAGGTCCTCGACCGCGTCAACGGGTGAGCGAGGGGCGAACCCCGCGATGGTGGCGCCCGCCAGCGGCACACGGGACCGCAGTGCGCGGATCGCGGTGCTCAGACTCGCGGGCGAGAGTCCGAACGGTGCGGGGGAGGAGACACCGGCGATCTCCGCAGGGTCGAGCACATCGACGTCGATGTGCACCCATACGCGGCGCGCGCCGGTCGCTTCGACCGCGTCGGCGAGAGCGTCGGGCGATTCCAGATCGTCGACGGAGAGCTGGGCGAGGCCGTCGAGGGCGGTGACCTCGTCGTCGTCGAGATTGCGCATGCCCACCGTGACCACCCGATCGCGGGGGATCCCGGGCGAGAGCGCGAGTTGAGGCTCTCCGTCGCCGAGTACCGCGCGGAGCGCCATGCCGGAGAACGCTCCGGAGGGTGAGGTGTCCGGCGTGTGCAGGTCGGCGTGGGCATCGCACCACACGACGGCCAGGTCGTCGGTTCCGCCGGGAAGAGCCGCCAGGGCGGCGACGGTCACGCTGCAGTCGCCGCCGATGATCACGGTGTCGGCGGTCATGCCGGTTTCGACGAGCTCTCGGGTGCGAAGGAGAGCGCTGAGTCGGCGGACGCCGGTGCCGAGGGATTCACCGGCTTCGACCGGCACATCGAGCACCGTGGTCGCGGCACGCGGAAGGTCGCCAGCGATCGCCGAGGCGCCGTCGACGAGCAGCATCGCGCGAGCGGCGGGGGAGCCCTGCCACTGCGGGACGACGAGGAAACGCACCATGGGTGCCTCCAGCTGAGAAAGAGGAGCGGGTGCCTCGGACGCGAGGATCCGAGGCACCCGCAGGTGTGTCAGGAGCCTTCGATGGCCTGGCGAGGGGCGGAGCCGCCCGCCTTCAGCTCGGCGAGACGAGCCTCGACCTCGGTGAGCTCACCGAGGTCTTCGAGGCTCTCGAACTGAGCGTCGAGGCTGGATGCCGCGAGCTCGATCTTGCCCTGGGCGAGGGCCTCCTGACGGCGGACCTTGTCTTCGAAACGTCCCAGCTCGCTGGTGGGGTCGAGGACGTTGATCGAGGAGACCGCATCCTGCACCTTCGTCTGAGCCTCGGCGACCTTGGCGCGGGCGAGCAGCTCGCTGCGCTTGTTCTTCAGCTCGCCGAGCTTGTCCTTCATGCCGTTGAGGCCGGACTTCAGCTTGTCGACGATCTCGGTCTGAGCGGCGATCTGCGGCTCGGCCCCGGTCGCCTCGCGCTCGGCGCTGATCTGGCGCTGCAGAGCGATCTTCGCGAGGTTGTCGAACTTGTCGGCATCGGCGGCGTCGCCGGTGGAGCGCATCTCGTCGGCCTTGCGGCTGGCGGCGAGAGCCTTGTTGCCCCACTCGGTGGCGGCCTGGACGTCTTCTTCGTGGTCGCGCTCCAGCAGACGCAGGTTGCCGATGGTCTCGGCGATGGCCGACTCCGCGTCGGCGATGCTGTTCGTGTAGTCGCGAACGAGCTGGTCGATCATCTTCTGCGGGTCTTCCGCAGAGTCCAGGAGCGAGTTGATGTTCGCGCGGACGAGGGTCGAGATACGTCCGAAGATGGACTGCTTGGTCATGCGTGGTTCCTTTCAGAGGGTCGGACTCGATGTCTGGGGTCGATAGGTGTGCGGTTCAGAAGCGTCGCCCTCCCGAACGGCCGCTGCGGCCGCTGGAGCGGCTGCCGCCGCCTCCGCCGAAACCGGAGCTGCGGAACCCGCCGCCACCGCTGGAACGCCAGCTGCTGCTGCGCGAGGAGCCGCCGCCTCCGCCTCCGCCGCCCGAGAGCAGACCGCCGATGATGCCGCCCAGGATGTCGCCGCCCAGGCCGGAACCGCCGGAGCCTGATCCGCCGCCGAAGATGCTGCCGCCGGCGCCGCCCCATCCGCTCTCATAGCGGCTCGGGCTCATGGCCGCGACATCCGCCTGGGCGGACGAGGTGGCCTGCCGGGCGAGTTCGAGCGCGCGTCCTGCTTCTGCGAGCGCGGTCTCGGGATCCGACGACCGCAGACTCACGGCCTGAGTAAGGGTCGCGTCGGCCTGGGAGAGGCGGGTGCGAGCCGTGGAGCCGACGGTTCCCCGCCGCGTCTCGATGTACTCGCGCGCTGCTCGGATCTCGGAGCCCGCCTGCGTCAGGGTCTGCTCGAGAAGCTGCTGCACGCGTCGCGCCCGTTCCACGGCCTGGGTGCCCTCCGCGATCGCGGCGTCGATCTGCGTGTTCGCCGCGCTGAGCGCTTCGAGCACGCGCTGCGGACTGCGCGATGCTCCGGAGAGGTCGGCCTGCGCACGCTGCAGCTGCTGCGAGGTTGCGGCCGCGACCGCGGCGAGCGTGCCTCCGGCGTCAGGCAGCTGCTGTGCCGCGGCGATGTCGGCCTGCAGCTCGGCGACGAGAGCCTGCGCCTGCGATTCGATACGGGAGAGTTCGGTGCCCAGCGCGGTGATGGCCTCGACCAGCTGTGTCGCCTGCGCCACCGACTGCTCGGCCGTGCGGATGGCGAACGCCGCCTCGCCGGAGCGACCGGCCGCTATCGCCTGCTGCGCGGCCTCGATCGAGCGGTCGGCCAGGGCTGCCCGCTCCTGAGCCTGTGCCGGGTTGTCGGACACCGTGCTCAGTGCCGATGCGTCGTAGGTGGCGGACAGCGCGGCCAGAGCGGGAGCCGCGGAAGTCAGAAGCGGGACGAGAGCGGCTCGCTCGCCGCGGACTCTGTCGAGTTCCTGTGGTGCGTTCTGCTCGAGCTTGCGGAGCGCGTCGAACGCGTCGGTGTTCTCGTCGAGGACGTCGTCGATCTCGTCGCACAGCCGGATGATGCGGATGTGCCAGGCGCGGCGATCGTGGACGGTGTCCTCGATCTCGTCGTCGAGCTTCTGCTTCAGATCGAAGGCCTCGGACATCTTCGACTTCGCGGTCTCGACTGCTCCGCTGAACTCGGCGGTCGCCGCGTCGCCGAACTGGGCGACGGCGAAGCCGAGCTCCTCGCGGCTCGAGGTGATCGCATCGTCCGCCTGCACGAGTGCGGCCCCCGCCTGCGTCTCCACCTGCTCGTCGGTCAGCGTGGAGAACGGATCGTTCGGATCGGGCGTCTCGGGCATGGCGCCACGCCTGCGGATCGCGGCATTGCGACGCGCGCGGCGAATGAGGGCGATGATCAGCCAGATGATCAGGCCGACCGCGATGACGGCGACCACGATCAGTGTGGCCCGTAGAGCGCCCGCACCGCCGTCGCCCTCGATCTCGTCGGCGGCGAGGACGATCATGCCCTCCCAGTCCTCTTGTGCGGCCAGACCCTGGATCTTGTCTTCCACGTCGTCGAGCTCGCTGTCACTGAGCGGGCCGTCGGGTGCTGCCGAGATGTAGTAGCTGCGTCCCTCTACCGCGATCGCGAGCAGGTACTGCTCGGAGCCGAGGTTGTTGTTCTCTGCGACGGTATCGGCCCAGGCGACGTTGTCGGTCGGCGAGGTGAAGTCATCGACGAGGACGACGAAGAGATCGGACGAGGAATTGTCGCTGAGCGTCTGGAGTCGAGCCTCGACGGCGTCCTCTTGGCTCGGGCTGAGGACGTCGGCGTCGTCCGTCACGTATCCCGAGTCGAGCGTCACGGGGTCGGTCGCGGAGGCAGCAGATGCGGAGAACGCGGCTGCTGCAGCCGCCGCGGTCAGTGCGGCCAGCGCCAGCCACCGTGTCTTCATCGTGTTCCCTCCGACCGGCAGCCGAGCCCCATGGCACGAGTCTATGCACAGAGGCCGACACGCGACACCTTCCGAGGGGGGATAGCCGTTCGCCCTCAGCGGAGACACATACGCTGGATGGCATGGACGACAGGTACGGATCCGATGTGCTCGCTGCCGGCTGGAGGGAACGAGCAGCCAAGCCGGTGCCGCAGGTTCCCGCCGAGCTCGATCTCGTCGTCGAGGTGGCGCAGGACGGATTCTGCGGAGCGGTCACACGGGTGCAGGGCGGCAACGTCGAACTCGAGGACCGGGTGGGGCGCAAGCGCCTCTTCCCGCTCGGAGGCGGGTTCCTGATCGACGGATCACCGGTGCGGCTCACGGTCCCGGCCGCGAAGGAGCAGGGCCTCCGACGCACGGCATCCGGATCGTTCGTCGCCGCCGATCAACGAGCCAGGGTCGCGCTTCCCAGCCGGATCCTGGTCGAGGGCAAGCACGACGCCGAGCTGGTCGAGAAGGTATGGGGAGCGGACCTGCGGGTCGAGGGCGTCGTCGTCGAGTTCCTGCAGGGAGTCGACCTGCTCGACGAGCTGCTCGCCGCAGAGCCTCCCAGTGCATCGCGCCGCTACGGGGTCCTCGTGGATCACCTCGTGCCCGGGTCGAAGGAATCGCGCATCGCCGACGCCGTCGCCCGGGGTCCGCACGGCAGGCATGTGAAGATCGTCGGCCACCCGTTCGTGGATGTCTGGCAGTGCGTCACCCCTCGGGCTCTCGGTATCGCGAGATGGCCGGAGATCCCTCGGGGCACGGACTGGAAGACCGGGATCTGCCGCGCATTCGGGTGGCCGTACGAGACGCAGGCGGACACCGGTCGAGCCTGGCAGCACATCCTGTCGAAGGTGCACACCTACCGCGACCTCGAGCCGGCGCTCCTCGGTCGGGTGGAGGAGCTGATCGACTTCGTGACGGCACCCGCCTCCTGACCCGCGGTCGGTGGCGTTCAGCGCCGCCGACTACCCTGGAAGCATGCCCGAACCCCGCACCTTCCGCGACGAACCGGTCTCCTTCGTGCGCCGCAGCGGCCGGATGTCCGATGCTCAGGAGCGCGCGTTCGAAGAGCTCGGACCGCACTACCTCCTCGACGTGCCCCGCGATGTCGCCTGGACCTCGGTGCACCCGGAGGCGCGTCTCGATCCCGCCTCCGAGTACGGGCGGGATGCGGACCTGTACGTCGAGATCGGCTCCGGTCAGGGGCACGCCATCGTCGCCGCCGCATCGTCCCGCCCCGACGACGACTTCCTCGCGGTCGAGGTCTTCCGCGCGGGTCTCGCCAGGACCATGCTCGACGCCGACCGCGAAGGCGCTCGCAACGTCCGCGTGGTCGAGGCGAATGCGCCGGAGGTGCTCTCGTCGTACCTCCCCGAAGCGGCAGCGGCAGAGGTCTGGATCTTCTTCCCTGATCCGTGGCACAAGAAGAAGCACACCAAGCGCCGTCTCGTCCGCGAGGGGTTCGCCGACACCGCCGCTCGCGCACTCCGTGACGGCGGTCTGCTCCGCCTCGCGACCGACTGGGAGGACTACGCGCTGCAGATGCGCGAGGTGCTCGACGCGGAGCCTCTGTTCGAGCGCGCCTTCGACGGCGACTGGGCCGAGCGATTCGATGGACGCGTCATGACCGCATTCGAACGCAAGGGGATCGCCAAGGGGCGAGACATCCGCGATCTCGTGTATCGGCGGAAGTCGCGCGCGTGATCACCGCGCAGCGCATCTCGGCGACGTGGCCGGCGGTCGTCTCCGCGCTCCTCGTGTGCGCTGCGGCGCCGGCGTTCTTCGTGGTGCAGATCCCGTGGCTCGGCTGGGCGCTGCTCGCACTCGGCGTCGGGAGCGCGTGGCTCGTCGAGCGCCGTCTGCCGGTGACGGCGGATCAGACGGTGCGCGTGGGCACGCGTCGCGAGAGCGCCCGAGTCGTGGGGACCAGCCGTCAGCCCTCACTCACCAGGGACCTGTCCCTGATCGCCCTCGGCATGCTCATCGTCAGCGTGATCCCGCTCGCGGCAGAGCTCGACAACCTCGCGATGCTGCGGTTCACGCTCGCCCTCGGCGGCGCGGTGGCGGTTCCGTACGTCGTCTCCCGCTTCGTGTTCCGCGACCGGGCGATCGGCTTCCCCTGGCGGGCGCACCGCCGGTGGGGGCTCCTGCAGTGGGGCTGGCTCGTCGCCGTCCTGGTGCTCGGCTGGCTGATCCTGCCGTTCTACTTCATCACCAGCGGCGTCTATCAGAACTGGCCGGTCGTGGACTCGCCCGACCTCATCGCCCGGCTGTTCGTCGGCGTCGGAGCGGTCGGCATCTGGGACGAGCTGTTCTTCATCTGCACCGTCTTCGCCCTGCTGCGCAGGCATTTCCCCGACGCCCTCGCCAACGTGCTGCAGATGATCGTGTTCGTCTCATTCCTGTGGGAGCTGGGCTATCGCGAGTGGGGACCGCTGCTGACCATCCCGTTCGCGCTGCTGCAGGGGTTCATCTTCATTCGGACGCACTCGCTGGCCTATGTCGTCACGGTGCACCTGCTGTTCGATGCGGTGGTGTTCGGAGTGCTCGTGCACGCCCACAACCCCGGGCTTCTGCCGATCTTCCTGATCTAGCGCGAGCGGACATCGATACGATCGAGTCATGCTCATCGTCGGACTCGTCCTCGCCGCGGCCGCTGCCGCCTTCCACGTCTTCATCTTCGCGCTCGAGTCGCTGAGATGGACAGAGCCCGAGACGAGGAAGATCTTCGGCGTCGCGAGCGAGGCGGACGCCCTCACGACGAAGGCGCTCGCCTTCAACCAGGGCTTCTACAACCTGTTCCTCGCGCTGACCGCGCTGCTCGGCGTCGGCTTCGTGATCATCGGCTTCACAACGGTGGGACTGACTCTCGTGTTCGCCGGAACGGGGATGATGCTCGCCGCCGCACTGGTGCTGATCCTCTCCGATCGCACGAAGGCGCGTGCCGCGGTGATGCAGGGCACGCTGCCGCTCCTCGCCCTGATCGCGACCGCGATCGCCGTCTCGATCGGCTGATCTCGGTGATGCGCTGATCGTCTCCGAGGGGTGACAACTCGCTCGGCACGGGCCACACTCGGTGCATGACCGACTGGGTGCTGCACGTCGACATGGATCAGTTCATCGCTGCGGTCGAGGTGCTGCGCCGACCGGAGCTCGCAGGGCTCCCCGTGATCGTCGGCGGCCGGGGCGACCCGACGGAGCGCGCCGTCGTGTCGACGGCGTCGTACGAGGCGCGGAAGTTCGGCATCGGATCCGGCATGCCGCTGAAGATCGCGGCAGGTAAGGCGCCTGAGAACGCGGTCTTCCTGCCGGTGGACCACGACGCGTATGAGTCGGCCTCGACCGAGGTGATGTCGACACTGCGTGCGCTGCCCGGGGTGGTGCTCGAGGCCATCGGCTGGGACGAGTGCTTTCTCGGCGTGACCACGGACGACCCCGAGCAGACGGCGCGCAGCGCGCAGAACGCGGTGCTCGAGTCGACGGCACTGCACTGCTCGGTCGGCATCGGCGACAACAAGGTGCGGGCCAAGATCGCCACGGAGTTCGGCAAGCCCCGGGGTGTCTTCCGGCTCACCGCCGAGAACTGGTTCGACGTGATGGGAGACCGGCCTACTCGGGGCCTGTGGGGAGTCGGCCCGAAGGTTCAGAAGCGGCTCGCCACCCGCGGCATCACGACGGTCCGGGAACTCGCTGACGCGGACGAGGCAGAGCTCATCGCGGAGTTCGGACCGCGGATGGGCGTCTGGTACCACGGGCTGGGCTCGGGTCTCGGTCCGACCGTGGTCGACAGCACCCCATGGGTGGCCCGTAGCCACAGTCGCGAGATGACGTACCAGCAGAACCTCACGACGACTGCAGAGGTTCAGGCGGCGCTGACCGAACTGGCGGGGCAGGCCTTCGACGACTGCGCCGCCGAGGGGCGCCCGGTCGTCCGCGTGCATCTGAAGGTGCGCTATGCGCCGTTCGAGACCAAGACCTTCGGCCGCAAGTTGCCGGAGCCGACCACCCGGCGCGCGACGGTCATCGAGGCGGCACTTGCGCTCGGTGCCACGCTCGATCACGACCGGGAGGTCAGACTGCTCGGCGTCCGCGCGGAGATGGCCATGCCCGAGGGCGGTGACTCGGCCGAGCGGACCCCGGTGCGCGGAAGGATCTGAGTCGGCGCGCCGCGGTCATTCACGGATGACGGCGGCGATCGCGCTCACCTCGATCACTGCGCCCGGGACGCCGAGCCCGGCCACGAGGGCTGCGGTCACCAGCGGAGGGGCGCCATCACGGGCGAGCGTCGCTGCGACGGCACCGTAGGCGGCACGAAGATCGGCATCCTGGTGGATGTAGATCGTCCAGCTGATGACATCTTCGAGGCCTGCGCCCGCCGACTCGAGCGCGATCCGAGCGTTCTCGACCGCGCGGAGCGACTGCTCGGCGGCATCCGTCGAGACGAGCGCGCCCGTCTCATCGACGCCGTTCTGGCCGCCGACGTGGATCGTCGTGGCCCCGGGCGGGACGACGGCGACATGACTGAAGGCGGGGCTCACGACGAGTCCCGCCGGCTGTGCGAGTGTGATCTCCATCTGCAGAGTGTGCACCCGGGGGCGGACATCCGCGATAGGGTTCGTCGGCGGTGCATCGGGGCGGGCACGGGGCCCGCCCCGACGGGGATCAGCCGACCTTCTTGACCGTGTATCGGAACACGTCCGTGCGGAGCACGTCTCCCGACGTCTTCACGACCTTGATCGTGTGCTCGCCGTCCTTCAGCCCGGTCGCCTCGAACAGTGTCTGATTCGAGACGCGCGACTCGGCGTGGGTGTCGACGCTCTTCACCTTCTTGCCGTCGATGTACACATCGACGGCTCCCTGGTCGGGTGCCTTCGGGCCGAGCCACGCGACGCCGGTCCCGCGGAACGTGAACGACACGGAGTCGCCGTCGGCCGTGGTGGCGTGGACATCGTCGAGATGGTCTCCGGTGAACGCGAAGTCCAGCGTCGCGTCCCCCACCGGGAGTGCGGCGAGGTACGACGACTTCAGTGTGACCGTCGATCCGGACAGCGTGTAGTCGGCGTCGCGCTCGAGCGGCTCACCGCCGAGGCTGATCGAGGAGAGCTCGCTCGGGTCGCGCAGCACATCGACCGTCACGTCGGCGGGAGCGGCCTTGTTGAACGCACCCGAGGTCGTGCTCAGCTGGCTGTCGAGAGTGACGACGAGCTTGTCGAGCAGCATGAAGGATCCGGACTTCTTGACCACCCGCAGGGTGTGACTTCCGCTCGCGAGATCGGCGACGGCGTAGACCACCTGCTGGGAGAGGCGCCCGTCGGCCGCGGGCAGCGAGGTGTCGACGGTCTCGACCAGCTGTCCGTCGAGGTAGACCTCGACCTCGCCCTGCGATTCGTGCTTCTCGGTGACGTACTGGATCCCGGTTCCCTGGAACGTGTACTCGAAGGCCGCTCCGTTCGTCTCGACGTAGTGGACGTCGTCGCCGTGGTCGCCCAGCCCGCGGTTGTTGCTGTCGCCCCAGGACCCGCTGTAGCCGATGCGTGAATCGTCGTCGTTCAGGGTCACTGTCAGCCCGGTGGCGGGCGGTTCGGGCGTGCCTCCACCCGGGGTGTCGGACACCGCGACGGTGAAGGGCTGCGATGTCGCAGGCACCTCGTTGCCGTCGTTGCGCACCCACGCCCCGTCGTAGCCGACCCGCAGCGAGTCGTCGTTGACGGTGAGTGCCGCCTGCTTCGCGGGCGTCACCTTCAGAAGGCGCACGCCGTGGATCGGCACGCTCTCGGCGGTGAAGCCCTCCGCTTCCGATCCCAGGTTCTTGCCGGCCCAGAGATCGCGGACCTTCGCGGAGCCGTCGAGTCCGATGTCGGACCAGTCGACCGTGATGTCGGCGTCTGCACGGCCCAGGTTGTACAGCGCCACGGTGTAGGTGCCATCCGGGTTCAGTGCGTACCAGACCTGCTGCTTCGTGGCCGTCGAGACGGGGCGAGCGGGCACGCCTGCCTGGTTCACGGCGATGACCTCGCGGTTGGTGATCAGCTCGAGCCCGTACTCGTCGAGGTTCGTCAGATCGTTGCCCAGGTACATCGGCGCCGCGGAGGTCGCCCAGAGCGTCGTCGCGGTGCGGCGTTCGTCGCGCGTGAGGCCGTCCATCTTCCCGTTGCCCACGTTGAGGGAGTCGAGGTCGTTCCAGCCTGCGGGCCCGGCGTGGCGCCACCAGTCCGAGAGCCTCGGGAACAGGCGAGCGACGTTCTCCCAGGTGGTCAGGGCCTCATCGCCGCAGTAGCATTCGACGTCCCAGTCGATGCGCCAGCCGTCTGCATACTGCTTCCAGTAGTCCGCGTAGTCGATGTCGACGGCCCAGGAGAGCTCGAACCAGATGTCGTTGCGGTCGAGCGCCCGAGACCAGGCGGCGACCTCCTCGCGGGCGTCCATCGACAGGTCGCTGATTCCGGAGCCGGGGGTGACGCTGTCGAACTTGATGAAGTCGACTCCCCATTCGCCGAGCAGATCGGCGATCGAGTCGATGTACTTCTCGGTGCAGGGGTTGTCGAAGTCGAGTCGGTACCCGAAGCCCCAGTAGTCGCCCTGCTGGAGAGGCTGCTTGAGCAGATTCTCGGTCGTGCAGCCGGGAGCGCCGTAGATCGGGAGCGCCTTCTGCGCCGTCTCGAGGCTCATCCCGGGAATCAGATACAGACCCACCTTCTGGCCGTTGTCGTGCACGTGGTCGATCACCGCGTCGAGCCCGTCGGGGAACAGCGTCGTGCTGGGAATGGGGCGTCCGTACTCGTCCTGGCCTCCGTTCCAGCCGGCGTCGATGTTGATGTAGTCGTAGCCGTAATCCTGGAGCTTGTCATGCATGGCATCCGACTGAGCCATGATCTGATCGGCGGTGATCCACTGGCCTCCTTCGTACACCTGCATGCTGTAGCTGCTCCAGCCCATGTAGGGGGCGGTCGATCGGTTCGAGATGCCGTCTTCGGTCTCGTCCGCAGGCGTGCGCGTCGCATCCGCCGGTGGCTCCTGCTCCGGGGTGCTCGAGGGAGCAGGTTCCGGTGCCGGCTCTTCAGTCGGTGCCGGCTCTTCGGTCGGTGCCGGGTCGTCCGTCGGCGCGGGAGCCGTCGTCGGCGTCGTCTCCGGCGCCGGAGTCGGTTCCGGTGTCGCCTCGGTGGCCCAGCTCGCGCCAGGTGCCAGAGCGAGGACGATCGCTGTCGCGGCGAGTGCCGCGGTCAACGAGGCCGCTCTCCTTCTCTGTCGGTGTGCGTTCATTGCTTTCCTCTCGTTCGACTGCTCTGTCGGGGGATGGGAAGGAGGTGTGACCGTCAGCCGTCTGCGCGCCTGATCTCGATGAGCATCGCCTGCTGCGGATTGAGCGTCGGCAGGGGGACGCCGGCGGTGACGAGGACGGACCCCGGCATCTCGACCGGGACGGCGACGGCGGCCGTCACCCACTCGGGGTCTCCACCGTGTCTGCTCGACGCGCCGAGATCTTCGCGGATCCGGACGGTGTACGGCGCAGCGGCATCCAGTCCGGGAAAACGCACCCGACCGGACTGACCCGATGCCGATGTCGTGAACCGGCTCCAGGTGAACAGCGCTTCGGATGCGTCTCGGGCCACGATTCCCGAGAGTGATGTCGCGGGATCCGCGAGGTCCGCGTTGACGACGCGACCGCTGTGCAGCAGCTCGCGGAATTCGCGGTACATCGCGGTCCAGCGGGCGATCGCCGCCAGCTCGCCGTCGTCGACGACGGTGAGGTCCTGCTCGATGCCGGCGTGCGCGGTCAGCGACGTCGCCAGACGGAACGACAGATCGGTGGTGCGGGCCGTGGTGTGCGATCGCGCGGAGCCGAGGTGGGAGCCGATGAGTTCGGGAGGCACGAGGCTGCGCGTCCACCGCTCGATCTGGACGCGTTCGACCGGATCGTTGCAGTCCGAGGCCCAGACACGATCGGTGCGGTCGAGGATCCCGAGGTCGATGCGTCCGCCGCCGCCCGAGCATGTCTCGATCTCGAGCCCCGGGTGCCGCGAGCGCAGCTCGTCGAGCAGGCGGTAGAGCGCGGCGGTCTGCCGGTGGACGCTGGGCCTGTCCCCATCGCCGCCGCGACTGACCGCTTCGAGAAGATCGCGGTTGTGATCCCATTTCAGGTAGTCGATCGAGTGCTCGCGCACGAGAGCGTCGAGACGCGCGAGAAGGTAGTCGTACGCCTCGGGGCGCGCGATGTCGAGAACGTGCTGCGACCGGGATTCCGGGCCGAGGCCCTCGGCCGGACCCAGTACCCAGTCCGGGTGGGCGCGCGCGAGATCGGAGTCGAGATTGATCATCTCGGGCTCGAACCAGAGACCGAACTGCATCCCCTGAGCACGCACGACATCGACGAGGGGCCCGAGTCCGTCCGGCCACACCTCATCGTCGACGAACCAGTCGCCCAGGCCGGCATCCGCTTCGCGGCGTCCGCGGAACCAGCCGTCGTCGAGCACGATGCGCTCGACCCCCACCTCCGCCGCACGCTCGATCAGCGCGGTGAGGCGCTCGAGGTCGTGGTCGAAGTAGACCGCCTCCCAGGTGTTGAGCACCAGGGGTCGCGGCGAGCGCGGATGCGTCGGACGCGCGCGCAGGCGCCCGTGGAGTCGGTCGCTGATGGCGTCGAGTCCGCTGTCGGACCAGAGGAACAGCGCGGTCGGTGCGTCGTAGCGGTCGCCGTCTTCGAGGATGATCTCGCCCGGGTGGAGCTCCTCGCCGGCTCCGATGACCGAACTGAACACGCCAGCGCCCTCGGGAAGGCGCTCGGCGAGGTACTGCTGTTCACCGCTCCACGCGAGGTGCACGGCCCAGATCTCTCCGTGCCGGAAGCCGAATCCGGCGGTTCCGGCCGCGAGCAGGAAGGGCGAGTCGTGTCCCGGCTTGCCGCGGTGCGCGGCGCGACGGTGGGTGCCGAAGCCGAAGGGCGAACGCTGCGGGGAGCGCTCACGGCACCACTTCCCGGTGAAGTCGAGGATCTCGGTCGCGCGCTCGGGGAGCGGAAGCAGCGACAGCACGGCGCCCACCGTGTAGGGGGTCCGACCGATGCGCGGACTGAGGGCGGAGTCGCGTGCGAGGGACGTGTCGACCGCGAGAACTCCGTGCGGGTCGAGGTGATATGCGAGTTCGGTGCGGATGCCGCTGATCGTGTCGTCGAACCGGAGGACGATGCGCCCGCCGACGCCGTCGGACGGGATCTCGACATCGTGTCCCACGAGTCGAGGTCGGGGGGTCGTGGCGCGTCCGCTCGCGTGACCGGAGAGAGCTGCGGTTCCCGACCAGCCCTCGTGCTCGGTGGGCAGTGCGGAGAAGGCACGCGGGATGTCGGGGGAGTTGTTCAGCTGGGCGGGCCCGGCCGTGAGGGCGAGCGCCGAGACGGCTGCGGGATCGAGGTCTCCGAGGTCCGCGCCCCAGTGCAGCACACGGGGGATCGGGTCGGAGATGTGGACGATGAAGGCGGCACCAGCGGCGCGGAGTGCGACGACGGTGTCTGCACGGGAAGTCATGGGATGAGACCCTCCGGTAGTTACTTGACAACGTCAATAAATCACGTTTGAGATGGACGTGCAAGCGATCCCTCGAAATCGCCGACCGGAAATCGAGCGTTTACTTTTTCGGCTCGGCGTGATTTTATTACGACGTAAAGTAATCCTGCCCTGGGAGGGCGATCATGAAGCTCAGTGCTGAGCACGCACCACCGGTCGAGATCTCGCCGCCGAGTCCTCGACGCACCGACGCACGTTCGCGATTCGTCCGCAGCCTGCGCCGCTACTGGCAGCTGTACCTGCTGCTGCTCCTGCCCGTCATCTGGTTCATCGTGTTCCGATACGTGCCGATGGCCAACGCGGTCATCGCGTTCAAGAACTACAACCCCATCGACGGCGTGTGGGGGAGTCCCTGGGTGGGATTCGACAACTTCACCGCACTCTTCCGCAACCCGGTGTTCCCCAAGCTCATCGGCAACACGTTCATCCTCGCGGTCTACACCCTCATCGCGAGCTTCCCGCTGCCGATCATCCTCGCGATCCTGCTCAACGAGGTCCGACTGCGGTTCTTCACCCGCACGGTCCAGCTCGTCACGTACGCGCCGTACTTCATCTCCACCGTCGTGATCGTGTCGATGACGATCCTGCTGCTGTCTCCACGCGTGGGCATCCTGGGCCGGACGCTGAGCTTCTTCGGCGCAGGTCAGGTCGATCTGCTGGCGAGCGCCGACTTCTTCCGGCACATCTATGTGGCGACAGACATCTGGACGACCACCGGGTACTCCGCGGTCATCTACCTCGCCGCCCTCGCGTCCGTGGACACCTCCCTCTACGAGGCCGCCAAGATCGACGGCGCATCACGGCTGCAGAAGATCTGGTACGTCGACCTGCCGTCCCTGCTGCCGACAGCGACGATCATCCTGATCCTCGGGGTCGGCAACATCATGGCGATCGGGTTCGAGAAGGCGTTCCTCCTGCAGAACGCACTGAACCTCTCGACGTCGGAGATCATCCCGACGTACGTCTACAAGACCGGCATCCTGAACGCCAACTTCAGCCTCGGAGCCACCATCGGACTCTTCAACGCCGTCATCAGCCTCGTGCTCCTGCTCGTCGTCAACGGCATATCCAAGCGAGTGACAGGAAGTGGGCTGTGGTGAGCACCGTGATCAGAGAGCAGCCCCTGCTCACCGAGGAGATCGTCGTCGGATCGGGCTCAGGGCGCGGCCGCCGCCGACGGGACCCCGTGGCCTCCGGGGTGAAGGTGAAGGAGACCAGAGCGGATCGCGTCTTCGTGATCGCCGCCTACCTGCTGTTGACGGTCTTCCTGCTCGTCGTGCTCCTGCCGCTGCTGAACATCGTCGCCAGCTCGTTCTCCAGCCCTCAGGCGGTGTCATCCGGCCGGGTGCTGTTCTGGCCCGTCGACTTCACCCTCCGTGGGTACACCGAAGCTCTCAACAACCCCGCGATCCTCCGCGGATTCGGCAACTCTGTGTTCTACACCGTGGTCGGCACGATCATCAGCGTCGCCGGCACGGTCGCCATCGCGTATCCGCTGTCCCGGGCGAACCTGTTCGGGCGCAAGACCCTCACCGGCGGCGTCGTCTTCACGATGCTGTTCTCCGGCGGAGTGATCCCGATGTACATCGTCGTCCAGTCGCTCGGCCTGCTCGACACCCGATGGTCGATGCTCCTCCCGAACGCGATCGGCGTCTGGCAGGTGATCATCGCGATGGTCTACTTCCGCTCGTCGATCCCCGACGAGGTCTACGAGGCGGCACAGCTCGACGGTGCGAGCGAACTCCGCATCCTCTGGACCATCGTGCTGCCGCTCGCCAAGCCGCTGCTCGCGGTCATCGCGCTGATGTACGCGATCATGCAGTGGAACTCGTACTTCGACGCGCTGCTCTATCTGCGTGACGCCGACCTGCAGCCGCTGCAGCTCGTGCTGCGAGGCATCCTCATCCTCAACGACGGCGGAGGCGGTGGCGACCTGGCCGCCCAGCTCGAACGTCGAGAGCTCGCCGACCTGCTCAAGTACTCGACCGTCATCATCGCCACCGTGCCGATGCTGATCGTGTACCCGTTCGTCGCGAAGCACTTCAGCAAGGGGATCATGGTCGGCGCCGTCAAGGGCTGACCACTCCTCTCACAGACCCACCACACACACCCGCACACCTGAACCGGTCAAAGGAGATTCCGGCAATGACACACTGCATCACACGAGGCGCGATCGCGGCGGTCACCGTCGTCGCGACGGGACTGGCGCTCGCCGCCTGCACCCCGGCGAGCGACGACAACGGCCAGCTCGTCGCATTCGGCCCGCAGGGCGAGAACGGCTCGCTCAAGGACAATCTGTTCACCCAGGAGGTCGAGAAGAAGTTCGACATCGACTTCGACTGGCAGACCACGACCTACGACGGCAGCGTCGCGGGGGAGAAGCGACAGATCTCGCTCGCCAGCGGCGACTACCCCGACGCGTACTTCCTCGTGCCGTGGGTCGACGGATTCTCGCGCAATGAGATCCTCAAGTACGGGCAGCAGGGGGTGCTCGTGCCCCTCGAAGACCTCATCGACGAATACGCCCCCAACCTCGCCGAGCGATTCGAGGAGAAGCCCGATTGGAAGCAGTCGGTCACCGCGCCTGACGGCCACATCTACGCGATCACCCAGTGGAGCGAGTGCTTCCACTGCAGCTACCCGTCGAAGCTCTGGATGAACACGACCTGGCTCGACGCCCTGGGACTCGAGCAGCCGACCACCACCGAGGAGCTGCGCACGGTGCTGCGCGCCTTCAAGGACGGCGACCCGAACGGCAACGGCGCCGCCGACGAGGTGCCGCTGAGCGGCTCGGCGTCGGAGCCGATCATCAACTATCTGATGAACGCCTTCACCTATGCGCCGGTCGGCGGACCCTCGAGCCCGCCGCCTCTCGTGCTCGACGGCGATGAGGTCGCGCTGAACGCCACCTCGGACAGCTGGCGGGCGGGGCTGGAGTACATCACGTCGCTGGCGCAGGAAGGGCTGCTCGACACCGGGGCGTTCACGCAGAACGGCGACGCCCTCAAGGCGCTCGGAGACAGCGGGGACGCGCAGATCCTCGGCTCCGCCGTCACGCTGCACCCGTACGTGTTCGTCTCGGCGGACTCTCCTGACGGACGTGACAAGAACTACGACGCGGTCGCGCCGATCGCGGGTCCGGACGGCACTCAGCTCGCCACGTGGCGGTCGCCGGTGAATCCGGTGGGAACGTTCGCGCTGACCAACAAGTCGACCGAGGACGAGCGCATCGAGGCCATCAAGCTGCTCGACTACCTCGCGACGGACGAGGGCCAGATCCGCGCGTCGATGGGACCGGAGGGGGAGGCGTGGGTGCCCGCGGTCGACGGCGACCTCGCGCTCGACCCCGAGCTCGAGCCGACATTCCGTCCCATCACGTATGACGAGACCTCCAACGCCGCGTGGCGTTCGATGTCGCAGTACTGGGACTCGCTGGAGTTCCGCAACGCCCAGGTCGTGCCGGAGGACATCTACACGCCCGACGGATACGAGCGACGTCTGCTCTACGCGACGCAGGAGTACGAGCCCTTCCAGCCCGACGAGAGCGTGATCTTCCCGATCGAGAAGCTGTGGCCCGACCTCGAGACCTCGGCCGAGCTCGCGGAGCTGCAGACGAACATCGCCACCTACATCACGCAGGCTCAGGCGGAGTTCGTCACGGGGCAGCGCGACATCACGGACGACGGCGCGTGGGACGCGTACGTCGCCGACATCGAGGGCCTCGGGCTCGCACGCTACCTGGAGCTGCTGCAGACCGCGTACGACGCACTCTGATCGACACGGGATGCGCGGGACGGATCATCCGTCCCGCGCATCTCTGCGCTGCGGACCGTGGCGGGCTGGGCGCGAGAAGGGGACGGATGCCGATGGCATCCGTCCCCTTCTCTTCCGCTCGTCCCGAACGGTCAGCGCACGAGCGACTGGATGGCGGCGGCGGATGCGCCTCGCGCCCAGTCCTCGAAGGTGTGCGGACGGGTCAGGATGCGGCAGCGCGCCGCAGCGCCGAACGCGTGCGCCTCGAACGCGTCGTGCAGGGTCTTCTCGAACAGGTCGAAGTCCGAGACGCCCTCGCCGCCGATGATGACGACCTCGGGACCGGTGAGGTTCACGAGGGTGGCGATGGCCGTGCCGATGAGGCGGGCCGCTTCGCGGAACGCGGCGTCGGCGTCGGCGTCTCCGGCGTGGGCGAGAGCCACGGCTTCATCGATCGCGACCGGCCGGCCGAGGGCACCGGAGACCGCCGCCTCGATCGCTCCGGTCGAGGCGGCGGCCTCGACGCAGCCGCGACGCCCGCACGGGCACACGAGTGCCGGATCGGCGAGCGGCAGGTGCCCGATCTCGCCCGCGACACCGAACGCGCCGCTCACGACCTCTCCGTTGAGGTGCAGTCCGCTGCCGATCCCGCGTCCGATGGTGACGATCGCGAACGAGGCGGTGCCGAGCCCGACACCGAACCAGTGCTCTCCGATCGTCAGCGCGTGCACGTCGTTCTCGAGCGTGACGGGCCAGGGGAGGCGCTCCTGGAGCAGGTCGCCGAGCGGCACGTCCGCCCACCCCATGATGTTCGACTCGCGCACGATCCCGGTGATGCTGTCGACGTCACCCGACACCGACACTCCGACTCCCGCGATGGCCGACGCGCTCTCGCCGAGCTCGGCCGCGAGCGCGGCGACGACGTCGGAGATGGCGTCGATGACGGTGTGCGGATCGTCGGCGGGAAGCGCACGACGAGTGCTGGCGAGCACGGTCGTGGCGAGATCGGTCGCGACGGCGATGATCTCGTCGACGTTGACCTTGACGCCGATCATGACCATCGACTCGAGGACGATGGAGACAGGGCTCACCGGGCGTCCGGGGGTGCCGTCGCGATGCGAGGCGGGCGGCGCGTCGACGAGGCCGGCCGCGACGAGCGGGGCCACCGCCTTCGTGACGGCGGCCTGGGAGAGCCCCGTCTGGCGGGCGATGTCGATCCGGCTGATGGGACTGCGCGTCAGGATCGTCTCGAAGACCCGTGATCCCGCGTCGGACGCCGAGCGGATCAGGGTGGTTCGCGCTGCGGTGTCGTGGTCCATCAGGTCCTTCGTGTCGTGTCGGCTATCGTAGCGAATCCGCCGTGAGGCGGTCGGCTGTGCAGGCCCAGGTGCTCGGCCGCGAACTCCAGGGCGTTCTCCTCGTCGAGGTCTCCGCCGGCCTCGTGCCCGTTGTGCGGCCACAGGACCACGGTCTTATGGCCGCCGTACGCGGCGAATGCGGGCAGCACGGTCTCGGGCGGCGCGATGCCGTCGAGGAGTCCCGAGCTCAGCAGAGCCGGGGCCGTCGCACGCTTCGCGTGGTTGATCCCGTCGAAATATCGGAGCGTCTCGAGAGCCGCTGCGGCGTCGCCGCGCCGATCCGCGAAGTACTGGGTGAGCAAGGTGTACGGGTGCTCGGTGCTCAGCGTGGCGGCCCGGTCGAGTTCGCAGAGGAAAGGTGCCTGCACGATCGCGACGGCGAGGTCGGGGACCAGGCCGGCGATCGCGAGCGCGATTCCGCCTCCCTGGCTCGCGCCCACCGCGCCCACGCGATCCGCGTCGACGACGTCGACGGCGCGGAGCGCGTCGACGGCTCGCACGGCATCCGCATACACCCTGCGGTAGTAGTACTCCTGAGGCGAGCGGATGCCGCGGGTGAGGAAGCCGCCGGCCGACGGACCGCCGTCGGCATGATCGTCATCGGTGTCGCCGTGTCCCTGTCCCCGCGCGTCCACCACCAGGTGCGCGTAGCCCGCGGCAGCCCACCGCAGATCGCGCAGGGCATGACCTCGGCCGTTGCCGTAGCCGAAGAACTGCACGAGCCCGGGGAGGGGCTCCGTGGCACCGTGCGGCACGCGCAGCCAGGCATGGACCGGTGTTCCGCCGTACCCGCGGAACGACACGTCGTACACGTCTATCTGAGTGAGACGCGTGGGCATCGGGGTCACGGAGAGGTCGAGCGGAAAGCTCCGAGTGCGAGCGATCGTGTCCGCCCAGAAGGCATCGAAGTCATCAGGCTCGGTCTGCGTGGTGGGGGCGACGACATCACGCACCTCACCGCGCACGGGACTCCTCCTGGTCGGCCGACGCGGAGAAGAGAAGATCATGATCGGCGAAATCGATCCGAGCGCCCGTCGGCACAGCGATGATCGCCTCCCGCTCGCCGTTCGAGACGGAGACCTCCCTGTCGCGCTCGCCGGGGTTGCGGAGAGCACCCGAGATCACCCGCCCGTCCGCCCAGGCGAGGTCGAGCACGAGGCCAGGTCGCACGGCGATGCCCTGGACGTCTCCGTGGGTCCAGGATGCGGGGAGCGCGGGAAGCAGACGCACTGTGCCGCCGTGGCTCTGCACGAGCATCTCGGTGATCGCGGCGGGGAATCCCAGGTTGCCGTCGATCTGGAAGGGCGGATGCGTGCTGAAGAGGTTGGGGAGCAGGCCTCCCCACTCCGAGCCGTCGACGGGCCCGTGCCGCGTGGCGTCGCCGTCGAACGGCGTCAGCGCCTCCTCGAGCAGCGACGCGGCGATGTCGCCCTGCCGTGCCCTGGCACGCAGTGCCACCTTCCACGCCCAGGACCAGCCCATGGCTCCCGGCCCGCGTGCGTCGATGAGCGCCACAGACGCGTCGAACAGCTCCGGAGTCCGCTCGGGCGTCACCTGGTCGAGCGGGAAGAGTCCGACCACGGGGGAGAGGTGCCGGTGCAGCGGTTCATGCTCGTCGACCTCTTCGGACCATTCGAGCAGTCGGCCGTCGGAGCCGATGCGCAACGGAGCGAGGGCTGCCAGCGCCTCGCGCACCTCGGCTTCCAGTGCGTCGTCGATGCCGAGTCGGCGGATCGCGACGAGCGCGCGCTCGAAGAGCGAGCCGATGAGGCTGAGATCCGACGTCGCGGTCAGGCCGAGCGGCGTCGGCAGACCGTCGGCGGCCACATAGGAGTTCTCGGGGGCCGTCGACGGCGAGGTGTGCAGGTGCCCGTCGGGGCCCGGAGTCAGCCAGTCGAGGCAGAACTCCACCGCGCCCCGCATCAGCGGCCAGATGCGAGCGCGGAGCAGCTCATCGTCTCCACCGAACTCGTACGCGTCCCAGAGGTTGTGGGTGAGCCAGACTCCGCCCATCATCCAGATCGCCCAGCTCGCCGCCCCGTGCCCGTCGCCGACCGGCAGGCTCCACCCCCAGACGTCGCTGTTGTGATGGGCGACCCATCCGCGCGTTCCGTACAGCTCCCTGGCGGTGTCGGAGCCGGTGCGGGCGAGGCGCTCGACGAGGGAGATCAACGGCTCGAGGACATCAGGATCGAGCAGCATCGGCGCCGCCCAGTAGTTCATCTCGGTGTTGATGTTGATCGTGTAGTTCGACGACCAGGCCGGTTGCAGCTGGTCGTTCCAGATCCCCTGCAGGTTGGCCGCAGGGCTGCCGGCACGAGAGCTCGACGCGAGGAGGTACATCCCGAATTCGGCGGCGATCGTCGCGCGGAGCAGGGGGTCGGAGCCGCGGAGAACGTCGCGATCGACGCTCCACTCGCCCTCACGCCGACTGCCGATCGCGAATCGCGCCCGAGTCATGCGGCGCCGGTCGGCGACGTGCTCGGCGAGGAGAGACGAGGCGTCGCGCTGAGCCGCGGCCTCCGCCCTCTCTCGTGCGCGATCCCGGATCGCCTCGCGTGAGGCGGTCCGCCAGTCCCCGTCGGCGTCGGCCCACCACGACCCGGCGCGCGACGAAGTGGACAGGGCGATCAGCAGGCGGCGGGTATGGCGGACGACGGTGTGATCGTCGCGGCGACCCACCTCGCCATCCGTGTCGAGGGAGACGGCGACGGCCGCGTAGGCGTCGAACTCGGCATCGTCGTCGGCATAGCGCAGGGGGTCGACGGAGTCCTCGTGCAGCGGGGCGCCGTCGATCGGAACCTGCACATCCAGCACGAGCGCGTCGGACGCGTCGACGACGCGACCGCGGAGCGGGGTGGACAGCTCGATGGTGGTCTCGAACTCGTGGTCCGAGGTGAGCTCGATGATCAGGGCGCGAGCCGGAGCCGAGACCCAGGACCGTCGCGTCACGCGGCCGGCGGGGGTGCGCAGTGACTCGACGAGGGTCGCCCTGTCGAGATCGAGGACGCGAGCGGGGACGGTCTCATCCGATCGAGCATCGGCCACGCGCACGAGCAGATCGGCGAGAGGGAGGAACTCCTGCGAGTAGGGGCCCTCGAACGCCATCAGCAGCTCCTCCGCCCGGCGCACGTCGGCGGCAGCGAGGGCCTCACGGACGGCCGCGAGCCGTTCGGGACCGGCACCCCCGTCACGCACCTTCTGCAATGCGCGCGCGGGGCCGTCGGGCGTTCCCGACCAGATCGTCGAGTCGTTCAGCTGATAGTGGCCGTCGGAGCCGCCGAACGCCATCGCCCCGATGCGGCCGTTGCCGAGGGGCGTCGCCTCCTCCCAGCGGGTGGCGGGGGCGTCCCAGGTGAGGCGCAGGGTGTCGGTCATCGCACTCCGGTGTGTTCGATCGATCTCGATGTCACCGTCAGCGTAGGCGGCATTAATTGCCGCTGTCAAGTAATCCGACCGCCCTGCGCCTGACCAGGTCAGAACTGCAGGAGGACCTTGCCCACCCGGCCCGCGGTGTTGCTTGCGCGGACTGCCTCTGCGGCATCCGCCGCATCGAAGACGCCGGCGACGGGCAGGGTCAGCGTGCCGTCGCTGACGCGCTGGATCAGTTCGCCGAACAGGGCGCCGCGCGTGCCGGCATCCATGGTCTGGATCACCTTGCTGCCCCAGAAGCCCTTGACGGTCGCCTGCTTGAAGATGACGTCGCCCGAGGCGATCTCCATCGTGGGGGAGTTCATGGCACCGAACGCGACGAGAGTGCCACCCTCGCTGAGGAGCGACAGGACGTCGCCGGCCGACGAGCCGCCTACCGAGTCGATGCCGAAGGCGACGTGCGCGCCACCGGTGATCGCGGCGACCTGCTCGCGCCAGTCGTCCGCATCCGTGGAGACCACGTTCTCGATGCCCTGCTCGCGCAGTTCATCGACCCCGGCCGAGCGCCGGACGAGCCCGATGACGTTGACGCCACGAGCGGCGCCGAGCTGTGCCAGCATGCGACCGACCGCGCCGTTCGCCGCGTTCTGGACGATCCAGTCGCCCTTCTCGGCGCCCAGGAAGTGCAGCAGGCTGATGGTGCTGAACGGCATCGACACGAGCTGCGCGGCGCTCTCGTCGCTGAGCGACTCCGGCACGGGGATGAGGCCCGCGGCGTTCGCGACGACGTACTCCGCCCAGGCGCCGAAGGTGCCGCCCGTCGCGACGCGCTGACCGACGGAGAGATCGTCGACACCCTCGCCGAGAGCATCCACGATTCCCAGAGCCTCGGTGCCCGAAGCTGCCGGGAGCTCCGGCTTGAACCCGTAGGTGCCGCGGATCGTCCACAGGTCGTGGTTGTGGATGGGGGAGAGGACGATCTTCAGTCGGACCTGGCCGGGGCCGGGCTCCGGCGTCGGACGCTCGGTGACGGTGAGGACCTCTTCGGGTTCGCCGAAGGTCTCGTGGGTGAGGGCGCGCATGATGTTCTCCTTGTGGGATCGGTCGTGGTGGAGGTCGAGCGGGATCAGTCGTCGGAGACGGTGATCGCGACGTCGATGTTGCCGCGCGTCGCGTTGGAGTACGGGCAGACCTGGTGGGCGGCGTCTGCGAGCGCCTGAGCCTGCTCGTGCGGAAGGTCGGGGATGACGACCTCGAGCTGCACGGCGAGGCCGAATCCGCCCTCGCCGTTCGACCCGATCTGCACGCGGGCCCCGACCGACGAATCGGTGATCTTCACCTTCTGCGCACGCGCGACGGTCTGCAGCGCGGAGTGGAAGCAGGCGGCGTACCCGGCCGCGAACAGCTGCTCGGGGTTGGCGCCGTCGCCGCTGCCGCCCATCTCCTTCGGGATGGCGAGGTCGAGGTCGAGTCGGCCCTCGCCTGTGGTGACGCGGCCGTTTCGTCCGGCTCCGGTGGCGAGTGCTTCGGCGGTGTAGAGAGCGTCCATCGTGTGGACTCCTTCCGGGTTGCGGGTTGGGGTCAGTCGGCGAGCTGCAGGCGTGCGGTGAGCTCCTGCAGCTCGGTGATCAGGCGGTGACGCTGGTCGTCGTCCTGCATTCCGGCGAGGGCGGCGATCTTGGTATGAACCGGAGCGACTTCAGTGCGCAGAGCCATGCCGGTGTCGGTCAGGCGCACGGTGACGACGCGCTCATCGGCCGAGCTGCGGGCCCGCGCGACGTAGCCCGCCTGCTCGAGGCGGCGGACCAGGGGGGAGAGGGTGCCGGAGTCGAGCTGCATGGCGTCGCCCAGCGAGCCGATCGTCTGCTCGCCCTCCATCCAGAGGATCGCGAGCACGAGGTACTGCGGGTAGGTCAGACCCCACGGGGCCAGGAGGGCACGGTACGCCTGCGTCGTCGCTCGGGCGGCGGAGTACAGCGAGAAGCACACCATCTCATCGGTCACGGCCATACCTCGAGTATTGCACGCGATTAAATTGTGCACAACCTATCCTGCGAGGGGCAACGCACCCGGGATGCCGAGATCCCGGGTGCGCGCTCCGTCAGTCCCTGGCCATCGCCGCGGCCAGATGCGCCTCCAGGTCGAGGTAGGCGTCATCAGCGATGTCGAACACCACCTGCGCGATCTCGCCTCCGGTGAAGTCGAACCCGTAGCCGTACAGAGACGAGACGGGGTCGGCGCTGTCACGGCCGATCGTCAGTCCCTCGCCGCAGAGCGAGAAGTGTCCCAGCACGGTCCGGATCCTCTTCTCGCCGACCTGCTGCTCGTCGATGTACAGCTTCACCGGACCGACGCCCTCGCGGTGCTCGCCCATGCCCTCCTTGGTGAACTCCACGCCGATGATGTGTCTGCCGGAGGTCGGCGCAGGAGCGGAGACGCGATCCTCCGGCGGGATCCCGAGGAAGTTGTAGAGGTAATGCACCTCGCCGTCCTTCACGACGAGCGCATGGCCGCCGAACCGTGAGCCGTGGGCGAAGATGACGCCCTCGGTCTCGGGCGTGAACTCGATCTCGGCCGCGATCTTGTACGACACGTTGTGCGTGTTCGCCGCAGAGCGCTCCGGCACCTCGGTCGTGCCCGGGTAGTACACGAAACGTCCGGACGGCGGCGCCGGCTGGTGGAACTCCATCGCGACGAAGGTCTCGAAGTCCTTCGGGTTGCCGATGATCTGCAGGTCGTTCAGGGGCAGCACATCGTTGGCCTTCGCCTCTTCCATCCAGAGCGCCTTGAGCTCCTCGAGACGATCCGGGTGCTCGGCCGCCAGGTTCACGGCCTCCGCCCGGTCGACATCCGTGTGATAAAGCTCCCACTCGTCGTTCTCGAACCCGCTCGTGCCGGCCATGGGGCCGTGCACGGCGACGGCCTTCCACCCGTCGTGCCAGATGCCGCGCTGGCCGAGCATCTCGTAGTACTGCGTGTGCTTCTCGGTCGGCCCGTCGGCGGCCGCATCGAATGAATAGGTCATCGAGACCCCCGCGAGCGGCGTCTGCTCGACGCCGTTGTACACGTCGGGGAACTGCACCCCGCACGCCTCCAGAATGGTCGGCACGATGTCAGTCGAGTGGTGGTACTGGTGCCGCACCTCGCCACGCGCCCGCATTCCGGCGGGCCAGTGAATCACCAGAGGGTCGCAGACACCGCCCTGATAGGTGTAACGCTTGAACATCTTGTAGGGCGTCGAGAAGGCGGCCGCCCAGCCGGTGGGGTAGTGGTTGTACGTCTCGGGAGAGCCGAGCTTGTCGACCATCCGCAGGTTCTCCGCCTCGTCGTCGGGGTAGCCGCCGAAGATCTTGCCCTCGTTGACCGATCCGCTGGGGCTGCCTTCACCGGATGCCCCGTTGTCGGCGCAGTACAGGATCAGCGTGTTGTCGAGTTGACCGGAATCCTCGAGATAGTCCACGATGCGTCCGATCTGCGAGTCGGTGTACTCACTGAATCCCGCGTAGACCTCGGCCATCCGCGAGAACATCGCCTTCTCCTCGTCATTCAGCGTGTCCCAGGGCCGCACCTCGTCGGTGGGGTTGAACGTGCCGTCCGGCATCGGATTGAACGCGGTGAGCTCGGTGTCCTCCGGCAGGATGCCGCGTTCGATCATCCGGGCGAGCACCCATTCGCGATAGGCGTCGTAGCCGTCGTCGAAGGCGCCCTTGTACTTGTCGATGTACTCCTGCGGGGCGTGGTGGGGAGCGTGGTTGGCACCCGGGCAGAACCAGAGGTACCACGGCTTGTCGGGCTCGGTCTGCTTGACGTCTCGGATCATCGTCAGCGCCTGATCGGCGAGGTCCTTCGACAGGTGGTAGCCCTGCTCCGGCAGATAGGGCTGATCGATGTAATGGTTGTCCTCGGCGAGCGAGGGATACCAGTTGTTCGTCTCGCCGCCGATGAAGCCGTAGAAGCGGTCGTAGCCCTGCGCCAGCGGCCAGTGCTTCTTCGACGCCCCCGCGGTCCACTCGTCGATCGGGACGTTGTGGTTCTTGCCCACCCAGAAGGTCGCCCAACCCGCGTCGCGGAGGACATGTGCCATGGTCGCGTTCGACTCGGGGATGTGCGAGTTGTACCCCGGGAATCCGGTCGACGACTCCGAGATGGTGGCGAAGCCGTTCTGGTGGTGGTTCCGGCCCGTGAGAAAGGTCGAACGCGTGGGGGAGCAGAGTGCCGTCGTGTGCCACTGCGAGTACGTCAGACCGTGCTTCGCCAGCCGATCCATGGTCGGCATGTTGATCCTGCCTCCGTAGGGGGACCACGCGGCCATACCGGTGTCGTCGTAGAGCACCACCAACACGTTCGGCGCCCCCTGTGGCGGCGGCGAGGCGAGGAAGGCGTCCCAGTCCGCCTGCGAATCGCGGACGTCGAGCTCGATCTTCCCTTGGAATTCACGGACCATCTCTGCCTCCTTCGTCTCTCGGGAACGCGGTGTTCCCGAGCAGTGCAGCCGGCCGACCCGAAGTGGATCGGGGCGAGTCATGGTGCGTCATGACGCAACGAATTCGTTCGCTCATAGGAGCCCTGAGATGCCCTTCTGCAGCTGGAGGGCGCCGATCACGAGCAGCAGAGCGGCGTTCATCACGTGGGTGTTTCCGGCGACCCATCGTCGGGCGGAGTCGAGCAGCGGCTGCGAGCGCTCGCCTCGGATCGCGACGTAGAACACGGGCACCGCGATGGGCAACGTCCCGACGACCACGAACGCCAGGGCGACCCAGACCGCGTCGTCGCCGACCTGCGCGAGCGAGATGTCGAGCGCTGCGATGATGGCGCAGGACGCGTCGACGGGGTTCAGCACGAAGAGCGCCAGCCCGAGGAATCCGGTGCGCACGGGCCGGAACGTCTCGACGGCATGCAGCCACCCCGGCAGCTGCGGAGCGGCCGCGACCACCTGCTGCGGCGAGGATGCGGCGGCCATCTGACGGATGCGCGCAGAGCCCTTGCGGTAGACCCAGACGGCGGCGCCCGCGAGGAACAGTCCGATCACCAGACGGAGGATCGGCACCCAGAGCGGCGGTTCGCGAAGCCCGTGCACCTCGAAGACGCCGAAGAGCCAGAGAGCCAGCGCCAGAAGGCCGGCGAGCCCCACGACCCACCCGATCAGGAACGCGATGCCGTTCGCACTCGCTCGTCGGGAGAGCAGCACGGCCACCAGAGCCATGATCGCCAAGGGGCTCAGGACGACTCCGAGCGCGACGGGGATGAGTGTGACCAGCAGTTCACCCATGGTCGGCCCCATCCGTCATCGCGAACCTCCCCGCGCACGGTCCGGCGCGCTGATCTCAGAGTGCACCGAGGACGGCGCGGATGGTGTGTCTCTCACCCCATGCGGGTGAGGGCTCGCGGGACGGCGTCGTCGGTGACGTGGCGACGTGGAATCGCTCCCACCGACTGGTGATCGTCAGGGAGACACGCTCTTGTCCGATATACCGGCCATCGCTAGGTTGAGGGCATGGCCTCCCCCACGCGCCTGTCTCGTCCTGTACCCGCTGTGCGCTTCCGCCCTCCGGAACGACAACCGGGAGGCGTGCGGCGAGCGCGAGTGAACGATGCGCTGGTCGAGGCGGCGAGCGGACGGCATCTCAGCGTCGTCAGCGCTCCGAGCGGATACGGCAAGACGACGGCGGTCGCCGAATGGGCATCCGGCGCCGACGAACTCGCCTGGCTCGCCCTGACCCCATCGGATGCCGAACCCGGCGTACTCGCGCAGGGAGTGGTCGATGCGCTGATCGTCGGCGGAGAGAGAGCGGGACGTTCTCTCGCCCTCACACGCGGTCTCGTCGACCCGATGCGTGCCTACGCCGAGATCTGCGAGGGCCTCGACACGGTCGACGACATCGTGCATCTCGTCATCGACGATGCGCAGCGCGCCGGTGAGCACTGGCGAGACGGACTTCTCGGACTGCTGGCCGAACAGCCGCCGGACAATCTCCACCTCATGCTCGTGGGAACGACCCTTCTGGACATCACGCTGTCGCGGGAGCATCTGATGGACCCCGGCGCCTTCGTCGGATCCGACACCCTGCGCTTCACGCGGTCCGAGATCGAGCGGATCGAGGGCGTCGGCGCTTCCGGACTGGATGCGGAGACGATCCTGCGTGAGACGCACGGATGGCCGATCGCCGTGAAGCTCGTGGCCATCGGCGGGGCGCGCCCCTCATCCGACGCCGCCACGGCATCCGCGTTCCTCGGAGACTATGTGCGCGACCACGTGCTCAGCGCGCTGCCTGACGAGACCAGAGAGTTCGTGCTCGATGCCGCCATCTGTCATGAGCTCACGCCAGACCTCGCGAGCGCTGTGACCGGGCGTGCCGATGCGGCGTCGCTGCTCGACGACTGCGTGAGGCTCGGGCTCTTCCTCGACCGGTTCGAGGCGCCGCACGGTGTCGTCTACCGCTGGCATGGCTCGTTCGCCCGGCAGTGCATCGAGATCGCTCGCAAGGATCCCGAGCGCAGCGCCGAGCGTCATAGACGCGTGGCGCAGTTCTGGGAGGCCACCGATCCGCTGATGTCGGTCGCGCACTCGCTGCGGGCGAACGATCCGACGGGGGCCAGAGCCACCTTCATGCGCCACTGGATGCGTCTGGTCATGGGAGTGTGCGCGGCCGAGGTCGAGCGCCTCGCCACCGTCCTGCTGGGCTATCACCCGGACGACGCCGAGATCTTCGCCGTCCGGGCCTGCGCGACGGATGTGCTGGGCGAGCATCATCTCGCCCGCGAGCTGCTGGATCGCGCCGAGGCCGCACACCAGCGCGCCGGGGGAGGATGCTCGACGACCCTCGCGATCGCACAGCTGTTCGTCGCCGATGACCGCGAGCACGCGATGTCGGCGGGTTCCACGTTGCGTTCGCTGCTCGCCAGCTCGAAAGAGCTCATGGTCGACCGCGCCGCCGTCAACTACCTCATCGGATGGTCGGAGATCCGGCATCCCACCAACCCCACGCTTCCGGCCGAGTACTTCGGCGCCGCAGCCCGAGAGATCGAGGGCTCGGGCGAGGTGGGGCTGTGGAAGCGGGCGCTCGGCCACCTCGCATTCGGCCAGACCTGGGAGGGCCGGTTCACGGATGCGGAGAGAACCCTCGCCGAGATCCAGGCACCCGGCACCGCGCTGTCGGCCGCGATCGGCTATGCCGGCGGCAGCACCTCAGCAGCAGCCGGTCTGGTCGCCTACTGGGCGGGTGAGACCGGCGATGCGGTGCGGCACTTCGAGGCGGTGCTTCTGACCAGCGGGCATGACCCGTCATTCACGGCGGTCGCGCGGATGATGCTGGCGTACGCGGCCGCAGAGGGAGGCGAGGCCGCAGCATGCCGACGGGCTGCGATCGGCGTCCAGGACATCCCCCTCGAACTGCTCCACGGCGTCTCGTGGCCCGTGTTCCGCGAGTCGGCCATCGCACTCCTGGAGGAGGCCGTCGGAAACGAGGAGCGAGCCCTGCGGATCGCTCGCCGACACCTGGCGATCCCCGACCTCCCCCTCATCGGCGTCGCGCTCGCCGGGGTGCTCCGCCGGGGTGGAGACTACGCCGCGGCGTTGGAGATGCTGCGATCCATGCGCATCTTCGCGGAGGTCTCGTACGTCAAGTCATCGACGCTGATCACGGCCGCGGTCATGCGCCGTCACGTGGGCGATCACGACAAGGCGCACGACCTGTGCGAGGCGGCGATCGCGGTCGCGTCGGGCGAGAACGTGCGTCTGCCGTTCGGGCGCCGGGAGACGGCTGTCCGGCGACTCCTCAGCGAGCACGTGCACCATGGCTCCGAATTCGAGGACTTCATCGGCCGATGCCTGGCATCGGATGCAGCGAGTCCCGTGACCGGCTCGTTGTCCGACCGTGAGAGAGACGTCTTCCGGCAGCTGCAGACCTCTCGCACCCTCCCGGAGATCGCGAGCGAACTGGGCCTGTCCATCAACACCGTGAAGACCCATCAGCGGTCGATCTATCGCAAGCTGGCGGTGTCGTCGCGGCGGGAGGCCGTGCGGACCACGCTGTGAGGCGCGGGTCCCGCACGCGAGTGATCACACCTCAGGTGCGGCGACGGGCGCGCTCCCAGACGGCGTTGGCCGTCGCCGCGGACACGGAATAGGTTCCGATGAGCGGGTGGCCGAGACGGGCGAGGTCGGAGGAGAGCTGTGCGAACCACATCGGCTCCACGAGAACCACGGCTGCCCAGGCGCCGACAGGGAGCTCCATCGCGATGCGCCGGGCGTCGTCGCTGCCGACCAGGCCTGCGATCTGCAGTGACAGGCCGGCGAGCGAGAACTCCGCTTCGTCGATCTCGGTGAGGTCGTAGCCTCCTTCGCTCCGTCGATGCAGGAGGAAGAAGTCGAGCAGCTGCACCGTGCTGCTCTCGACCTGGCGCAGCAGCGACTCGAGCAGTGCAGGACTGGGACGGTCGGACCCGATCCTCACGACGAGGATCTGCACATCCCCGAGTTCGCGAGGCATCTGTCCGCCCGCCCCAGTCTCGGCTGTCAGGCCAGGGCCCGAGCCTTGATGGAGGCGAACTCCGCCTCGGTGATGGTTCCGGAGGCCAGGAGCTTGGCCGCCTTGTCGATCTCGTCGCTCGGGCTGCTGCCGGCGACGCTGCGGATGTAGCTGTCGGCCGCGTGCTGCTGCGCCTGCATGGACGAGACGTTGCGCTCTGCCATGCCGGGGCCGCGGGCGATCAGGTACACCAGTGCGGTGAGGAAGGGCACGAAGACCAGGAAGATGATCCACAGCGCTTTGAGCCATCCGTTCAGCGCATGGTCACGGAACAGGTCGGCGACGATGTTGAAGAGCACCATCAGGTAGGAGATGAATACGAAAGCCCAGAAGAACCACCAGATGATGGCCCAGAAGCTATCCCATATGGACATTGCAGACTCCTCTCGTTGAGTTTCTGTCTGTGGTGATAGTGGCACCGAGCATCATCGAAATCGCCGCCCCCTCACCCGGAGCGGGCGAGCGGCCGCCCGGACCCGTCCGGACGCCTCGATACAGTCCTCGTGTGGATGTGACCGACCCGCAGGATCCTGTGGCCCCGCCGACGACCTTGTCGCGGTGGGGGCGTCTGCAGCGAGTGCTCCCGGCGCATCCGCTGCGCTCGGGTTTCGCGGTCGCCCTCGGAGTGCTTCTCGCGATGGCGCTCGCCGCCACCATCGCGGGCATCTCCACCGTGCTGATGTCGATCTTCCTCGGCGTCTTCCTCGCCCTCGGGCTCGATCCGGCGGTGCGGGCGCTGGAACGCCGTGGCGTGCGCCGCCCCATCGGCGTCGCGATCGTCGCGGTCGCCTTCCTGCTGCTCGTCGTCGCGATCCTGCTCGTCGTCGTTCCGGCCATCGTGCGTCAGCTCGCCGCGGTGGTCGTCGGCGCGCCCGAGACGATCGAGTCGATGCAGCAGAGCCAGTGGTACCTCGATCTCGAACGCAATCTCGGCGTCGACCTCTCGGCGGTGGTCGCGGAAGGGGTACAGTCGCTCACGACCCTGTCATCGTTCCTGACGATCTCGGGAGGGGTCCTGAAAGCGGGATTCGGAGTCATCGGGGCGGTGTCGAGCTTCGTGATGGTCTCGGTGCTGACGCTCTACTTCGTCGCGTCGCTGGAGAGCATCAAGCAGTCAGCCGCTCGGCTCGTCCCCGCCTATCGGCGAGCGAGCTTCTCACGACTGCTCGACGAGGTGACGTCGTCGGTGGGCGGGGTGGTCGCCGGGGGAGTCACGCTGTCGTCCATCAATGCGGCCGTGGTGCTCGTCCTCCAGCTGCTCGTGGGGTCGCCCGCGCCGGCGGTGCTGGCGATCGCCGCGTTCTTCGTCACCCTCGTGCCGATGATCGGGTCACTGGTCTTCCTCGTGATCGGCGGCATCGCCACGCTGTTCGTCAGCCCGACGGCTGCGCTGATCTTCGTCATCGCGTACTTCGCCTACATCCAGATCGAGGCCTACGTCGTCACGCCGCGGGTGATGGGTCGCGCTGCCGCCGTGCCGAGCGTGCTCGTGATCATCGGCGCGATGATCGGCGCCACGCTTCTCGGTCTGCTCGGGGCGCTCGTCGCGATCCCGATCACCGCATCGATCCTGATCGTCATCCGCCAGGTGTGGATCCCGCGCCAGGACAGCGAGACGACCCCGCCGATCGAGTGACCGGCGCCCTTCACCCGCTTCGGGTGAGCGGCGGCGTCTCCGCTGACGCACCGATGTCAGCATGGGCACATCGTCCCGCATCGAGGGCGCGAGCGCGGAGGTGACGAGGTGCAGAGACCGCTGGCCGGCGTCACCCGTCACAACCTCGTGCGCGAGCTGCTCGCCGGCGTCACGCTCCTCGCGATCGCGATCCCCCTGAACATCGGGTATGCGCAGATCGCAGGTCTTCCCCCGACCGCAGGGCTCTACGCACTCGTCGTGCCGACGATCGTCTACGTGCTGGTCGTCTCGTCGAGACAGCTCGTCGCCTCGCCGGACGCGGCGGCGGCGGCGCTGGTCGCCTCCTCGATCGGAGGCCTCGCCGCGGCCGGCTCAGACGACTACATCGCCATGGCACTCGCGCAGGCGATCATCTGCGGCGTCATGTTCGTGCTGCTCGCGGTCTTCAAACTGGGATTCCTCGCGAACTTCCTCTCGAAGCCGATCCTGGTCGGATTCGTCGGGGGCCTGGCCCTCGACATCCTCGTCTCGCAGATCGCCAAGATGCTGGGCGTCTCGATCGATTCAGGCGGCGAGTTCGTCGACAAGCTGGCGGGTCTCGTCGGGGGTCTCGGCACCACGAACCCGTGGTCGCTTGCGATCTCCATCGCGTCGGTCGCGATCCTCGTGCTGGGTCGGCGGATGCTGAGCGCGGTGCCCTGGGCGCTCGTCGTGATGGTGCTCGCCACCGTGGTGGTGCTCGCCACCGGCCTCGCGGATCGTGGCGTGGCCGTGCTCGGCGAGGTGCCTGCGGGCGCACCGACCCTCACCTGGCCCGTGCTCGACTGGCAGACGTGGCTGCTGCTCGTGCCGTCGGCCATGGCTCTGACCCTCGTGACCACGGCCGAGGGGCTGCTCGTCTCCCGCTCGTACGGCGAGAAGCGGCATTACCGCACGTCTCCGAACCGAGACCTGCTCGCGTTCGGCGTCGCGAACATCGCCGCCGGGGCCCAGGGCAGCTTCGCCGTCGGGTCGTCGACCAGCCGCACCGCGGCGATGGACCAGTCGGGCTCGCGCACTCAGCTGCCCTCGCTCGTGCTCGCCGCCGGGACACTGCTGCTGCTGCTGTTCGGCACCGGACTGCTCGAGGACATCCCCTCGCCCGCGATCGGCGCGATCGTGGGGGTCGCGATCCTCCCGCTGCTGGGCATCAGGGAATTCGCCGCACTATGGCGGATCGATCGGTTCGAGTTCGCCATCGGCGCCGTGTGCTTCCTGGTGACGCTGTTCGTCGGTTCTATCCCCGGCATCCTGATCGCCTTCGTGCTCGCTCTCATCAACCTGGCGAGGCGCGCGTCGAGCCCGGCGATCGACGTGCTCGCCGACGATGATCGGCCGACGGCATCGCTGCTCGACGCCGCGCAACCCGGCGCGATGACCGCACCCGGGATCGTCGTGGTGCGGATGGCTGCGCCGCTGTTCTTCGCGAATGCGGATGCGTTCGCGACGGCGGTGCGCTCGGCGGTCGAGGCGCCGGGGCCGGGTGCCGTGCGCCACCTCGTCATCGACATGGAGGCGGTCACCGATGCGGATGTCACCGCGGCGGAATCGTTCGAGAGCCTCATGGAGTCGATGCGATCCCATGTCGTGACGGTGTCGTTCAGCCGTCTGCGCGCATCGGCGGAAGACCGACTGAAGAAGCTGGGGATCCTCGACGATCAGAGGGTCTTCGACACCAATCGTGCGGCGATCGAAGAGCTCAGCGCACGCGCACCGTCAGAGAGAGGAACACGAGATGAATGATTTCCGCTACGGACCCGTGGAGTACTACCTCGTCGGGTTCGAGGGGAGGCATCCGGATCCGAGCATCTTCGGAGCGCTGGACGACCTCATAGGCGCGGGGACGGTGCGACTGCTCGATGTCGTCGTCCTCGCGAAATCGGACGACGGGGAGATCGAGGTCTTCGACCTCGAAGCGGGCGAGGTGCCAGGCCTCAGCGAGCTCGACCCGCTGGCCGCAGGCCTCGCCGGCGACGAGGACATCGAGATGCTCGCCGAGCTCGTGCCCGCCGGCAGCTCGGCCGCGATCGTCGTGCTCGAGCTCGCCTTCGCGAGGGCGCTCGCCGAGAACCTCGCACGTGCCGGGGGAGAGGTGCTGCGGACCGACCGCATCCCCGCCCCGGTCGTCAACGCCATGATGGACATCCTCGAGCAGGAAGGAGAGTGACATGCCTCTGAGGAGATTCGGCCGTCCGGGACTGATCGGACTCGCCGCGAGAACAGCAGTCGTCGCAGGAACCGCGTCGGCGGTGTCGGGGGCGTCGATGCGTCACCAGCAGCAGCGGGCGGAAGGACAGTACGAGCAGCAGCAGTACGAGGCCGCCCAGCAGCAGGCGCAGATAGATGCCGCAGCCCAGAACGCGGCGGCGCAGTACGCAGCCGCTCCCGCAGCTCCCCCTGCGCCTCCGGCTGCGGGCGGCGCAGACGACATGATCGCCAAGCTCCAGCAGCTGGCATCGCTGCGAGACTCCGGCGTGCTCTCGGAGGAGGAGTTCTCCGCGGCGAAGCAGAAGCTGCTGAGCTGAGCGGCCGAGCGGGCGAGAAGAGGGAGACGTCATGGGTCCGGTGATCGGTCAGCTGCTGCCGCTCGCGGTGGGCATCGCGATCAGCCCGCTGCCGGTGATCGCCGGCATCCTGATGCTGATGTCTCCCCGCGCCCGCTCCACAGGGGTCGGCTTCCTCGTCGGATGGCTCGGGGGGATCGTGATCGTGGCCGTGCTGTTCGCCGCCCTCTCGTCGGTCCTCCCGGACCAGTCCGGCGACGGAGCCACTCCGATTCTCGGGGTGGTGCAGCTCGTCCTCGGTGTGCTGATGCTGCTCATGGCGGTGCGCCAATGGCGGGGTCGGCCGAAGCCGGGCGCACAGCCCGAGATGCCGAAGTGGATGGCGCAGATCGACGGGATGACGTTCTTCGCGGCACTCGGGCTCGGACTGCTGCTCGCGGCGCTGAACCCCAAGAACCTGCTGCTCGGAGCCAGTGCCGGCGTGACTCTGGGTGGCGCGGGGCTCGGTGTCGGAGACATGGTCGTCGTGGTGGTGATCTACACGATCCTCGCGTCGTCGACGGTGTTGATCCCGGTCGTCGGATTCCTGCTCGCGTCGGAGCGCCTGCGCGCGCCGCTGGGCAGATTGCGCGACTGGCTGCAGGCGGAGAACGCCGTCATCATGACGGTGCTGCTTCTCGTGCTGGGTGTGGTGATCATCGGCAAGGGCATCGCCGCCTTCGGGTGAGCGACGCAGAACGGAGGGGACTCGGATGAGTGAACTGGATGAGCTCCGCGAGCGCGTCGTCGCGCTCGAACGGGAGAACGACGAACTCCGCACGCCGAAGAAGCGACGATTCCGAGCGAAGAGCGTCGTCGGTGCGATCCTGCTCGTGCTGGCTGTGGTGCTCGCGCCCGTCGCCGCGATGGGAACCTGGGCCCGTCTGCAGTTGGTCGACACCGAGCGCTTCGTCGCCACATTCGCCCCGCTCGCGTCCGATCCGGATGTGCAGGATTTCGTCGCCGATCAGGTGACCACCGCGATAGACGAGCAGGTCGACATCTCGGCGGTCGTCGGCGAGGTGTTCGACGGCATCCGGTCGCTCGGGCTTCCACCGCGCGCCGACACGGCGATCTCACTGCTCGAGGGCCCCGCCGCGAACGGCGCGATCTCGCTGATCGACGGAGTGGTGCGCGATGTGGTGCGGTCAGACCAGTTCGCCGACATCTGGACGCAGTCGCTGCGCTTCACCCATGAGCGGGCCACGGCGATCATCCAGAACGCACCGGGCACGGCGGTGCAGCTCGGCGACGACGGCGCGGTCACGATCGAACTCGGAGTGGTGATCGACCGGGTCAAAGAGGCGATGTCGGAGCGCGGGATCGGCCTCGCCGACGTGATCCCCGAGATCGACAGGTCGATTCCCATCGCCCAGGCGGATGCCCTCGCACTGGTGCGCACGGTGTACCAGGTCGCGGACATCGGCGGCTTCTGGCTGCCGTGGCTCGTGCTCGGCCTCTTCGTCGCCGGCGTGCTGCTGATGCGCGATCGACCTCGAGCGCTCTTCTGGTCGAGCGCAGGTTTCGCTCTCGTGTTCCTGCTGCTCACGGCGGGCATGGGCATCGGGCGAGGTGTGTTCATCCGCGCGGTGAGCCCGTCGATCATGTCGGCCGCGGCGGCGACGGCGCTGTTCGAACAGCTCACGTCGCTCCTTGCGGGAACGATCGCCGCGCTCGCCCTCGTCGGTGTGCTGATCGCGATCTGGGCGTGGCTCGCAGGCTCGGGTCGAACGGCGGTCGCGTTCAGGGGACTCCTCGAGAGCGGGTTCTCGGCCGTACGCGGTGCGGCCGAGAAGCGAGGCCTCACGACCGGTGCCTTCGGTCGAGGGGTGGACCGCTCCCGAGGTCCGATCTTCCTCGTCGGTGCGCTCGCGGCGATGACGCTGCTGATCGTCACGCGACCGGTGTCGTTCGGGGTGGTCATCGGAGTCGGAGCGGGCCTGCTGGTCCTCGCGATCCTCATCGAGCTGCTGCGTCGGCCGGAGGGGGACGCGGACATCGCGCCAGTGGCACGTGATCCGCGAGACGAACCGGTGTCGGAGCCTCTGGCGGAGCGTGCTCCGGATGCCGTGAGCTAGCCCGGCCCCGGCGGCGCTCACCCTCGACGGGTGAGCGCCGCTGCATTCGACACGGATCAACGCAGAAGATGGGCGCATGACGGACGACTCGACACCCGAACGCACGAGAGCCACGCGGATCCTCGACATCGTCACGGTCGTCCTGCTCTCGATCACCGCGGTCGTCACGGCATGGTGCGGATTCGAGGCGTCGAAGTGGGGCGGCGAGATGTCGATCGCCTTCAGCCAGGCATCCAGTGCCCGGGTGCAGGCGGCGTCGGCCCAGTCGACAGCCCAGGCCGCGCGTCAGTACGACCTCACCATCTACACCGAGTGGGTGCTGGCGGAGGCGGACGGCAGGCAGGAGCTGGTGCAGTTCATCGAGCAGCGGTTCACCCCCGAGTTCACGGTCGCGTTCGACGCCTGGATCGCTGAAGACCGCGAATCGCAGGGGCCGTTCGTGATGGAGGAGTACGTGCCCCCGGGCACGAGGGAGGCCGAGGAGCTCAACGCGAGAGCCGATGCGAAATTCGACGAGGCCCTCGCCAACAACCAGCGCGGCGACGACTATTCGCTGCTGACGGTGCTGTTCGCCCTGGTGCTGTTCTTCGCCGCACTGTCGCAGCACCAGAGCGCGGTCTGGCGGCGCAGGACATTCCTCGCACTCAGCGGTGTGATCGCCCTCGTGGGGCTCGTGATCCTGCTGACGTTCCCGATCAAGATCTGACTCCGCTCCGATGCAGATGACCGGGGAGGAGCTGCGACAGCGCTGGTTGCGCTATCGGCGTCGGTTCGGCTCGCGCCGCACCATCCTCAGCGATCTGAAGGCCGGAATCGTGCTGGGGGTCGAGAGCGTCCCCGACGGGCTCGCGTCGGGTCTGCTCGCCGGGGTGAACCCCGTGATGGGGTTGAACGCCTACATCGTCGGGACGTTCGCCGGCGCGCTGGCCACCGGATCGGTCTTCATGTCCGTGCAGGCGACAGGCGCGATGGCGGTGATCATCGCCGATGTGCCCGAGGTCCACGGAGACGACGGCATGGGCGCGATGGCGATGCTGACCGTGATGGCAGGCATCGTGATGCTGGTGCTCGGCGTCGCACGGCTGGGCAGCCTCGTGCGCTTCATCCCGACGGCGGTGCTGATCGGATTCGTCAACGCCGTCGCCGTCAACATCGTGCTCAGTCAGCTCGAGAACTTCACGGGGTTCGACAGCGATGCCGACGCTCGTCTGCTGAGGGTCGTCGACATCGCCGCGAACCTGCTGCAGATCAGCTGGTGGTCCGTGATCGTGGGCACCGTCACGATCGGACTGATTCTTCTGCTCGAGCGCACCCCGCTCGGCGCGCTCTCGATGGTCGTCGCGATCATCGTCGGATCCGCGCTCGCCGTGGTGCTGCCCGACGGCGCGGTCGCGACGATCTCCGACGTGGCAGAGGCGGGTCGGAGTCTTCCCTCGGTCTCCCTGCCCGACCTGTCGATGATCTTCGTGCTCATCGTCCCCGCGCTGTCGCTCGCACTGGTCGGTCTCGTGCAGGGAGCCGCGATCTCCGGGTCCATCCCGAACCCCGACGGTCGCTACCCCGATGCCTCCGCCGACTTCCGCGGGCAGGGCATCGCCAACATCGCCACCGGGATGCTGCAGGGCATCCCCGTCGGAGGATCCATGTCGGCGACGGCGCTGTCCCGGGCAGCCGGGGCCCGCAGTGCGGCCGGCAACCTCATCGCCGCCGTCGTGATGGTGCTCAGCGTGCTCGTGTTCGGGCCGCTCATCGGATACATCGCCATGCCCGCGCTCGCCGGCCTCTTGATCCTGGTCGGCGTCCGCACGGTCAAGCCGCGGCAGATCGTCATGGTGTTCAAGACGGGCGCCGTGCAGATCGCCGTGTTCCTCGTCACCTTCGCGCTCACGCTCCTCATCCCGCTGCAGTACGCGGTGCTCGCCGGTGTCGGTCTCGCCGTGGTGCTGCAGATCGCACGCCAGTCGAATCGCGTGCGGGTGCGTCGGTGGGTGTTCGACGAGCCGAACGGGCGTCCGATCGAGCAGGATCCGCCCCCGACCCTCGAACCGGGGGAGACGGTCGTGCTGACCCCCTACGGCAGTCTGTTCTTCGCCTCCGCGCCCTCGTTCCGTCAGCAGCTGCCCGACGCCGAGCACAGCAGCCCCGGAGCATTCGTGATCATCCGCCTCCGCGGCACGGACGAGCTGGGAGTGACCTTCCTCACGATGATCCGCACTTACGCCCAAGAGCTTGCGGCGGTGGGGGCCACTCTGATGGTCGCGGGCGTCGGCCCCCGGGTGCAGGCGCAGCTGGCGTCGACGGGGGTGCGCGCCGTCGTCGGCGAGGAGAACATCTTCGTCGAGCAGCCCCGACTCGGAGACGCGCTGCAGGACGCGCTCGCCGAGGTGTCGCGTCGCCGACTCGACGCCGGGTGATCGATGTCCCTCACCCTTCACGGGTGACGCGTGAGGGTGGGGGGATTGCGGCATGACTAGCCTCCTCGGGACGGACCATTTCTCATACGGCGACGAAGGAGAGACGATGTCGGAATTCAACGCGGACTTCTCGGGCAGGATCGAGCTGGACGTCCGGGACTCGGTGCCCGACTGGTCGCCGTACGAGCTGCCGGTGGCACCCGAGGGCGCGCCGAACGTGCTGGTGGTTCTCTACGACGACACCGGCCTCGCCTCCTGGTCCCCGTACGGCGGACGCATCAACATGCCGACCATGGATCGCCTCGCTCAAGCGGGTCTCACGTACACGCAGTGGCACACCACGTCGCTGTGCTCGCCGACCCGGTCGACCATGCTCACCGGCCGCAACCATCACGTCAACCGTGCGGGCGTGATCATGGAGGGTACGAACGGCTTCCCGGGGTTCGCGGGGCGGCTCCCTGCCGAATGCGCCACGGTCGGTCAGATCCTGCAGCAGAACGGATACTCGACGTTCTGGGTCGGCAAGAACCACAACGTCCCCGAGGAGGACGTCGCCCCGGGCGGCAACCGCTCGATGTGGCCCCTTCAGCTCGGCTTCGACCGCTTCTACGGCTTCCTCGGCGGCGAGACGAACAACTGGTATCCCGATCTCGTCGAGGACAACCACTTCATCGACGCCCCCGCGACGCCGGAGGAGGGATACCACCTCTCGAAGGACCTCGCGGATCAGGCTCTGCGGATGATCCGCAACCAGCAGTCCTCGAACCCGTCGAAGCCCTGGTACATGTGGTTCTGCCCGGGTGCCAACCACGCGCCCCACCACGCGCCGCAGGAGTACATCGACAAGTACAAGGGCGCGTTCGACGACGGCTATGACGCGTATCGCGAGTGGGTGCTCGCCCGAATGGTCGAGAAGGGCATCGTCCCGGAGGGGACTGCCCTGACGCCGATCAACCCGCTGCCGGACGACGTCGCGAACCCCGCCGACGAGGTGCGCCCCTGGGACGAGCTGAACGACGACGAGAAGCGTCTGTTCGCCAGATTCGCGGAGGTGTTCGCCGGGTTCTCCGAGTACACCGACGCGCAGGTCGGGCGCATCATCGACTATCTCGAGGAGAGCGGCCAGCTGGACAACACGCTGGTCTTCTACTGCGCCGACAACGGTGCGTCGGGCGAGGGCAGCCCCAACGGCTCCGTCAATGAGAACAAGTTCTTCAACGGATACCCGGACGACCTCGCCGAGAACCTGGCGATGCTCGATCGCCTGGGGTCTGCTGACACCTACAACCACTATCCGACGGGTTGGGCGGTGGCGTTCTCGACACCGTTCCAGATGTTCAAGCGCTACTCGCAGTTCGCCGGCGGCACGTGCGACCCGATGGTCATCCACTGGCCGAAGGGCATCCGCGCGCAGGGAGAGCTGCGTCACCAGTACCATCACTCGGTCGACGTGGTCGCCACGGTGCTCGACGTGGTCGGCATCGACATGCCTGAGGTCTTCCGTGGCGTGGAGCAGCATCCGCTCGACGGAGTCTCGATGAAGTACAGCTTCGACGCGGCGCCGGATGCGGCGACAGAGAAGAAGACTCAGTACTACGCGATGCTCGGCACGAGAGGGATCTGGAAAGACGGCTGGAAGGCGGCTGCCGTGCACGCGCCGCTGACCGGCAAAGGACACTTCGAGGACGACGTGTGGGAGCTCTACAACGTCGAGGTCGACCGTTCGGAGTCGAACGACCTCGCGGCCAGCGAGCCCGAGAAGCTGAAGGAGCTCATCGCCGCGTGGTTCGAGGAGGCCGATGCCAACTTCGTCCTTCCTCTGGACGACCGCTCCGCGAGAGAGCAGCTCACCATCGATAGGCCCCAGGCCGAGAAGCCCCGGGAGCGCTACGTCTACTATCCCGACACCGCAGCGGTGCCCGAGAGCGTCGCGGTCAACGTGCGAGGGCGCTCGTACAAGATCATCGCCGACGTCGTGCTCGACGAGGGCGCACAGGGGGTGCTGTTCGCCCACGGATCGAGATTCGGCGGGCACTCGCTGTTCATCAAGGACAACCGCCTCACCTACGTGTACAACTTCCTCGGCATCCCGCCGGAGCAGACCTTCACCTCCGACGAGCTGACTCCCGGTCCGCACACCCTCGGCGTGGAGTTCGTGCGGGAGGGGGCGGGGGAGCACGGAGAGTCGCTCGGCACCGCCACGCTCTACGTCGACGACCAGGCGGTCGCCTCCGGACCGATGCGTGCCCAGATCGGCAAGTTCACGCTGTGCGGAGACGGGCTCTGCATCGGATGGGACAGCGCGGATCCGGTGAGCAGCCAGTACGGGGTGCCGTTCCCGTTCACCGGGGGCAAGCTGCTCGGGGTCGGTGTCGACGTCAGCGGCGAGCAGTACCTCGATCTCGAACTGGAGGCCGCCGCGATGCTCTCCCGGGAGTAGACCGCAGGCCCGGCCTCTAGCGGGTCGCGGTGAACGCCTCGTCGACGTTCGCGTGCACCCGGCCCTCGGCGATCATGCGCTGATACCACTCCGTCTTCACCGCGATCGCCGTGGCACGTTCCGGCAGCGCGGCGATGTGCAGCGTGCTGTCCATCGCGGTCAGCTCACGGTCGAGGTCCTCCAGCATGTCGAGGACCGTGATCGTGACGATGTCGAGCCGCAGGGCGTCGAGGATCACGATGCGCACAGGTTCGGGCCGTTCGGCGACGATGTCGATGATCGCCCTCTCGCATGCGAGAGCGTTGGCCGTGTAGAGCCCGCGGACAGTGTGGATCGCGAGGCGTCCGTCGCGCTCTCCGATGATCTCGAGCCGCGGGATGTTGAGCTCTCGCAGTACCAGGATCAGCGTCAACGCCACTCCGGCGGCCACTGCGGCCAGCAGCCCGACGGTCAGGCCGAGCACGGCGACGATGAGCGCGATCCAGAAGTCCGTCGGACTGATCCGCGCCCACCGGACCAGCAGGGGGATGTCGATGAGCCCGGCCACGGCGAGGAAGACCATCGCCGCGAGAGTCGCCTGGGGAAGCAGCGAGACCACCGGGCCGAGGAAGACGGCGACCACGATCGCGAGCGCGACGGTGACGAGCGTCGCGAGCTGGGTCCTGGCACCGGCGTCCCGATTGACCGCGCTCTGCGAGAACCCGCCGGCCGCGGGGAGCACGGTGAAGAAGGTGCCGGCGAGGTTGGCGGCTCCCACGGCGACGAGCTCCTGGTCGGCGTCGATGGCGGGCTCGGTCATGCGGCGCATGCTGCGCGCGACTGCCGCGGTCTCGAGGAAGACCATCACCGCGATCGCGAGGGCGCCGGGAAGCAGCGCTCCGATCTGCGTGAGGTCGGGAATGCCGGGGGTCGGGAGTCCCGAGGGCACGGGATCGATGAGCGCCACACCTCTCTCGTCGAGGTTCGCGAGTGCGACGAGGACGATTCCGCCGACCACGACGACGAGGGTTCCGGGGATCCGAGGGGCGAACCGCTTCAGCACGAGGAGGACGATCAGGCTCCCGACCGAGAGCGCGACCGTGGGCAGGTTGATGCTCGCAGCGGCCGCGATCGCGGCCTCGATGGTTCGGAAGAACCCCTCTCCCGAGACTTCCGATGTCTCGCCCAGGAGCTTGGGGAGCTGCCCCACGGCGACCGTGCCGCCGACACCGATCTTGACCCCCAGGATCGTCGCCGCACTGATGTTCTCGACCAGCGATCCCCACCGCAGCAGGCGCGCACCGATGAGCAGCAGACCGACCAGCATCGCCAGGGTCATCAGGCTTCCGGCCGGGTCCTCGACGCTCGACGCGACGGATGCCGTCACCAGCGTCGTGGCCGTGAGAGTGGCGATGGTCGACGTCGTCGACACGCTCATCGCGCGGGACCCGCCGAGCAGCGCATACACCAGCATCGGGATGATGCACGTGTAGAGCCCTACCTGCACGGGCAGGTTCGCGATGGTGGCGTATGCCATCGCCTGCGGCACCACGACGGCACCGGCTGCGAGGCCGGCGACGACATCGCGCATCAGCCATTCGCGACGGTACCCCGCCATGCTCGGCAGGAGGACTCGCGGGGCGCGTCGCGTGGCGTGGTCGCTCATGTGCTCATGCTGGCATCGAGACGCAGACCGGTCGCCGGCATGTCACCCGTCGAGGGCGAGGAGCGTCGTGTCGGTCACAGCTGCTCACGGGTCTCGTCGCGGTGGGTGATCCGTCGCACCCGGTCTCCGATGTACGAGATGACGAGCGCCGAGGTGGTGCCCACGATCGCGATGCCGCCGATCATCAGACACACCGCGTACACCCGTCCGAGAGTCGTCACCGGGTAGGTGTCGCCGTAGCCGACTGTCGCGATGGTGACGCACGCCCACCAGATCGCCGTGCCGAAGTCGATGATCGTCGCCTCAGGGGCGCCGCGCTCCACCTGCAGGGTGGCGAGCGAGATGAAGTAGACGAAGAGCACCGTGTACGCGAGGGCGAAGGTGATGATCTGCGCCCGGACCGCGTCGCCGGTGCGGCGATGGAAATAGGGGAGGCCGCGTGCGAGCTCGACGACGCGGAACGCTCGGAACAGGGGGACGACAACGGACAGGACTTCGACGGGATGGTGCACCAGGAATGCGACGCGGCTCCCGGCCGGGGTGAGCGCCACTCGCACGATGAGGTCGATGACCAATGCGAGCCAGGTGATCGCGATCTCGACCACGAGCACGAGGCGTACCCAGTCTGGAAGGCCAGGCACGAGCACGATCACCGAGTACGCGACGATGAAGCCGAGGCCGAGCACCGTGAGGGGAACGGTCGCAGCGGACTCCCAGCGCTGCAGCGTCTCCCGCGCACCCTGCGGCTCGTCTCGGGCGGTGCCGGTCACGTCGTCGGTCACCGCGACCACCGTCGGACGCGGCGTGAATCCCAGGGGATGCGACGAACGACGCGCCCTTCCCTGGTCGCCGGTGACGGGCGAGCGCCGCGGTCTCCCGATACCCAGCGCAGCCAGAGGGTGTCGTCACTGCCTTCGAGAAGCAGAGTGCGCGCCAGGAGAGTCAGCGGCACAGCCAGCAGAGCACCGACCGGTCCGATGATCACGGTCCAGAACACGACGGCGAAGAAGCTCAGCGTGACGCTGAGCCCGACGGCATCACTGACGAAAGCCGGCTGAACGAACACCTGCAGAACGACGTTGACGACGCAGTACACGATCACCACGCCGAGAAGCAGCGGCCACCCACCCACCGCGAGAGCCAGGATCGCCGGGGGCACGAGTCCGATGACGAATCCGATGTTGGGGATGAAGTTCGTCACGAAGGCCAGGACGGCCCAGAGGACGGGGGCCGGCACTCCCAGCCACCAGAGCGCGAGGCCGTCCAGCGTCGCGACGATGGCGCCGAACACGGTGTTCACCACGTAGTAGCGCCGGATGTTCGTGTTCAGCCGCGATATGCGCGCGATCGTCTCGGCCTTGTGAGCGCCGAACACGGTCGACGCATGCTGGTAGCGTCCGGCATCCACCGCCATCACGACCACGTAGGCGCAGACCAGGAAGAGAGCGACGGCGATGCCGAGGACGGCGCTGCTCACGCCCTGGGCGACGGCGACGAGAGCGGGCACGACGATGCGCGCGGCGTCACCGGAGTCCGAGCTCGGGCCTCCGGTGCCCAGAGCGGCCCAACTGTCGAGCTGCGATGCGACATGCGTGAGATCGCCGCCGGGGGAGAGGTCGCCGAGGAGATCGATGAACTGCACTCCGGCGATCCACACCAAGGCGCCCATCGCGAGCAGCACAGAGTAGGCGAGGAGGATGATCGCCGTCACGCCGAGTCCCCGTGGCCACCCGCGCCGGACGAGAGCGCTGCTCGCCGGGCTGCAGATCACGACGACCACCAGAGCGACCGCGAGCGGCGCGATCACGTCGCGGAGGAGCCATGCTCCCGCCAGTGCGATCGTCGCGCACGCCAGCACCACGAGGACGTGGGTGCCGGCGGCGCGGGGGGTGCTCACGGCACGTCTGCGGGTGATCCGGAAACGCCCGGGAACACCGTCTCCCAGTCGTCTCGCACGCTCACGACGATGTAACCGGCGTCGACGGCGCTCGCGAGAGCCGTCTCGGCACCGGCATCGTACGGAGTGTCCTCGCGGGAGTCGTCGTCATGGTGGATCAGCAGGGCCAGGCCCGGACGGGAGCCACGGCGAGCGAAATCGAGCATCGGCATGTCGCCGTTGGAGTTCCCGGCTGCGAAGAGCGGTCGGCGTCCGATCCTGCTCCAGATCCGCACGGGCTTCTCCGGCCCGTCATCGAAGAACGCCAAGGACGGCGCGTAGCGCACCACCGCCTTCTCCGCGTCGTAGCCGAGCCCGAACGCCGAGCCGATGACGCGTTCCGGCGGTATGCCGTAGTTGCTCTGCGTCATGGGTCGCATGAAATCGCGCTCGCCGCCTGACACGATGTAGCAGGTGAAGCCGTGCTGCTCGAGATACCGGAGCAGCTCCACCATCGGCTGATAGACCGCGTCGGCGTAGCGTCGCTGCAGCACGGGATGTGTCGCGGTCGCGAAGAACTCCGCCACCGACTCGGCGTACTTCTCCACGCTGACGCCATCGGTGAGCCCGCCGAGGGCTTGGAGGATGACGCCCAGATCCGAGTCATCACCCGAATAGTGCTTGTCGATGGCCGCGCCCAGCCACGCGAGATCTCCGCTCACGGCTGCGCGGTACGGCTGCTTCTGCGCGAGCTCCGGGTCGAGCTCGGCGGCCACACGCCACTGCTCGACGACATAGTGGAGCTGTGTCGGCATGGGCTTCTCCGACCAGAGGGTGCCGTCGTTGTCGAACACGGCGATGCGCTCTTCGACGGGAACCGCGTCCGCACCTTCCGTGACCGACAGGACGAAGCGCTCGATCGCGTCGCGCGTCGCACCCTGGTTCCAGGATCGCAGCTGTGCCGGGTCGTCCATCGCGCTCTCGATTCTCTCGATACTGGTGCGTCGTGCGGGCCGTTCGTCGGCCCATCCTGACACCGGCCGAGCGCGCGGTGGAGACCCCGTCACCCGCTTCGGGCGAGGGAGCGCAGCCGTCCTGGGGCCTCAGTCGGCTGCTGCCGTGGGGCTCCAGCCGGAGTCCGGCCCGACAGCCGACGAGATCCGTCGACTGATCGTCGCGAGCTGTCGAGCTTGCGCGGCGGTGATCGCGTCGAAGACGAGCTGCTGCACGAGAGCGTGGTGGCCGGGCGTCGACCGTGTGACCTTCTCGTGTCCCGCCGCCGTCAGCACTCCGAGCGTGAAGCGCCCGTCATCGGGGTCCGCGACGCGACGCACCCAGTCTCTCGATTCGAGACGGGTGATCGCCCGCGAGAGGCGCGAGAGGGTGCAGCTCGCGTACCCGGCGAGCACACTCAGGCGCAGCGATCGTTCGGGCGCCGAGTCGAGAGCGAACAGTATGCCGTGCTCGAAGTGCGTCAGACCGCTGTCGCGTTGCAGCTGCGCGTCGAGTGCCGTCGGCAGTCGTTCGATGAGCGTGGCGACGGATGCCCAGATCTCGAGCTGTTCCGTGGTCAGGGGGGAGGCGTCCGGCTGCTCTGGCTTCCGCCCGAGGTGATGAAAGCCTCCATCATCGGTCAGAACCGCACAACGCTGCTCGAGCGGTTCATCGAGCCCGATGAGATCGCGAGTCTGGTGACCTACATCGCCAGTCCTCGCTCATCGGCTACCAACGGCGCGGCGCTGCGGGCAGAGGGGGGAGTGCTCACCGCGATGCTGTAACCGCGTGCACCTCGAGATCGGAAAAACCGCACGCCGCGCTTATTGCTAGCTAAGCTAGTAGTAATGGAACGCTACATTCGCCTGCGCTGGGTGGGCCTGGTCTTCATCAGCATCGCCGTCTCGCTGATCATCGTCGACTCGACGATCGTGAATGTGGCGATTCCGGCGATCGTCGACGATCTCGGCATCACCTCCACCGAAGTGCAGTGGGTGCAGGAGGCGTACACGCTGGTGTTCGCCGCGCTGCTGCTCGTGTTCGGCAGCCTCGCGGATCGGTTCGGGCGTCGGCGCGTGATGGTCATCGGAGTCCTGGTCTTCGCAGCATCCTCGGTGCTCGCGGCCTTCGCTCCGGACGGCGGGATGCTGATCCTCGCCCGTCTTGCGCAGGGAGTGGGCGGATCGATGATCCTGCCGACCACGCTGTCGATCATCAACGCCACCTTCCGCGGGCGCGAGCGGGGGATCGCCTTCGCGGTGTGGGGGTCGACGATCGGCGGAATGGCCGCTGTGGGACCGCTGCTCGGCGGATGGCTGACGACTGCCTTCTCCTGGCGGTGGGCGTTCGGGATCAACATCCCGCTGGGCATCATCATCGTCATCGGCGTGCTGCTCACGGTGGCGGAGTCGCGCAGCGACCGGACGTCGAAGATCGATGTGGTCGGGGCGATCCTCTCGGTCATCACCATGGCCAGCCTCGTGTTCGGCCTCATCGAGGGGCGCACGTACGGCTGGTGGCTCGTCGACCAACGTCCGCAGATCGGCGACTGGGCCTGGCCGCTCGATGTGTCTCCGATCCCCTTCGCCTTCGCGCTGGCGATCGTGGCACTCGTCGCGTTCATCGCATGGGGTGTGCATCGCGAGCGGCAGGGCAGGTCCACGCTGCTTGCTCTGCGTCTGTTCTCCATCCCCTCGTTCCGCAACGGCAACATCGCGGCGACAGTCGTGTCGCTGGGAGAGTTCGGCATCATCCTCGCTCTGCCGCTGTGGCTGCAGTTCGTCCTCGGCTTCGATGCGCTGCAGACCGGACTCCTGCTGCTCGCGCTCGCCCTCGGATCCTTCGTCGCGAGCGGTGCCGCGGGGGTGGCCAGCGGAAAGATCGCTCCGGTGTGGGTCGTCCGTGCGGGCCTCATCGCCGAGATCATCGGCGTCGCCGGAGTCGGCTTCGTCATCGCCCCCGATGCGTCGTGGGTGCCGCTGATCCCGTTCCTCTTCGTCTACGGCCTCGGTGTCGGCCTCGCCACCGCTCAGCTGACCGGCGTCGTGCTCGCCGATGTGCCGGTCGACGACAGCGGCGCGGCTTCGGGCACGCAGTCGACGTCACGACAGCTCGGTGCAGCGCTCGGGGTCGCAGTGCTCGGCACCGTGCTGTTCACGAGCACAGCCGGGATCCTCGCGTCATCACTCGACGCTCGGGGACTCCCGGCCGAGCAGCGCGATCAGATCGTGTCGGCGGTCGTCGACAGTGCGGGCGGAGCGATCAGCGGACTGGAGGCGCAGCCCGAGACGGCTGACATCGCCGACGACGCCAAGGCCGCGTTCTCCGACGGCACGCGTTTCGCGGCGTGGACGGCGGCAGGGTTCCTGTCCCTCGGCCTCCTGTCGACGATCTCCCTCGGAGCGACCGCCAAGACCCGACGTGAGGACCAGCCCGACGCGACGTCGGCCGCCTGATTCCTTCATGTACCCCGTGGCTACTCGATGTCCCACATCGTGTAGCCGACGACGCCGGCCGGGATGAACTCCATCGGCTTCGTCAGCTCGTTCTCGATGCCTGTGATCCGGCCGGTGTCCTCGGAGATGAGGAGGGTGTTCTGGTAGGACGTCCCCTCATCGCTGACCCGGAGCCCGACCATGTCTCGGCCGAGCCGGTCCTGCGACTCACCCAGCACCGTGACCCCGCCCGCATCGACGAGCATGTCGATCAGAGTGGCGTGCTGCTCGTCCGTCAGAGTCCAGTAGCTCAATGGCTGGCCGATGGCGACCAGGAGGTCTCCCGACGAACTTCTGTTCCGGCGTCGAGAGCCTCTGCTCCGAAGTCGGTCTCGCTAGCCCTCATCGACGGTCACCGCATTGCCCCACACCCAGCACCGGAACGTCCGGTCGCCTGCCCGGAACTCGATGCCTGCGGCCAACGGTGTCGACCGCGCGAGCTTCGCATCGACCCGCACCGCTTCGGGCCCGAAGCGCACCCACGCGCGGACCGCACGATACGGCTGCGGATAGATCGTGACGGGCTGTTCCCGGAGCGCCAGCTCGCGCTCCGTCAGGGATTGAAGCGCGCCGGCGCGCGCTGCGGTGAGGATGGTCTGATGCTGAGAGCGCATGTCGTAGTGGGCTGCCAGGCGCTTGCTCGTGCCCATGCCGGCTCCCTTCTCCGGCCCAGTGACAACGGTAGCAAGATTCGAAGATTTGTTCTATTCTCGACTCATGCGACCAGCTCCTGCTCATCTGCCTGCGACTATATGGATGGTCGACGACATCCCGTCGCGAATGGTCTTCGCCGGGCGTCGGTGGAAGGTCTCCGACACGCCCACGCGACTCAGGGACTCGATCTGGTCAGCGGCGCCGGAGTCGGACCGAGGGTTGTACGGATGGCGGTTCCAGGGCACGGATGACGAGGGTCACTCCCTGGTGTTCGACGTCTTCCGGGGTGAGGACGGCTGGCATGTGCACCACAGCTACGACTAGGGGTCAGGCGGACGGAATCCTTGTCCCGGCTCGGCCGGTGCGCGCTATCGTGTGGGCATGACGGACTCCGGCGCGACACTCCTCGCCGCGATCATCGCGGCCGGCGTGGCAGGAGTCGGACTGATCTGGTCTGTCGTCAGCTTCATGCTGACGAGGCGGACCCAGCGAGCCACGGATGCTCGTCAGGAGTGGTCGCGCCGATTCGAGCACGCACACGCGCTCGCGTTCAGCTCCGATCTCAAGGAGGCAGCGAGCGGCCTCACGCTCATCGAGGCGCTCGCGCGCGAGCGGTGGGTCACGGACGAAGATCGGGCGACCGCGGTGAGCATCCTCTCGTCTCTCACGAGGGTGGCTGAGGCGCCGGCGGCGCAGCTGCGCGCGACGATCCTCGCGGAGGTCAGGAACCCGGCGGTGGCCGCTGCGCTCGGCAGAGTGGAGCCAGGGCCGAAGGGCCGGTTCGAGGTCTACCGCGACGCGTCCGGAGACTACCGATGGCGCCTCAAGAGCGCGGGAGGCCACTACCTGGCCGTCAGTGAGGGGCATTCCAGCGAGGCTGCCGCGATGAGCTCGCTCGAACTGGCCCGTCGTGAACTCGGCAGCGAGCCACCGGAGTAAGTGGGCCGCGAGCGCGACGAGAAAGGCCGCCTGGAACCAGGCGGCCTTTCTCGATATCTCGGCTCCGCGTGCGAATTCTCATTCATGCAGCGCGTGACCCGTGTGTGCCCCCGACAGGAGTCGAACCTGCGACCTACGGTACCGGAAACCGGCGCTCTATCCACTGAGCTACGGAGGCGTACCGATCGACAATATCACTGCTCGGGAGTGGTCTCCGACCCACCGGCCTCGGTCACCGGCGCGTCGCCCAGTTCGCCGAGCGCTGCGGCCAGCTTCTCGGCGAGGTAGCGGTGGCCGTCGGTCGACGGATGCTTGCGGCCGATCTCGACGTCGATGACCGACAGGTAGTTCTGGTCGGTGATCCAGTTCTGTGCGACGGGGGAGATGTACCACCATCCGCGAGCGGCGGCGAGTTCACCGAGATCGGCGTCGATGCGCGCGGTCTCAGCGCCCACGGGAAGTTCGTGCGGCGCCGGCCCCAGAATGACGATCGACGCCTCCGGATACTTCGCCGCCATCGCATCCCACGCAGCGGTGACGGCCTCGCGGTATCCGGCCTCGCCCTGCGCCCGGTCGTTGATCGACCCCTGGAGGATGATCAGGTCGGGGGTGAGTGTCGGGTCCAGAGCGGCGATGCGCACACCGAAGGCCGGGCCATCGAGTCCGGGCTTGAGGTAACCGCTGCCGCGGACTCCGTCGACGATCGTCCGTCCGCCGATCAGGTCGGCGAGCTGATAGGCGTATCCGAGGGTCGGCTCGGTCGCGGCCGAGCCGTAGGTCCAGGAGTCGCCGAACACGAGAACGGTCGGATGCTCCGGAAGAAGAAGGGGAACCGGCGCGATCGCGACCGATTCGTCCGCTGCCGCCGCAGCACCGACGGGTGCCGAAGACGGCATGGGAACCCAGGGCCGCCACACGCCGAGGACGACTGCCGCGACCGCCAGGATCACTGCGACGGCGAGGCCCGCGACGGGCAGACGATAGCGGGCGGATGCGGCCTTCATGGCATGACTGTAGATCACGAATCCGCCCTCGCAAATTCGGGCGCGTGACGCGCCGTAAACTGGGAGGCCTATGAACCCTGAATCGCTCGCCACAGCCCTCCTCGCCGTCCTCGCACCGATCGCCGAGGAACGACGTCCTGGCGAGCCGTTCTCGCTGTCCGCGTCGGACATCGTGTTCGAACGTCCGCGCAACCGCGACCACGGCGACTGGGCCTCGAACATCGCGATGCGCCTGGCGAAGCCGTTCGGCACGAACCCGCGCGAGCTGGCGCAGCAGATCGCCGACGGCCTCGCGCAGGTGGATGGCGTGCAGACCGCCGAGGTCGCAGGGCCGGGCTTCATCAACATCCGCCTCGACGCGGCTGCCGCCGGCGCGCTGGCGAAGCTCATCGTCGAAGCCGGCGCCGAGTACGGGCGCAACGACACGCAGGCCGGTCACAGCATCAACATCGAGTTCGTGAGCGCGAACCCGACCGGGCCGCTGCACATCGGCCACACTCGCTGGGCGGCGCTCGGCGATGCGATCGCCCGGGTGCTCGCGGCCTCCGGCGCGAAGGTCGCGAGGGAGTACTACATCAACGATGCCGGAGTGCAGATGGAGCGCTTCGCGAATTCGGTGCTGGCCGCAGTCAAGGGCGAACCAACTCCCGAGGGCGGGTACGCCGGCAGCTACATCGGCGATCTGGCCGCTCGTGTTCTCGAGGCGCGTCCGGACCTGCTCGAGCTCTCCGGTGACGAGCAGGTGGTCGTCGCGCGGGAGCTCGCCTACGGTTTCCAGCTGGAGGAGCAGAAGCAGTCGCTCTCGAAGTTCAACGTCGACTTCGACGTGTGGTTCTCGGAGCGCACGCTGCACGCCAAGGACGCGGACGGCGTCAGCTTCGTCGATCGCGCCGTCGACCGCCTGCGCGAGCAGGGACACGTGTTCGACGACGAGGGTGCAGTCTGGGTGCGCACCACCGACTTCGGTGACGACAAGGATCGCGTGATCCGTCGCTCCAACGGCGAGTACACGTACTTCGCCGCCGACGCCGCGTACTACCTGAACAAGGGTGACCGCGGCTTCGAGTACAAGCTGTACCTTCTCGGAGCCGACCACCACGGCTACGTCCACCGCCTCAAGGCGATCGCCGGCGCCGCCGGGGAAGACCCCGAGAAGAACGTCGAGGTGCTGATCGGTCAGCTGGTCTCGGTCGGGGGAGCGCGGCTGAGCAAGCGTGCGGGCAACATCATCGAGATGGACGATCTGCGCGAATGGCTCGGCACCGATGCGCTGCGCTACTCGCTCGAGCGCTCGCCTGCTGACTCGCCGCTCGCTCTCGATCCTGAGCTGCTGCAGAAGCGCACGAACGACAACCCGGTGTTCTACGTGCAGTACGCGCATGCCCGCACGCACAACGTGGCCCGCAATGCCGCCGATTCGGGTGTGGATCGCTCGGAGTTCGCGCCCGAGACGCTCACGCATGAGACCGAGAGCGCTCTGCTCGGCGCTCTGCAGGAGTTCCCGCGCATCGTGGCGTTCGCGGCCGAGGTGCGCGAGCCGCACCGCGTCGCGCGCTACCTCGAGGAGCTCGCCGGCCTGTACCACCGCTGGTACGACAACTGCCGCGTGATCCCGCAGGGCGACGACCCCATCGAGACCGTGCACCGCACGCGTCTGTGGCTCAATGACGCCGCAGGGCAGGTCTTCCGCAACGGCCTCGACCTGCTCGGCGTGTCCGCTCCCGAGCGCATGTGACCTCTGCTGTCGTCCGTGCCGTAGGGCAGGATGGCAGCATGAGCGACGAGAACCACACCCTTCCTTACCCGTCCGCGGATTCCGAGCATCCGACGCTCGTGATCCCGGGTGGGAAGGACGGCGGGGATGCCGGTGCCACACCGCCGAAGCGCGCGCGCAAGCGCTGGCCCTGGGTGCTGCTGATCGTCGTGGTCGTTCTCGCTGTTCTCGCCGTCGCTGCGGAGCTCATCGCGCGCGCTGTCCTGCCCGGTATCGTCCGGGGCATGGTGATCGAGCAGCTCGACCTGCCGGCCGACCAGAAGCTCGCCGTCGAAGCCGACGGCATCCTGATCCCGCAGCTGATCGGCGGAACGCTGGACACCCTGCATCTCTCGACCGACTCGGTCACGCTGGAGGGGATCACGGGCGCCGTCGACGTCACCGCCACGGGCGTGCCGCTGCGCGGCGGTGACCTCGCATCCGCATCCGGCACGATCCGCATCGACGAGTCCCAGTTCACGTCCCTGCTCTCGAATACCGAGCTGCCGATCGACACGGTCACGCTCGAATCGCCGAACGCGACGGTCGCGGGTTCGGTGAGCGTTCTCGGCCTCGCCATCCCGGTATCGCTCACGGTGACCCCGGGGGTGGCCGAGGGAGATCTCGAGCTCACCCCTGTCGGCCTCACCGTCGGCGGACTCGAGGTCGACGCGGATCAGGTCGGCTCGAGTCTCGGTGCTCTGGGGGAGCAGCTCACCCAGACGCAGCGCATCTGCATCGCGGACCAGCTTCCCGCCGGCATCACCCTCACGGGCCTCCAGATCGACGAATCGGAGGCTGTGATCACCGTCGACGTCGACGGTGCGATCGCGACCGATCAGACCCTGCTCGAGAAGGGCACCTGCCCCTGAGACGGGCTCAGTCCTCGTCGGTTCCGAGACGGGCCTCGCGCTCGGCCTTCTGCGCCTCCCGAAGCTCGGACGTCGCCAGCGCGACCTCCGCTTCGGCGCGCTGCACACGTCGCTGGGGGAAGGTCGTCGCGCCGAACCGCGCGTGCACCCGGTCCTTGCGTTCCTCCTCCGACGTGACGATGTAGGCGCACGCGATCAGGATGACCTGGGTCGACAGGTTGAGCCAGATGAGCAGCGCCAGCAGAGTGGCGAAGGAGGCGAGGAGGGGGTTGCTCGTCGCGCCGCCGATGAACAGGCCGGACAGCTCCTGCAGCACGAGCAGCCCGACTCCGCCGATGAGGGACCCGATCCAGAGTGAACGGCCTGCGGGGCGCAGCCCGGAGAGCAGGCGGAACACCCCGGCGATGAGCACCGTGTCGAGTGCCAGCACGACGACCAGGGAGACGATCCGGATGCTCCAGGATGCCGCGGGCGAATCCTCGGGAATGCCGAGCAGACCGCTGATCCAGGTGATCCCGAGCCGACCGGCGAATGTGACGGCCGCTGCGGCGACGAACAGCACGGCGACGCCGGCCGCGAGCAGCAGGTTGCGGAGCATGACCCAGATGAACAGCACGTCGGCATGCGCGGTTCCGGCGAGGACGCGCACCGCGGTGCGCAGCGATCCGACGGCGCCGAGCGCCGAGCCGATCAGCGCGACCGTCGAGATGGCGCCCGCGACGGAGAGCGATATCGGCTCCTTGAGATCGTCGGGATTGACGACGCCGTCTTCGCCGATGAGACCGGGCACCACGGACTGCACGGCGGAGACGATCGCGTTCCAGGCGTCGGGATTGCCGGCGAGCCAGAGAGCGGCGATCGAGAACCCCAGGAGCACGGCGGCGAAGACGCTGAACAGAGCGCGGTATGTCACGCTGTCGGCGAGCATCGGGCCCCGCCGCTCGGAGTAGAGCAGGAACGCGCGGACCGGGCGCCGTGTCAGAGCCCAGCGGATCGCCGACGCGCTGACGCGCGCGATCAGGCCGGGGCGTCGGGCATCGGGTGCTGCGGATTCGGTGCTCATCTCCACCACCTTAGGAGTCGGTGGGATGTGTCCGCAGGGGGTTGACGCCGGGCGTCACCATGACTGATGCGGCATGCACGGTGCCCTAGAATCGGGGGCAACCTCGCAGTGCGCGCATCCGCCCGAGACCCGTCCCACGATTGGTGTTCCTTGCTTTCCCCTGCCGACTCGCTCGCCCCGGAATGGCTCGTCGTGCCCGACGACGCGAATGATCTTCCCACCGCCGTGTGGCCGGCGTCCGCCGTCCGCGGTGACGACGGAGCGCTGCGGCTCGCGGGGATCTCCGCCGCCGATCTCGCGGAGTCGTACGGCACGCCGCTGCTCGTGATCGACGAGGACGAGGTGCGATCTCGGGCCCGCGCCTTCCGCTCGTCCTTCGACGCGGCCGCCGCCGCCCACGGCACGACCGCGCGGGTGTATTACGCCGGCAAGGCGCTGCTGACCACGACGATCGCGCGCTGGGTGACCGAAGAGGGACTCAACGTCGACGTGTGCACCGGTGGTGAACTCGAGGTCGCACTCGCGGCCGGCGTCTCTCCGTCGTCGCTGGGGTTCCACGGGAACAACAAGTCGGTCGCCGAGCTCGAGCGCGCGGTCGAGGTGGGCATCGGCACGATCATCGTCGACAGCGCGATCGAGATCGAGCGTCTCGCGGCCATCACCGCCAGGACCGGCGCTGTGCAGCGGGTGCTGGTGCGGGTCATCAGCGGCGTGCACGCCGAGACGCACGACTTCCTCGCGACGGCCCACGAAGACCAGAAGTTCGGCTTCCCGCTGCCCGAGGCCGTGCAGGCCGTCGCCCGCATCAGGGAGATTCCGGGAATCGAGTTCGCCGGCCTTCACTGCCACATCGGATCGCAGATCTTCGGTGTCGCGGGCTTCCGCGAGTCGGCGTCGCGCGTGCTCGAGCTCCACGCGACTCTCCTCGAGGGTGGACCGGTTCCGCAGCTCAACCTCGGCGGAGGGTTCGGAATCGCCTACACGAGCGTCGACGACCCGACGCCGATCGAGACCCTCGCGGGCGAGATCGTCGCCGCCGTCGCCGAAGGCTGCGCCGCGCGAGGCATCGCCGTGCCCGCGCTGTCGTTCGAGCCGGGCAGGGCCATCGTCGGCACTGCCGGAGTGACGCTCTACGAGGTCGGGACGACCAAGGACGTCGCGCTCGATTCGGGCGCGACCCGGCGCTACATCAGCGTCGACGGCGGAATGAGCGACAACGCCAGGACGGCGCTGTACGACGCGCAGTTCTCGGCTCGACTCGCCTCCCGGATCGGCATCGGCTCGCCGCAGCTCAGCAGGGTCGTGGGCAAGCACTGCGAGTCCGGCGACATCGTCGTCGACCATGAGTACCTTCCGGCCGACGTCTCTCCCGGCGATCTGCTCGCGGTCCCCTCGACCGGTGCGTACTGTGCGCCGCTCGCGAGCAATTACAACCATGTCCCTCGCCCTCCGATCGTCGCTGTGAGCGACGGCCGATCGGCGGTCATCGTCCGCGGTGAGACGATCGCCGACGTGCTGTCTCGCGACGTCGGTGTCGCGGCCCCCGAGAGCCACGGGTGATCCGCGCGACGAACGACGCGGTCCCCGACGAAGCACGACTGAACCACCCTCCTAAGGAGAGATGCAATGACGACTGAGTATCGACGACTTCGGGTGGCGCTGCTCGGCGCCGGAGCGGTCGGCTCCCAGGTGGCCGCCCTGCTGCTGCGCCACGGCGATGAGCTCGCCGACCGGGCGGGTGCCACGCTGGAGCTGGCCGGCATCGCGGTGCGCAACCTCGATGCGCCGCGCGAGACCGATCTGCCGAAAGAGCTGTTCACGACCGATGCCGAATCGCTGATCCTCGGCTCCGACATCGTGATCGAGCTGATCGGCGGCATCGAGCCCGCCCGCACGAGCATCCTGCAGGCGATCGGCTCCGGTGCCGACGTCGTGACCGCCAACAAGGCGCTGCTGGCCACTCACGGCCCCGAGCTCTTCGAAGCGGCCGACCGCGTGGGCGCATCCGTCTACTATGAGGCCGCCGCCGCCGGTGCCATCCCGATCATCCGCCCGCTGCGCGACTCTCTCGCCGGTGACCGCGTGGTGCGCATCATGGGAATCGTGAACGGCACGACCAACTACATCCTCGACCGCATGGACACCGAGGGCGCCGACTTCGCCGATGTGCTCGCCGACGCGCAGCGTCTCGGATACGCCGAGGCCGACCCGACCGCCGACGTCGAGGGATACGACGCCGCGCAGAAGGCCGCGATCCTCGCGAGCCTCGCCTTCCACACGGCTGTTCCGCTCGACGCCGTGTACCGCGAGGGCATCACGACCATCACCGCGTCGATGATCGATGAGGCGCGCGCAGCCGGCTTCGTCATCAAGCTGCTCGCCGTGTGCGAGCGCATCGAGGCCAACGGCACCGAGTCGATCTCGGTGCGCGTCTACCCGGCCCTCGTGCCGACGTCGCACCCTCTCGCGTCGGTGCACGGCGCCAACAACGCCGTGTTCGTCGAGGCCGAGGCTGCGGGCTCGCTCATGTTCTACGGCGCAGGCGCCGGTGGCGTGCAGACCGCATCCGCCGTGCTCGGAGACGTCGTGTCGGCGGCTCGACGCCACATCGCCGGCGGCGTCGGCGTGGGGGAGTCCACCAGGGCCAACCTCCCGGTGGTGCCGATCGGTCATGTCACCACCCGCTACCAGATCACCCTCGAGGTCTCGGACGCTCCCGGTGTGCTCGCGACCGTTGCCGGCATCCTCAGCGACGGATCGGTCTCCGTCGCGACCGTGGTGCAGACGGTCGAAGGAGAGGACGAGCCCACCGCTCGTCTCGTCATCGGCACGCACCGGGCCACGGACGCCGCGCTCAGCGCCACGGTCGACGCACTCGCCGCCAGCTCTGTCGTCGAGCGGGTCGTCTCGGTGCTCCGCGTGGAAGGCGAGTGACGATGGCGGCAGGGCGCACGGTCGAGGTGACCGTGCCGGCGACCAGCGCCAACCTCGGTCCCGGATTCGACACGCTCGGACTCGCGCTCAGCGTCTACGACACGCTTCTCGTGACCGAGCTCGCCGCCGGCGAGCTCGAGATCGAGGTCTCAGGTTCCGGCGCGAGCGAGATCCCTCGTGACGACTCGAACCTGATCGTCCGCACGATCGCTCACGTGTACGCCGACGTCGATCGCGCCGTCCCGGGCCTGCGCATCGTCGCGGAGAACGGGGTGCCCCATGGGCGCGGACTCGGGTCCTCCGGCGCGGCGGTCGCGGCGGGGATCCTCGCGGCGAAGGGCCTGCTCGAGGGCGACGTCGAGATCGATGACGCCGACATGCTGCGCCTCGCCACCGAGATCGAAGGGCACCCCGACAACGTGGCTCCCGCGCTGTTCGGCGGTCTGACGATCGCCTGGGTCGGCGAACGAGGTCCTCAGCACAAGAAGCTCCTCGTGCACCGCGGCGTCTCGCCGCTCGTGCTCGTTCCGTCGTACACGATGTCGACGTCGAAGGCGCGATCGCTGCAGCCGCCGCAGGTGTCGACGGCCGATGCGGTCTTCAACGTCTCGCGTTCGGCGCTGCTCATCGCCGCGCTGATGCAGAGCCCGGAGCTGCTGCTCGACGCGACCGCCGACCGACTGCATCAGGACTACCGCGCCGAGGCGATGCCCGAGACGCAGCGGCTCGTCCAGACGCTCCGTGCGGCAGGTTTCGCCGCCGTGGTGTCCGGCGCCGGACCCAGCGTGCTGGTTCTCGCAGACGGCCCCGGAAGTCGTCAGGACGCCGTGGAACTCGCGGAATCGACGACCGACACCCCGTGGGACGCGCTGCTGCTCGCGGTCGACGTGCGTGGTGGTACAGTGGGGAATCGAGCGGAGGGCTCCACGTAACTGCGTGAATCTGGCCCCATTGCAACTCTGCAAGACCCGCACGCAAAACCCCTGTCGCACTGCTCTCACCGAGAACCTCGTTCTTTCCGAGAACCCAGTGCAGAGGCTGGCTGACGCCGAGCGTCAGCCCGTGCGATCGCGCGCAGCACCCGTTGTGCGCGTGCCGCTCATGTCCCCGAGACCAAAGAGGGAGTACTCGTGGAGAATTTCTCCGAGACCCAGAACGACCAGGCGGCACCCGCCGCCGAGGCTGCGGCGAAGGCCGCGAGCTCCGACGCCGCGACGACCGCCGCGACCGAGGTCGCACCGGCCCGCAAGCGCGCTCCGCGCCGTGCGAGCACCGCGACCGCCGCCGCGAAGGCTGAGAAGGCCGAGAAGGCCGCAGCATCCACCGACAGCGCACCGGCCACCGAGGCTCCCGCAGCCGAGGCACCCGCCGCCGACGCGGCACCCAAGGCGAAGGCCCCTCGCCGCAGCCGTGCGAAGAAGGCTGACGCAGAGAACGCTGAGTCTCCTGCGGCGACCGCCGAGGCTCCTGCAGCCTCCGCGCCGGCACCCGCCGAATCCACCGAGGCTCCCGCAGCGAAGACCGCAGAGTCCAACGGCTCCGCGGACGCCGGTTCCGCAGAGGCGGGTTCTGCCGACGAGCCGAAGAAGACCACCGGTCGCGGACGCCGCACGGCGAAGAAGCCTGCTGCCGAGGCCGAGACTCCCGCAGCCGAGAAGCCCGCTGACGCCGCACCGGCCGAGGCAGCACCCGCGGCGGACTCCTCCTCTGATTCCGGCGACGGCGAAGAGCAGGGCGGTCGCAGCCGCAACCGCAACCGCAGCCGTAACCGCGGACGCGGCCAGAACGGCAACGGCCAGGGCGGCGAGCAGCAGCCCCAGCAGCAGCAGCCGCAGACGGCACCCGCCGAAGACGAGGGCGGCAACGGCCGCAACCGTCAGCGCAACAAGCGCCGCGGCGGCGCGCCGACGGACGAGTTCGACACCGAGATCGGCGAGGACGACGTCCTCGTCCCGATCGCCGGAATCCTCGACGTGCTCGACAACTACGCCTTCGTCCGCACGACCGGATACCTCGCCGGCCCCAGCGACGTCTACGTGTCGCTCGGACAGGTCAAGAAGTACAACCTCCGCAAGGGCGACGCGATCGTCGGCTCGATCAAGCAGCCCCGCGAGGGCGAGCAGCAGGGCCGCCAGAAGTACAACGCGCTGGTGAAGGTCGACTCGATCAACGGCCTGTCGATCGACGACGCCGCGACCCGTGTGGAGTTCGGCAAGCTCACGCCGCTCTACCCGCAGGAGCGTCTGCGCCTCGAGACGGCGCCCGAGAAGCTCACGCAGCGCATCATCGATCTCGTGGCCCCGATCGGCAAGGGACAGCGCGGCCTCATCGTCGCGCCGCCCAAGGCCGGCAAGACGATCGTCCTGCAGCAGATCGCCAACGCGATCGCGCAGAACAACCCCGAGGTTCACCTCATGGTCGTGCTCGTCGACGAGCGTCCCGAAGAGGTCACCGACATGGAGCGCACGGTGAAGGGCGAGGTCATCGCCTCGACCTTCGACCGTCCGGCAGAAGACCACACCACGGTCGCCGAGCTCGCCATCGAGCGCGCCAAGCGTCTCGTCGAGCTGGGCCGCGACGTCGTCGTGCTGCTCGACTCGATCACCCGCCTCGGCCGTGCGTACAACCTCGCTGCTCCGGCATCCGGACGGGTGCTCTCGGGTGGCGTCGACGCCTCGGCGCTGTACCCGCCCAAGCGCTTCTTCGGTGCTGCGCGCAACATCGAGAACGGCGGATCCCTGACGATCCTCGCCACGGCGCTGGTCGAGACCGGCTCCAAGATGGACGAGGTGATCTTCGAGGAGTTCAAGGGCACCGGCAACAGCGAACTGCGCCTGTCGCGCCAGCTCGCCGACAAGCGCATCTTCCCGGCCGTCGACGTCAACGCGTCGAGCACCCGCCGCGAAGAGATGCTGCTGTCGACCGACGAGGTCAAGATCACCTGGAAGCTGCGTCGCGCCCTTGCAGGCCTCGACCAGCAGCAGGCGCTCGAGGTCGTCCTGGGCAAGCTCAGGGAGACCCACTCGAACGTCGAGTTCCTCGTGCAGATGCAGAAGTCGATTCCGACGCTCCCCTCGGGTGCGCACGGACACGACAACAACATCCGCTGAGCGGAGCCGGGGTGTTCGAGTCCGTCCAGACTCTGATCGACGAGCATCGCCGGGTGCAGGAGGAGCTCTCCGACCCGGCGGTGCACGCCGATGCTGCTCGGGCGAAGCGCGTCAACCGTCGCTACGCCGAGCTGTCGCGGATCGTCGCCGCCTATGAGGCGTGGGCGGCGGCATCCGATGACCTCGACGCCGCGAGGGAGCTCGCCCGCGAGGACGAGGCGTTCGCCGCTGAGATCCCGACCCTCGAAGAGGGGGTGCAGTCATCGCAGGAGAAGCTGCGCCGACTGCTCATCCCACGCGATCCCGATGACGCGCGCGACGTCATCATGGAGATCAAGGCGGGGGAGGGCGGCGCCGAGTCGGCGCTGTTCGCCGCGGATCTGCTGCGCATGTACATCCAGTACGCAGCCTCCAAGGGCTGGAAGACCGAGCTCCTCGAGCGCAACGAATCCGATCTCGGCGGCTACAAGGACGTCCAGGTCGCGATCAAGGGATCGTCCTCGGACCCCGCCCAGGGCGTCTGGGCGCACCTGAAGTACGAAGGCGGCGTGCACCGCGTGCAGCGCGTGCCCGCGACCGAGTCGCAGGGGCGCATCCACACCTCGACCACCGGAGTGCTGGTGTTCCCCGAGGTCGACGAGCCCGACGAGATCGCGATCAATCAGAACGACCTGAAGATCGATGTCTTCCGGTCCTCGGGCCCGGGCGGTCAGTCCGTCAACACGACCGACTCGGCCGTGCGCATCACACACGTGCCCAGTGGAATCGTCGTGTCGATGCAGAACGAGAAGTCGCAGCTGCAGAACCGTGAGGCCGCGATGCGCGTGCTCCGGGCGCGACTGCTGGCGAAGCAGCAGGAGGAGCTGGATGCCGCGGCATCCGATGCACGCAAGTCGCAGATCCGCGGCATGGATCGGTCCGAGCGCATCCGCACCTACAACTTCCCCGAGAATCGCATCGCCGACCACCGCACGGGATTCAAGGCCTACAACCTCGATCAGGTGATGGACGGCGCTCTCGAGCCGATCATCGAGAGTGCGATCCAGGCCGACGAAGAGGCTCGACTCGCCGCGGTGGGCTCCGACTCCTGAGGTGACGCCGCTGAGCTGCGGCGCGGGTCAGGAGCGGGCCGCGTACCGGTGCTCCGGCCGTCCGGTCGCCCCGTAGCGCAGGCGGACCTCCACGACCGCCCGAGCAGCGAGAGCCGCGAGGTGGCGCTGCGCGGTGGCACGGGAGATCCCGACGCGCTCTCCGACTTCTGCCGCCGACGCCTCGCCGTCGCCGAGAGCGGCGAGCACCAGCTGCTCGGTCGCGGATCGCGAGACGGACACCGGTTCTCCGGATCCGTGGAGGATCGCCAGGGCGCGATCGGTGTCCTCCTGGCGAAGGGGGCGATCTCCGGCGAGCAGGTTGCGGTACCGCGCGTAGCGCTCGAGCAGACCGACCAGCGCCCGACGATCGAACGGCTTCAGCAGGTACCCGACGGCGCCTGATCTGAGCGCGCGTCGAATCGTCGGCGCGTCGTCGGCGGCCGAGATGAGGATCGCGTCCACGCCGCTCTCGCGCACGAGGGCGATGCCGTCTCCGTCCGGGAGGAAGACGTCCGCCAGGAGGAGGTCAGGGCGTGATGAGCGGATGCCGTCCCGTGCCTCGGCGAGGGTGCGGACGGGCTCCAGTGCCGAGAATCCGGGCTGGTCGTCGATGATGCTCCGGTGCAGTCGTCCGACGCGGAAGTCGTCGTCGAGGATCAGCACCCGGAGGGGATCGTTCATCGGTTCTCCTCAGTCGTCGATGTGTCGGTGACGGCGCCACCGAGTCGAGCGGCGAACACGGCACCGTGCTCCTCGCCTCCTGCGTCGATGATCCAGAGATCGCCGCCGCGGCGTCGCGCGATGTCTCGAGCCAACGGGATGCCGAGCCCGCGGCCGTGCACGCGGTCTGTGTCGTCGTCGCGCGGCTGACTCGGAGCCATCGGGTCGATCCCCGCGAGGCCCGGTCCCGAGTCTGCGACCGTGACGACGAGCGCGTCGCCGTCTCCGAGCACCGCGACCTCGACCCAGCGGGGAGTCCGCGCTCCGGCGACGGCGGCGGTCACCGCGTTGTCGACGAGGTTGCCCACGACGGCGGCGACGTCCTCCGGTTCTGCCACGCTGCCGATCAGCTGGCTCTCGTCCGCGACGCGCAGGGAGACGCCGCGTTCACCGGCCTCGATCCCCTTGGCGCCCAGGAAAGAGTGCAGGAACGGGTCGCTGAGCAGGTCGAGCCCGGCGACGGGGAATGCGACCGAGCCGCGCTCGACGAGCTCATCGAGGAATCCCCGAGCATCGTCGATCCTGGCTGCGTCGATGAGCCCCGCGACCACGTGCATCCGGTTCGCGAACTCGTGACGCTGCACGCGCAGGGCGGCGGTCACGGCTTGCACGGTCTCCAGTCGCTCCGTCAGAGCGATGAGGTCGGTACGGTCACGGATGATCAGCACATGTCCGAGCGGCCTGCCGTCGCGGATCACCGGACGGGAATCGATGTAGAGCACGCGGTTGTCCACGACGGTGCTCGACGTCGTGGGCGCTCCCGTCGCGGTCTCGACGACGGCGGTCGGCAGCGAGAGCTCCGCCAGCGGTCGTCCCACAGCGGCGTCGAGACCGAGCATCCGATCGGCCGCATCATTGCTCACCCGCACGATCCCTGCCGTGTCGACGGCCAGGACGCCGTCATCCACGCCATTCAGCACTGCTGTCTGGTTCTGCACGAGCGCCACGAGCTCCTCGGGCTGCACGCCGAGCGTCAGGCGCTCCCAGCGACGGCGCAGCAGCAGGAACGCGAGGAGAGCCAGCGCCAGGGCACCGGCGGCGGTAATGCCGATCACCGCGAGCAGCGGAGGCAGGTCATCGAAGACGCCTGTGCGCTCGAATCCGACGCTGACCTCGCCGACGGGGATCCCCGCATCGTCGAGCACGGGGACCTTGGCGCGAGCCGACTCGCCGAGGGTTCCGGTCTGCCAGTCGACCACCTCGTTCCCGGCGAGCACCTCCTCGAAGGGTGTGCTCACCATCTGGCCGATGCGTGAACTGGTCGGATGGGCGAGGCGGATGCCGTCCTCATCGGCGATGACGACGAACAGTGCACCGGTGCGGTCAGAGACGTCCGCTGCAAGGCGCGCGAGCTCGCCCTTCCTGAGCTCGTCCGGGTCCGGCGCCTCTTCGGCGGCCGAGATTCGTGCGACCTCGTCGCGGACCTGCGGGTCCTCGGCGAGGGTCCGGGCGATGCCGAGGGCGGTGGACTCGGCTTCGGTGCGAAGCTGCTGCACGGCGAGAAGGAGGTACACGCCGGTGCACATCACGACGACAAGGGCGACCGTGGCGAGATGCAGCAGCAGCGTGCGGGTCGCGAACCGAGGTCGCGTCGTCGTCGTCGACACCGTGGTCCTTCCTTCTCTGCTCCCGCGCAATATGCGCAGAACCCACGCTACGCGCACAACATCCGAGAATGCGGCATACCGCGCTCTGCGGGGAGGGATTGCCTAGTCTCGTCAGGATCCGTCGCAGTCGACGGAGCTTCGACGAAGGAGTCACAGCATGCTCGATGCACTCACCGGCCTGTCCACGGCCGCAGAAGAGGCGCCGACCTACGACCTCGCGTTCGTGCCGCCCGAATGGGTTCTGGTCCTCCTGGGATTCACCATGGTGCTGGCCTTCATGACGCTGATCATGACGAAGCGACTGACGCCCATGGTGGCGCTGATCCTCGTGCCGACCGTGTTCGGGCTGTTCGCCGGTGCGGGGCTCGGCATGGGCGACATGATCCTCGATTCGATCGCCACGATGGCCCCGACCGCAGCGCTGCTGATGTTCGCGATCATGTTCTTCGGCATCATGATCGACGTCGGCCTGTTCGATCCGCTGATCCGGGTGATCACGCGTGTTCTCGGTGATGACCCGGCGAAGGTCGTGCTGGGAACCGCGATCCTCGCGGGAGCCGTCTCGCTCGACGGCGACGGCTCGACGACGTTCATCATCACGACGTCGGCGATGCTGCCGATCTACCTCCGTCTCGGCATGAGTCCGGTCGTCCTCACGTGCGTCGCCGGCTTGATGAACGGCACTCTGAACATCGTTCCCTGGGGCGGGCCGACGGTGCGCGCGGCGACCGCTCTGGGACTGCAGCCGACGGACATCTTCGTCCCCATGCTGCCGGCTCTCGGCGTCGGCATCGTCGTGACGCTGGGCTTCGCCTGGATGCTCGGGCTGGGGGAGCGCCGCCGACTCGGGCGCCTCGACTCCGAAGGGCTGCTCACGGGTTCCGACGGCGGTGCTCTGTCTACAGTGCCGAAGATCTTCCGCGGTGCCGGACCGAAGCCCGGCGCCCGTGCAGCGCTCCGCACCGGCAACATCGTCGTCGTCGCCGGTGGGCGAGGGCCCGTCGCCGCGGCCAGCGTCGACCCGGCCGACACCGCCATGGCGGACACCATGCTCGACCCCGCGCGCCCGACGCTGAGGCCGCGACTGATCTGGTTCAACCTCGCGCTCACCGTCGCCGTCATGGTGCTGCTCGTTCTCGACATCATGCCGCTCCCGTATGTGTTCATGGTCGGTGCCGCCGTCGCGCTGCTGGTCAACTTCCGAGGGATCAAGGAACAGGCGTCCGAGATCGTGGCCCATGCGCCCAGCATCGTCGGTGTCGTCTCGATGGTGATCGCGGCCGGAGTCCTGGTCGGCGTCCTGACCGGCACCGGGATGGTCGATGCGATGGCGACCTGGATCACCGACGTGCTTCCGCCTGCGCTCGGCCCCTTCCTCGCACCCATCACCGGTGTTCTGTCGATCCCGTTCACGTTCTTCATGTCGAACGACGCCTTCTACTTCGGCATCCTGCCGGTGCTGTCGCAGAGCGCGGCGACGTTCGGCATCGACCCCGTCGAGATGGCGAGGGCATCGATCATCGGTCAGCCGGTCCACCTGCAGAGCCCGCTCGTGCCGGCGATCCTGCTGCTCGTCTCGCTCGCCAGCGTCAACCTGGGCGATCACCACAGGAAGGTGCTGTGGCGCGCGGTGATCGTGTCGCTCGTGATGCTCGCCGTCGGCATCCTGTCGGGCGCGATCCCCTTCTTCGTCACCCAGTGAGAGCGATAGGCTCAGCGCGTGATCACCTTCCTCTTCCGCGCGCTGATGTACGTCATCTCGGCCGGTCTCGGTCTCATCGTGGCCGACCTCGCGCTCGAGGGGTTCCAGATCCAGTGGGACCAGTGGTGGGGGTTCGTGCTCTGCATCCTGATCTTCGCCGTGTTGCAGAGCGTGCTCTCACCATGGGTCAGCAAGATCGCGGATCGCTATGCACCGGTCCTGATGGGCGGCATCGGCATCTTCTCGACGCTCATCGCCCTCGTGGTCGTCGTCCTGCTGCCGATCGGCGGGCTGCGCATCGTCGATCTCGTGGGCTGGCTGCTCGGATCGGTGATCGTCTGGCTGATCACGGCGCTCGGCAGTGTGCTGCTGCCACTGATCTTCCTTCGCAAGAAGGTCGACAAGGTGAGGTCTCGCCGCGGGGCGGCCTGAGAGCGCGGGCGCGTCAGATCGAGTAGTCGGGTGCGGTGAGCACCGCTCGGGTGTCCTCGCCCATGACCCGTGCACGGGGCTTGGCGGGCACACCGACGAGGATGCTGTCCGCCGGGGCGTCGCGCGTGACCACGGCATTCGCTCCGACCACGGAGCCCTCGCCGATCGTGATCGGTCCGAGGATCTTCGCGCCTGCTCCCACGGCCACGCCGTCGCCGAGCGTCGGATGCCGCTTGCCTGAGTCACGCGTGCGGCCGCCGAGAGTGACCCCGTGATACAGCATCACATCGTCGCCGACCTCTGCCGTCTCGCCGATGACCACGCCCATGCCATGGTCGATGAAGAAGCGTCGACCGATCCGCGCGCCGGGGTGGATCTCGATCCCGGTGAGCCATCGCGACACCTGTGATGTCGCACGGGCGAGCAGCCGCAGCCGGCGGCGCCACAGCGCGTGCGAGACCCGATGCGCCCAGATCGCGTGCATCCCCGGATACAGCAGTGCCACCTCGGCGCTGCTGCGCGCGGCGGGGTCGCGAAGTCGGGCTGCCGCGATGTCCTCGCGCATTCGGCCGATCATGTCCATCGGGAGTTCAGGCCTCGCGCAGATCCTCGTAGAGCGCGGTCGAGAGGTAACGCTCGCCGAACGAGGGGATGATGACGACGATCGTCTTCCCCGCAGCCTCCGGGCGCTGGGCGACCTGCAGAGCGGCCCAGATCGCGGCTCCGCTCGACATGCCCACGAGGATGCCCTCGCGGCTCGCGGTCTCGCGCGCGACACGGATGGCATCGTCGAACGTGACGTCGATGACCTCGTCGAGAACATCACGATCGAGGATGGGAGGCACGAAGTTCGGTCCGATGCCCTGGATCTTATGCGGCCCGGGGTGTCCCTCGGTGAGGATGGGCGAATCCTTGGGTTCGACGGCGACGATCTTCACGCCGGGGACGCGCTCCTTCAGGACCTGACCGACGCCCGTGATGGTTCCGCCCGTGCCGATGCCGGCGACGAGGTAGTCGACGGAGCCCTCCGTGTCGCGGAGGATCTCCTCGGCCGTCGTGCGGCGGTGGATCGCGGGGTTCGCCTCGTTGGCGAACTGCTTCGCGAGAATGGCACCCGGAGTGCGGGCGGCGATCGCCTCCGCCTCGGCGATCGCGTTCGTCATGCCCTTCGTGGGGTCCGTGAGGATGAGTTCGGCGCCGAACGCCTTGAGAAGGAGGCGCCGCTCCTTGGACATCGACGCGGGCATCGTGAGGATCACCTTGTACCCACGTGCGGCGCCGACCATCGCCAGCGCGATACCGGTGTTGCCGCTGGTCGCCTCCACGATCGTGCCTCCGGGCTTCAGCTCGCCCGAGGCCTCCGCAGCGTCGACGATGGCGATGCCGAGCCGGTCTTTGACGCTCGAGGCCGGGTTGTAGAACTCGAGCTTGGCGAGAACTGTCGCGCCGAGGCCCTCGGTGACCCGGTTCAGACGAACCAGGGGAGTGTTGCCGAAAGCGGAGGTGATGTCGGAGTGGATACCGGGCATGGGGAGAGCCTTCCTGTGCGGGGGACTGCGCGCTCCAGCCTAGGCGAGAGCCCTAGGGGGGTGGGCAATATGACACCTGCTGCGCTCTACGCTTGATCCATGTCCGATCTCTCCCTCGCCTCCGCCGTGCATGCGGCGGCCCGACAGCTCGCAGACGCCGGCGTCACGGATCCTCTCGTCGACGCGGAGCTGCTCGCCGGTCACGTCCTCGGCGCGCGGCGTGGTGAGGTGCAGGCATCGATCATCCGCGGTGATGCGGTGGAGGAGGCGGACGCCGAGGCGTTGCGGGCTCTGGTCGCCCGTCGTGCGAGCAGGGAGCCGTTGCAGCACATCACCGGAACGGCGCCGTTCCGCCACCTCGAGCTCGCGGTCGGGCCCGGAGTCTTCGTCCCGCGACCTGAGACCGAGACGGTCGTGCAGTACGCGATCGACGCGCTCCTCGGGTCCGCGCTTCCCGACCCGATCGGCATCGATCTCGGCACCGGCAGCGGGGCGATAGCACTCGCCATGGCCACCGAGGTGCCCCATGCGCGTATCTTCGCCGCCGAGCTCTCGCCCGACGCGTATCCGTGGGCGGCTCGGAACACGGCGGGGGTGGCCAACCTCACCCTCGTGAACGACGACCTGGCGCACGCGTTCGCGGAGCTGGACGGCACTGCCTCCGTCGTGATCTCGAACCCGCCGTACGTTCCGGACGCCGCGGTGCCTCGTGACCCTGAGGTTCGGCTCTTCGATCCGTCGATGGCGCTGTACGGGGGAGAAGACGGGCTCGACATCGTGCGTGTGCTCAGCGTGCGCGCGCTCGAGCTGCTGCATCCGGGCGGGCTGCTGGTGATCGAGCACGGGGAGCTCCAGGGCGAGGAGATCCGCAGCATCCTCACGCGCGACGGCTGGCGTGCCGCCGCGACGCACCGCGACCTCACCTTGCGAGACCGCGCGACGACCGCTCTGCGTCCCTGACGCGCAGACACGAACCGCACAGACATCGCCAACTAGAATCGGATCGTCATGTCCTCCATCTTCGATTGCGGCGACGAGGCCCAGCTCCTCGCCGGCATGCGCCACGCCCGCCAGGCCATCGCCCGCGGCGAACTCATCGTCATGCCCACCGACACGGTCTACGGCGTCGCCGCCGACGCGTTCTCTCCCGCTGCCGTACAGCGCCTCCTCGACGCCAAAGGGCGAGGGCGCAATCAGCCGCCTCCCGTGCTTATCGGCACGAAGGAGACGCTGCACGCGCTGGCGGAGTCCGTTCCCGAGCCCGTCCAGCGACTCGTCGACGCCTTCTGGCCCGGCGGCCTGACCATCGTTCTCCCCGCTCAGCCCTCTCTCGTCTGGGACCTGGGCGACACGGAGGGGACCGTCGCCGTCAGAATGCCCGAGGGGCGCGTCGCGCTGGAGCTCCTGGCGGAGACCGGACCGCTGGCCGTCTCCAGCGCGAACCTCACCGGCCGTGAGTCGGCGATCTCCGCGTTCGATGCCGAGCGGATGCTCGGAGACAGCGTGTCGGTGTATCTCGCAGACGGCGTCAGTCGCGACGGGGTCGCGTCGACGATCGTCGACGCGACCTCCCTGGTTCCCCGCGGCGCAGAGCCCGCCGCCGGTGGTGTTCGCATCCTCAGAGCCGGCGCCGTCAGCCGCGAACGGCTGGAGGAGGTGCTCGGCGACCTGCTCGAACCCGAGGCGCCGTCGCCGGAATCGGACGGGGATTCGTGAAGCAGTACCTCCTCACGATCATCCTGACCGCCGCGATCACCTTCGCGTTGACCTGGGCGGTCTGGAAGCTGAGCCTGCGTTTCAAGCTGTACCCCGGCATCCGAGAGCGGGATGTGCACACGACTCCCACTCCCCGTCTCGGTGGCGTCGCGATCTTCCTCGGCATCGCAGCGGCGATCGGTGTCTCGGCTCTGAATCCGTTCTTCACCACCATGTGGATGCCGCCGCAGACGATGTGGTCGATCCTCGCCGCATCCCTCTTGATCGCCGTCATCGGCGTCGTCGACGATCTGTGGGATCTCGACTGGATGATCAAGCTCGGCGCACAGTTCCTCGCTGCCGGGATCATCACCGTCGGTGGCGGGCTGCAGATCCTCTCCCTGCCGTTCGGCGATCTGATCGTCTTCTCGAGCTGGCTGAGCATCACCATCACGATGTTCGCGATCGTCATCGTGATGAACGCCGTCAACTTCATCGACGGCCTCGACGGCCTCGTCGCCGGCGTCTGCCTGATCGCGAACGGCGTGTTCTTCGCCTACTCCTACATCCTGACGCGTGACACCGGAGCATCGAGCTACTTCAACCTCGCATCCTTCCTCGCCGCAGTGCTGATCGGCGCGTGCCTCGGCTTCCTCCCGTTCAACTGGAGTCCTGCGAAGCTCTTCATGGGCGATTCGGGAGCGCTCGTGATCGGTCTGCTGATGGCGACGTCCGCGATCGCCGTGACCGGGCAGCTCGAGCCGTCGGCCCTCGATCCCGAGCGACTCGGACGATCGCAGCTCCTCGGCGCGTTCATCCCGATCCTCCTTCCTCTTCTGGTCGTGCTGCTGCCGCTCCTCGATTTCGGGCTCGCAGTGCTGCGACGGATGAACGCGGGGAAGTCGCCGTTCTCACCCGACCGCAAGCACCTGCATCACCGCATGCTCGACCTCGGCCACCGCGACCGCGACGCCGTGCTCATCTTCTACGCCTGGACCGCGGTCATCTCCCTGGCCGTCCTCCTCATGTACGTGGGCGCGCGTGAGGACTGGCCCGGCCAGTACCTCCCCGGAGTCGTGTTCGGCCTGGTGGGAATCGCCGCGTGCCTCGTCATCACCCTGAATCCTCTGCGCCGACGGAAGCCCGCGGCGTCTGCTGAGTCCGACCCGACACCCGTGGAGTCCCCGTGAGCCCGAGCCCTGTTTCCAGCAATCCGATCCTGCGGAGGACGCTGATCTGGTCCGCGGTCTCGATGGCGGTCCTCGCGATCGTCGCCGGAGCGATCGGCCTCCTCGTCGGCGGGACAGAAGGTCTCGTCAGCGGGCTGCTGGGCGTCGTGCTCGCCATGCTGTTCCTCGGCATCACCGCCCTCAGCATCCTCATTGCCAACCGCTGGTTCGGCGATCCGCTCTACGTGCAGCTGTTCTTCGCGATCGTGCTCGGCGGATGGCTTCTGAAGCTCGGCCTCTTCGTCGTGATCATGATCGTCCTGAGCGGGCAGCCGTGGATCGAGCCGATGGTGTTCTTCCTGTCGATCGTCACGGGCGTGGTGGCGACCCTCGTCATCGACGTGATCGTCATCACGCGGATGCGCCTTCCGCACGTGAGCGACGCGTCCCTTCCCTCCGAGGCTCCGATCGACCGCGCGCCGGGGGTGGAGCTGCCGACCGTCGTGCCGGAGGATCGTGCGCCCGGGCGCCACCACATCGTGCCCGAACCCCCTGCGCAGGAAGGCTCCGGCGAACAGCCCCCGCGGTCTTAGGACACCCCCTTATTCTGATAGTGTTGAGACGTGCCCGCCGCTCGCCCGCGAGCGCTTGCGCTTGAAGCACACCGACCATCGTCGCCCCGGTTCTGACCGGTGCCCCGAAGCTGGAGCCCGCGCTGTTCAATCTTGCTGCGACCCTGATGCCCAAACTCGCCTCTGACGGCGAGTTCCACGGACCTTCGATCGACGAGTTCTTCCCGGAGATCCTCTTCGAAGTCGCGGGTATCCCCGTGCACCGAATCCACCTCGTGCAGTTCCTCGCCGTGGTCGCCGTCGTGCTGATCCTCGTCCTCGGAACCCGCCGTATGAAGATCGTCCCCGGACGCTTCCAGAGCGTCGTCGAGATGGGGCTGGACTTCGTCCGCACCAATATCGCGCACGATCTGCTCGGACGCAAGGACGGCAACCGATTCCTGCCGATCCTCACCACCATCTTCTTCATGGTGCTGTTCATGAACATCACGGGAATCATCCCGTTCCTGAACATCGCAGGCACGAGCATCGCGGCCGTGCCGCTGACGCTCGCGCTGGTGAGCTACATCACCTTCATCTACGCGGGTATCAAGAAGAGCCCGCTGGGCTTCTTCAAGAACGCGCTGTTCCCGGCCGGCGTTCCGTGGCCGGTCTACATCATCGTGACGCCGATCGAGTTCCTCTCGACGTTCATCATCCGGCCCGTCACGCTGATGCTCCGACTCCTGATGAACATGGTGGTCGGCCACATGCTCCTGGTGCTGTGCTTCGCAGCCACCCAGTTCTTCTTCTTCACCGCAGGTGGCGGCTGGGCCGCTCTCGGTGTCGGAACCCTCGCCTTCGGCGGCGCCTTCACTCTCTTCGAGATCCTGGTCGCCGTTCTCCAGGCATACGTCTTCACCGTCCTCACCGCGGTCTACATCCAGCTCGCGGTCGCAGAAGAGCACTGAGCGGGTCGGCAACTGCCGTCCCACCCAACGAAAGGAAAAACCCGTGGACGCTACTACGGTTCTCGCAGACATCAACGGTCACCTCGCATCGGTCGGCTACGGCCTCGCAGCGATCGGTCCGGCCATCGGCGTGGGTATCGTCGTCGGCAAGACCATCGAGGGTGTCGCTCGTCAGCCCGAGCTGGCCGGCCGCCTGCAGGTCCTCATGTGGATCGGTATCGCCTTCACCGAGGCGCTTGCATTCGTCGGCATCGCCGTCGGATTCATCCCCTTCCCGTAATCCGAACCGACTTCTGAAGGAGACAGGATGCTGAACGCTCTTGTCACGAACCTCGCAGCAGAGGGTGAAACACCCAACCCTCTGATCCCTGCGTGGTACGACATCATCTGGTCGGGTCTGTGGTTCCTCGTCATCCTCATCGTCGTGTGGAAGGTCGCCCTTCCGAAGTTCACGGCAATGCTCGACAAGCGGTCCGCCGCCATCGAGGGCAACATCGCCAAGGCGGACGAAGCACAGAAGCAGGCTGAGGCCGCGCTCGAGGAGTACACCCGTCAGCTCGCCGAGGCACGCACCGAGGCCGGTGAGATCCGCGAAGCCGCCCGTGAGGACGGCAAGAAGATCGTCGCCGAGGCCAAGGAGGCCGCGTCGAGCGAAGCAGCTCGCATCACCGCGACCGCGCACACGCAGATCGAGGCCGAGCGGCAGACCGCTCTCGTCTCGCTGCGCAGCGAGGTCGGCTCGCTCGCGATCGACCTCGCCGGTGGCGTGGTCGGCGAGACGCTCTCCGACGATGCACGTGCGACCGCGGTCGTCGACCGCTTCCTCGCCGACCTCGAAGCATCCGAGAAGGCGGCTCAGTAATGGGCAGCGCGACCACTCAGGCACTCGCGGCATCCACTCAGACGCTTGCCGCAGCGACGGACGTCACTCTCGACACGGCGCGGGAGCTGTTCGCAGCCGCACGCGCCGTGGCGGAGTCGTCTCATTTGAGCGGCGCGCTCGCTGACCCGTCGGCTCCGGTCGTGGCGCGACAGAACGTCGTCGCCGCGGTGTTCGGCGGGTTCTCGCAGAACGCGCAGACCGTCCTGAAGACGGTCGTCGCCGAGCGCTGGTCATCGGCTTCCCAGCTCGTGGACGGCGTCGAGGAACTCGCGATCAGGGCTGCCGCGATCGCCGAACCGCAGGCTGACATCGGGGGAGAGCTCTTCGGCTTCACCCGGGTGATCGCCGCGAACGCGGAGCTCGAGCTCGCGCTCGGAAGCCGCCTCGGGGGCGAAGACGCCAAGGGCGCGCTCGTCGACAGGCTTCTCGCCGGGGGCGTCAGCGACGCGACCGCCGTGATCGTCTCGTCGCTGGTGCGCCAGCCTCGTGACCGTCGCGTTCGGCAGATGCTCACCCGTGCGACGCGGGTCGTCGCCGACCAGGGCGACCGTGTGGTCGCGACGGTGCACAGCGCCACACCGCTCACCGACGCACAGCGCACCCGTCTCAGCGACGCTCTCTCGCGTCGTTACGACGGCAAGATCTCGCTCAACGAGGTCAACGACCCCTCTGTCGTCGGAGGCCTGCGCGTGCAGATCGCCGATGACGTCATCGACGGCAGTATCTCCGCCCGTCTCGCCGATCTTCGCCAGAAGCTCGCCGGCTAACACGACTTCGCGCGGGGAACCGCGCACCCAGATACAAAGGGAAGACAATGGCAGAACTATCGATCAGCCCCGACGTCATCCGTGACGCGCTGAAGGACTTCGCCGCAGCATACGAGCCCACTGGGGCCGCGGCGACCGAGGTCGGCACCGTCATCGACGCAGCCGACGGCATCGCGCATGTCGAGGGACTGCCCGGGGTGATGGCGAACGAACTCGTCACCTTCGCGGACGGCACCAAGGGTCTCGCGCTCAACCTCGACGAGCACCAGATCGGTGTCGTCGTGCTCGGCGACTTCACCGGCGTCGAGGCCGGCCAGGAAGTCACCCGCACGGGTGAGGTCCTCTCGGTTCCCGTCGGCGACGGCTACCTCGGTCGCGTCGTCGACCCGCTGGGTAACCCGATCGACGGCCTCGGCTCCATCGCCACCGAAGGCGTTCGCGAGCTCGAGCTGCAGGCACCGGGTGTCATGCAGCGCAAGTCGGTGCACGAGCCGATGCAGACCGGCATCAAGGCCATCGACGCCATGATCCCCGTCGGCCGCGGTCAGCGTCAGCTGATCATCGGTGACCGCCAGACCGGCAAGACGGCCATCGCGATCGACACGATCATCAACCAGAAGGCCAACTGGGAGTCGGGCGACGTCAACAAGCAGGTGCGCTGCATCTACGTCGCCATCGGTCAGAAGGGCTCGACCATCGCTTCGGTGAAGGGCGCGCTCGAAGAGGCCGGCGCTCTGGAGTACACCACCATCGTGGCGGCTCCGGCATCCGACCCCGCCGGTTTCAAGTACCTCGCTCCCTACACCGGTTCGGCCATCGGCCAGCACTGGATGTACGGCGGCAAGCACGTCCTCATCATCTTCGACGACCTGTCGAAGCAGGCTGAGGCCTACCGTGCGGTGTCGCTCCTCCTGCGTCGTCCGCCGGGCCGCGAGGCTTACCCGGGTGACGTCTTCTACCTGCACTCGCGTCTGCTCGAGCGTTGCGCGAAGCTGTCCGACGAGCTCGGCGCAGGTTCGATGACCGGTCTCCCGATCATCGAGACCAAGGCGAACGACGTCTCGGCATACATTCCGACCAACGTGATCTCGATCACCGACGGCCAGATCTTCCTCCAGTCGGACCTCTTCAACGCCAACCAGCGTCCGGCGGTCGACGTGGGTATCTCGGTGTCGCGAGTCGGCGGTGACGCTCAGGTCAAGTCGATCAAGAAGGTCTCCGGAACGTTGAAGCTGGAGCTCGCGCAGTACCGCTCCCTCGAGGCGTTCGCGATGTTCGCATCCGACCTCGACGCGGCTTCGCGTCGTCAGCTCTCCCGTGGAGCGCGCCTGACGGAGCTGCTCAAGCAGCCTCAGTACTCGCCGTACCCCGTCGAGGAGCAGGTCGTCTCGATCTGGGCCGGAACGAAGGGCAAGCTCGACACCCTCGAGGTCTCGGACGTTCTTCGCTTCGAGCGCGAGCTGCTCGACTACCTGCGTCGCAACACGAAGGTGCTCGAGACCCTGCGCGAGACCAACGTCCTCGATGACGACACCGTCGCCGAGCTCGACAAGCACACCGACGCTTTCCTTCTGGAGTTCCAGGGTGGCAAGGGGCAGGCCATCGGCGCCCCGGGTCACGAGGAGCACGCTGCAGCCGAGGCTGAGGACGTCAACCAGGAGAAGATCGTCAAGGGTCGTCGCGCGTAATCGCGTGAGGAACTGATTTCATGGGCGCTCAACTCAGGGTCTACAAGCAGAAGATCTCTTCTGCTCAGACGACCAAGAAGATCACGAAGGCGATGGAACTCATCGCGGCTTCGCGCATCCAGAAGGCGATGGCACGCGTCAAAGCGTCCAGCCCCTTCGCGCGGGCCGTGACGAGGGCCGTGTCCGCCGTCGCGACGCACTCGAACGTCGACCACCCGCTCACCCGCGAGCCCGAGACGATCCGCCGCTCTGCGGTCGTGATCTTCTCGTCGGACCGCGGTCTCGCCGGAGCCTTCAACTCGCAGATCCTCCGTGAGGGTCTCGAGGTGGCGGAGCTCCTGCGGGGGCAGGGCAAGGAGCCGGTGTTCTACCTCGTCGGACGCAAGGCCGTCGGCTACTTCCAGTTCCGCCGCATCGCGGCTGCTGCGGAGTGGACGGGCGACACCGACACCCCGTCGTTCCACACGGCGGAGGAGATCTCGGCCACGCTGCTCGAGGACTTCTCGCGCGGTGCGGATGAGGGTGGCGTCGACGAGATCCACCTCGTGTACAACCGCTTCGTCAGCATGATGACGCAGTCGCCGGAATCCGTGCGACTGCTCCCGCTGGAGATCGCGGAAGCCGATGACTCGGAAGCGGGCAGCGCCGTCTACCCGCTGTACGAGTTCGAGCCGGATGCCGAGACAGTCCTCGACGCGATCCTGCCGGTGTACATCCAGAGCCGCGTCTTCAACGCTCTCCTGCAGTCGTCTGCCGCCAAGCAGGCCGCCACGCAGAAGGCGATGAAGTCGGCCAGCGACAACGCCGACAAGCTCATCACCGACTACACCCGTCTGCGCAACAACGCGCGTCAGGCGGAGATCACGCAGCAGATCGCGGAGATCGTCGGCGGCGCCGACGCACTCTCGTCGAGCAAATAGACCATCAGGAAAGAGACGAAGAAATGACCCCCACCGCTACGGCTGACCAGCCGGCGACCGCGGTCGTCGGGCGCGTCGCGCGCGTCAACGGTCCGGTTGTCGACATCGAGTTCCCGCACGACTCGATCCCCGACATCTACAACGCTCTGAAGACCACCATCGTCATCGGCGAGGAGTCCACGGAGATCACCCTCGAGGTCGCTCAGCACCTCGGCGACGACCTCGTTCGCGCCATCGCGCTGAAGCCCACCGACGGCATCGTCCGCGGCCAGGAAGTCCGCGACACGGGCGAGGCCATCTCGGTCCCGGTCGGCGACGTCACCAAGGGCAAGGTCTTCAACGTGATCGGCGAGGTCCTGAACCTCGAGCCCGGCGAGACCATCGAGGTCACCGAGCGCTGGCCGATCCACCGCAAGGCTCCCAACTTCGACCAGCTCGAGTCGAAGACCACGATGTTCGAGACCGGCATCAAGTCGATCGACCTCCTCACGCCGTACGTGCTGGGTGGAAAGATCGGTCTGTTCGGTGGAGCCGGTGTCGGCAAGACCGTCCTCATCCAGGAGATGATCCAGCGCGTCGCGCAGGACCACGGTGGAGTCTCGGTGTTCGCCGGTGTCGGTGAGCGCACCCGTGAGGGCAACGACCTCATCCACGAGATGGAAGAGGCGGGTGTCTTCGACAAGACGGCCCTCGTCTTCGGCCAGATGGACGAGCCGCCGGGAACGCGTCTGCGCGTCGCCCTCTCGGCTCTGACGATGGCGGAGTACTTCCGTGACGTGCAGAAGCAGGACGTGCTGCTCTTCATCGACAACATCTTCCGCTTCACGCAGGCCGGTTCCGAGGTCTCCACGCTGCTGGGCCGCATGCCCTCCGCCGTGGGTTACCAGCCGAACCTTGCCGACGAGATGGGCCTCCTGCAGGAGCGCATCACGTCGACGCGTGGCCACTCGATCACCTCGCTGCAGGCGATCTACGTGCCCGCCGATGACTACACCGACCCGGCACCGGCGACCACGTTCGCCCACCTCGACGCCACCACGGAGCTCTCGCGTGAGATCGCGTCGAAGGGTCTGTACCCGGCCATCGACCCGCTGACCTCGACGTCGCGCATCATGGACCCCCGCTACTTGGGCGAGGACCACTACCGCGTCGCCACCACGGTCAAGCAGATCCTCCAGAAGAACAAGGAACTGCAGGAGATCATCGCCATCCTCGGTGTCGACGAGCTCTCCGAAGAGGACAAGATCGTCGTGTCTCGTGCACGTCGTATCCAGCAGTTCCTCTCGCAGAACACCTACATGGCCAAGAAGTTCACGGGTGTCGAGGGTTCGACCGTCCCGCTCAAGGAGACCATCGAGTCGTTCGATGCGATCGCCCGCGGTGACTTCGACCACGTCGCCGAGCAGGCCTTCTTCAACGTCGGTGGCATCTCCGATGTCGAAGAGCAGTGGGCGAAGATCCAGAAGGAGAACGGCTGATCATGGCATTGCATGTCAGCCTCGTCTCCGCGGATGCGGAGGTCTGGACGGGAGAGGCGAGCCTCGTGGTCGCCAAGACCGTCGAGGGTGAGATCGGATTCATGGCCGGCCACGAGCCGGTCCTGGCGATCCTCGCCCAGGGCGAGGTCCGGATCACGCAGACGGATGGCACCAAGGTGCTCGCCAACGCGCAGGACGGATTCCTCTCGATGGAGAGCGACGTCCTGACGATCGTGGCAGGCAACGCGGCTCTCATCGCCTGATCAGTCCCAGTTCCTCGCGTCCGCCTCGGCCCTCAGTGGGTCGGGGCGGACGCGTCTGTATCCCGAGGTCTCATGAAGATTCTGCTGCCCCCGTCGGAGACCAAGCGACCAGGAGGACGCGATGCGCCTCTCGACGAGAGCTCGCTGGCGCTCCCCGGTCTGGTCGCCGAGCGCCGAGCGGTGATCGATGCGCTCATCGATCTGGCGCACGACGAGCAGGCAGCGCGCAGAGTGCTGAAGCTGAGCCCCAAGCAGGCAGGCGATGTCGAGCACAATCGGATGCTGCGCTCGGCCGCGACGATGCCGGCGGTTGACCGTTACACGGGCGTTCTGTATGACGCTCTCGACGCGGGCAGTCTCGACCCCGCGTCTCGCCGCTGGCTCGGTTCGCACGTCTGGATCCACTCGGCGCCGCTGGGGCCGATCGGAGCGCTCGATCTCATTCCGCCGTACCGGCTCGCTGCAGGGACCTCAGTGCCGGGCCTGGCTGCGCTGCGCAGACACTGGGCAGACGCGACCACGGCGGCCATAGCGGGGGAGGACCCCGACTTCATTCTCGATCTGCGCAGTGAGGCCTACGTCGCGCTCGGTCCCGTGCCGGACTCCGTGCCCTCCGCTTATGTGCGGGTCGTCACCGAGCACGGACGGGCTCTCAATCACTTCAACAAGAAGTCCAAGGGTCTTCTCGTGCGCGCCCTGGCGGAGGACCGCCCGAGAGTTCGGTCGCTTCGCACGCTTCGGACATGGGCGGCGGGGAGGGGTCTCGTCCTTCGACCGACCGACGACCGCGGTGTCGAGGAGCTCGTCGTCGCGGAATGACGGTGCATGACGGGCAGTGCGCTGTCTCCGCGTGTGTCGTTGCCCCGAATATCGGCACACCGATATGGTGGGTCTCGCGGCGCGCACAGCGTCCGCTCCATCGGATCCGGAGGGGATCATGTACAACGACTATTACGACAACGGGGCGGCTATCGCCGGTCTGTTCGTCGTCTTCTTGATCAGTCTGCTCTTCGCGCTGGCGTTCTATGTGATCTCGTCGATCTTCCTCATGAAGATCTTCGAAAAGGCTGGCGTCCAGGGCAAGTGGCGCGCGTGGGTGCCGGTGTACAACACGATGATCTTCGCGAAGCTGGGTGACATCTCGCCGTGGGTCGTCCTCATCGGCATCGGTCTCTCGTTCATTCCGTACCTCAACTTCCTGACCGGCATCGCTCTCGCCGTGGTGCTCGCTCTGGCCGCATGGCGGGTCGGACTGAAGCTGCAGAAGGATGCCGTCTGGGTGGTCCTGTTCGTTCTGCTCTCGATCGTCTGGTACGGCATCAACGCGTTCGACAAGTCGCGCTGGAACCCGAACATCGTTCCCGCACCGTGGGCAGGAAACAGCTTCCTCGCCGATTCCACCGTCTGGGATGGCGTTCCTGTGCAGCCGCGTCCGGCAGCAGGTCCCGGCTACGGCGCTCCGCAGGGCTACGGCGCTCCTCAGCAGGGCTATGCACCCCCCGCTCCGCAGGGATACGCACCGCCCGCGCAGCCCGGCTACGCTCCGCCCGCGCAGCCCGGTTACGCTCCGCCCGCGGCCCCGTCGACCACCGGTGCTCCGCCGGCTGCTCCGTCGACGCCGCCCACGGCACCGCCCACCGCTCCGCCGGCTCCGCCCGCAGCGCCTCCGGCCGCTCCGCAGGTTCCGCCCACGGATCCCACGCAGCCTCCGGCCTGATCGCATACCGCACAGAGCCCTCGACTTCGGTCGGGGGCTCTGTGCTGTATGGGGCGCTCGCGGCGTGGTGAAGAGCAACGGTGGAAGACGATAACGTGGAGGCATGCTCATGTCGCAGCCCAGAGTCGGCGCCGCAGGACTCCGCGTGATGGCCGGGGGTGCGCGTGCGGCCGTCGCGGCGTCCACTACGATATGTGAGTGTCCTGGGGTAGCCCGAACCGCAGGAAATCCGGAGGCGACGAGTGGCTGAGACGACGACGAAGACGCGCCGCGTCACGGTTGCGCAGCGTCAGCTGCTCCTTTCCTGGGCAGGCGTCACCGACGTGGGCCGGCGACGTGAGACGAACCAGGACGCGTTCTTCGCGGACTATCCGCTCTTCATCGTCGCGGATGGCATGGGTGGCCATGCGGGCGGCGAGATCGCGAGCCGCAGCACGGTGAAGCGGCTCGACGCCGTGGTCGCTGCCGGCGCGGTCGATCGCGGCGCAATCGAGGGTGCGTTGGAGATGGCGGTGGCCGACATCGCCGACCATCCGGAGACCACAGACGAGGGTACAGGGACGACGCTCACCGGAGTCTTCCTCGAGTTCGAGGGCGACGAGCCGCATTGGACGTCGCTCAACATAGGCGACTCGCGCGTGTACCTCCTCAGGGACGACCGCCTGGTTCAGATCACCACCGACCACTCGGTCGTGCAGGAACTCATCGCGGCAGGCAAGATCAGCCCTGAAGAGGCCGAAGGTCATCCGTACAGCAATGTGATCACACGAGCGGTCGGGGCGAGCGAGCTCACCGCTCCCGACTACGTCACGCTCGATGTGCGCCCGGGAGATCGTTTCGTGATCTGCTCTGACGGACTCACGAAGGAGCTGACCGACTACGGCATCCAGCATTTCCTCCGCGAGAACGCCGATCCGGCGGCCGCCGTCGATGCGATGCTCGCTGCGGCACTCGAGAACGGCGGTCGCGACAACGTGACGCTCGTCATCGTGCAGATCGCGGACGAGTCGTCCTCGGCGCCGGACGAGTCCTCCTCCACAACGGACGAGTCCTCCGCCTGACGTCCTTTTCCTGTGGAGGGCTGATTCTGAGGCCCGCGTGTGCGGTCCACTGGCTGCATGGACTCTCTGCCGATCGCGATCCCTGCCGCCCCCGCACCGGCTCGTAGGCCTCCGACACCGTTCGTCGCGGCACTCGTCCCCGTGGCCGCTGGAGTGGTGCTCTGGCTCGTCACCGGGTCGCTGTTCTCTCTGTGCTTCGCGGTTCTGGGTCCCCTGATGATCATCGCTTCGCTGATCGACGGGTCGCGATCCCGACGCAGGGCGTCGCGGGTGGCTGCGACCGACAGCGAGGCTGCGTGGTCGCTCGTCGAAGCACAGTTGACGCAGCTTCACGCTGATGAGCGTCAGCTGCGGTGGCATCGATATCCCGACGCAGCGGCAGGCCTGGCGCAGCCCCCTTTACGCGGCCTCGATCCACCCGCCGCCGCCACTCAGGTCGTCGTCGGCAGCGGTACCGGCGACAGCGGCGTGCGCGCTTCGGGCGGGGATGGGGAGCGCGAACGGGACTTCCGGATGCGATGCGCGAGGGTCGAGCGGGTGCCGGTGACGGTGCCCCTCAGCGGTGGCATGGGACTGCGCGGCTCGTATCCTCTCGTCGCCGCCGCGACGCGGGCGCTCGCGGTGCAGCTGTGTCTCAGATTCGGCACCGCCCAGATGTCCATCGTCGGCTCCCGTCTTGAAGAGCTGGGGCTCGCGGGGTTCCCGCAGGCCCACGCCGCGCGGCGCGGCTCGTTCCGGGTGGCCGTGGTGCAGGGCGCTGATCCTCGACCGACGGCCGACGCCGTGATCTGGCTGCTGGATCGGGATGACGATGTTCCGGAAGGGATCACGACCGTCATCGACATCACCGAGCCGCACCGGGCGCGCGTCCGCACGGCGCAGGGGATCGTCGAGGTCGACGCCGAGTTCATGTCCCGGGATCAGACGATCGCGATCGGGGTCAGTCGCACAGGAGAGGGAGAGGAACTCGATTCTGTCCCCGCGTCGGTGGCGCTCAGCGACCTGCTGCAGCCGGAATCGCTCGACGGTCTGCCGGCCGCAATCGGCCGTGGTGAGCGGGAGGACATGCTCCTCGACATCGTCGATGACGGGCCGCACGCCATCGTGACCGGCACGACCGGAACGGGCAAGAGCGAGCTGCTGGTCTCGTGGGTGACGGCCATGGCGAGCCGCCATGGACCCGATCGAGTCACATTCGTCCTCGCCGATTTCAAAGGCGGCACAGCCTTCGAACCGCTTCGGATGCTCCCGCAGGTGGCTGCAGTGATCACGGACCTCGATGAGGAGGGGGCGCGGAGGGGCGTCTTCAGCCTGACCGCCGAGCTGCGGCGCCGCGAGTCGGTCCTCGCCGAGGCCGGCGCACGAGACGTCCGTGAGGTCGGCATGGCGAGGCTGGTCATCGTGGTCGACGAGTTCGCCGCGCTGCTCCAGGATCATCCGGACCTCGGGGCTGTGTTCACGGACATCGCCGCTCGGGGAAGGGCGCTGGGCATGCACCTGGTCCTCGGGACGCAGCGCGCGTCCGGCGTGATCCGCGATGCGTTGGCGGCGAACTGTCCGCTGAGAGTGAGCCTGCGTGTTGTGGACGCCGCTGACAGTCGGGCCGTCATCGGTGCCGACGACGCGGCTGAGCTCCCGGGCGGCGTCGAGTCGAGGGGCGTGGCTCTGGTTCGGCGCCCGCAGGACGCTGTGCCGATCGCGATGCGAGTGGCTTTGACCGGCGTCGCCGATCTCAGGGCGATCGCGCTGAGATGGGCTGACGCCGACGTTCCGGGCAGCCCGTGGCTGCCGGTGCTGCCGCGGATGCTTCCTCTCGAGGAGTTTCACGCTGAGGCACGCAAGGACGGCGAAGTCATCCTGGGCCGCGCGGACGATCCGGAACGTCAGGAGCAGCCACTCGAGCGCCTGTCGATCGGATCCGATCGAGGAATCGCCTTCCTCGGAGGACCCGAGTCGGGGCGCAGCTCGGCCTTGCGTGCACTCGCCAAGCAGCATGGGCATCCACTCTGGATACCGAGCGATCCAGAGCATTCGTGGGACGCCGTCGTGTCTCTGGCGGAAGGGGGAGTTCCGCGCGGAGGGCTCGTGCTGTGCGACGACATCGACGTCCGGATCGGCGAGCTGCCCGTCGAGTACGGCCAACAGCTGGCGCAGCTCTGGGAGCAGATCCTCCGCAACGGGGCCGGAGCCACGATCGCGATCACGGCGACGAGAGCATCGGCGCCTGTCGGGCGGCTTCTCGATGCGCTGCCGCGTCGTGGGCTGCTCAGGATGCCGAGTCGGGTCGATCACCTTGCTGCGGGTGGGGACTCCGCAGGTTTCGATCCGCAGCGCGGTCCGGGACGGTTGCGGATGGGGGATCGTGAGATCCAACTGGTCTGGGTCCCCGAGGAGCGACTGCGGTCGTCGGGTTCATCCAGTGGCACCTCTCGATATAGGGAACGGGAAAGTGACGGCTGGGCTCCGCGGCGTGCCCTCACGGCGCTCATCACGCCGGGGGTGGCTGCGGTGGCGGAGTCAGTGGCGGCTGCGTATCCCGACTGCGACGTCGTCACTCTGAGCGGCGAACCGCGCGATGCTCAGGCACCCACGCGTCCCACCGTCGTGCTCGGCGATGCAGACGCGTGGCAGCGCAGTTGGACGCTGTGGCAGCGGGTGCGTCGAGAGGGCGAAGTGCTCATCCGCGCGGAGAATGCCGCGGAGCTGCGGCAGCTCGCCGGTGTGCGAGAGCTCCCGCCGTATTCGCGACCGCATGCGGGCCGGGCGTGGTCGCTGGTCGGCGACTCCGGGCCCCGACGAATCGTGATCCCGGCACTCGCGCCCCGGCGATGAGAAGCGTGTCGTCTCCTGGTCAGATGGCACTGCCGGGGCGAACGGCTCCGACCGTCGCCCCACCGCCGAGCACCTCGAGAGGCAGCGCGGCGGCGAGTGTCGCCACGTCCGAATCGGTGAGCCCGCCTGCGCGCGCCAGCAGAGTCGCCGCCACGATGGTCGACGCGCGCGCCCCGCCGTCGAGCATCTTCAGCGCGACGGTCGTGCCGTTCGGGGCGACCATGACCATGATCCCTTCGGCACCGCCCTTCGCGAACACGCCGAGCGTCTCGATCGCGATGGTGTCCGGGCGCCCCGGGCCGTCGATCGTCCACGGGTGCTCACGCACCGCACGCACCAGCGAGCCGGCCACCCGGTGCAGGGCGAAGGGCGAGCGGTCCGAGGCGGTGCCGATCCGGTGGATCGATCGGGCGAGGCCCGTCAGCGTGATCGCGTATACCGGGGCGCCGCAGCCGTCGATGGCCGTGTGAGCGACCTTCTCGCCGGTGAGCCGCTCGATCACGTCGCGGATGTGCAGCTGAAGCGGATGCGCCGGGTCCAGGTAGCTGTCGGTCGGCCAGCCCGTCGCGACGCAGGCACGGAGCATGGCTGCGTGCTTGCCTGAGCAGTTCATGCGGATACGTGTCTGTGCGCCGTGTTCGCGCACGAGCTCATCGCGAGCGGCGGTGTCGCCCGGCCACGCCGGCGGGCAGCCCAGGTGGTCCTCGGTGAGACCGCCCTCGGTGAGCACGTCGCGAACCACGGAGGCGTGACGATCCGTGCCGCTGTGGCTCGCGGTCGACATGGCGAGCTGCTCGTCCTCGAGAGCGGCACCCGCGGTGATGCACGCCACGGCCTGCAGCGGCTTGAGGCTCGAGCGCGGAAGTATCAGGGCGTCGGCGTTGCCGTATCGAGCGACGACGTCGCCGTCGGGTGAGAGGACCACCGCCGCCCCCGCGTGGCGGGACTCGATGAACCCGCTGCGTTCGACGACGGCGAGTTCCACGGCATCTTGAACGGTGAGAGTCTCCAGCACCTCCCCAGGATATCGTCGGATGGGTGTCGACCGTGCCACCGGCACATCGTCCGGCACATCGTCCGGCAGAGTCGAGTGGCAGACTGTCGATATGGCAGATCGACTCGCGCCGCTCGGCGAGCACCGTTACTCACTCACCTCGACCTGGACCGGAAACTCTGGCACCGGCACCAGCGGCTACCGCGAGTATCGACGCGATGTCACGCTCGAGGTCGACGGCAAGCCCGAGATCCTGGCCTCAGCCGATAAGCCGTTCCGTGGCGATCCGTCCCGGTGGAACCCTGAGGATCTGCTCCTCGCCTCCCTGTCGCAGTGCCATCTGCTCTCGTATCTGCACGCGTGCGTGACGGCTGGCGTCGTCGTCGTCTCCTACCGCGATACGGCCTCCGGCATGATGCGAGAGGACGGGCGCGGCGGCGGCGCGTTCGTCGAGGTGATGCTGCGGCCCGAGGTCGTCGTCGCGGACGCCTCGATGAGAGAGGCGGCCGAACGTGCCCATGCCCAGGCGAACGCGTGGTGCTTCATCGCGAATTCGATGAACTTCCCCGTGCGGCACGAAGCCTCGGTCCGCGCCGAGCAGAGCTGAGCGGCGGCGGCGTCAGCGGCGCTCGTGGGGCAGCGCCTGCTTGATCTTCTCGATGGTGCCCTGCGCGGGAGCCTCGTTGTAGGCGTCCGCCAGTTCCTGCCCGGACAGGGCATGGATCGCGGCCATGATCTCGTCCGTCGCGAGTCTGCGGGCGCGCCCGCTCGTGGCGGGTCCGTGGGGCGAGAGGTCGAGAGGTTCGCCGAAGCGCACGGTGATGCGCTCCTTCAGGGTCGGCATCTTGGCGCCGACGGGCATCACCTTGTCCGTGCCGACGAGGCCGACCGGCACGACCGGCGCACCGGTCTGCAGGGCGAGGAACGCCACGCCGGTGCGTCCCTTGTAGAGGCGTCCGTCCGTCGAGCGCGTGCCCTCCGGGTAGAGGGCGACAGCGAGGCCCTCATCGAGAAGCTGACGCTGCACGTCGAGTGCGTCGAGGGCGGCCTTCCCCGCTCCACGGCGGACCGAGATCGCCCCGATGGACTCGAAGAACGTCTTGCTGAGCCAGCCCTTGAATCCAGGGCCCTCGAAATACGTGGACTTCGCGAGGAAGTGCACGGGCCTCGGTGCGGCGACCGGGATCGCGATCGAGTCGATGAACGACAGGTGGTTGCTCGCGAAGATGACCGGGCCGTCCTTCGGGACGTTCTCCCTGCCTTCGATGCGGGGCCGGTAGATCGTGCGCGCGAGGGGCGTGATGAGGCTGCGACCGAGCGCATAGGCGAAGCCGGCGTGTCGAGGCTTCTCAGTCTCTGCGGGCGAAGTTTCGGGCTCCACGGACTGCTCTGACGTCATCAGAGCAGATTACCCCGGCGATCATGCCCCAGTGGGAATGAAGCGCCGGAGCGAGTCTCCCAGCATCGGCAAAGGGGTATGGGGGATGATGGGGTGTCCCGCCCGCGATCCTGAGGTTCCACTGTGCGCAAGCGTCCGCTTATCGTCCTGTCCACCGTCGCCGCGGCGACCCTTCTGCTGGCCGGGTGCGCCGGAGGCTCGGACCCCGAGTCCACGAGCACTCCTGACCCTGCCGCCGAGACCTCCTGCCTGGCGGACATCGCGTCGGGCGCCGGCTCCGATGCCGTGACCGTCGAGGGATCCGGGGCAGACGCCAAGGTCACGGTGCCGGCGGGCACCGACCTCGCGGAGGCCGAGCGCTCGGTCGTCGTCGAGGGTGACGGCGATGACGTCATGCCCGGCGATCTCGTGTCTCTGCGCTACCAGCTCATCGACGCCACCACCAACGAGGTGCTCAGCACCTCGGAGCGGGGCCCCGACGGGGTACTGTCAGCCCTGCTCGCGGTGCAGCAGCCTCAGCAGATCGTCGACCCGACGCAGTCCACGGTGTTCACGGTGGCGGCCGAGTGCCTCCCGATCGGTTCGAGTGTCGTGCTGACGCTCCCCGCCGCGCAGGAGGGCATGAACCCGAGCGTCCTCTACGTCGAGACGATCGAACAGCTTCCTACGACCGCATCCGGCTCTGACGTCGACGCGACCGAAGGCATGCCGACCGTGAAGCTCGACGACGAGGGCTCGCCGACGATCACGCTCCCGGACTCCGATGCTCCCGCCGAGACGGAGGTGGCCGTCCTCAAGCAGGGCGACGGCGCCGTCGTCGGCGCAGGCGACCTGGTCACTGTGCAGTACCGCGGTGTGAAGTGGTCGGACGGCTCGGAGTTCGACTCCAGCTGGAGCCGGGATGCAGCTCCCTCGCAGTTCCAGACCAGCGGTGTCGTGACGGGCTTCAAGATGGCACTCGAGGGCCAGAAGGTCGGTTCGCAGGTCATCGTCACCATGCCTCCGAAGGATGGCTATGGCGAGGGCGAGATCAACGACACCGATCTGACCGGCGAGACCCTGGTCTTCGTCGTCGACATCCTCGCGACCACGCCGATCGAACAGGCCCAGTAAGACGGAGGGGTCGAGGGCTTGCCATAGGCTGGCGGCATGCGTCGCATCATCGTCCTCGGCTCCACCGGCTCCATCGGCACACAGGCGCTCGACGTCATCCGGGCGAATCCACGTCGCTTCGAACTCGTCGGACTTGCGGCCGGAACGAATGCCGAGATGCTCGCAGAGCAGGCTGCCGCTTTCGGGGTCGAGAACATCGCGCTCGGCGCGACCGAGGCCGAGCAGCTCGTGCGTGACGTCGAGGCTGACGTCGTTCTCAACGCGATCACCGGATCGATCGGACTCGGCGCCACTCTCGCGGCGCTGAAGGCTGGAAGAACGCTCGCTCTCGCGAATAAGGAGTCCCTCGTCGTCGGAGGCGAGTTGGTGCGCGCAGCAGCTGCCCCTGACCAGATCGTCCCGGTCGACTCCGAGCACTCGGCGCTCGCCCAGGCGCTGCGAAGCGGCACGCACGCCGAGGTGCGCCGCCTGGTCGTGACGGCATCCGGTGGTCCGTTCCGCGGCCGTTCGCGTGATCAGATGCTCGATGTCGCGCCGCAGGAAGCGCTCGCGCACCCCACCTGGGACATGGGCCGGATGGTTACGACGAACTCCGCGACGCTCGTGAACAAGGGACTCGAGGTGATCGAGGCGCACCTGCTGTTCGATGTCGCCTACGACGACATCGAGGTCGTGGTGCACCCGCAGTCCATCGTGCATTCGATGGTCGAATTCATCGACGGCTCGACGATCGCTCAGGCGTCCCCGCCCGACATGCGTCTGCCGATCTCGCTGGGTCTCGACTGGCCGAGCCGTGTGGGCGGCGTCGGTCGCCCGCTCGACTGGACTCAGGCGACCTCCTGGACCTTCGAGCCGCTCGACAACGTCGCGTTCCCGGCGGTTGATCTCGCGAAGTCCGTCGGCCGTGCGGCTGCCACTTTCCCTGCGGTCTACAACGCGGCCAACGAGCAGGCCGTCGATGCCTTCCACGAGGGTCGTCTGCCGTTCCTCGGGATCGTCGACACGATCTCTCGGGTCGTCGACTCCCACGAGCCCCCGCAGACGCTGACGGTCGAGTCGCTGGCGGATGCCGAGGAGTGGGCGCGCCGCAAAGCCGACCAGCTCATCGCTCGAGCCTGACTGAACGGTTCTGGGCGGTATTCCGCCCAGGCCGCGCGGTCGACCCGGGCGCGGATGCGGTCGTCGACGGCATCCGCGCCCGGTTCAGTCCTCGTCCGGGTAGGGGACCGGCCAGTGCGAATCGGGCACGGGCCATCCGGCTGCTCGGAGGGCACGACGCGCCAGCTCGCGGGCCGAGTACGGCGTGCGAACGCCCCGGATGTCGCGATAGTCCTGGTGGCCGGGTCCCGCCCACAGGATCGAGTCGCCTTCGCCGACCAGGCCCACGGCCGCCACGATGGCCGTCTCGGGAGGCGAGTACTCATGGATCTGCGCGTCCGGGCGCGCGGCGCGTGCGCCGGCCACGAGAGTGGCTCTGATCGAGTCGGGGTCTTCGAAACGGGGGTGGTGGTCCGTGACGACGAGGATGTCGCTGCCCTCGACGGCCGTGCGCGCCATGTCGTAGCGCTTGCTGGCATCGCGGTCGCCATCGGCGCCGAAGAGCATCAGCACCTTGCCCGGTGTGACACGGCGGACCGCGGCGAGCGTCTTCTCGAACGCGTCGGGGGAGTGCCCGAAGTCGACGAAGACGACCGGGCCGGAGTCGCCGGAGACGAGCTGGGTGCGACCGGGAAGGTGCGCCAGAATGCCACCGTCGCGGTCGAGTGCCGTGGCGATTCGATCCCAGGCGTAGCCGCCCTCGAGCAGCATCACGATGGCGAGTGCTGCGTTCGCGGCCATGTGCGGACCGATCACGGGAACCGTCGTCGTGAGCCTGCCGGCCGGGCCGGTGAGAGTGAACGTGGTGCCGGACGCGCGTTCGTCGTCGATCGCGACGACCCAGTCGGCACGGGCCGCGGCATCGGGGTCGGCGGCGATGGAGGGCGTGCCGACGGTGACCACGGGGATCTCCGAGCGCTGAACGACCGTGGCGCCCGACGGGGAATCGAGGCATACCACTGCGCGGGTCGCTCGATCCGGACGGAAGAGCGGCAGCTTCGCCTCGAAGTACTCCTCCATGTCGACGTAGTCGTCGAGGTGGTCATGGCTGAGGTTGGTGAAGCCGGCGACGTCGAAGCGGATGCCGTCGACGCGATGACGTGAGAGCGCCTGCGCGCTGACCTCGACGGCCACGGCTTCGACATCGCGCTCGCGCATCAAGGCGAGGAGCGCGTGCATCTCGGATGCCTCAGGAGTGGTGAGTCTCGACACGATCACCTCGCCGGCGATGTGTCGTTCGGCGGTCGATGAGAGTCCGGTGACGACGCCGAGCTGGTCGAGGATGCCCTCGAGGAGGTGCGAGACACTCGTCTTGCCGTTCGTCCCGGTCGTCGCGAACAGCAGCGGGAGCGGCTCGCCTGCGCCGGTGCCGTAGACCCAGGCGCTGAGGGCGCCGAGGACTGCGCGCGGGTCGTCCACCACGAGCACGGGCAGGCCCGCGGGTTCGGCGATCTCGGCGCCGTCCTCATCCGTGATGATCGCGACAGCGCCCTTCTCCGCGGCGGTGACCGCGAAATCGGCGCCGTGGCGGTTCACGCCTCGGATCGCGACGAACGCCTCGCCGGGGCGGAGATCGGCGGTGGCCAGGGTGATGCCGGACAGGGTGACACCGGTCACCTCGCCACGGACGTCTCGTGCGAATCGAGAGGCGAGTTCGGACAGCTCACGCCGGGGCGGGTTCGCGGGGCGGAGCACGGGAGGCAGGCTCGGTTGTTGTTCAATCGACATGTCCCTTTCATGATCTCACGCCCGCGGCGCGATGACCGGGTGCGGCACGTCTCCCCGGCCGCATGCGATCGGGGAGACGTGCCGGCGCGTCACGCCGCGCGGCGGTACGCCAGTACTGAGACCACGAGCGCGGCGATGCCGGCGACGAGGCCGCCTGCGCCCAGCGCCGTGCCGACCGCACTCGCGGATCCCGCATCGTCGGCCGCGTCCGCAACGGCGGAGTCTGCATCTCCCGCATCTTCGGCAGAGTCATGCTCGCCGTGCCCGCCGGCAGCGGCCGCGGTCACCTCGACCACGGGAGCGGGCGCGTCGAGGCTGTGCGGGTCCTCGCCGTCCTCCGCGAGCTGTGTCCATTCGGTGCTGCCTTCGACGCAGGTCTGGATCACGGGGAAAGCGAGAGAAGCGGGTGTGTTCTCGTCGAGGCCGACCGCCATGCTGACCGCTCCGCGCAGGTCGTTGGGCACCGGTGTGACGGCGGTGTACGTCACGGCGCTGACGAGTCCGTCGTCGCCCTTCTCGACGTCGATCGTCCAGTCGCTGTCCATGGTGGGCGCGACCGACGCGAGCCCCTCCGGCATCGTGACCTTCAGCGAGGTGGTCGGAGAGTTCTCGCAGCCGTGCGCGAACGAGAAGGTCAGAACACCGTGGTCTCCTGCAGTCAGCTCGTCGGGGCTGACGCTGACGTGCGCGCTGGCCATGGCGGGGATGGCGAGTGCGAGGATGGCACCCCCGATGAGGCCTGCGGTGACGTTGCGACGGGTGGTGCGGGTGTTGGTGGAACGCATGGTGGTACTCCTGTGTGCTGATCTGCGGGCGCGTCGGTGTGCGCGTCGTCCGCGGGAAGGGGAAACGCCTCGGGGAGGCGATGCGAGATCAGACGAGTGCGGGAGGTCCGCGGCGGGAGACCGACGCAGCGAGAAGGTCCTGATCCGGCAGCCGGATCGCGAACACGGGGAGCGCGGGGTGCTCGGACAGAGGCCGGAACACGGCGACCGCGTGACGAAGGCGAGCCTGCACCCATCCGGCGATGGCCCGCACCGACGATTCGCCGTGACACAGCAGCGCAGTGGTGAGGATCGCCGCGGCGACGTGGCCGATGAGCATGAGGGAATCGGGGGCGGTCGTCGCGACCACCGGGCCCAGAGCGGCGAGATCGAGGTGGTGCTGATGTCCCGCCGGTGCCGCCGTTCCGGTCGGCGTGCCGAGCAGCTGGAACACCAGGTGGAAGAGCCCCTGGCTGATCAGCACCGTCAGAGCGATCCGCGCGCGAGACATCCCTACGCCGATGAGCAGCGCGGCGAGCGGGACCAGGAGGATCGCCACGGCGACCACGAGGAGCGGATGCGGCGCGGCCCCGCCAGCGGTGGTGTGCGATGCGGCGGCGACGAGAGTCGCAGCACCGGATGCCGTCGCTGCGCGCAGAAGTCGCAGCTGGCGGGAGGTCACGGGACAAGCCTAACCGTGCGAGGCGGTCGCCCCGTGCAGCTCTCGGGGCGTATTCCTAGGCGTCGAGCACTAGCTTGGGGGAGTGGAAGCACTGCTCTATCTGGCCGGCATCGTGTTCATGCTGATCGGCCTCGGTCTGTCGATCGGTCTGCACGAGGTCGGACATCTCCTGCCGGCCAAGCTGTTCGGCGTGCGCGTCGGCCAGTACATGATCGGCTTCGGTCCGAGGATCTGGTCCAAGCGAATCGGCGAGACCGAGTACGGGTTCAAGCTGCTGCCGCTCGGTGGCTTCATCTCGATGTCGGGGATGTACCCGGCTTCCGCCGCATCGGGGCCTGCGAAAGGGGTGTTCAGCGCTCTCGTCCAGGACGCACGGACGGCGAATGACGAGACGATCGCCGAGGGTGCTGAGGACCGCGTCTTCTACCGGCTTCCCGTGTGGAAGCGGGTCATCGTGATGCTCGGCGGTCCGCTGATGAATCTGATCCTCGCGGTCGTGATCTTCACCGTCCTCGTCTCCGGGATCGGCGTCCAGCAGGGAACCACGACGATCGCTTCGGTGAACGAGTGCGTGCTCCCCGCCGGCTCATCGGCGACCGAATGCACGCCGGACGATCCGGCCACGCCCGCGGCAGAAGCCGGGATCCTCCCGGGCGACGTGCTCGTGTCCGTGGACGGGCAGCCGGTGTCGACGTTCGCTCAGGCGACGGCCATCGTGCAGGCGGCGCCGGGCGAGACCCTGGAGATGGTGGTGCTGCGGGACGGTGCCGAGGAGACGCTCAGCATCACGCCTATCGAAGCTGAGCGCACCATCACGGATGCGAGTGGGCAGCCCGTCCTCGACGACGACGGGCAACCCGTCGTGCGAGAGGTCGGCTACGTGGGTATGGCCGCTCAGATGGGCTTCGTGCCGCAGCCGCTCTCCGCCGGCCCCCAGATGGCCGCGGACACCGTCGCCCGCGTGGGGTCGATGATCGTCACCCTTCCCGTTCGGATCTGGGACGTGGGCGTCTCACTGGTCACCGGTTCGGAGCGGGACCCGAATGGACCCCTGAGCGTCGTCGGGGTCGGACGCATCGCCGGTGAGGTCGCGGCGACCGATGCGCCGGTCCTCAATCGGTTCTCCGTGCTTCTCGGACTTCTCGGCTCCCTGAACGTGGCCCTGTTCGTGTTCAACCTGATTCCGCTCCTGCCGCTCGACGGCGGTCATGTCGTGGTCGCCCTGTGGGACGGCATCAGGCGCGCCTGGGCGAAGCTGTTCCGTCGTCCGCCGCCCGCGCCCGTCGACGCGACCAGGCTCGTGCCGCTCACGGTCGTCGTCGCCACGCTTCTCATCGCGATGGGGGCCGTGCTGCTCCTCGCCGACGTGTTCAACCCCGTGAAGCTCTTCGGAGGTTGAGCGGCCGGTGCGGCCGATCCACCGGACTGCGCCCGGTCGAGGATCAGCTGAGCGCGTGCGTGACCAGGCGCTCGAGAGTGCGGATGCCGTCGCGGGACAGGATCGATTCCAGGTGCCCCTGCACCGACGCGAAGCGGTCGCCGCGAAGCGCATAGACGTCGCCTGATTCCGGGTCTGCCGACACCTCGACCGAGCCGATCGACGTCGTGCCCGGAGCAACCCTGGCGGTGAAGGTGTTGTAGAAGCCGATCGAGGCGTTCTCGCCGAACACGGGCACCGCCTTCTGCAGCCCCTGGTGGGGCGCCGTGAGGGGTGTCAGTTCGATGCCGAAGCGATCACTGAGGATCTGGTGGCTCAGGCACACCGCGAGCAGTGGCGCCTCGGCGTCGACACGTCGGGACACGACCTCACGCAGTCGAGTGATGCGGTCGCTCTCGACGTCACGGGGGTCGCCGGGGCCCGGACCCGCGACAACGAGGTCGGCCGCATCGAGCTCCGCGTCGTCGGCGTCGCTCCAGGCGCGGATCGCGACGTCGAGTCCCAGATGGCGCAGCTGATGCGCCAGCATCGTGGTGAAACGATCCTCTGCATCGACGACGATCGCCGATCGCCCGGCGAAAGGACCGCTCAGGTCGTCGCCCTGCGGATTCAACCAGAAGTCCGCGAGCCGCGCATTGCGGGAGGAGAGGAGCTCCGAGACCGCGGGGTCGTCGGCAAGCGTCTGCGGCCGACCCGGGGCGTCCGCGTCGTCGCGGGCTTCGGCGACGCGGTCTCGGTCGATCGCTCCGATCGCGCCGAGCACTCCAGCGGCCTTGCCATGCGTCTCCGACACCTCGCCGTGGGGATCCGAGTGCCGAACCAGGGTCGCACCCACCGGAACGCTGAGCGATCCGTTCTGCAGGTACACGGTTCGGATGAGGATCGGGGCGTCGAGATCGTGACCACCGTCGACGTTCGGAGTGAACAGTGCGGCGACGCCCGAGTAGTATCCGCGGGGCTTCTTCTCGTGCCGGCGGATCACCGCGCATGCGTTCTGCATCGGCGAGCCCGTCACCGTCGGCGCGAACATCGTCTCGCGCAGGATGTCCCGCGGGTCGAGCGTGCTGCGCCCGCGGAGCATGTACTCCGTATGCGTGAGGCGGGACATCTCCTTCAGATGCGGGCCGGTGATGCGCCCACCGTCGGAGCAGACGGCGCTCATCATCTTGAGCTCCTCGTCCACGACCATGAAGAGCTCCTCGGTCTCCTTGGTCGACGAGAGGAAGTCCACCAGGGTGTCCCGAGTCGCTCCGCCGGCCGGGTGGCGGAAGGTGCCCGAGATCGGGTTCATGGTGACGACGCCGCCTCGCGCGACGACATGCGCCTCGGGGCTCGCGCCGACGGCGATGTGTCCGGGCGTGACGACCGCGAAGGTCCAGTAGGCGCCGCGTTCGTGCGTGAGCAGGGCGCGGAACCAGGTGAGGGCCGCGGCTCGGTCGTCGACGTCGATCTCTGCGGTGAAGTCGCGGCGGATCACGAAGTTCGCGCCCTCGCCCCGTCCGATCTCGTCGGCGATCACGGTCTCGACGATCCGGGCGTAGTCGTCGTCGGCGATGTCGAAGCCGCCGTCACGAAGGGGGACAGGGGCGGAAGGGAGTTCGGCGACCAGTTCGGAAGCCGGGAGATGCAGATGCTCGTCGACCACGATGCATCGCAGCGGCGCGCCGTCGTCTTGGGCGACGAACCCGCGCTCGCGCACCTGGCGGTACGGCACCATGGCGAAGATCTCGCGGGGGGTGCCCTCGATCGTGAGCGGGATGTCGGCGAGCAGGTCGACGTCGACGACCTCGCCTGTGAGCAGCTCGACGGTGTCGGCGCCGTCGCGGGCGATCAGCACGAACGAGGCCGTGGGATCTGCGGTGAGCTCGGCAAGACGTGAGAGGGTCATCGGTGTCTCCTGTGCGTGGCTCCGGCTCGGCTCAACGAAAAGACCGCCCCGGAGGCGGTCTGGATTCGTGGGAACGCGAACACACCGCCTAAGAGGCGGGCCACCAGGTGAAGTTCGCGAGCATGGGCTGAAAACTATCACACCGAACGCCGCGTTCCCGGTCGTATGACGCGCATCCGAGCCGGGCGACATCCAGCCTGTGTGCATTCAGGCGGCGTAGGCTGGGGGTTGTGCCAGCAGTGAATCTTGGGATGCCGAAGATCCCCGAAGTCCTCGCCCCGCGCCGCAAGTCTCGCCAGATCAAGGTGGGCAAGGTGCTCGTGGGTGGTGACGCTCCCGTCACCGTGCAGTCCATGACGACGACGAAGACGACGGACATCAACGCGACCCTCCAGCAGATCGCCGAGCTGACCGCGTCCGGATGCGAGATCGTCCGTGTCGCCGTCCCTCATCAGGACGACGCCGACGCGTTGAAGATCATCGCCATGAAGAGCCAGATCCCGGTGATCGCCGACATCCACTTCCAGCCGCGCTACATCTACACCGCCATCGATGCGGGATGCGGCGCCGTGCGTGTGAACCCCGGGAACATCCGGGAGTTCGACGGCAACGTCGGCAAGATCGCGGAGGCGGCCAAGGCCGCGGGTGTCTCTCTGCGGATCGGTGTCAATGCCGGGTCGCTCGACCGGCGCATCCTCACCAAGTACGGCAAGGCGACGGCTGAGGCCCTCGTCGAGAGTGCCGTCTGGGAGGCGTCGCTGTTCGAGGAGCACGACTTCCACGATTTCAAGATCTCGGTCAAGCACAACGACCCGATCGTCATGGTGAAGGCCTACCGCCTGCTCGCCGAGCGGGGCGACTGGCCGCTGCACCTCGGTGTGACTGAGGCCGGTCCGGCGTTCCAGGGCACGATCAAGAGCGCCACGGCGTTCGGCATCCTGCTCGGTGAGGGCATCGGAGACACCATCCGCGTCTCACTGTCCGCACCGCCGGCCGAGGAGGTCAAGGTCGGTCACCAGATCCTGCAGTCGCTGAACCTGCGAGAGCGCAAGCTCGAGATCGTCTCGTGCCCCTCGTGCGGGCGCGCGCAGGTCGACGTGTACACGCTCGCCGAGAACGTGACCGAGGGTCTCAAAGACATGACGGTGCCGCTGCGCGTCGCCGTCATGGGATGCGTCGTGAACGGTCCCGGCGAGGCGCGGGAGGCTGACCTCGGGGTCGCCTCGGGCAACGGCAAGGGACAGATCTTCGTCAAGGGCGAGGTCATCAAGACCGTGCCGGAGGCCGACATCGTCGCGACGCTCATCGAAGAGGCGAACCGCATCGCGGCCGACATGGGGCCGGAAGCGCCTCTCGGCACCGCGCAGGTCGTCACGGTCTGACCGCGGAGCGTTCCCTCGCTCGGACTCGAAAGCGGGTCCTGTCGGCGGGGACGGCGACCATCCAGCACACCTCAAGGAGCTCCATGTCCTCGTCAACTGTCGTGTCCTTCGCCGGTGGCGACGTCTCGGGTTCGAGCACCGTCGCGCGAGTCGAGTCGACTCCCGCGGGTGTCGTCGTCGTCGTCGACGCGACGCCCTTCCACCCCGTCGACCACACCTGGCCCGATCAGCCGGGAGACGGCGGCGAGATCGCGCAGGACGGTTCGAGTGTCCGCGTCTCCGAGGCTGTGATGGCAGCGGTCTCCGACGAGGGCGAGTTCGCCGTAGCATCCGACATCCCGGTGAAGCGCGGCGCCGAGGGATGGACATGGCTCGTCGGTCATCCGCTGGAGGGGGAGGCCCCGTCCTGGCTGGTCGAGGGCGCACGTGTCGAGCTGGCGGTCGATTCGTCCCGGCGGGCTGGTCTCAGCCGCGGACATACGGCCTGCCACCTCGCGTCGTTGGCGCTCGACCTGGCTCTCGCCGACCTCTGGCGAAAGGACCCGGGCGAGGATGCTCTGGGCAACCCGAACTTCGAGGGGAAGGCCAATCAGTCCAGCCGCATCCACGTCGACGGTGCTGTGGACGAATACCGACTGGGAAAGAGCCTGCGCCGGGCAGGCTTCGACACGGAGACCTTCGCGACGACGCTCGCTGAGCGCGAGGCGGCGATCAACGCTCAGCTGGCCGAATGGGTGGCCTCCGGCGCATCGAGCAGGGTGGTGACCGAAGGCCCGACGATCGTGGACCGCCGTACTTGGCACTGCGACCTGCCGGAGGGCACGGCCGAGATCCTCTGCGGCGGCACGCACGTGGCGTCCCTCGCCGAGTTCGTCTCGATCTCAGTGACACTCGACCTGACCGATCCGCAGCTGCTGGTCATGACGACGCGGGCCGTGCCCGCATCCTGAGCCCCGCTCAGCGCACGAAGCCGCTCTGCACCCGGCCGCCCGCGCGGATGAGCTCGTCCTCGACCCGGGCGGCGAAGGCGGCGTAGTCCCGCGCGAGCAGAGGGGTGCTCAGGAGGTCGGCACGCTCGCGACTGAGGCTCCGAAGCCGTCGCGGAAGCCACTTGCCCGTCGCCGTCCAGCGTCCTTCGCTCAACAGCATGAGCTCCGCCATCCTCTCGAACAGGACGGTGGCCTCGACCTGCTGCTCCAGCGCATCCGTCGCATCCCTGAGATCGTCGAGCACATCGGTGATGACGTATCGGCGAAAGGCGGACTCCTTCGCGCTCAGGGAGGGGCCGTCGTCGAGCACGCTCCGCCATCGAGCGCGCAGCGCGGAGAGGCGACCGTCGTCTCGGATCGCGATGCCTTCGACGAGCATGTGCACCGTCACCGGTCGATGCTGTGCGACGCCGCGGTCGGCCCACTCGTCGAATCCCGCCGGGGTGTATGCGAAGACCTCGAAGATCTCGCCCTCGAACTCGTGCGTCGAGGCCTCACTCGTCTGCTCCTCGACCGCGAAGAGGCGGTCGCCGAGAAGCAGCAGATCGATGTCGCTCGATGGCGTCCGCTCACCGCGCGCGGTGCTCCCCGCCACTACCGCGACGTCTGCCCGGGATAGTGAGCGTCGACGAATCGTTCAGCGATGGCGAGGTGGTCCACGCCGCCAGCGTAGCGTCCCTCCGCGTGTGTTCCGAGAGAGTCAGACGGCGAACTCGATCTCACCTCGGGTGACGTCCACCCGCTCGACACGGAGGCGCACGATCGCGCCGGGGACGGTGTCGGGCGGCACAGGGGCGGAGGCCGTCACGGCGGGATCGGCGATCTGGACGGTCGCGCGCTCACCGCGCATCTCGATGACGGTCGCGTCGACGGATGCGCCGACCAGCGGTGTCATCAGCGCAGCCTCGACGCAGTTGATCGTCGCGGAATCGAGTCGGGAGGCACGCTGGCCGGACTCCTGCATCAGTGCAGGAAGCTCGGCGAGGGACTCGCGCACCCAGCCCGGAACCTCGCGACCCTCGGATGCGGCGAGGCAGACAGTGAGCGACCAGCGGTCGACGAGACGCCGCAATGGTGCGGTGGCATGAGCGTAGGGGGCGGCGATCGCCGCCTGTTCCGTGTCGGGCGGTACCGGGCCGTCGAAGGTCACATACCCCGCTCCGCGGAACAGGGACGCCGCAGCTTCGAGGATCGGGAGGGTCATGGGGTCTTCGCGGTCCAGCTCGCGGAGGTAGTCACCATACCTGCCGGTCGTCCACGGCCGGCCGAGGGCCTCGGTCTGGTGGCGGAACGCCTCGAACGACTTCTCATCGGGCTGGGGCATCGTCCGCAGGATCCCGATGCCTGCGTCGATCATGAGCGACGCGGCTGCCATGCCCGTCATGAGCGACAGCTGAGCATTCCATTCCTCGACAGGAAGCGGATGCCGGCGTTCGATGGCGAAGGTTCCGTCGACGCCCCGCACGACCTCTTCGTCCGGCAGGTTCAGGCTCGCACCGCCCCGCAGCTTCTCCTGCGCGATGCGGAGCGCGCCGATCTCCGGCAGGAGCTCGGCGGGACCCGCCTCGCCCTGATCGAGTGCCGCCTGCGTGCTGGCGTAGTCGAGCTGCGCGCGCGAGCGGATCAGCGCTCGTTCGAGCCGGAACTCCTCGACGACTCCCGCGGAATCCAACGCGAAGGTCCAGACGAGCGCGGGGCGATCCACATCGGCCAGCAGTGACGCACGATCCTCGCTCAACACCTTCGGATGCAACGGGATCGTGCCGTCCGCTGCATACAGGGTCTGACCTCGCCGACGGGCTTCCGCATCGACAGCGCCGCCCGGTCGCACGAAAGCGGGTACATCGGCGATCGCGTAGCGGACGGTGTAGCCGGATTCCCGGCGCTCGAGGTGGAAGGCCTGGTCGAGGTCGCGCGACCCGAGCGGATCCAGGGTGGCGAACGGGATGTCGCGCAGATCGAGCTCTGGGGTGGCAGCATCCGAGGCTGCAGCCTCCGCCAGGACCGCCGCAGGGAAGTCCGTGGGGGCGCCCAGAGATTCCCGCAGGGTGGCGAGCGCGACGGCGAGCTCGGTCTGCGCGGCTGACGGAGCAACGTGGGATCGGCGCTGAGGCATGACCCCACACTAGATCCTTCGCTTTCGCGAGCCGGTGCCGTCGGGGCAGCACCGCGGGAGCCGAGTGGCCGAGCCGTCAGCCGCAGCGATGCGCACCACCCGGAACCTGAGATTCGCGTGTCCGTCCGGCCCTGACCGGAATACTGGGCGTTAGCGTGGGGACATGACCACTGCTGCGAAAGCCCAGACCCTGATCGGACTCTACGAAGCTCCGGAGATCCTCCGCGTCGTGAACGTGTGGGACGTCGTGTCCGCCCGCGCCGTCGCGAAGCTTCCCGAGACGAGGGCGATCGCGACGGCCGGACACGGCATCGCCGCCTCGTTCGGCTTCGAGGACGGCACCATCACCCGCGACATCATGATCGACATGGTCGGCCGCATCGCCGCATCCGTCTCCGTTCCGGTGACCGCCGACCTCGACGACGGATACGGCGACGCAGGAGAGACCACGCGACTCGCGATCGGCGCCGGCGTGGTGGGTGCCAACGTCGAAGACCGCCTGAAGCCGTTCGACGAGTCGGTCGCGGCCGTCGAGGCCATCGTCAAGGCCGCCGAGGCCGAGGGTGTTCCGTTCGCTCTGAACGCTCGTACCGACGCTTTCGTGCGCGCCGGCCACCGTCCTGTCGCCGAGAGCATCGCCGATGCGATCCAGCGCGGCCGGGCGTTCCTCGACGCCGGCGCCACGGCTGTCTTCGTTCCGGGCATGCTCGACGCCAACATCACGCGTCAGCTCGTGGAGGGGCTCGGCGAGGGCAAGCTCAGCGTCATCGGGCTCCCCGGCACCCTCGCCGCCTCGGAGTACGAGAAGCTCGGTGTGGCCCGCATTTCCTACGGCCCGCTCCCTCAGCGGGTCGCCCTGACCGCGGTCCAGGATCTTGCGGCAAGCCTCTACGCGGGCGGCGTGATCCCGAACGGCCTGCCCGCGCTCAACTGACGCATCGCGAAAACGAGCGACCACCGGTCAGTAGACTTGCCCGGTGGTCACTCGTCTTTCGAAATTCTTCCTCCGCACGCTCCGTGAAGACCCTGCAGGCGCAGAGGTCGCGAGCCACAAGCTGCTGATCCGCGCCGGGTACATCCGGCCGCAGGCTGCCGGTATCTTCGCGTGGCTCCCGCTGGGTCTCCGCGTGAAGGCCAAGATCGAGACCGTCGTCCGCGAGGAGATGGCCGCGGCAGGCGCACAGGAGGTGCACTTCCCGGCTCTCATGCCCCGCGAGTCGTATGAGGCGACCGGACGCTGGGACGAGTACGGCGACCTGCTGTTCCGTCTCCAGGACCGCAAGGGCGGCGACTACCTGCTCGCCCCGACGCACGAAGAGGCCTTCACGCTGCTCGTGAAGGACCTGTACTCGTCGTACAAGGATCTTCCCCTCACGCTCTACCAGATCCAGGACAAGTACCGCGATGAGGCGCGTCCGCGGGCAGGACTGCTTCGCGGACGCGAGTTCACGATGAAGGACGCCTATTCGTTCGATTCCTCCGATGAGGGTCTCGATCTCAGCTACCAGGCTCAGCGCGATGCCTACGAGCGCATCTTCCAGCGCCTGGGTCTCGAGTACGTCATCGTCCAGGCGGATGCCGGAGCGATGGGCGGTTCGCGGAGCGAGGAATTCCTGCACCCGACTCCCGTCGGCGAGGACACGTTCGTCCGCAGCGCCGGCGGATACGCCGCCAATGTGGAGGCATTCACGACCGCCGTTCCCGACGCCATCGCGTTCGACGCGGATGCGGCACCGGTGATCTTCGACTCGCCGAACACGCCCACGATCGAGACGCTCGTCGCGCACTCGAACGTGCACCTCGACGGCGACTACACGGCTGCGGACACGCTCAAGAACGTCGTGCTCGCGCTCACGCACCTCGACGGCACCCGTGAACTCGTCGTCGTCGGCATCCCCGGCGACCGCGAGGTCGACGAGAAGCGGGCCGAGGTCGCGTTCGCGCCCGCCGAGGTCGAGACCGCCACGGCAGACGACTTCGAGAAGAATCCGCTGCTCGTCAAGGGCTACATCGGCCCCTGGTCGCCCACGGGAGCTGTGCTCGGCGAGGAATCGGCTACCGGCATCCGCTACCTGGTCGACCCCCGTGTGAGCGAGGGCACGAGCTGGATCACCGGTGCGAACCTCGACGAGAAGCACGCGCATTCGGTTGTCGCCGGACGTGACTTCTTCGCCGACGGCATCGTCGAGATCGCCGACGTCCGCGCGGGCGATCCGGCTCCTGACGGCTCCGGTCCGGTCGAGCTCGCGCGCGGAATGGAGATCGGTCACGTGTTCCAGCTGGGTCGCAAGTACGCGGACGCGCTCGGACTCAAGGTGCTCAACGAGAACGGCAAGCTCGTCACGGTCACGATGGGGTCGTACGGCATCGGCGTGACGCGCATCCTGGCGATCATCGCCGAGTTGAACAACGACGAGAAGGGTCTGATCTGGCCGGCATCGGTCGCGCCCTTCGACGTGCAGGTCGTGGCTGCCGGTCGTGACCAGGTGGCCTTCGACGTGGCAGCTGAGCTCTCCGCTCAGCTCGAGTCCGCCGGACTCGACGTGCTCTACGACGACCGCCCGAAGGTCTCGCCCGGAGTCAAGTTCGGAGACGCCGAGCTCGTCGGCGTTCCGCAGATCGTCATCGTCGGCCGAGGGGCCGCGGACGGTCAGGTCGAGCTGTGGGACCGGCGCACGGGGGATCGCAGCGCGGTGTCCGTCGCCGACGCCGTCGATCAGCTGACCCAGCGCTGACCTCGACGACAGAGAAATGCCGCGCACCTCACCGGGTGCGCGGCATTCTGTCGTTCGGAGCGGACGTCAGCAGACGATCCGGCCGTGGTTCATGATGTCGTCATCGGGCGTGTCCTTGGTCACGAGGGCCTTGAGCGCGCCGGCCGCCATCGCGATCTTGCCCTTGGAGGGCTCCCAGAACTCGGTCACCGTCGGCGTCACCTTGAGAAGTGCGATGCCGGGAGTGTCCAGACCGTCCTCGAACCAGATGTCGAGCGAGGGCGAATAGAGCTCTTCCATCTTCGCGCGGTCGTGCACCACGGACGCGTTGCCGGCCACCGACACGTATCGCATGCCCTTCGCGTCGCAGTACGAGAGGCCGACCTGTCGATGGGCGCGCGCCTCCTCGACCTTCTCGGTGTCTTCGGCGGTGAAGAACCAGATGTCGCCGGCGTCGTCCATCTGCCGGGTCGACATCGGCCTGCTCACGAGGTTGCCGTCGTCGTCGGTGGTCGTCAGCATCGTGAAGTCGATGTCCTCGACGAGTTCGGTGACGCGTGCCAGTGCTTCCGGTCCAGTGATCTCTGTCATGCAGCCACTGTCCCGCAGGAGACCTGACTTGGCACGGGCGTTGACACGGGGACGTGAGCGTGGTGAGGGCGGCGTTGCGGCGGCCCGCCCGACGCGCTCTCATGACAGGCTGAGGGCATGACCGACGAACCGCTGACGGCGTCGCTGAGCGCCGAGATCAACAACGTCCTCGACGAAGCAGGGGTCAAGACCGATCGCAGGCTCGTGATGCGCATGATGCGCACAGCGGTCCTGCTGGGGGAGGACGGCACGAACCGCCTCGATCTCAAGATCGCCTCCGCCGCCCTCGCCGAGATGCGGGACGCCTTCCGCTTGTTCGCACCGTTCGAAGGGGTGCCGAAGGTCACGGTGTTCGGCTCGGCGCGTACCCTCCACGACGATCCGCTCTACGTCCAGGCGCGTGATGTCGCGGCTGCTCTCGCAGCGGACGGATGGATGGTGGTGACCGGAGCAGGACCGGGAATCATGCAGGCTGCCGCTGAAGGTGCCGGCCCCGCGCTCTCGCTCGGCGTGTCGATCAGGCTGCCGTTCGAGGAGAAGGCCAACAGCCTGATCGCGGCGAGCGAGCATGTGGTGGCGATGAAGTACTTCTTCACCCGCAAACTCATGCTCATCAAGGAGTCCAGCGGCTTCATCTGTCTCCCTGGCGGATTCGGCACCCTCGACGAGATGTTCGAGCTGCTGACCCTCCAACAGACCGGAAAGGCCGAGCCGACGCCGATCGTGCTGCTCGACGAGCCGGGAGGCACGTTCTGGAACGGCCTCAAGCGATTCATCGACGAGGACCTGGCGCCGACAGGGGTGATCTCCGAGGGCGACTTCGATCGCGTGGTCATCACCGACTCCGTCGAGTCGGCAGCCGCCGTGATCGCCGGGTTCTGGCGCAACTACGACTCGCTGCGCTGGGTGGGGGACTCGCTCGTGCTGAGACTGCGTGGAGAGCCGACGGACGAAGAGCTCGAGGATCTCAACGACCGGTTCGCCGGGATGCTGGCGAGCGGACGGATCGAACGGACAGCTCCGCGGTCGCCGGAGGTCGCAGACGACGATCTGCTGCACCTTCCTCGTCTCTCCCTGCATCTCGACCAGCGACAGGTCGGCAACCTGTTCCGTCTGATCGGCGCGATCAACTCGCTGGAGTCCGCTCCCGCGCTGTGATGCCTGCCGCGAATTCCGCCAGGTCGATCGACCGACCGAGAATGCGCTCAGCGGCGCGGTGCCCCGAGTAGTACGCGGCCCCCACGGTCGCCGGCTCGTCGCCCCATGTCGCCTCACCGGCGAAGTGCAGCACTGCGTCGACCGGCCCCGCGAGCTCGTCGTGGTCGTGGTGTGACGAGCCGACCGCGAGATGCGAGTACGACCCGTTCGAGAACTCGTCCTGTCCCCATCGCGTGATCCAGTGCGCGGTGGGGTCGCCGACGGCATCCGGGTAGAGGAACCGCAGGGCGCTCACGACGTCCGCGACGACCTCCTCATCCGACAGATCCTGCATCCGGCGGCCGAACGGGCCGGCGGCGAAGGTCAGCAACGTCGGGATCCCGCTGACCGCCGAGACGTCGTACCAGGAGTGCCAGTGCTCACCGGCCTCGCCGAGCGCCCGGAGAACGTAGCTGTCCTCGCGCCAGAAGCGTTCCGGGAACTGGATGAACACCTTGTTGAACACTCCCATGCCCAGTCGCGCGATCGGTCCGCCGACAGCGTCGGGCAGCGGAGGGGCGAACTCGATCGACTCCGCCTTGAGCACGCCGAGCGGCACGGTCACCAGCGCGTTGCGGGCCGAGAACTCTCCGTTCCGGGTCGACACGGTGACGCCCCGGTCGGTCCGCTCGATGCGGGTGACGACGTGACCGAGTCGGATGTCGAGACCGGCGGCGATCCGACGCGGGAGCTCATCGTAGCCGCGCGGGAAGATGACCTCGTCGCCGTCGATCGCATCCTCGTCGAGCCCGTGCGCGTCGAGGTCCCCGACCCATGCACCGCACTGCTCCTCGACGCGGTGACGGAAGAACTCGCGGACCTCATCGATGCGCTCCGGCTCGAAGCCCGAGCGGTCGAGCGCGCGCTCCGTGACATCCAGATAGGTGTCGCCGGGGGAGGACCGGGTGATCTCCTCAGCCAACAGTCGATCTGCTTGCTCGACATCGGCGACCCACTGAGAAGTGCTCGCAGGATCCATCGCCCTGCCCTCCCCGTCGAAGTTCTCGATCGGCCTGCCTCCGGCCTGGAAGCTGCCGACGGTGTACTCGAGGGTGGGGATGCCGAGCGCCTGCACGAGATCCCACAGCGGGGAGTCGTCGATGCCGTGGACCCATGACGCACCGCGATCGACGGGAAAACCCGCAGCGCGGTCGGTGTGCATCCTGCCCCCGACGCGATCCCTCGCCTCGAGGACGATGACGTCGGCTCCGGCGTCGTCGAGCATGCGGGCCGCCGTCACACCCGACATCCCTGCCCCGATCACGATGGTGTCGTACGTCGTCACTGAGTCCTCCTGCGCGCTCGGCACCGCGTCGGTGCGGCCGCCTCCGTGGCATCGGGCGGTGGGCACAGGGTATCGTGGTACGGATGTCGCGCGTGAACACCCGCGCGACGAGAGCTGAATAGGGAGTCGTCATGGATATCGAACTGAGTCTGCTGCGTGGGATCGAGAAGGAGAAGGCGATCCCCTTCGATGAGCTGGTCTCGATCATCGAACAGGCCATCCTGACCGCCTACTCCAAGCACGTCTCGGACGACGGCGCCACCCCCGAGGGGGTCCGCGTCGAACTCGATCGTCGCACCGGGCACGTCGCCGTGCTGCAGGTCGTCAAGGACGAAGAGGGCGCGATCATCGGCGAAGAGGACGCGACGCCGAATGACTTCGGACGTATCGCGGCCTTCGCCGCCAAGCAGGTCATCAGCCAGCGCCTGCGGGACATCGCGGATGATGTCGTGCTGGGAGACTTCAAGGACAAGGAAGGCGACATCGTCGCCGGCGTGATCCAGCAGGGACCGAATCCCCGCATGATCCACGTCGATCTCGGAGCCGTCGAGGCGATTCTTCCTCCGGAGGAGCAGGTGCCGGGCGAGGAGTACACCCACGGGTCGCGCCTCCGCGTCTACGTGACCAGCGTCGCGAAGGGTCTCAAGGGACCGCAGATCACCGTCTCGCGCACGCACCCCGGTCTCGTCCGCAAGCTGTTCGCGCTCGAGGTGCCCGAGATCGCCGCAGGTCTCGTGGAGATCGTCTCGCTGGCTCGTGAGGCCGGCCACCGCACCAAGATCGCCGTCCGTGCGAACGACCCGGCGATCAACGCGAAGGGCGCCTGCATCGGCGAGATGGGCCGACGCGTTCGTGCCGTCACCGAGGAGCTGGCCGGCGAGAAGATCGACATCGTCGATCACGACCCGGAGCTCGCCGCGTTCGTCGCGAACGCCCTCTCTCCCGCCAAGGTCACGAGCTCGTTCATCCTCGACGCGAACACCAGGGCCGTGCGTGCACTCGTGCCCGACTATCAGCTCTCGCTCGCGATCGGCAAGGAGGGGCAGAACGCCCGTCTGGCTGCCAAGCTCACCGGAGCGAAGATCGACATCCAGCCGGACAGCGTCCTGGACTGACCGCTCGCCACGTCCGACTCGCGCCAGCCGCGCGAGTCGGACGGGAACACAGGTGTAAGATGGAACCCGTACGAACGTGCGTCGGCTGTCGCACGCGTGCTCCCCGCGCCGCTCTTCTCAGAGTGGTGTCCCAGAACGACATCCTCATCCTCGATGAGCGCGCCGTTCTGCCAGGGCGAGGCGCGTGGGTCCATCCGACACCGGAATGCGTGGATGCCGCTCTGCGGCGCCGGGCTTTCGGGAGAGCACTGCGCGTCTCCAGCGATCTGGACACGCGGATCATCGAACAGCACCCACCAAGAAACAAAGGCTGAACGGCTATGGAAACAAAGTGAACGGCTCGAAATGAGACCCGTCCGCGACTAGTGGTCTGCCCTGTCTGGGTGGACCGACCCCAGACAGGAGAATTGTGGCTGGTAAACCACGCGTACACGAGATCGCCGCCGAACTCGGCGTCGACAGCAAGATCGCACTTGCAAAGCTCAAGGAACTCGGAGAGTTCGTCAAGAGCCCCTCTTCGACCATCGAACCGCCGGTGGCGCGCAAGCTTCGCGCTGCCATCGAGTCGGACGCCTCGCTGAAGGGCTCCGCGGATGCGGCTCCCGCCGCAGCGAAGCCTGCCGCAGCGAAGCCCGGTGCTGCCAAGCCCGGTGCAGCCAAGCCCGGTGCCGGTGCACCGACACCCGGACCGAAGCCCGGGCCCAAGCCCGCGCCCGCGCCCGAGGCGTCTGCTGCCGCTCCGGCACCCGAAGCTCCGGCCGAGGCCGCCGCTCCGGCTGCCGCCACGCCGGCAGCTCCCCAGTCCGCAGACAGCGCAGCTTCCAAGCCCGCTGACGGCGGCGCACCCAAGCCCGGCGCCCCGCGCCCGGGCAACAACCCGTTCTCGTCCGCTCAGGGCATGGGTCAGCGGCCCAACGGACCGCGACCCGGCAACAACCCCTTCGCCTCCGCGCAGGGGATGGGCCAGCGCCCGACGCCGGGCAACATCCCGCGTCCGCAGGCTCCGCGTCCCGGCGCGCCGCGTCCGGGTGCACCTCGTCCCGGTTCCCCCCGTCCCGGCGCCCCGCGCGGCGGTCAGGGCGGTCGTCCCGGTGGCGCACCGTTCCAGCAGCGTCCGGGTGGACCCGGTCGTCCCGGCGGTGCCGGTGGACCCGGTGCAGGTCCCGGCGCTCGTCCCGGTGGAGGCTTCGCAGGTCGTCCCGGTGGCGGTGGAGGTCGCGGTCGTGGTCCCGGTGGAGGTACCGCAGGTGCCTTCGGCAAGGGCGGCGGCAAGAGCAAGCAGCGCAAGTCGCGGCGGGCGAAGCGGCAGGAATTCGAGATGCGGAGCGCCCCGGTCGTCGGTGGCGTCAACGTCACCCGCGGTAACGGGGAGATCATCCGTATGCGCCGCGGCGCGTCGATCTCGGACTTCGCCGACAAGATCGAGACGCTGACCGGCTACACGGTCCAGCCCGGAACCCTCGTGACGATCCTCTTCAACCTCGGCGAGATGGCCACGGCCACCGAGTCGCTGGATGAGGCGACGTTCGAGGTCCTGGGTGCGGAGCTCGGATACAAGATCCAGATGGTCTCGCCCGAGGACGAGGACAAGGAGCTCCTCGAGGGCTTCGGTCTCAACCTCGAGCAGGAGCTCGAGGAGGAGAGCGAGGACGACCTCGAGATCCGTCCTCCGGTGGTCACCGTCATGGGTCACGTCGACCACGGTAAGACGCGCCTTCTCGACGCCATCCGTCAGACCAACGTCATCGAGGGTGAAGCCGGCGGCATCACCCAGCACATCGGTGCGTACCAGGTGTGGACGGAGCACGAGGGCATCGAGCGTGCCATCACCTTCATCGACACCCCGGGTCACGAGGCCTTCACGGCCATGCGTGCTCGTGGAGCGCAGGTCACCGACCTCGCGATCCTCGTGGTCGCGGCCGACGACGGCATCATGCCGCAGACGGTCGAGGCGCTCAACCACGCCCAGGCGGCGAACGTGCCGATCGTGGTCGCGGTGAACAAGGTCGACAAGCCCGACGCCAACCCGGCCAAGGTGCGCCAGCAGCTCACCGAGTACGGCCTGGTCGCAGAGGAGTATGGCGGAGACGTCATGTTCGTCGATGTCTCGGCACGTGCGAACACCGGAATCCAGGAGCTCCTGGACGCGGTGCTGCTCACTGCCGATGCAGGCCTCGACCTGACCGCCAACCCGAACAAGGCCGCTCGCGGTGTCGCCATCGAGGCGAAGCTCGACAAGGGTCGCGGTTCGGTCGCCACGGTGCTCATCCAGTCCGGAACGCTGCGCGTCGGTGACGCGATCGTCGCCGGAACGGCGTACGGCCGTGTGCGTGCGATGGCGGATGAGAACGGCGAGCAGGTCCTCGAGGCCTACCCGTCGCGTCCCGTGCAGGTGCAGGGTCTGAACTCCGTGCCGCGTGCCGGCGACGTCTTCATCGTCACTGAGGAAGACCGCATGGCCCGTCAGATCGCCGAGAAGCGTGAAGCTGTCGAGCGCAACGCGCAGCTGGCGAAGGCCCGCAAGCGCATCTCGCTCGAGGACTTCACCCGTGCTCTCGAAGAGGGCAAGGTCGAGTCGCTCAACCTCATCATCAAGGGTGACGTCTCCGGTGCCGTCGAGGCGCTCGAGGAGTCGCTTCTCAAGATCGAGGTCGACGACTCGGTGCAGCTCCGCATCATCCACCGCGGTGTCGGTGCGATCACGGAGTCCGACGTCAACCTCGCGACGATCGACAACGCGATCATCGTGGGCTTCAACGTCCGTCCCGACACGAAGGCGCGCGAGCGTGCACAGCGTGAAGGTGTGGACATCCGGTTCTACTCGGTGATCTACAACGCGATCGACGAGATCGAGAGCTCGCTCAAGGGCATGCTCAAGCCGGAGTACGAAGAGGTCCAGTCGGGTGTCGCCGAGATCCGCGAGGTGTTCCGCTCCTCGAAGTTCGGCAACATCGCCGGTGTCATCGTGCGCTCGGGAACGATCACGCGAAACGCCAAGGCTCGCGTCATCCGCGACGGTGTGGTGATCGCCGATGGCCTCGCCATCGAGTCGCTGCGTCGGTTCAAGGACGACGTCACCGAGGTTCGCACGGACTACGAGGCCGGTATCGGCCTCGGCAAGTTCAACGACATCCAGATCGGCGACGAGATCGAGACCACTGAGCTGGTCGAGAAGCCTCGCAGCTGATCGAGTTCGATATCTTCGGGCGAGGGTGCATCATGCACCCTCGCCCGAAGGGTACGTAGAGGGAGACAACAATGGCTGGTGAACGACAGGCACGTCTGGCCGATCGCATTCGTGTGATCCTCGCAGAGCGACTGGAGAAGGGTCTGCGCGACCCGCGACTCGGATTCGTGACCATCACCGACGTCCGCGTGAGCGGAGACCTGCAGCACGCCTCCGTGTTCTACACGGTGCTGGGCACCGAGGAGGAGCGCCTCTCCAGCGGTGCGGCGCTGACCTCCGCGACCGGCATGCTCCGCAGCGAGGTCGGGAAGCAGCTGAGCACCCGCCTGGTTCCGACGCTCGAGTTCATCCCCGACGCGCTGCCCGAGAACGCCGATCACATCTCGGCGCTTCTTCGCGAGGCGCAGCAGCGCGATGCCGACGTGGCGAAGCTCGCCTCCTCCGCCTCGCACGCCGGTGACGCAGACCCGTACCTGCGCCAGGAAGACGACGACACGCAGGCCTGAATATCGCGCCCTCGTCTGAGGGTGTGAGCAGTCTTGGTAACCTCGGCCTAACGGGCGGTCGCCCGTGGGGACTGGGGAGTTCAGCATCGACGTTTCGCGTGCGCAGGGGACAGCTTCGGTCGCACCGGCAGCTGTCGAGACGATTCTCGAGGAACTCCTCGAGCACGACCTGAGCTGCGCGCCGCATGTCGCGGCGCGACTCGCGGCCGAGCTGTCGGAGGACCCTCCCACGATCCTGGCCGTCGCAGCTCGTCTTGATGCGGCTCAACGGCAGGGGCTCAGGGCGCTCCCCTCACCGTTGCCGATGGTGTCATCGGTCGAGACGCTGTTCGCCCAGCTGGAGCTGGACGACAGCGACCGTGAGGTGCTCATCGCGGTGTCGATGCGCCTCGACGACAGGCTGGATCCGCTGGTCGGTTTCGCCGGTCGTTCTGCCGCGGAGCTCACCACAGGCCCTCTCGGAGCGCTCCTCGACATCCACGCAGGTCGCGTCCGTCTGTCCGACCCCCGCTTGGCGATCTGGTTGCGAGCGACGACGCCCTCCTCCGCGGCTGCTGCAGTGCACCTGCGACTCCACCGACTCTTCGACGAACGCGGCGAGCAGGTGGACGCCGACTGGCACAGCGCTCGAGCTGCGATGCACGGCGAACCGGTGACTGCCGGGGAGCTCACACGGATAGCCAGGGAGCATTCGGAGGCGGGACTCAGCGAGCGCGCCTTCCACCTCGCTGCAGAAGCCGCCGCCCACTCGAGCGGGGTCGAGCAGGACGAGGCGAACCTCGTCGCCGGTGTCGCCGCCATCGCGGCCGGGCACGCGGTCGAGGCGGCGCGACGGCTCGGAAGTCTTTTCCCCGGTGGCGACGAGCTCTATCGGCTCCAGGGGCTCGGCGGGCTGCTCGTCGCCGAGACGCATCTGCGCGGGTCAGTTCCCGAGGTCGACATGAGCGTGATCCGACCGGATCGCGATGACGCGGAGCACTGGTACTCCTGGGCGCGAGCTGCTGCCTTCGCGGCGATGTTGTGCGCCGAACGCGGTGACCGTCGCACGATGCGCTCGTGGCTCGACGCTCTCCGTCACGCGAGCGCGCGCGTCGAAGCCGATCGCGAACTCCGAGATCCGGTCGTCGCACTGGCCTGGCTCGTCATCGGCGACCGCGAGAAGGACGACGTTCGCGGGGCCGGGCCCCTCACCGGCGGCCTGTTGAGGGCTCTGCAAGCGGCGGTCGACGGGGACGTCGACCGGGGGCTGAGCCTGCTCGCCGCAGGTGACTCGCCGGTCGGCGTCGAGGTCGACCCGTTCGTGGCCGGCTTCGAGCTCAGTCCACTCGTCGCGGCGTACCGCGCGGTCGCCGAGGTGCTGCTCCTGATGTGGCGTGGAGACATCGGCGCCGCGCGCGACCGGATGCTTCGTGCGGCCGTCGAGCTGCCTGTGGCGCTGCCTTTCGCCGGGCTCGGCGTCGTGATCGCACGACGCCTCGATCTCGCGGTTCTCGGACATCTGGGGCCGTTCGCCAAGGCTCTCACCGCCGCCCTCCCGGCCCCTCTGCGCATCGATCAGCTGGTGGACAGGGGGATCGAATCATTCCTGTCGGGACACTCGGCCGAAGCCGCGGCGTGCATGCGGCTCTGGAGGGATCGCGGCGCTCCTCAGCCGACCCTGTCGGTGCCGGGGCTGGAGGAGGCGATCGTGGTCACGCATGGCGGATCATGGAGCCCGCAGCGGATCGAACCGCCCGAGATCGCTCTGGCGCAACGGCTGCGCGTGCAGATCACCAGCTGCTCGGACGACGAGTGGCGCCTTGCGCGGCCGGTCGTGGTCGCCGCCGCACGGACCTTGACCTCGCCTTTCTCGCGCGGACGGGTCGAGGCGATGATCGGCACGAGGTCCCTGATCAAGGGAGACGTGGGTCTCGGCCGAGAGCACCTCTCGATGGCACGGAACCTGCTCGAGGTCTCCGGTGCGACGGCATGGGCGAGAGCGGTCTCGGTGCGTCTGGAGCAGGTGGAGGCCTCCGGCGGAGCTGCCGCCAGCGGTGACCCGCTCTCCTCGTGCCGGCGAGTGTGGGAGTCGATGCTCACCGCTCGAGAGTTCGAGGTGGCGATGCTGGCGGTCGGCGGAGCTTCTAACCGCGACATCGCGGACGCGCTCCACGTTTCGGTGCGCACCGTGGAGGTGCACCTCGGCCGGGTCTTCGTGAAGCTCGAGGTGAGGACCCGAGTCGAGCTCACGGTGCTCGCTCACCGCATCGGGCAGTTCGTCTGACGGGCGGACTCAGCGGGGAAGCGACAGCAGTTCGCCATCGGCCTCGGCGAGGCCGTCGGCGATGAGCGAGTCGATCGCACGGTCGCGCTGAAGCGGATCGGGCCAGTCGGCCAGCACGGAGTCGATCAGGACCGGGGTGGGCGCGGCGGTTCGCAGCACCCGCAGCACGGCTCCTCGCGCCTGACGGTCAGAACCCTCGAAGGCGGCTTGGCGTCTGCGGGTGTCACCGGTCTCGGGTCGCCCTGCGGCCAGCCACGCGCATGTGTCGCTCAGCGGGCAGACGTCGCAGCGCGGCGAGCGTGCCGTGCACACCGTCGCGCCCAGCTCCATCGCGGCCGCGTTGAACACGGCGGACTCTGTGACATCGGCGGGCAGCAGCGAGTCCATCAGCGCCAGGTCGCGACGCGAGGGCGGTCCCGGCTGTGCTCGGCCGAGGATGGCGCGCGCCATCACACGTCGAGTGTTCGTGTCGACGACGGGGTGCCGGTCGCCGTAGGCGAAGACAGCGACAGCCCTGGCCGTGTAGTCGCCGATGCCCGAGAGCTTGAGGAGGGCATCGATGTCGTTGGGGACGACGCCGCCGTGTCGCTCAGAGATCTCGATGGCCGCGCGATGCAGCCAGAGTGCGCGGCGCGGGTAGCCGAGGTTGGCCCACTGCTGCACGACCTCGGCGGGTGAAGCGGCGGCCATGGCCGCGGGCGTCGGCCACCGGGCGAGCCACGCCTCGAGGTGCGGTATCACCCTGTTCACGGGCGTCTGCTGCAGCATGAACTCGCTGACCAGCGTTCCCCACGCGCCGAAATCCTTGCGGAATTCCGTGCGCCGCCACGGCAGGTCGCGTGCCGCACCCCGGTACCAGTCCGCGAGAGGCTCGGACACCTCGGCGGGTGGATGCGAAGTCGAAGGCACCTCGTCAGCCTAGGCGAACCCCGATCCCACCGAAGAGCGGCGGACGGTGTCGACATGGGTCGCGACGGGCAGAGGGGAGTTCGAGCGCACCGTAGGCTTGAGAGATGGTCTCGCCCGGCATCCTCCTCGTCGACAAACCAGCTGGACTGACCAGCCATGACGTCGTCGCACGCACTCGACGTGCGCTCGGCACGCGCAAGGTCGGGCATGCCGGAACCCTCGACCCCATGGCCACGGGTCTGCTCGTGATCGGCGTCGAGGGCGCGACGCGACTGCTCACTTACATCGTCGGAGCGGACAAGACCTACGAGGCGACGATCCGACTGGGACAGACGACGGGCACGGACGATGCGGACGGCGAGATCCTGACCCGAGCCACGGCGGGGTCCTGGGACTCGGTCACCCCTGATCGGGTCGCGGCGGGGATCGACGCGCTCACCGGCGCGATCTCTCAGGTCCCGAGCTCGGTGTCCGCGATCAAGGTCGACGGACGTCGTGCGTACGACCGAGTGCGGGCCGGCGAAGAGGTCGTGTTGGCCGCTCGTGACGTCACAGTGTCGCGGTTCGAGGTTCTGGCGGAGCGTTCCGGTGACGGGTTCCTGGATCTCGACGTCGTCGTCGACTGCTCCTCCGGCACGTACATCCGTTCCCTCGCTCGTGATCTCGGGGCAGCGCTCGGAGTCGGCGGGCATCTCACGGCTCTTCGGCGCTCGCGAGTCGGCGACTTCGACGTCGCGGATGCCGTGACGGTCGACGGCGTCGTCGAGACAGCGCTGCTGACTCCGGCCGCCGCGGCCGCGCGGGTCCTGGATGTGATGCCGGTGTCGGCAGAGGAAGCGAGAGATCTGCGTCACGGCAAGCGGCTGGTCGGCCAGGCGGATCGGCTGACCGGCTCCCTAGCGGCTGCGATCGACGAGGACGGCGTCCTGGTCGGCGTCGTCGAGAGGCGCGGTGCCGATCTCAAGAGCGCCATGAACATGCCGGAGGCGGCTCGATGATCCTCTGGCTGACGATCGCCCAGGTGGCGGTCGCGACCCTGGCCGGACTGTTCTGCGTGTCACTCGGCCTGGCCGGACGACGTCCGAGCGACTACTCCGTCGGTGCGCTCGCGCTCGTCGAGCTGCTCCTCGTCGTGCAGGTGATCGTCGCCATCGTGGCACCGCTGGTGGGGAACCCGCCGACGGGCGACCTGCTCGAGTACTGGGTCTATCTCGTCTCCGCGGTGCTGCTCCCCATCGGCGCCGTGCTCTGGGCGCTGATGGAGAGGAGCCGTTGGAGCACGGTGATCCTCGGGGTGGCGGCGCTGGCCGTCGCGATCATGATCTGGCGCATGCACGTGATCTGGACCATCCAGATGGCCTGACCGGTCGGCGAGGCATCCGGGGCTTCCCGCCCGGATCTAGAATGGAGGACGCTATGAGCACCACCGTTCCCACCTCCCGCATGACCGGCATCGGTCGTGTCCTCGTGATCGTCTACGCCGTGATGGCGCTGGCGGCGACCGGGCGAAGCTTCGTGCAGATCTTCCGCCAGTTCGGCGAAGCGCCTCTCGCGTATTCGCTCTCGGCACTCGCTGCCGGCGTGTACATCCTGGCGACGTTGGCGCTCGTTCTCGCGAATCGACGCGGCTGGTACGTGGTGGCCTGGGTGGCGATCGTCTTCGAGCTCGCCGGCGTCCTCGTGGTCGGCTCGCTCAGCATCTTCTTCCCCGAGCTTTTTCCGCACGACACGGTCTGGTCGATGTTCGGGCGCGGGTATCTGTTCATCCCGCTCGTGCTGCCGATCTTCGGCATCTGGTGGCTGCGCACGCATAGGCCGGCCCGTGCGGTCGCGTCCGCTCTCCGTGTCGAGGCGAGCGCATGATCGTCTTCCGAGACCCGAGCGAGGTTCCCCCCGGTTTCGGTCCCTCCGCCGTGGCGATCGGCAAGTTCGACGGCGTCCACGCGGGGCACAGAGCGGTGATCGGGCGCCTCAAGGAGATCGCTGCCGAGTCGGGGATCCGCGCCGTGGCCGTCACGTTCGACCGCAATCCGCTCGCCGTGCTGCGGCCCGACCGCTGCCCGGAGAACGTGGTCACGGTCGAGCGGAAGATCGAGCTGCTGAGCGAGCTCGAGCTCGACGCCACGCTGCTTCTGACGTTCGACGAGGAGCTCGCAGCGCGCAGCGCGGAGGACTTCGTCGCCGGCATCCTGACCAGTGCCCTGCACGTGTCCACCGTTCTCGTGGGTGAAGACTTCCGGTTCGGCCGCGGCGGAGCGGGCAACCCCGATCTCCTCCGACAGCTCGGACCGAAATACGGCTTCACCGTAGAGGTCGTCGACGACGTCTTCCTCGACGGCTCCGACCGTCGGGTCTCGTCCACCTGGATCAGGGAACTGCTGATAGCCGGAGATGTCACCGCCGCCGCGCGTGTGCTCGACCGCAACGTCGACGTTCGCGGGGAGGTGGTGCACGGACTCAAGCGCGGACGCGAGCTCGGCTTCCCCACGGCGAACCTCTCGGCGTCCGTCGACTCGTTCGTGCCGGCCGACGGAGTCTACGCAGGCTGGCTCGTCGACCACGAGACCGGCCTCCGCCACCGGGCTGCCATCTCGGTCGGCACCAACCCCACCTTCGACGACGTGCTCGAACGTCAGGTCGAGGCGCACGTGATCGGAGAGACCGATCTCGATCTGTACGGTCACGACGTCACCGTCGAGTTCGTCGAGCGCCTGCGCGGAATGGTCGCGTTCGAGGGGATCGAGAAGCTGAAATCCCAGATGGCCGCTGACGTGACGGATGCCGAGACCGTCCTGTCGCGCGACGACCGCTGAACTCGCCCTGAACTCTGCGTGTCCTGATCTGCGTGGCTCAGGCGGCATGGCATAGAATGGGCCTCGGTGGTCCCTGATCCTCGCGCGTCCTTCGCTCGTCGACGACCGCCGGAAATACTGTTCGTACGGTCCTGGCTCACGCCACACGCGGACACCGAGAACGGTCGATGCATCCTCAGGGTGTTCCGGCCTTCACGCTCAGGAGGAGCATGCCGACCACGGCAACCGCCGCAACACGGCGCAAGAAGACGTCCCGTCGCGACGATGAGGCACCCCTCATCCCGATCCTCGCCCGCAAGGTGCGTGAGATCGAGGCGAAGTCGCAGCGAGGAAAGCTCGGACCCACCAACCGGGTCAAGTTCCAGGTCATCGCCTTCCTGGTGCGTGAAGAGCGCGCCAGGGTCAAGGCGGATGCCGACATCGCCGATGCCGCCCGCGCAGAGCTTCTCAAGCGACTCGACGGCGTCGCCACGATCCTGGCGAAGACGGCGGCGCGCGACACGTCGCTGATCCAGCTTCTCGAAGCCGATCAGGCGACCTCGCCGGTGGCGAAGCGCATGCGACGCGACTGGCTGCTCGAGTCGGGGGCCGAACTGGCTCCGGAAGAGCTGATCATCGCCGACATCGCGCCCGTTCAGGCGCCCGTGGTGTCTGCGGCGATCGCCGAGCGGCAGGTGACCCCGCCCTCTGTCGAGGCGCGTCAGCTGGCGAACCCGTTCCTCGCGCCCGATCTCACCCCGCGCGCCACCACGACTCCGCGTCGACGTCTCGACGGCTGGGAGCTCATGGGCCCGCTCTACAAGGCTTTCGAGACCGGAGCCGGGGGAGGAGCAGCCAGTATGGACCTGCCTCCGGCGCCCGAGTACGACCACCTCTCGCCCAAGGGCCTCGAGGTCATGGTGCATCAGTCCCGCTTCCTCGAAGCGGTGCGAGAGGGGCACAGGAGCTTCCTCCTCGCCGACGAGCCCGGTCTGGGCAAGACGGCGCAGTCGGTGCTCGCGGCGTCCGTGGCCGGGGCCTACCCGCTGCTCGTGGTCGTGCCCAACGTGGTCAAGATGAACTGGGCGCGAGAGGTCGAGCGCTGGACCCCTCAGCGCAGGGCCACGGTGATCCAGGGCGATGGCGATGACATCGACGCCTTCGCGGATGTGTTCATCGTGAACTACGAGATCCTCGATCGCCACATGTCGTGGCTCGCATCCATCGGCCTCCGGGGCATGGTCGTCGACGAGGCCCACTTCATCAAGAATCTCAGCTCCCAGCGGTCGCAGAACGTGCTGTCGCTCGCGAATCGCGTTCGTGAGCGCACCCCCGGCGGCAACCCGCTGATGCTCGCGCTCACGGGAACCCCACTGATCAACGACGTCGAGGACTTCGACGCGATCTGGCGCTTCCTCGGGTGGACGACGGGTGAGAAGCCCGGGCCGGAGTTGATGGAGAAGCTCGACGCGACCGGCTTCACCCCCGCAGACAAGGCGTTCTACCCCGAGGCTCGCGAAGCCGTGATCTCGATGGGTATCGTGCGGCGCAAGAAGAAGGACGTCGCCGCCGACCTTCCCGACAAGCTCATCGCCGACCTTCCCGTGCAGCTGGACGACGAGTTCGGCCGCGGCATCCGTCAGGCCGAGCGAGAGTTGGGCGAGCGGCTCGCCGCCCGCTACCGGCGGATCATCGAGGCGCGAGGGGATCGCGGACTGGCACCCGGCGAGATCGACGACGACATCGTGCGTCTGGTCGCCCAGAACGAGCTCGAGGAGTCGAAGGCCGCTGGCACCGGGGGAGACAACGTCTTCACGATGGTGCGGCGCATCGGACAGGCGAAGGCGCACCTCGCAGCCGACTACGCGGCCCAGCTGCAGCGATCGGTGGGCAAGGTCGTGTTCTTCGCGAAGCACATCGACGTGATGGACCAGGCGGAGGCGCACTTCGCGTCGGCCGGCATCCGTTCGGTCTCGATCCGCGGCGACCAGACCTCGACCGTGCGGCAGCAGTCGATCGACGACTTCAACAGCGACCCCGAGGTCGGCATCGCGGTGTGTTCGCTGACCGCTGCCGGTGTCGGCCTGAACCTGCAGGCCGCATCCAACGTGGTCCTGGCGGAACTGTCCTGGACGGCCGCGGAGCAGACTCAGGCGATCGACCGCGTGCACCGTATCGGTCAGGACGAGCCGGTGACGGCGTGGCGGATCATCGCCGCACACACGATCGACGCCAAGATCGCGGAGCTCATCGATCAGAAGCAGGGCCTCGCGGCCCGTGCCCTGGACGGCGAGGCCCTCGACGAGGCGGCGGCCGAGCCTGTGCAGCTGGGTGCTCTCATGCATCTTCTGCGGGAGACGCTCGGCGTCGTCTGAGCCTTCTCGAGTCGACAGAGATCGGCGTTAAGAACTCTGTTTCTTGGCGCCGATTTCTCATGTCGGCCGGACGTATCGCGCATTTCTGGCGAATCGTCGCGCAACGGCGGCAAGATCCTCGGTTTTCATCGTCTCGAATGGCGCCCGGTCCGCCCGGAGCGCTAGTGTCGATCGCAGGCAACGTCGCCTGTTCCCCCTTCCCTGAACCCGTCTGAGGCAAGCATGAAGATCGGCATTCTGACGAGCGGCGGCGACTGCCCCGGACTCAACGCGGTCATCCGCGGCATCGTGCTCAAGGGCACCACCACCTACGACCTCGAGTTCGTCGGCATCCGCGACGGCTGGCGCGGCGTGGTCGACGGGGACTTCTTCCCGCTCACCAGACACGAGGTGAAGGGCCTGTCGAAGGTCGGCGGCACGATCCTGGGCACCAGTCGCACGAACCCCTACGAGGGTGAGCGCGGCGGCGCCGAGAACATCGCCAAGACGCTGTACGGACACAAGATCGACGGCATCATCGCGATCGGCGGCGAGGGGACCCTCGCAGCAGCCGACCGCCTCGCCAAGGACGGCATCAACGTCATCGGCGTGCCGAAGACGATCGACAACGACCTGCGCGCCACGGACTACTCGTTCGGGTTCGACACGGCGGTCAACATCGCCACGGACGCGATGGATCGTCTGCGCACCACGGGCGACTCCCACCAGCGCTGCATGGTCGCCGAGGTCATGGGGCGCCACGTCGGTTGGATCGCCCTTCACGCGGGCATGGCAGCGGGCGCTCACGCCATCTGCATCCCCGAAGTGCCCATGTCGATCGACGACATCACCGAGCTCGTCTCGAGCGCGCACGATCGCGGTCGCGCACCGCTCGTCGTCGTCTCCGAGGGGTTCAAGCTGCTCGGTATGGATGAGGCCTACAGCGACAAGGGCCTGGACGCATTCAACCGTCCTCGACTCGGCGGCATCGGCGACCAGCTCGCTCCGGCGATCGAGCGCATCACGGGCATCGAGACCCGCGCGACGATCCTCGGCCACATCCAGCGCGGCGGATCGCCGTCAGCCTTCGACCGCGTGCTCGCGACGCGCCTCGGACTCCACGCGGCCGACGCGATCATCGACAAGGCATGGGGTCAGATGGTCGCGATGCAGGGCACGGACATCGTGCGCGTGCCGTTCGCCGAGGCTCTGGGCGAGCTGAACACCGTTCCGCGCAGCCGCTACGACGAGGCAGCAGCGCTCTTCGGCTGAGTCTCGATCGCGTGCACCACAGAGAACGGGCCGATCCCTGCGGATCGGCCCGTTCTCTGTGTTCTTCGAGAGCTCAGCGCGATGCGAGGCCGACCGTGTCGAGGATCCAGGCGAGCTCGAACGCCCGCTCCTTCCACGAGTTGTAGCGTCCGCTGACACCGCCGTGACCGGCGACCATCTCGCACTTGAGCAGGGCGTCGGTCGCACCGGCGACGCGCAGGGCAGCGATCCACTTCGCAGGCTCGACGTAGAGGACGCGTGTGTCATTGAGCGAGGTCACGGCCAGGATGCGCGGGTAGCGCACGCCGTCGCGGACGTTCTCGTACGGCGAGTACGACTTCATGTACTCGTACACCTCGGCTCCGTGCAGCGGGTCGCCCCATTCATCCCACTCGATCACCGTCAGGGGGAGGGAGGGGTCGAGGATCGTGGTGAGCGCGTCGACGAACGGCACTGCCGCGAGCACGCCGGCGAACAGCTCGGGAGCGAGGTTCGTCACCGCGCCCATGAGGAGTCCTCCCGCGCTTCCTCCCTCGGCGACCAGGCGCTCGGGCGACGTGACTCCCTGCTCCACGAGGTGCTCGGCGCACGCGACGAAGTCGGTGAAGGTGTTGCGCTTGTTCAGCAGCTTGCCGTCCTCGTACCACTGCCGACCCATCTCGCCACCGCCGCGGACATGAGCGACGGCGAAGACGATGCCGCGGTCGAGTTCCGAGAGCCGCGCGACCGAGAAGCCGGGGTCGATCGAGTGCTCGTACGAGCCATAGCCGTAGAGATGCACGGGGCGCGGGTCGACGCCAGGCTCTCCGAACGATCGCTTCCACACGAGGGAGATCGGCACGCGGGTACCGTCCGACGCCGTGGCCCAGTCGCGCTTCTGGCCGTACTCCCGGGGGTCATACCCGCCGAGGACGGCGACCTGCTTGCGCAGATGCAGCTCGCGGGTGGCGAGATCCATCTCGTAAACGGTTCCCGGAGTCACGAACGACGTGTAGCCGAGCCGGAGGAACGGCGAGTGCCATTCCGGATTGCCGCTGACGCCTGCCGAGTACAGGGGCTCGTCGAAGGCGATGTCGTCGACCGAGTCCGTCGTGTAGTCCAAGATGCCGACTCGTTCCAGGCCTTCACGGCGGTACTCCACCGTCGCGAAGTCGCGGAACGCGTCCATCCCGAGCAGTCGACGACCCGGCTCGTGCGCGAGGACGATGCGGCGCTCACCCTGTGGGTCGGAGGCGGGCACGGAGACGAGCTCGAAGTCCAGGGCCTCATCGTTGTGCAGGATGTAGAGGCGGTCTTCGCCGTCCACCACGGCGTGCTCGAGCGAGTACTCGACGCCTTCGCGGCGCGGCCAGACGATCCGAGGAGCTGCGGTGAGGTCTCCGGCGAGATCGACGAGGTACTCCTCGCTGGTGATGCTCGATCCGACGGCGATCACCAGGTACTTGCGGCTGCGGGTGATGCCGGCGCCGAGCCAGTACTTCTCATCGGGCTCGTGGAAGAGCTTCACGTCGTCCGAGACGGGAGTGCCGAGACGATGCAGCCAGAGAGTGTCGGGCCGCCATGCCTCGTCGCGTGTCGTGTAGAGGATCCCGGTGCCATCCGGTGTGAAGAACGCGCCACCCGTGTCGGGGATCTCGTCGGGGAGCGTCTCGCCGGTCACGAGGTCGCGCACGTGCACCGTGTAGAGCTCGTCGCCCTCGAAGTCCGTCGCCCAGAGCAGCTTCGTCGCGTCGTCCGAGGTGTCGAACGCTCCGAGGGAGAAGAACTCGTGCCCCTCGGCCTCGACGTTGCCGTCGAGCAGCACGATCTCGCCCGGCACCGCCACGCCCGGCTCCAGCACCGGGGGAGTCCAGTCGTCCTCGGCCGCGGCAGTACGGCAGTGGATGCCGTACTGCGCGCCCTCTTCGGTGCGGCTGTAGTACCACCAGGCCCCGCGCCGCGTGGGCACGGACAGATCCGTCTCCTGCACACGGCCCTTGATCTCCTGGAACAGAGTCTCGCGGAGGTCGGTCAGATGGGAGAGCTCGGCTTCAGTGTGGGCGTTCTCGGCTTCGAGGTGTGCGATGACCTCGCCGGATTCCTTCTCCCGAAGCCATTCGTATGGATCATCGAAGGTGTCACCGTGGTGCGTGCGAAGGGTCGAGCGGCGGTCTGCGATCGGGGCATCAGTCACGCCTCCCACGCTATCCCAGGTCAAGTTGACCGGCACCCGGGAGGGTGGGAGGATCTACCGGGGCCGGTTAACGGAAGTAAAACCCACGGTGAACTCTTCGTTCGTCACGTCGATCCCGTCGACACCTCTCCTTTCTTCCTCAACGACCGAAAGCGAACGGTGGAAACCGCAGCCCTCATCGTCGTGCTGGTTATCCTGCTGGCACTCTTCTTCGACTTCACCAACGGGTTTCACGACACCGCCAACGCGATGGCCACGCCCATCGCGACAGGCGCGCTGAAGCCCAAGACCGCTGTCCTTCTCGCAGCAGTCCTCAACCTCGTCGGAGCATTCCTGTCGACGGAGGTCTCCAAGACCGTGTCGCACGGGATCATCCGCGAGGACACGATCCAAGGCGACGTGTTCCTGCCGATGATCTTCGCCGGTCTCATCGGCGCGATCACCTGGAACATGCTGACCTGGCTGCTGGGTCTGCCCTCGAGCTCGTCCCACGCGCTGTTCGGCGGCCTCATCGGAGCCACCCTGGTCGGCGTCGGAGTCAACGGCATCGACTTCGGGATGGTGCTCTCGAAGATCATCCTCCCGGCGCTCATCGCCCCGCTGACGGCCGGCATCATCGCCTTCGCGGCGACCAAGCTCGCGTACTCGATCACGCGACGCTACGACGGCAAGCCCGACGGGCGCGACGGCTTCCGCTGGGGACAGATCTTCACGTCGTCACTGGTCGCACTCGCGCACGGCACGAACGACGCTCAGAAGACGATGGGCGTGATCACCCTCGCGCTGATCACTGTCGGGTGGCAGAGCAGCGAGCAGGCCGATCCGTACCTCTGGGTCATCATCGCCTGTGCGGTGACGATCGCCCTCGGCACCTATCTCGGCGGGTGGCGCATCATCCGCACGCTGGGCAAGGGGCTGACCGAGGTCAAGCCCGCGCAGGGCTTCTCGGCCGAGAGTTCGACGGCAGCGACGATCCTCGCCTCCAGCGCTTTCGGCTTCGCGCTCTCGACGACGCAGGTCGCTTCGGGCTCGGTCATCGGCTCCGGCCTCGGCCGCCGCGGCTCGACGGTCCGCTGGCGGACCGCCGGTCGAATCGCCATCGGCTGGCTCCTCACACTTCCGGCTGCAGGTGCAGTCGGTGCCCTCGCGGCCCTGCTCATCACCTGGCTCGGCCTCTGGGGCATCGCGATCGACGCGGTCCTTGCGCTGGCCGTGATCATCGGCCTGTTCCTTCGCTCCCGCAAGGATGCAGTGACCTCCGCGAACGCCATGAGCGATGTGGCCGAGTCGGGGCTCGCGATCGAGCACCCCGACACGCCCCCGCCCACGCGTCGACAGCAGCGGATCATCGAGGCCAAGGCCGAGGCCAAGGCTCGTGCGGAGGCGCGCGAGAAGGTCAAGGCTCAGGCCAAGGCGGACGCCAAGGCGAAGGCAGCGGCCAAGGCCGCGAAGAAGGCCCCGAAGACGGGAGCCTCGACGCGGGTCGACGGCCCCGGGGTCGACAGTCCCGAGACGGCGAAGAGCGAGGAGTCGAAGTGAGTGTCGGCATCGACTGGGGCGCATTCGTCCAGGTGTTCCTTGCGGCTCTGATCGGAGCCTGCGCGGTCGTGACGTTCTATGCGTTCGGTCTTCGGCTCCTTGTTCGCAGCGGACACGCGCCGGTCGTGAGCCCGGCGGAGTTCACCGACGCCATCACCGTGATCTCCGAGAAGGAGCTCAAGCGGGCTGCCAAGCAGGCGGCCAAGGCGGCGAAGAAGAGTCCGCTCACCGAGGGGCAGCGACGGATCGCGCTGTTCGGCGCGTACGGATGCTTCGCGCTCTGCGCGGCTGCCGTCATGGCAGGCATCCTGATCATCGTCGTCGGGCACTGACCGAGGAGTCCTGCCCAGGAGGGCGTCAGCGGAGGAGACCCGCGACGAGGTCGTCGATGATCTCGTCGGTGGTGGTGTCCGGATCGATCGGGGTCGTGAGCCGATCGAGCAGCAGGCCGTCGATCGCATAGTGGAAGAGCGCGATCTCTCGGCGACCGCCCGGAAGACCCGCTCCCGCGTTGAAAGCGACGTCCGCGTCGAACCCCGCTCGCTGCCACGCGCCGAGAAGGGCGCCGACATCGGGGCGGCGGCTGCTCTCGAGCCGCAGCTCGAACAGTGCGAGTGTGACGTCGCGGTCATCGGTGAGGCGACGCACGATGTCGCGGATGTACTCGGCGAAGAGCTCCCTGCTCGGCTCCTCCGATGACCGCCGTGCGAGGTCGTCGTCGCTGGGGGCGAGACGCTCGCCGATCCGATCGACGAGGCCCGCGATGAGCGCCTCTCGGCTGCGGAAGTAGTTCGAGGTGGTGCCCACCGGCACGCCCGCGACGATGTCCACGGCTCGGTGGGTGAGACCGCGAGAGCCATCGGTCGCCAGAACGGTCAGCCCTGCATCCGCGATGATCCGTCGCCGTGTCTCGTTCTTCGCCATCCGAGCACTGTATCGCGACTACTACAGCTGCCGTGGAGTCGTCGCCCGTCCGGTGTCGCGCCGCGGCCTAGGCTGAGACCATGTCAGCGCCTTCCGACAGCGGCTTCGTCTTCGGTCGCCATGATCCAGCCTCGCACGTCGTCATCCATGTGAGCGACCCGCACTTCCTCGCGGGTGGAGCGCGGCTCGGCGGACGATACGACGTCGAGTCGAACTTCGCTCGCACCCTTGAGGCGATCAGGGCCGTGCACCCGCACCCGTCGGCGATCGTCATCACCGGCGACCTGGCCGACCTGGGGGAGCCGGATGCGTATCGCCGTCTCCGCCGCGCCGTCGAGCCGGTGGCGCAGGAGCTGGGGACGACCGTCGTCTGGGTTGCCGGCAACCACGACGAGCGGCCGGCGCTGCGCGAGGGGCTGCTCGACCTGCCCGCGACGGAGGAGCCCGTGACGGGCGCATGGGACCTCGACGGTCTGCGCCTGATCGCGCTCGACACGAGTGTGCCCGGATGGCATCACGGCGACCTGGACCCCGGCCAGCTCTCCTGGCTGGCGGAGATCCTGAAGCAACCGGCGCCGCACGGCACGCTGCTCGCGATGCACCACCCGCCGCTCCCGAGCCACCTTCCGCTCTTCGACATACTCGAGCTGCGGCACCAGGACGAACTCGCGGAGGTCATTCGTGACACGGACGTGCGCGGTATCCTCGCCGGCCACCTGCATTACTCGTCGCACGGCACCTTCGCGGGCGTGCCTGTCAGCGTGTCCTCGGCGACCTGCTACACGATGAATGTCGCTCGTCCGGCCGCCGATGTGAACGGCATGGATGCGGCGCAGGCGTTCCAGATCGTGCATGTACGACCCGAGACGATCACCCACACCGTGGTGCCCGTGACCGACGCGCCGACCGGCGATCACTTCTCGATGGCGTGGCTGGAGAGAATGGCCCGTCTCAGCCCGGCAGAGCGTCTCGAGGCTTTCTCTCGCAAACGCTGACCCGCCGTCGTATCCCTGGCCGTGCATGCACGCAGGCGTAGACTGGATGCATCCCCCGCACCACACACTCGCCACTACCCACAAGGATGTGACATGGCTTCTGCCGCGCCTGCCCCCACCCGCACCGAGACCGATTCGCTCGGGAGCATGGAGATTCCCGCCGACGCGTACTGGGGGATCCACACCGCCCGCGCCGACGCGAACTTCCCGATCACCAAGCGTCCGATCTCGGTCTATCCGGACCTCGTCGTCGCACTCGCGATGGTCAAGCAGGCCAGCGCCAGAGCGAACCGCGAGATCGGCGTCCTCGACCCCGAGCGTGCGGACCTGATCGATCGGGCCGCCCAGCGTGTCATCGACGGAGAGTTCCACGATCAGTTCACCGTCGGTGTGATCCAGGGCGGTGCCGGCACGTCGACGAACATGAACGCCAACGAGGTCATCACCAACATCGCCCTCGAGCTCGCCGGACGCGAGAAGGGCGACTACGCGTTCCTCTCGCCGATCGATCACACGAACCGCAGTCAGTCGACCAACGACGTCTACCCGACGGCGGTCAAGATCGGTCTCTCTCTGACACTCCGCTCGCTGCTCGAAGAGCTCGATCTGCTGCGCATCTCGTTCCTGCACAAGTCGCACGAGTTCCACGATGTGCTCAAGGTCGGACGCACGCAGCTGCAGGACGCCGTGCCCATGACTCTGGGTCAGGAGTTCCACGGCTTCGCTTCGACCCTCGGCTACGATCACACGCGCCTCACCGAGAACGCCTCGCTGATGTTCGAGATCAATATGGGTGCGACCGCCATCGGCACCGGCATCACCACGCACGTCGACTACGCACCCGCTGTGCTGAAGCATCTGCGCGAGATCACCGGACTCGACCTGGTGACGGCCGGCGACCTCGTCGAGGCGACCAGCGACACCGGCTCGTTCATGTCGTTCTCGTCGACCCTGAAGCGCAATGCCATGAAGCTGTCGAAGATCTGCAACGACCTGCGACTGCTGTCGTCGGGTCCGCAGGCGGGCTTCGGCGAGATCAACCTGCCGGCGATGCAGGCCGGTTCCAGCATCATGCCGGGCAAGGTGAACCCGGTGATCCCGGAGGTCGTCAACCAGGTGGCGTTCGCGGTCGCCGGCGCGGACATGACGGTGACGATGGCGGCCGAGGCCGGGCAGCTCCAGCTCAACGCATTCGAGCCCGTGATCGCCCACTCGATCTTCCAGTCCATCACCTGGATGCGTCAGGCGATGTGGACGCTGCGCGTCAACTGCGTCGACGGCATCACGGCGAACCGAGACCGCCTCGGCGCCATGGTCGGCGCTTCGGTCGGCGTCATCACAGCACTCACGCCGTTCATCGGATACGCCGCCGCGGCCGCGCTGGCCAAGACCGCGCTGCTGACGAACAGGAACGTCGCCGACCTGGTCGTCGAAGCCGGACTGATGTCTCGCGAAGAGGTCATCAAGCAGTTGTCGCCCGCGCGCCTGTCGGGACTCGAGGCCATCACGGCCGCGATCCCGGTGATCGGGTCCGAGGACCTCATCGAGATCTGACTCCGAGCACACGGAAGGGCCCCGGCGACATCCCGCCGGGGCCCTTCCGTGTGTCACAGAGCGAGCGGGGGATCAGTCCAGCACGCGACAGTGGGTGGTGAGCTCGCCGATGCCGTCGATGCCGACCGTCACCGTCGAACGATCCCGGAGGAAGATCTGGGGGTCTCGAGAGTATCCGGCACCGCCGGGGCTCCCGGTGGAGATCAGAGTGCCGGGAAGCAGCGTCAGGGACTGCGAGAGATGCGCGATGAGCTTCGCGACCGACCGCACCATCTGATCCGTGCTCGCGTCCTGGACGGTCTGGCCGTCCACGATCGCCCAGATGTGCAGGTCCTGCGGGTCGGCGACCTCGTCGGCCGTGACGGTGAAGGGACCGGTCGGGGTGAAGCCGTCGAACGACTTGCACCGTGACCACTGCGCTTCAGAGAACTGGACGTTCCGCGCCGTGATGTCGTTCACGACGGTGTAGCCCCAGACGTGCGAGAGCGCGTCGGCCTCTGCGACATCCTTCGCCGGGGTGCCGATCAGCACACCGAGCTCCGCCTCGTAGTCCACAGCCTCGCTCAGCGAACGCGGCCACGATGTCGTCTGCTCGTGGCCTGTCAGCGAGTTCGGCCACAGGGTGAACACGGTCGGAGCGGCGTCGGTCTTCAGACCGAGCTCGCTCGAGTGAGCCGCGTAGTTGAGGCCGACCGCGAGGACCGCCGGGGGAGCGATGACCGCTGAGGCGAAGCTCCACCCGTCGAGCGGGTGCCGCGGGGCATCGCCGTCGAGGGCCGAGCGAAGAGCGGTGAGCGTCTGCTCGCCCCCTTCGATCAGCTGCTGAAGCGTCGCAGGGGGGTCGGGAAGGAGATCGGAGACGAGGATGGCATCGGCACCCTCCACCACTGCGAGATGCGCAGCGGGAGAGTCGGCACGACGCAGATGAGCGAACCGCATGCTCCTACGCTATCCGCTGCTCGGCTCGATTGCCTGGAGGAAGTCGCCAGACCCGGGCGAAGTTGGTTGTTCGCCATATGCTTTGGCTATGAGTTCCGGAGGACCGTCCCAGCCATCGCCGTACACGCCGCCGCCCGCGCAGCAACAGCCGCCGACGTATCCCCAGCAGCCGCCGACGTATCCCCAGCAGTATGCTGCGCAGCCCCCGCAGTATTCGGCGCAGCAGTACGCGCAGTCGAACTACGCCCCGCCGCAGTTCTCCCAGCGTCCTCAGTACGCCTCGGTCCTCGCTCAGCCGACCCCGTATTCGCCTCCCGCTCCGGCCGCACCCTCGCCTGCCCCCGGTCTTCCTGCCCTGCCGGCGGCACGCCGAGGCGGACGCGTCGCGCTGTTCGCGCTGTTCGGCTTCCTCGGTCTGCTGATGCTCGGGCTCATCGCCTACTTCGGTCTGTTCCTGGGTCCGCTCGCATCGATCATCGGCCTCGTCCTCGCGCTCGTCCCGCTCGCCATCGTCTTCTTCGTCGTCCGTATGATCGACCGGTGGGAACCCGAGCCCAAGTCGCTGGTGTTCTTCGCGATCGCCTGGGGTGCGATCGCCGCCGTGGGACTCACGCTCCTCGTCGACCTCGGGCTGACCGCGCTCCTGGGGTTCCGGGGAGAAGTGGCGGGCGCCGTCATCCAGGCGCCGATCGTCGAGGAGTTCTGGAAGGGTTTCGGAGTCTTCCTGATCTTCCTCATCGCGCGTCGCTCGTTCGACGGACCGGTCGACGGGGTCGTCTACGGGGCGCTGGTCGGTGCCGGCTTCGCGTTCACCGAGAACATCCAGTACTTCGCGATCAGCCTCATCGAGGGCGGCGGCGAGCAGCTGACGGTGACCTTCATCCTCCGGGCGATCATGTCGCCCTTCGCCCACGCGATGTTCACATCGCTGACGGGTCTCGCCATCGGCCTGGCCGCTCGACGGCATGCGTCGACAGGGGCCGCACTCGGGTTCGGTCTGCTCGGGATGCTGGGGGCGATGGTGCTCCACGGCCTGTGGAACGGATCGTCCTTCGCGAACTTCTTCCTCCTCTACTTCGTCCTCCAGGTGCCGCTGTTCGTAGGGTTCATCGTGGGGATCATCGCGTTGAGGCGCGAGGAGTCTCGCCTCACGAAGGCCCGTCTGGGCGATTACGCGGCCGCCGGGTGGTTCACCCCCGAGGAGGTCACGATGCTCGCGACTCCCGCCGGGCGCAAGACCGGCCTGGCATGGGCGTCGCAGCTTCGGGGCGATCGGCGTCCGCTGATGCGCGAGTTCATCAAGGACGCCACCATGCTGGCATCCGTCCGTCAGCGCGCGATAACGGGGCGCGACCCTATGGCACCGGCGGACGAGCAGGCGCTGCTCGCCCGAACCCGCGCCACTCGGGCTGCTCTGCTGGCCTACTGAGACCCGCTGATCATGGCCCTCTTCATCCTCGTGCACGGAGCAGGAGACACGGGGTGGTCATGGCATCGGCTCGCCGCCGTCCTGCGGGAGCGCGGACATGAGGTGATCGCACCCGACCTGCCGGGCGATGACGAGTCACTCACTCTCACCGATTACGCGGATGCCGTCGTGGCCGCGGCAGACGCGAGACGGGGCGGTGTCGTGGTCGGCCATTCGTTCGGGGGATTCACCGCAGCGATCGTCGCTGAGAGATTGGCGGCGGACGTGCTCGTGATGCTGGCGGCGATGATTCCCGACCCCGGGGAGCGTCCGGACGAGTGGTGGTCCAACACCGGATTCGAGGATGCCGTGGCGGCGCAGGCAGCCCGCGACGGAGGCCTCACCGGCAACGATGATCCGCACATCGGCTTCTATCACGACGTGCCGCGAGCGCTCGCCGACGAGGCGATCGGTCGGGAGAGAGCACATCCGTCGGTCGCATCAATGGCCGTCCCGTGGCCGCTCACGGCCTGGCCCTCTGTTCCCACTCGGTTCGTCGTCTGCACGGAGGACAGATTCTTCCCGCCCGCATTCCTTCGCGACCTCGCCCGGAAGCGCCTGGCATCGTCGCCGACGAGATCGAGGGGAGTCACTGTGTCGCCCTCAGCCGGCCCGAAGAGCTCGCATCGATGCTGATCGCCTACGCGCAGGAGCAGCAAGCGTCATGATGCTCGAGCCGTCAAGCAGGTTCCATACCAAGACTCAGCGCCCGGTGCTGCGGCGATGCCTGCATGTCTACCGGGCGCTGAGTTGATCTGTAAACAGGGTGCACCCGGTGTGCGCGGGTGTCAAGGGCTTAGGGGCAGTCGACGGGCGGCATCGCCGTTTCGCCCTCAGCGGAGCGATCGCGTTGACCCGCGCCGGGCGACTCGGGTTTGATGGAGGACATGACTGATCGCACAAAGCCTGAGTTCGACGCCCCCACCGGACCCGCCCCCGCGGAGCTCGTGATCCGCGACATCATCGAGGGAGACGGAGCCGAGGCCAAGCCCGGCGACACGGTCACCGTGCACTACGCCGGTGTCGAGTTCGAATCGGGCGAGGAGTTCGACTCGTCGTGGGGTCGCGGCGAGACCATCCAGTTCCCGCTTCGCGGCCTGATCCAGGGGTGGCAGGACGGCATCCCGGGCATGAAGGAAGGCGGACGGCGCGAGCTCGTCATCCCGCCGCACCTCGCATACGGCCCGGTCGGAGGAGGCCACTTCCTCTCGGGCAAGACCCTCATCTTCATCATCGATCTCGTCGCCGTCGGCTGACCCGATCGACGCCGGAAGGCGCCGGGCCCACTGCGGGCTCGGCGCCTTTTCGTCGCCCGAGGAAATATCCGCATTCAGGGGAATACATGCATGTGCATGTAAGTTGTTACGCGTGACGCCGTGAACACGGCCCCTCATCCGTTGCCGCACACATGCGGCTGATGTCTCCAGAGGAGAAACCATGACCAGCATCGACATTCCCGGCTACCGTCCCGGCACCTGGGTGCTCGACCCGTCGCACAGCGAGGTCACGTTCAGCGTGCGCCACATGATGATCTCGAAGGTGCGCGGCACGTTCGGCGTCAAGAGCGCGACGCTGATCGCTCCCGAGAACCCGCTCGAGGCCCGCGTCGAGGCGAGCGTCGACGTCACCTCGATCGACACCAAGGACGAGGGGCGCGACACGCACCTGCGCTCCGGCGACTTCTTCGACACCGAGAACTTCCCCACGATGGAGTTCGTGTCGACGGGTGCGCGCGCCGAGGACGGCGAGCTCTTCGTCGACGGCGACCTGACGATCCGCGGCATCACCAAGCCCGTCAGCTTCGAGCTCGACTTCGGTGGCTTCGGCTCCGACCCGTGGGGCAACTACAAGGCCGGCGCATCGGCCAAGACGGTCATCAACCGCGAGGACTTCGGCCTGACGTGGAACGCCGCGCTCGAGACCGGCGGCGTGCTCGTCGGCAAGGACGTCACGATCAGCCTCGACCTGCAGGGCGCTCTGCAGCAGGACTGATCACCTGATCTCGAGAACCCCGGGCCCTCAGGGCTCGGGGTTCTCTGCGTCGTAGCCGCGGAATCCCGGGCTGCGCCGTGCGAGCAGGGCGACCAGGGTGATCACCAGCAATCCGCCCAGCAGCGGCGGGAACCACAGGGTCGTGAGGGTCGCGAGCGTGCCCGCGTAGAGGGCGCCGATCCGGGGGCCGCCGGCGACCACGATGATGAAGACCCCCTGCAGTCGACCGCGCATGGTGTCGGGCACGGCCGCCTGCATCATCGTGTTGCGATAGATCGAGCTGATGTTGTCGGATGCGCCGGAGAGCGCGAGCGCGATGCACGAGGCGATGATCAGCCCGACGTTCGGCGTCGCCTCGGTCGCCCCGGCAGAGACGGCTCCGATGACCAGGACCACGCCGAAGAGCAGGATGGACGCGCCATAGGCCTCGACCGCGCGCTCGATGCCGCGTCCGTGCCAGCGGTACTGCACGACCCGACCGGAGAAGAGGCTCGATGCGAATGTGCCCGCGGCGACGGCTGCGGTGAGGATGCCGGTGGTCACCGCTCCGCCGCCCAGCAGAAGGGTGCCGAGTGCAGGGAAGAGCACGAGGGGCTGCCCGAATGTCATGGCGATGATGTCGACCACGTACTGCATCCGGATGTTGTTCGCGCGGCGCAGGAACCTCCACCCGTCCACGAGCGATGCGAACCCCGGCCGCACGATGTCCCCTTCCGGCCGCAGCGGAGGGAGACTCCACAGGCCGAGGAACATCGACAGCATCAGGATGACGTCGAGTGTGTAAGTCCACCCGTAGCCTGTCAGCGCGACGAGTATGCCGGCTACCGCGGGGCCGGCCATCACGGTGAGGCCGAACGCCACTCCGTTGAGCGCGGACGCGGCGGCCAGCTTGTCGCGGGGGATGAGCCGTGGCACGATCGCGGTCCGGGTGGCCATGCCGACCGAGTTCGCGGCGGAGTTGACGATGCTCAGCACGTAGAGCCACCAGATCGTCTCCGCACCGGTCCAGGTGAGCGCGGCGAGCAACGCGGTCGAGGCGAAGGTCACCGTGGCCGCGACCAACGCCACGCGGCGGCGGTCGAACGCGTCCGCGAGCATCCCGCCGTAGAGGCCGGCGAGGATCATGGGGACGAGTCCGGCGACCGCGATCATCGATACCGCGAAGGTGCTTCCGGTGAGCGCGAAGACGTGCAGCATCACCGTGACGATCGTCAGCTGCCCGCCGATCCCCGCGAGCACCGAGCCGATCCACATGCGTGCGAATGCAGGGCTGGCCCGCAGGGGGCTGAGATCGATCAGATGGCTGCGTGCAGCGCTCACGCCGCGTATCCGTCATGCATGATTCGAGAGTATCCGAGGTGCCGTCGGGCGGGCGTGGGCACGGTCACCCAGCGGCATCGAGTCCTGGTAGACTCTTCAGGTTGCCGTTTGATCGGCCGCGGATAAAGAGAGCTCACGCATCAGGCGTCGGGCACCGCGCAACAAGCAGAGAGGGGATCGAATCTATGGCACTGGAAGCAGACGTCAAGAAGGCGATCATCGAAGAGTACGCGACGCACCCCGGTGACACCGGATCCCCCGAGGTGCAGGCCGCGATGCTGACGCAGCGCATCAAGGACCTCACGGAGCACCTGAAGGAGCACAAGCACGACCACCACTCGCGTCGTGGCCTGTTCCTGCTCGTGGGTCAGCGCCGTCGTCTGCTCGGCTACCTCCAGAGCGTCGACATCGAGCGTTACCGCTCGCTGATCGCACGCCTGGGTCTCCGCCGATAACGCGGAGCGAGCCAGCGTACAATCGCGCAGAACATTCTTGAGAAGGCCGCCCCAGGTGTGGGGCGGCCTTCGTCATGTTCGGGGGGAGGCGTGCGGCGCCTCCCCGGGGCAGGCGTTCGTGCCGACCAGGTCGGGGTGGTGGATCGCAGCCACGTCGGGGTGCGCACGCAGTCGCGACTTCATGGCGTTCTCGCCATAGGTGGCATGGATGGGGTTGCTCGGGTCCTCGGTGATGCCGGTCGCCGCCGCGGCGAGATCTGCGGGAAGCTCGAGAAGCGGCAGCTGCTGATCGAGCGCGGGGTTGAAGAAGAACGGGATGGAGATGCGCTCTTCGGGTGCCCGAGGGGAGATGACGCGGTGGTTGGTCGCCTTGAGGTAGCCGCCGGTCGCGTACTCCAGCAGCTCGCCGATGTTGACGACGAACGCGCCCGGGACGGACGGGGCTGACACCCACTCGCCGTCTCGTTCGACCTGCAGGCCGCCCTTGCCGGGCTCGACCCAGAGCAGGGTCAGCACTCCGGAGTCCTTATGCGCTCCGACGCCCTGCTGCGGCTCGGGTTCGTGGGTGCCGGGGTAGCGGACGATCTTGATCAGCGTCGACGGATCACGGAAGGGCTCGTCGAAGTACGACTCGTCCGCCCCGAGCGTGACGGCCCAGGCGCGCAGGAGCTTGCGGGCGACCTCGGTCAGCGTGTCGTGCCACTCGGTGATCACCGCTTTGAGCTCGGGCTGTGCGGAGGGCCACAGATTCGGGCCGACGAGTCGATTGAAGGCCGGACCGCCCTCGACAGGCTCGCGCTCGGGGCCGATGTCGATCTGCTCGCGCCAATCGACCTTGCCCTGCGTCCGCTCGCCGCCGACCCGCGTGTACCCGCGGAAATGAGGACTCTTGACGTTCTCGATCGCGAGCTTCTCGTCGTCGGGCAGCGCGAAGAAATCGAGCGCGGCGCGGTGCAGCCTCGCCTCCAGTTCGGGCGAGATGCCTGTGCCGGTGAGATAGAAGAAGCCCACGTCGTGCGTGGCCGCGCGAAGGTCGTCGCGGAACCGAGCAGCGGCTTCGGGACCGGCATCGAGCTGGGACAGGTCGAGGATGGGAAGCGAGAGATCAGCCATTCACCGAGCGTAGATCGGGTCTGGGCGAGTGCGGTTCAGTGTTGCGCCGAATTACCGAGAGGCGATCGCGTGCGTGCGAGGCCCGAGCGGAAGGGGTGCTAATGTCTCTGAAGTAAGGGATGCCTTACCTCAGTCTTTCCCAGAGAGTTCCCTCCGTGCTCGCCACTTTTCTCATCGGTCTTCGTGAAGGCCTCGAAGCCGCGATCGTCGTCGGCATCCTCGTCGCCTACCTGCGCAGGCTCGGTCGCGGTGACGCGTTGCCCAGGCTCTGGGCGGGGGTCGGCCTGGCGATCGCCCTCGCACTCGGCATCGGGGCCGTCCTGACCTTCGGTGCGTACTCGCTGACCTTCGAGGCTCAGGAGCTGATCGGCGGACTGCTGTCGCTGCTCGCGGTGGGCATGGTGACCTGGATGATCTTCTGGATGCAGAAGGCCGGGCGCACGATGAAGGCGACCCTCGAGGGCGGACTCGACCGCGCGCTCACACAGGGCGGCGTCTGGGCGCTGATCGCGATCGGCTTCGTCTCGGTGGCACGCGAGGGGATCGAGACGACTCTTCTGCTGTGGTCGATGGTGCAGTCCTTCGGCGATGCTCCGTCGGCGCTGCTCGGCGCGGTGCTCGGGCTTCTCGCCGCCGTGGTGATCGGCTGGGCGCTCGCCCGCGGCGCCGTCCGGCTCGACCTTCGCCGGTTCTTCACCTGGACCAGTGGGTTCCTCGTCATCGTCGCAGCCGGGGTGCTCGCCTACGCGATCATGGACCTCCAGGAGGCCGGCGCGTTGCCGGGACCGTTCACCGCGGCGGCACCGATCGACGCGGCCACCGGGGCGGTCGCTCTCGGCTGGGTGGCATTCCCCTTCGGCTGGGCCTTCGATGTCACGAACGTGATCGCGCCCGACAGTGCCTGGGCGACCATCCTGCAGGCGACCGTCGGCTTCATGCCACGGATGACGTGGCTCCAGGTCACGGCTTGGACCGTGTACATCGTCGTCGTCGGGCTCTTCTTCATCCGGGGGCTCCGGTCACGCCGGTCCGCCTCCCCACATGTGCAGACGTCCCCTGGCCGCGACACGTCGGCATCCACTCTCACCCAGCAAGGAGCAGCATGACCACCTCTCGCCGAATCCTCGGTGCCGTCGCCGCAGCAGGCGCGGCAGCACTCGTCCTCAGCGGGTGCGTCGCCAAGAGCGATGTCGCCGCGGGTGCATCCTTCGACGTCTCGTCGACCGACTCGGCGTGCGCCGTCTCGGCTGCGACCGCCCAGAGCGGCACACTCACGTTCGATGTGAAGAACGACAGCGCGCAGACCTCGGAGTTCTATCTGCTCGCAGAAGACGGCCTCCGCATCGTCGGCGAGGTCGAGAACATCGCGCCCTCAGCGTCGCGGACCCTCACGGTGGTGGCTCAGCCGGGGGAGTACTTCACGCTGTGCAAGCCGGGCATGATCGGCGAGGGGGTCGGCAAGTCCGCGTTCACCGTGACCGGCGACCGGGTCGCGGTCGACGGCGAGGATGCCGATCAGAAGCAGCAGGCCGTCGACCTCTACGCCGCCTTCGTCAAGGACCAGGTCGGTCAGCTGGTTCCGTCGGTCGACGAGTTCGTCACCGCCTATGAGTCCGGCGATGATGAGGCCGCGCGAGCGCTGTTCCCCCAGACGCGCGCGTTCTACGAGCGCATCGAGCCCGTCGCCGAAGCGCTCGGGACGCTCGACCCCCGCATCGACTACCGCGAGGTCGACGCTGTGGCGGAGGGCCTCGACTGGACGGGCTTCCACCGCATCGAGAAGGACCTCTGGGTGCCGGCGCAGGACGCCCTCAACGCCGACGGCGAGACGCCCGCATGGCAGGACTGGGCACCGTCGACGACGGAGGAGCGCGCCGAGTACGGCGACCAGCTGATCGCCGACGTGCAGGAGCTCTACGACTACGTGCACTCGGACGACTTCACCGCGGCTCTCGACGACCAGGGGATCGGAGGCATCTCGAACGGCGCGATCGCGCTGCTCGACGAAGTGGCGACGGGCAAGATCTCCGGCGAGGAGGACTGGTGGTCCGGCACCGACCTGTACGACTTCGCCGCGAACGTCGAGGGGTCGAAGATGGCATTCTCGCTCGTTCAGGATTTCGCCACGGCACAGGGGGATGAAGGCGGGGATCTCGTGACCGAGATCGAAGGCGGATACTCCGCTCTCGAGGAATCCCTCGCGGCGCACGGCTCGCTCTCCGACGGCTTCGTCGGCTACGCCGAGCTCACCGATGCGGACAAGCGCGAGTTCACCGATCTCATCAACGCCCTCGCAGAGCCGCTCTCGCAGCTCACCGGCACCGTCCTCGACTGATCCGACGGACACGGTCTCGCACATGAACGACAGCGCGAAGGACGCTGCAGCTGCCGACTCCCTCTCGGAGTCGGCGGCCGCGGCATCCTCGGCCACGGGTCTCAGCCGGCGCGGACTCCTCGGACTGGCACTCGGCGGCGGCGTCGCGTCCCTCGCCGTCGGAGTCGGCGCCGGACTGTCGGGGGGAGTCGCGCTCGGACGCGCGAGAGCAGAAGCGGACGCCCAGCGTGCGTACGACTTCTTCGGCGCCCATCAGGCGGGAATCACGACGCCCGTGCAGGAGCATCTGCATTTCGCCTCCTTCGACATGATGCCTCGCACCGACCGCGAAGACCTGGTCTCGCTGCTGCAGGATTGGACGTATGCCGCCTCGCGGATGACGCAGGGGCTCGAGGTGAGTGCCACCGGCGCTGTCGGGGGCGATGCGGAGGTGCCGCCGGATGACACGGGCGAGGCTCTCGGGCTGACGGCAGCCGGCCTCACGATCACGTTCGGCTTCGGCCCGACCCTGTTCGAGAACGACGAGGGCGACCGGTACGGCATCGCCTCCCTGCGTCCCGAGCGGCTCGAGAGGCTTCCCGCCTTCCTCGGCGACGATCTCGACCCGCAGACCTCGCACGGCGATCTCTGCATCCAGGCGTGCGCCGACGACCCCCAGGTCGCCGTGCACGCGATCCGCAACCTGAGCCGCATCGCCTTCGGTCGTGCCAAGCTGCGCTGGTCCCAGCTCGGGTTCGGCAAGACGTCCCGCACGACGTCGGCGCAGGCGACGCCCCGCAACCTGTTCGGCTTCAAGGACGGGACCGCGAACATCCTCGCCGATGACTCCGTCGCCCTCGACGAGAACGTGTGGCTCGGCCCCGATGACAGGCCCGAGTGGATGGTCGGCGGGTCGTACCTCGTGGCGCGCAAGATCGCGATGCGGATCGAGACCTGGGACCGCGTGCGGCTCTCCGAGCAGAACACCATCATCGGGCGCGACAAGGGCGAGGGCGCTCCGCTCTCCGGCGGCGACGAGTTCGCGGCGCCGGATTTCGGTACGTCGGCCATCGATCAGAACGCGCACGTCCGTCTCGCGCATCCGGACCAGAACGACGGCATCCGGATCCTGCGGCGAGGATTCAACTACGTCAACGGCAACAACGATCTCGGACGGCTGGACGCGGGGCTCTTCTTCCTGTCGTACCAGCGGGATCCCGCACAGTTCGTCTCGCTGCAGCGCCGGCTGTCGACGGATCGGATGAACGAGTACGTCACGCATGTCGGGTCAGGGATCTGGGCGGTCCCCGGAGGCTCGAAGCCGGGCTCGTTCGTCGGCGCCGACCTCTTCGCCTGATGCCGGTCGAGGGTCAGGAGCGCAGCGTCTCCGCGACAAAGGTCGCGTAGGCATCCGCACCGAAATGGTCGTCGGCTGTGATCGTGACGACTGCATCCTCACCGAATATCAGCAGCTGTCCGTACGCCCCGTGCAGGCGCCACACCTGGCCCGGGCCGTCCCACCCCGCGAGCGCATAGCGCTCGTAACCGGCATTCTCACCGGCGACCACCCAGTCGGAGTGCATCGCGTCGATGATCTCGGTCGGCACGAGTCGTCGGCCCTGCCATTCGCCACGGTCGCGGATCAGTCGACCGAGGCGTGCCACCTCTTCCGTGCGCAGTGCGATGCCGCCTCCCGCGACGATGCGTCCCTGCGGGCACCGCTCCCACTCGAGGTCGTCGAAGCCCAGAGGTGCGAGCAGCCGGGGGCGCAGATACTCGACGACGTCACCGGTCCGCGTGGCCAGGATCATCATCGCCGCGTACGTGCTGGCGTTGGAGTACTGGAAGACGTGACCGCGAGACGGGCGCGAGAGGAACTCTCGTGCGAGATCGGGCCAGTCCGTCATCATGGTCTCCGACCAGGCGAGATCGACTCCGCTCGACATCGAGAGCAGTCGTCGCAGCGTGAGGTGCTCGACGCCGTCTCCGAAGGCGAGGTCCGGCACGTACTCTGCGATCGGGGCATCGAGCGAGATGAGACCGTCGGCGGCAGCGATTCCGGCCGCGAGGACGCACACGCCCTTCGCAACCGAGTGGATCTCCTCGCGGACGTCGGCAGTCCACCGGTGCTCGGCGACGTCGTCACCCACGAGCACGTGGAGCCCGTGAGCCCCGAACCCCGACGAGTCCGCATGGTCCACGAGGCGGTCGCGGATCATCTTGGCTCTCGTCACTCCTTCAGGCTAGCCGCTGCGCCCTGACGGGGCCGACGAGAGCCGGTCGGGTCGCTGCGGTGGCCCTCGCGTCGAGCCAGCTCGGGGTCTCGGAAGAGCCAGGACGGGCGGGGCTCCACCAGCGGGCGGAAGAGCCAGCGCACGGGCTTGGTGGCGAGCGCGAGAGCCAGCACCACCGACAGCAGCGTCACGAGCGGCAGCCACAGCCACGTCGGGTCGAGGTCGCGCAGCACCCCGGTCTCGCGGAAGGGGTACAGCACGAACGAGTGGAGCAGGAACACGTACATCGTGTACTGGCCGAACTTCGTCCACCAGTAGGTTCCGCGGGGGATCAGGGCGAAGAAGGCGGCGCTCAGGATCACTGCCATCAGCATGAGTGCGACGCGCACACCGCCGGCCCACCACTGCTCTCCGCCGAGGTCCGCGTACGCGTCCTCGTAGAACAACCAGTGGCGCAGATCGAGCTCCTTCCAGACATCGATCCACCGCCAGGCCGAGAATCCTGCCGCGGCGAGGAGTACGACGCTGACGACGCGGATCCACCACGGGCGGATCTCGAGGAGGCGGAAGCGAGTGACGACGTCGCGTTCGCGCAGCCACCAGCCGAGTGCGAAGAAGGGCAGAAGGCCCAGGGTCCGCGAGAGCGAGAACGTGCTGTCGACGTTGGGCAGATAGCCCACGCCGATCGAGATGATGACGGTCCACAGCAGCGGCCACCGCAGCAGCGCGAGGTAGGGGAGGACGAGGCGGAAGATGCCGAGCGCCAGGAGGAACCAGAGGGTCCAGGACGGTTTGGTGAAGTTCGGGTCGGCCTGACCCTCGACCAGCCATTTCGTGAGGGTCCACAGGAACTCGAAGATCACGTAGGGCAGCAGGATGTCGGTGATCACCCTGGCCATCTGCACACGCGTCGGGGAACCGGACTTCGAGAAGTAGCCCGAGATGATCGCGAACGCCGGCATGTGGAAGGCGTAGAGGGCGAGATAGGCCGCGAGCGCTATGTCGGAGTCGTAGGTGAGGCGCTGGATCGCGTGGCCGAGCACCACGAGGACGATGCACGCATATCGCGCGTTGTCCCAGAACGGCACGCGCTTGCGGGGCTTCTGGACGGATCCGGTGGCGGGGTTCGTCAGGGCGGATCCGTCGCTGTGCATGCTCTGAGGCTACTCGGGGAATAATGTTGCTCGCATCGCGTTGACTCAGATACATTCAAATGAATAGAACCGGATGCAGGGCACCCGATTCGGAGAAGACGGAGCAATCATGAGTGAGCAGGCAGGCGTCCCGGTGCAGTTCGGCATCATGTCGGTCAGCGACATCACCCGCGACCCGACCACCGGCGAGACGCCGAGTGAACAGGAGCGGATCAAGGCGACCCTCGCGATCGCCAAGCACAGCGAGGAGGTCGGCCTCGACGTCTTCGCGATCGGCGAGCACCACAACCCTCCGTTCTGGTCCTCGAGCCCCACGACGTTCCTCGCCGCCCTCGCGGCTCAGACCGAGCGTCTGATCGTCTCGACGTCGACCACCCTGATCACGACCAACGACCCGGTGCGCATCGCCGAGGAATACGCGATGCTGCAGCACGTCTCGGACGGGCGCATGGACCTCATGCTCGGCCGCGGCAACACGGGTCCGGTGTACCCCTGGTTCGGTCAGGACATCCGTCAGGGGCTCCCGCTGGCGATCGAGAACTACGCCCTGCTGCACAAGCTGTGGCGTGAGGACGTCGTGAACTGGGAGGGCAAGTTCCGCACCCCGCTGCAGGGCTTCACCTCGACGCCTCGTCCCCTCGACGGAGTCGCGCCGTTCGTGTGGCACGGATCGATCCGCACCCCGGAGATCGCCGAGCAGGCCGCGTACTACGGCGACGGCTTCTTCGCGAACAACATCTTCTGGCCCAAGGAGCACTACCAGCGCCTGATCGAGCTGTACCGCCAGCGCTACGCGCACTACGGACACGGCACACCCGAACAGGCGATCGTCGGCCTCGGCGGCCAGGTGTTCATGGCGGCGAAGTCGCAGGATGCCGTGAATCAGTTCCGCCCCTACTTCGACAATGCCCCTGTGTACGGTCACGGACCGAGCATGGAGGACTTCACCGAGATGACCCCGCTGACGGTGGGCTCGCCTCAGCAGGTCATCGACCGCTACGCCGCCATGCGCGAGCACTACGGCGACTACCAGCGTCAGCTGTTCCTGATCGACCACGCGGGCCTTCCGCTGAAGACCGTCCTCGAGCAGCTGGACATCCTCGGTTCCGAGGTCGTGCCCGTCCTGCGCAAGGAGCTGGCGAAGGATCGTCCGGCCGGCGTGCCGGATGCTCCGACACATGCCGCACGGGTGAGGGCCGAGTTCGGCGACGGACCGACGCGTCAGGCTCGTCCGGGTGCGAACCGCGGTGACAACCTGACGGGGGATTCGCCCTATCAGGACTCTCCCGCTCCGGCGGGAGCCGCGTTCGGACTCAGCCGGAAGGGGGCCTGAGATGACCACTCGTCGTATCGCCGTCGTGTCTGCCGGGCTCTCGAACCCGTCGTCCACGCGCATGCTCGCGGATCGCCTCGCGGCCGAGACAGTGAAGGCCCTCGCGGGGCACGACATCGAGGCGAGCGTCGACGTGATCGAGCTGCGCGACTACGCCCACGACATCACGAACAACCTGCTCACCGGATTCGCACCGCCCGCGCTCGAGACCGCGATCAACACCGTGGTGTCGGCGGACGCGCTCATCGCCGTCACGCCGATCTTCTCGACGAGCTACAACGGGCTCTTCAAGTCGTTCATCGACGTGCTCGATCCCGACGCGCTCACGGGCAAGCCGGTGCTGATCGGAGCGAACGCCGGCACGGCTCGGCACTCGCTCGCCATCGACTACGCCATCCGTCCGCTCTTCGCCTACCTGCATGCCGACGCCGTCTCGACCGGTGTGTTCGCGGCGTCGAGCGACTGGGGCGGGGGCGGCGACGACGTCGCGCCTCTGGCCAAGCGCGTCGAGAAGGGCGCTCGCGAGCTGGCTGAGGCGATCGCGAAGCGCGAGGTGGCTGCGGCCGCCGACCCGTACGACCCGGCGACGTATCTCGGAGAGGGCCGTTCGTTCGGCCACATGCTCGGCGGTCTCGCCGGCGAATGATCGATCCCCGGCACGACCGGGAATGAGCGCAGGGCCATGAGGCCGTAGACGATGTCCGAAGGGAGTCGTACGGTGACCTCATGGCCCTTCGCTCTGTCCTCGAATCCGCGCGGCATGCCCTGCGCGGCGCTCTCGTCCTCCCCGGCGACGAATCCTTCGACGCGGCGCGTCGTCCGTGGAACCTGGCGATCGAACAGCATCCGGCGGGCGTGGCCGCACCGGCCGATCTGCGCGATCTGCGCGCTCTTCTCGACGCCGCGGGCGACGCGGGCGTGACGCTCGCGGTCCAGCCCACCGGGCACGGCGCCGGCGGAGACCTGGCCGACGCCGTCATCGTCCGAATGGCGGCCTTCGACGAGCTGTCGATCGACCTCGGTTCGGGGGTGGTCCGCATCGGCAGCGGAGTCCGCTGGGGCGCCGTCGTCGAGGCGCTCGAAGGAACGGGCTGGGTGGCTCCTGCCGGCACGAGCCCGGTCGTCGCCGTCGCGGGGTACACCCTGGGCGGCGGCCATTCCTGGTTCAGTCGCACAGCAGGACTCGGGTCGGACAACCTCAGGGCCGCGTGGGTGCTGCGGAGCGACGGGACCCATGATCGGGTCGACGACGAGAGCGACCCGGAGATGATGTGGGCGCTTCGCGGAGCGGGCGGCGTCGTCGGAATCGTGACGGCCCTCGAGATCGACCTGGTTCCCGCGCCGTCGCTGTGGGGAACCGAACTCACTTTCGACGCCGCAGACGCCGGGTCGGTGCTGCGGGCCGTCCGCGATCTGTCCGCAGAGGCCCCGGCGTCGCTCAACGTGTTCGTGAATTCGATGCGTATGCCCGACGCTCCGCAGCTTCCCGAGGAGATCCGCGGACGCAGCTTCCTCAGCGTGCGGGCGCTGTCCACGGTCGGATCCGCCGATGAGCTGTTCGAGCGGGTGCGGCGAGCAGGCACGGTTCGTCGTGAGATGTCGGGGGCCACATCGCCGAAGACCGTCGCGGCGTCGAGCGGCGAACCCACCGAACCGACGCCGGGCAAAGGCGTGTCTGCTGCGCTCTCGTCGCTCGACGACGCGACGATCGACGATCTCTTGCGGTTCCGCGAACTGCCGGATCAGTGGCCGATCATGGGCATCGACATCCGGATGCTCGGTGGCGCGCTGGACGATCCTCGACGCGCCGGATTCGCGACACTTCAGGGCGTCGGCTGGCTGCTCCACGCCCTGGTGCCCGTCTTCCCCGGGGTGCCGAGCGAACCGGGGGAGGCGAGCATGGCGGGCTTCCGTGAGGTGCTGGCGCACGCGATCGCCCCGTGCACGGTCCCGACGTTCCTGGGTCCGGGTGAGACCCTCGAGCGCTGCGGTGACCCGACGGCGATCGATCGCCTTCGCGCCATCAGGGCCGCCGCCGACCCCGACTCGCTGATCCACGAGGGGCGGCTCCCGCGCTGACACCGGGCTGAGACCGGGCCGCATCCAGCGGAAAGGATCCGCGTCGTTCGAACGATCGGGACGGGCGGGGGTGCCGCGCCGGCATCATTGGTCTCCGTCGACGCGTCTCGTCCAGCGGTACTCCGTCTCCGGGCGTCCACGTGCGCCGTAGCGAGCGCTGCGTGTGATGATGCCCGAATCGGTGAGATGCTCCAGGTACCTCCGTACGGACACGCGTGACATCCCGAGTCGCGCGGCGGCCTCGCTCGCCGAGACCGCGGCGCTGGAGGAGCGCAGCTCTGTCGTCACCTTCTGCAGCGTCGCGGTCGACAGCCCTTTGGGAATCGGGATCGTCCCCGTCGTGCGCCCGAGAAGCGCATCGATCTCCGCCTGGGTCGCCTCTCCGGCCGTCGACCGTGCCTGCTCCCGATGGATGCGATACGCGGTGAGACGCTCGTGGAACACCGCAAAGGGGAACGGCTTGACGAGGTACTGGTAGACGCCGAGAGCTGCCATCTGCCGGACGGTGTCCGCATCGCGCACGCCGGTGATCGCGATCACATCGACGGCAGCGTGTCGGGCACGCAGCCCTCGGAGCACATCGATGCCGGAGCCGTCGGGCATCGTGATGTCGAGAAGGACCAGGTCGAACGGCTCGTCGTGCGGCTGATCGAGCACGGCGGTCAATGCGGCCCTGGCGCCGGTGCACTCGCCGCCCACGATGAAGCCGTCGATCCTCTCGAGGTACGAGCGGTGGAGCTCGAGTGTCAGAGCGTCGTCATCGACGATCAGCGTGCGGATCATGGGCTCCTGCGTCCTCTCGCCGGCGGGAGGGTGACGGTGAACGTGGTCGGATGAGCGGAGAGCTCCACAGTGCCGCCCACCCCGGCCACCACCGCGCGGACGAGCGCGAGCCCGACTCCGCGCCCGTGGTTGCTTGCAGGCTTGGTCGAGAAGCCCTGGGTGAAGACGCGCTCGCGCAGGTCGGAGGGTATGCCGTCCCCGCCGTCGGAGACCTCGAGGACGATTCCGCCGTTCTTCGAGGGGCGCAGCGAGACCCCCACCCAGCGCTCAGCACCGGTGGCGGCGGCATCCATGGCGTTGTCGATCAGGTTGCCGAGCACGGCGACGCTGTCGACGGGGGGAGAGGGGGGAGGCGGGAGTGTCCGGGTCGATGCTCACCCGCCAGTCGATCCCGCGCTCCCTGGCCTGCGACGCCTTGCCGAGAAGCAGAGCGCCGACGGCGGGGTCGCCGGCCTGTCGTGCGGTGACCTGATCGACGAGCGACTGACTCTGGCGCGAGGTCTCGGTCAGGATGTCGATCGCCTCCTCGCTACGGCCGAGCTCGAGAAGCGCGACCGCCGTGTGCATGCGATTGCCGTGCTCGTGCGTCTGAGCGCGCAGCGCGTCGCCCAGAGTGCGCAGGGATTCGTATGACGACACGGCGTCCCTCACCTGACCCGGCGGCAGGTCTCCTGCGATACCGCGCGTGAACCGGCGAGCGATCCACGCGCCGAGCGCACCGAGAGCGATGAGGCCGACGGTGATGCCGAGTGACAGGGGGAGACGACGGATCAGGGTGTCGGAGATGGTCTCGGTCGTCACGCCGGCCGAGACCCAGCCCACCGGTTCGCCATCGGAGGCGAGTACCGGAACGATGGTTCGCACCGAGGGCCCGAGAGTGCCGGTGAACACCTCGGTGAAGGTTCGAGGCGTGTCGGGGATGGTGCCGAGGTATCTCGCCCCGATCTGCTCGATGTCAGGGTGGGTCACGCGGGTGCCGTCAGGCGTCATGATCGTCACGAAGTCGAGATCCGCGTCCGAGATCACATCGAGCGCATAGGGCTCGAGGGTCTGCGTGGCCGTTGCGGCATCGCCGGCCTCGAGGGTGTCGATCACGAGCGGTGACACGGCGAGAGTCACTGCTGTCGCCGCCGTGACGCGCTCGGCCTCGGCATGCGTGGCGCGTTGCGCATCGATCACGAGGAAGACGGCGACCAGAGCCCCCACGACGAGCGCGGCGACGAGGAGCACGGCGAACACCCGTGAAGCGATGCTGCGGGCAGGTCTCATCGCGTCCTTCCGATCGACGGTGATCGCGGAGTCCGGCATATCGGTAATGACCAATACGACCACAAATGGCTTTGCCGAGTGATGTCCGCGACGGTGAGCTTACCGAAGGCGAGGGCGCCCGAGGGCATGAGACGAAGACGTTCATGATCAAGGAGGAAAACATGGCCATCACGACAGGGTTCTCGCTTCCCGGATTCCATTGGCGGCGCGGCAAGCAGGCATGGGACAGGCACACGTGGCTGTACGTGTCGGTGATCATCGCCGTCGTGCTCGGAGCCGCGGTCGGCCTCATCTGGCCCGAGGTCGGACAGAGCCTCGAACCGATCGGCAAGGGCTTCGTCTCTCTCATCAAGATGATGATCGCGCCGATCATCTTCTGCACGATCGTGGTGGGCGTCGGCTCGATCGCCAAGGCAGCGACCGTCGGCAAGATCGGCGGACTCGCGCTGCTCTACTTCATGGTCATGTCGACGTTCGCGCTGGCGATCGGCCTGGTGGTCGGCAACATCATCCACCCCGGTGCGGGCCTCGATATGGCGAACTCCAGCTATGACGCGACAGCGACCGAGGCGAAGACCACCACGGAGTTCATCCTGGGCATCATCCCGACGACGTTCTTCTCCGCCTTCACGGGCGAGAGCGTGCTGCAGGTTCTGTTCATCGCGCTGCTCGTCGGGTTCGCGCTCCAGGGACTCGGCGAAAAGGGCGCCCCGATCATGGATGCGGTCAAGAACCTCCAGAAGCTGGTCTTCCGCATCCTGGGCATGATCTTGTGGCTTGCACCGCTCGGCGCGTTCGGAGCCATCGCCGCGGTCGTCGGCAAGACGGGCATCGCCGCGATCTGGAGCCTCGGCGTGCTGATGGTCGCGTTCTACATCACCTGCATCCTGTTCATCGTGGTTGTGCTCGGAACCCTGCTCTTCGCCGTCACCCGGGTCAACATCTTCAGCCTGGTGAAGTACCTCGCCCGCGAGTACCTGCTGATCGTCGGCACCTCGTCATCTGAGTCCGCCCTTCCGCGTCTGATCGCGAAGATGGAGCACATCGGGGTATCCAAGCCCGTCGTCGGCATCACGGTCCCCACCGGGTACTCGTTCAACCTCGACGGCACGGCGATCTACCTCACGATGGCGTCGCTCTTCATCGCGACCGGCATGGGGCAGCCGATGACGATCGGTGAGCAGATCGGCTTGCTCGTCTTCATGATCATCGCCAGCAAGGGTGCCGCAGGTGTCACCGGAGCCGGACTCGCCACTCTCGCCGGCGGGCTGCAGGCTTACCGTCCCGACCTGGTCGACGGCGTCGGCGTGATCGTGGGCATCGACCGGTTCATGTCGGAGGGACGGGCCCTGACGAACTTCACCGGCAACGCGGTGGCGACGCTGCTCATCGGCACCTGGACGCGCCAGATCGATCGCGAACGCGTGCAGCAGGTGCTGAGCGGCGCGCTGCCGTTCGAGGAGTCCTCGCTCGACGGCGTGGACGATCACGGCATGGCGGACGAGCGCACGGCCGTGGACATCCAGGGCCTCAAGGAATCCGCGCTCGACGAGATGGCGGCGAAGGAGGAGCGGGCACGGGCGCGCGCGGCGCGAAGCTGAGCTGCCTGCTGAGAAGAGGGATGCGGGAGTCGACGGCAGTCGGCTCCCGCATCCGTGTGGTCAACCGCTCTTGCGTCGGAACTCGCGCCGCGTCTGCGGGGCGGGCGCGCCATGGACGGCGGAGTCGCCATCCAGGTGGGCCTCGCCCTGCCGGTGGTGCGCGTTCTTCTTCTCGAGCGCTTCCTTGAACTTGCGCTTCATCTCCTCGCTGGAGGAGGCGCCTTCTTCGGTGCTCATGCTCGCCAGCCTAGGGCACGCATCTGAGGCATGGGTGGATCAGTTCCGTGCTCGGCGCGACACGACATCGATCGCGGCGCCGAGCCCGACGGCGACGATGACGGACACGAGGACAGCGACCAGAGGGCCTCCCGGAAGCAGCACGGCGACGATGGCGCCCACGGATGCCTGGTAGGCGGACCACCCGAACGCCGCGATCGTCACGAGCGGCAGATACCGAGCCGGCGGGATCCGCGAGGCCCCTGCCATGAGGTTGATCGCCAGTCGAGCGAAAGGGACGAAGCGCGCGGTGAAGAGCACGGTGGCGGTTCCGCCTTCCAGACGCAGCCGCGCCCAGGTGAGCGCTCGGCGCACTCGGGGCGTGCGCATCCAGCGCCACCTGTCGATGCCCACGCTGCGACCCACGAGATAGCAGGTGACGTCTCCGGCGACCGCGGCGATGCCCGCCCACAGGATCACACACCACAGGGGAGGATCGCCGGTCGTCGATGCGACGGCGCCGAGCGCGGTCACCGCGATCTCTCCCGGAACCACCACGAAGAACGAGTCGCCCAGCACGAGCAGGCTCATGACCACCAGAGCCCAGGGGCCGTCGAGCAGTTCAGTGGACACGTTCCCACCGTGGTCGTCGGAGGTGAACGGGAACCAACGCCGGGATAGCCGGTGAAGAGCCGTCCAGCATCCGGTGAACTTCTGGTGCTCCGACCCGATTCGCGCCTCGGGTGGGAGTCGAGGGCTGCATCCTGAGGACGTGAGAGTCGCGATCGTGACAGAGTCCTTCCTTCCGCACATGAACGGTGTCACCGGATCCGTCCTGCAGATCCTCAGTCACCTCGAACGTGCTGGCCATGATGCGCATGTGATCGCGCCCGATGGGACCGGCATCCCCGGGGAGGTGCACGGAGCCGCTGTGGAAGCGGTCCCCAGCCTCGCGCTGCCGGGGTACCGCAGTGTGCGCGTGGGGACCCCGCCTGCACGTCAGGTCGCGGCATCGCTGCGACGCTTCCGCCCCGATGTCGTCCACCTGGCTTCGCCCTTCGCCCTCGGATGGCGAGGCGCGCTCGCCGCAGAGCACATCGGCGTCGCCGCCGTCGCCGCGTACCAGACCGATGTCGCGGCATACACGCAGAGGTATCGCATCCCTGTGGCGACCGGTGTCGCCGAATCGCACATCGCGCGGCTCCATCGGCGCGCGACCATCACGCTCGCGCCGTCGCCCGACTCGGCGCAGCAGCTCGCGCAGCTCGGTGTGGATCGCATCCGTCTGTGGGGGAGAGGCGTGGATGCCGAGCGGTTCCAGCCGGCCCGCCGGAGCGCGACACTGCGCGCGGAGTGGACGAGCGAGGTCGTGATCGGCTACGTGGGCAGGCTCGCACCCGAGAAGCAGGTGGAAGACCTGGCAGTGCTGCAGACAATCCCCGGTGCGCGCCTCGTGATCGTGGGCGACGGACCGAGCAGGCCTCGACTCGAGTCCCTGATGCCCGGTGCGTGCTTCCTCGGGCACCTCGAAGGCGACGCGCTCGCAGCAGCCATGGCATCCTTCGACGTGTTCGTGCACCCGGGAGAGAGCGAGACCTTCGGACAGACCCTCCAGGAGGCCCACGCCAGCGGGGTGCCCGTCGTCGCCACCGGTCGCGGCGGCCCCCTCGGCCTCGTCCGGATGGGAATCGACGGATGGCTCTACCGTCCCGGCGATCTCGGCGACCTGCGGATGCGCGTGGTCGACCTCACCGGCGACGGCCGCAAACGCCGGGCGTTCGGCGCAGCGGGACGCGAGGCCGTGCAGGGTCGCAGCTGGGCGAACGTCTGTTCTCAGCTGATGGGGCATTACGAGGAGGCCCGAGAGCTCAGGATGATCGATGAGGGAGCGCGCGCTCGCCGCCTGACACGGCCGGAGCCCACCGCCCCGGTGCAAGCGCGCACCTGGCGGCGTTACGTGGCGCTGGGGGACTCGCTCACGGAAGGCCTGTGCGATCCGGCACCGGATGGTGCGCTCCGTGGATGGGCCGACCGGCTCGCCCTGCTGCTCGCCGCACGCGGAGGTCTCCGGTATGCGAACCTCGCCGTCCGGTCGAAGCGTGTGCGTGATGTGTGCGGCACCCAGCTCGATCGAGCGCTCGAACTGCAGCCGGACCTCGTGTCCATCCTGATCGGCGCCAACGATCTGGTTAAGTCGACGGTCGACGTGCCCGCGCTCGCCGCGGAGCTCGAGGGCGCGGTCACCCGGCTCCGCGACATCGGGGCCGACGTGCTGCTCGTCACGCCGTTCCTGCCCCGACGGAGAGCGGCCGGGATCTACACCAGGAGGTTCGCGGCATTCGCCACGGCACTGTCCGGCATCGCGGCGCGGACGAGCGCGATCCTGATCGACACCGACCTGTACCCGTCGCTTCCGGATCGCCCGAACTGGGGGGAGGACCTCGTCCACCTCAGCAGTCGTGGTCACAGATTCCTCGCGTATCGCGCGGGCGAGGTCCTCTCGGTGCCGCACGCCGACGCACTGGGGGTGCTCGATGCCGCGCTGCATGAGAACGAGCAGATCGGCGCGGGACTGTGGTGGCGCCGCCATGCGCTGCCCTGGGTGTGGCGACGACTGCACGGTCGGGCGGCCGGCGATGGCCGGGTCGCGAAGCACGACGACTACGTCTATCTCGGACGATCGAGCGCTCCGCAGGACGTCAAGGTCCACTGAACGAACCCGCCGCGGACGGAAACGGAGGACATCCAAGGGCGCGCTGATAGGCTGGAGGAGGTCGACGTGTGTCGACCGCACAATTTCATATCGACTCATGGAGCGATCGGCGGAGAGCTGGTCCCCTGTGGTGGGTTCCTCGGCGCGACGTCGGGTGGCTTTCTACTGGTGGCCAGCGCAGGTGAGATTCGCGGGGATGCCCGCGCGCCCGTATCCGGCTGAATCCGCTCCTTCATGAATGCGCTCGCGCGTCACACGGACTCGCGAGTCTAAACAAAGAAGGAGAGACCTCTTGGAAGGTCCTGAAATCACCGCCACCGAGGCCGTTCTCGACAACGGCCGCTTCGGCACCCGCACCATCCGCTTCGAGACCGGCCGCCTCGCGCAGCAGGCTCAGGGCGCAGTCGCCGCGTACCTCGACGGCGAGACCATGCTCCTCTCGGCCACCAGCGCAGGCAAGCACCCGCGCGAGGGCTTCGACTTCTTCCCGCTGACGGTCGACGTCGAAGAGCGTTCGTACGCAGCAGGCAAGATCCCCGGCTCGTTCTTCCGTCGTGAGGGACGTCCCTCGACCGAGGCGATCCTCGTCTGCCGTCTGATCGACCGTCCGCTGCGTCCGTCGTTCGTCGACGGCCTGCGCAACGAGGTCCAGATCGTCATCACCGTCCTGTCGATCGCCCCGGGCGAGTTCTACGACGCCCTCGCGATCAACGCGGCTTCCGCGTCGACGCAGATCTCGGGTCTCCCGTTCTCGGGTCCCGTCGCCGGTGTGCGCCTCGCGTTCATCCCCGGCCACGGCGAGCACGCGGACCAGTGGGTCGCGTTCCCGACGGCTGAGCAGGTCAGCGAGGCCGTGTTCGACCTGATCGTCGCCGGTCGCGTCGTCACCAAGTCCGACGGCACCGAAGATGTCGCGATCATGATGGTCGAGGCTGAGGCCACCGAGGGCAGCTGGAACCTCATCAAGGCCGGCGCCACCAAGCCCGACGAGGCTGTCGTCGCGCAGGGCCTCGAGGCATCGAAGCCCTTCATCGCTCAGCTCGTCAAGGCTCAGGCCGAGCTCGCCGCCAGCGCGTCGAAGGAGCCGGGTGTGTACCCGGTCTTCCCGCCGTACTCCAGCGAGGTCTACGACTTCGTGGCCGAGCGCTCCTACGACGACCTGGTGAACGTCTACCAGATCGCCGACAAGCAGGAGCGTCAGGGCAAGGACGACGAGGTCAAGGACCGCGTCAGGGCGCAGCTCATCGAAGCGGTCGAAGCAGGCAACCTGCCCGCTGGAGCCCCGATCGAGTTCTCCGCAGCGTACAAGTCCGTCACGAAGAAGATCGTCCGCGGCCGCATCCTCACCGAGAGCGTGCGCATGGACGGCCGCGGCCTGGCCGACATCCGTCCGCTCGACGCCGAGGTCCAGGTCATCCCGCGCGTTCACGGCTCCGCGATCTTCCAGCGCGGCGAGACCCAGATCATGGGAATCACCACGCTGAACATGCTCAAGATGGAGCAGCAGATCGACTCGCTGTCGCCGACCACGAGCAAGCGCTACATGCACCACTACAACTTCCCGCCCTACTCGACCGGTGAGACCGGCCGGGTCGGTTCGCCGAAGCGTCGCGAGATCGGGCACGGCTTCCTCGCCGAGCGCGCGCTCGTGCCGGTGCTGCCCAGCCGCGAGGAGTTCCCCTACGCGATCCGTCAGGTCTCCGAGGCGCTGAGCTCCAACGGCTCGACGTCGATGGGTTCCGTCTGCGCGTCGACCCTGTCGCTGCTGAACGCGGGTGTGCCTCTGCGCGCAGCCGTCGCCGGCATCGCGATGGGACTCGTCTCCGATGAGGTCGACGGAGAGACGCGCTACGCGGCCCTCACCGACATCCTCGGCGCAGAGGACGCACTGGGCGACATGGACTTCAAGGTCGCCGGTACCAGCGAGTTCGTCACGGCCATCCAGCTCGACACGAAGCTCGACGGCATCCCGTCGTCGGTGCTCGCCGGCGCGCTGACCCAGGCTCGCGACGCCCGTCTGACCATCCTCAACGTGCTGAACGCCGCGATCGACGCTCCCGACGAGATGGCGCCGACCGCGCCGCGCGTCATCAGCGTGCAGATCCCGGTCGACAAGATCGGTGAGCTGATCGGCCCGAAGGGCAAGACGATCAACGCGATCCAGGACGAGACCGGCGCGCAGATCTCCATCGAGGAGGACGGCACCGTCTACATCGGCGCGACCGACGGCCCCTCGGCCGAGGCTGCCCGTGCTCAGGTCAACGCGATCGCGAACCCGACCAACCCGGAGGTGGGAGAGCAGTTCCTCGGAACCGTCGTGAAGATCGCGACGTTCGGTGCGTTCGTCTCGCTGCTGCCCGGCAAGGACGGCCTGCTGCACGTCACCGAGGTGCGCAAGCTCGCCGGTGGCAAGCGCGTCGAGAACGTCGACGACGTCCTGTCCGTCGGGCAGAAGATCCTCGTGAAGATCACGAAGATCGACGACCGCGGCAAGCTGTCGCTCGAGCCCGTGCTCGACGACGCCCCCGCAGCGGACGCAGCTCCTGCTGACGAGGCTGCTGCCGAGTAATCGCCAGCGCTTCGACACGAGGCCCGGGCTGTCCTCACGGACGGTCCGGGCTTCGTCGTATCCGATGTGATCAAACCGTTATGGGAAGTTCTTGCGCCGTTCCCCGTATTGGTCGGGGAGTTCGCAGATCTCGCCTACTCTCGAAGTACGCACCGGGGGGTGCATTTCAGGCAGTGACGCAGGTCGGTACGCACCGATTGACGCGGGGGTGAGGATATGCGGTTGTTCAGTGTAGGCGCAGGAGCGCCGGCCGATCGCGCGCAGCAGGGCGCCGCAGAGCACCCGTCCGCTCCCATCCCGATCGTCGGACCCGGAATAGGGGAGACCATCCGCGTACCTCTCGGAGAGACCGGACTCGAGACCTTTCCGCTAATGCTCGGTGCGGCGGAGTTCGGCTGGAACGTCGACCTCGAGACGAGCCATGGAATCCTCGATCGCTACGTGGAATTCGGTGGCAACGCCATCCACACCGCCGACGGATTCTCCGGCGGTCGCAGCGAGCACATCATCGGCCAATGGCTGCAGTCCAGAGGGCGACGCGACCGCGCCCTGCTGAGTGTGCGGATCGGTGCTCACGCAGACAATCCGGGTCTCGGTTCGGTGAACCTCGTCCGCGCTGTCGAGGGGTCGCTCACGCGGCTCGGCGTCGAGCGCATCGACGTGCTGTACCTCGACGCGACGCTCGACCGCACGACGAATCTCGAGGACACCCTCGCGACGGTCGAGTGGATGGTCGACGCGGGCAAGATCGGCGCACTCGGCGCATTCGGCTTCGCACCCGAGCGGCTCGTGGAGGCGCGCATCCTCGCCTCGGCCGGGTACCCACGCATCGAGGTCATCGATTCGCCGTACAACCTCGTCCGCCGTCAGCCGTTCGAAGGGGACCTGCGTCTGGTGGCGGGTGCGCAGAGCCTCGCGGTCACGCCGTCGCACGCTCTCGAGCACGGTTTCCTCTCCGGTCGCCACCGCAGCAAGGCGCTGACCTCGCGGGGCGTACGCGGGGAGCAGCTGCGGGGGCATCTCAACAGGCGTGGCACGAAGATCCTGCGGGCTCTCGACCAGGTCGCGACCGAACTCGAGGTTCCCGTGGCCGCCGTGTCCATCGCGTGGCTGCTCGCGCAGCGGACCATCGCGGCGCCCATCGTCAACACCTTCGCGACCGAGCACGTCGACGAGCTGATGCAGGGCGCCGGCGTCACGCTGTCGCGCGCACAGGTCACCGAGCTCACTCGCGCCGGCAACTGAGCGTCGTAACGCCTCTGTCACAGACCTGGCATAGGGTGGAGTGAATCCCGGCGGACGCTGTCGATGAAGCGAGCGAGTTTGTGACGCATTACATATATCTGGTCAGACATGGTGAACATCAGGACGCCGAGCACGGTCTCGCCGACGGACCCCTGTCGCCGCGTGGCCAGCGTCAGGCCGAACTCATCGCAGATCGGCTCTCGGGACTCCCGCTCGACGCCGTCTGGCACTCTCCGCTCCTGCGCGCCAACGAGACGGCCCGTGCGATCGCCGAGCGGCTCCCGTCGGTCGATCCAGAGCCGACCGCACTGCTGTTCGACTGCGTGCCCACGGGGATGACCGACGAGACCCCGGCCGCCTACGAACCGTTCTTCGGCTCGGTGACCGAGGCGGAGCTCGATGCCGGGCGTGCTCAGATGTTCGACGCGGTCAACGAGTTCCTGGTGCGCAAACCGGGTGACGTGCACGAGGTTCTCATCACGCACAACTTCGTGATCTCGTGGTTCGTGCGTGAGGTCCTCGGTGCCCCCGAGTGGCGATGGATGACCTTGAACCAGGCGCACTGCGGCCTCACGGTGATCGCCCAGAAACAGGGCCGGCCCTGGACGCTCCTCACTCACAACGACACCGGGCACCTCCCGGTCGAGCTGCGCACGGGCATCCCCGATGCGATGCCCGTCTGATTCCCCGTTGATTCCCCGAGTTCCGGCCCGCCGCGCCGGGCGGATCGAGGTCGCGAAATAGACTGAACGCATGACCACCCAGGTAGCACTCGTCGGCGGAACCGGGAAGCTCGGATCGATCATCGGTGCGGTGATCGACGAGCTCGAGGGCTTCGAGGTGACGCGCGTGCTGACGTCTCGTAGCGACCTCGCCGAGCTCGACGGTGCGGACCTGGTGATCGACGCGACCACGCCTCAGGTCAGTGTCGACGTCGTGCGCGCTGCGGTCGAGCGCGAGATCAACATTCTCGTCGCCACGTCGGGATGGTCCACCGAGCGGATCGCACTCGTGCGTCCTCTGGTGGAGAACGCCGGAACCGGGGCTGTCTTCATCCCGAACTTCTCGCTGGGATCGGTGCTCGGTTCGGCTCTGGCCGCAGCAGCCGCGCCGTTCTTCGGATCGGCGGAGATCGTCGAGGCGCACCATGAGGCGAAGGTGGATTCGCCGAGCGGCACTGCGGTGCGCACGGCCGAGCTCATCGCCGCCGCACGCGCCGAACAGGGTCCCGTCAGCGCACCGCACGCCGACCAGCGAGCGCGCGGACAGCAGGTCGGCAGCGTGCCGATCCACTCGCTCCGGCGTCCCGGCGTCATCGCCAAACAGGAGGTCGTCCTGTCCGGCCCCGGTGAGTCCCTCACGTTCACGCATGACACGGTCGACCCCGCACTCGCCTACGCCCCGGGCATACGTCTCGCGGTGCCGTTCGCGGCCCAGGCGATCGGCGTCTTCGTCGGGCTCGAGAGCATGATCGACATCGGCATCCGCTCGTGATGTCGCGGATCGGCGTCGGCCTGATGGCCGCCGCGCTGCTGGTCTACCTCGCCGTCGCCATCTGGTTGGCCGTGATGTTCTTCGCTGTCGGCACACCGGTGTCCATCGGCATGGGCATCGCGCTGATCGTTCTCGCCCCGATCGGGGCATGGGCGCTCGTCCGAGAGATGCAGTTCGGGTTCGCTGCCGACCGGCTCGGGCGTGAGCTCGATGCCGAGGGCGGTATGCCCGCGGCGGAGTCCGAGCTGACGCCGAGTGGCCGAATCGCTCGTGCCGACGCCGACCCGCTCATCGCGAGATACGCGGGGGAGGCGGATGCGGAGCCGACGGACTGGCGCGCGCGCTACCGACTCGGCGTCGTCCAGGATGCCGCTGGCCGCCGCAAGGACGCTCGCGCCAGCATCCGCGAGGCGATTCGCATCGCTCGCGGATGACCGACGTCAGGCGAGCGTGGCCTCGAGCGTGATCTCGATGCCGGCGAGCGCCTGCGATACGGGGCAGCCGACCTTCGCCTCGGCAGCGATCGACTGGAACTCCTCAGGGCTGAGCCCGGGGACGACCGCGTTCACGTTGAGGTGGCTTCCGCTGATTCCGACACCGGGCTTGAAGGTGACGGACGCGCTGGTGTTGACGCGCTCCGGCGGAGTGCCGTTCTCGGACAGCGCGTGAGACAGCGCCATGCTGAAACACGACGCGTGGGCTGCGGCGATCAGCTCTTCAGGCGTGGTGGTGGTGTCGCTGCCCTCGCTGCGGGCCTTCCAGTTGATCGGGAAGGTCCCGAGCTTCGACGAGGAGAACGCGACTGTGCCCGAGCCCTCGGTGAGGGATCCGGTCCAGGTGGTGGTGGCTTCGCTGGTGACGGGCATGATTCCTCCGTTGTATCGCGCGCTGCTCGATGCGGGTCGCGTGTGCGGCCAGCCTATCGAGCGTGGGCGTGCGGCGGAACAGCGCTCAGGCGGTCGACGCCGCGCGACCGAGGATGCCTGCTCGCTGCAGCAGCAGATAGATCTGGCATCCGAGGCAGAAGGAGAACGCCGCATTGAGGAAGGCGGCGATGAAAGCGGCGGCGGTCGCGATGGGCAGCGCCCACGGGACCCCGGCGAGGTGCAGCACGAGACCGATCGTGACGACGACGAGACCGACACCCTGGGCGAACCGCGGTGGACGCGGATCCTCGAGCTCGGTCGGAGCGGCCAGTCTCGGACGGATGACCCTGCGGAACACGACGCCCCATGGTGTGGTCGCGGGTGACAGGACGCCCCACAGGAACAGCAGGGCGATCACGATCGTGAGGAGGAACCCCGGGTCCAGCGCGCGCTGTGCAAGGGTCGCCGACGTCACGGCCCACGTGGCCGAGCCGATGTCGGCCGAGTCGAGCGGCTGATAGGCGAACCAGCCGAAGGTCCGTGCGGTCGAGATGCCGACCAGCGCCAGATATGTCGCGACGAGCAGCAGCACTGTCGTGACCGTCGCTGCGAATCGCGGGCCGCGGGGATCGATGCCGGCCGGTGTCGTCATGTGCTTTCCGTCCTCGTCATACGGTTGCCAGCGCGTCGTTCAGCGCGTGTCGATGGGGCACGCCATGGAAGCGTGCGCGGACGGCTCCTGATCCGTCGACGATGAAGGTCGTCGGTGTCTGCATGACCTTGTATCGAGCCGACAGATCCGGTCGATGCGTCAGGTCGACCTCCACGTGGTCCAGGCCCTCCGATTCTGCGACGTAGCTGCTGAGCATGCGTCGTACCTGGGGGCAGCGGGTGCACATCTCGGTGCTGAACTGCACGACTGTCGCTCTCGCGCCCAGGCGCGACACGCCCGCGTCGTTCGGATCGAAGCGCAGATGGCCGCCTCCGCGACGCCGTCCGTCGAGAAGTCTCAGCACGACACCGATCGTGCCGGCGAGCACGAGCAGCGCTGCGGCGAGGAGAAGGGCGACGGCGGGTGACATGCGTCGAGAATACGGGCGATCCGGCACCGCCCGGGCCGATATGTCGCATCGTGACGATCCGACTCGACAGCCCCCAGGGCGGGTAGTCTGGCACACATGAGCGCAGCCGTCCCGACGCCGTACGAAGACCTTCTCCGAGACGTGCTGGAGTCCGGCACTCACAAGTCCGATCGAACAGGAACCGGCACCACCAGCGTCTTCGGGCGGCAGATCCGCTTCGATCTCTCCGAGGGCTTCCCGCTCATCACCACGAAGCGGGTGCACTTCAAGTCGATCGCCTACGAGCTCCTCTGGTTCCTCAGGGGCGACTCGAATGTGAAGTGGCTGCAGGAGCATGGCGTCACCATCTGGGACGAATGGGCGGATGCCGACGGCGATCTGGGTCCGGTCTACGGAGTGCAGTGGCGCAGCTGGCCGACGCCGGAGGGTGAGAGCATCGATCAGCTCGCTCAGGTGATCGAGCAGATCCGGCAGACGCCCGACTCCCGGCGACTCATCGTGTCTGCCTGGAACCCGGCGGACATCCCCGACATGGCGCTTGCTCCCTGTCACGCCCTGTTCCAGTTCTACGTGGCGGACGGCAAGCTCTCCTGCCAGCTCTATCAGCGCAGCGCCGACCTGTTCCTCGGCGTCCCGTTCAACATCGCGTCCTACGCCCTGCTGACGTTGATGGTCGCCCAGCAGGTGGGACTCGAGCCGGGTGACTTCGTCTGGACCGGGGGTGACTGCCACATCTACGACAATCACCTCGACCAGGTGAATGAACAGCTCACGCGCGAACCGTATCCATACCCGACGCTGAGGTTCGCCCGGACGCCCGAGTCGATCCTCGACTACGACTACGAGGACTTCGTCGTCGAGGATTACCAGCACCACGCTCCGATCAGGGCGGCGGTCGCGGTATGACCTGGGTCGGGCTGATCTGGGCAGAGGCGCACGGCGGCGTCATCGGAGCAGAGGGCGGCATGCCCTGGAACGTCCCCGAGGATCTCGCTCACTTCAAGGAAGTCACCCTCGGCGCTCCCGTGATCATGGGTCGCAAGACGTGGGACTCGCTCCCTGAGCGCTTCCGCCCGCTTCCAGGGCGAGAGAACATCGTCATCACCCGCCAGCAGGACTGGTCCGCGGACGGCGCCCGTCGTGCCGCGACCGTCACGGACGCGGTGCGGGGCCACGAGAAGGTATGGATCATCGGCGGCGCCGAGATCTTCCGCCTGGTGATCGCCGACGCCGACCGCCTCGAAGTCACCGAGCTCGACATCGAGGTCTCCGGCGACGCGTATGCGCCGTCCAAAGCCGGGTGGAGGCTCGTGAACGAGGGGGAGTGGCAGACGTCGCGCTCCGGCATCCGGTTCCGCTTCCTGGGATACGAGCGCTGATGCCCACCGCACTGATCACCGGAGCGAGCGCCGGCCTCGGCGCAGAGTTCGCGCGCCAGTTGGCCCGGCGCCGAGCCGATCTGATCCTCGTCGCACGTTCCGCCGGCGATCTCGAGGTCGTGGCGGCCGAGTTGCGCAGCGAGCACGGTGTCGCGGTCGAGGTGCTTCCCGCCGACCTGTCGATCGATGAGGATGTCGAGCGCGTCGCCGACCGTCTCCGTGATGCCTCCGATCCGGTCGACCTTCTCATCAACAATGCAGGCTTCGGCCTCCCGCTGCAGTTCGCCGACAACGACATCGACGACGAGGTGCGCCATCTGCGCGTTCACGTCGAGGCGTCGATGCGGCTCATGCACGCGGCGCTTCAGACGATGCGCGGCCGTGGGGGCCGGATCATCAACGTCGCGTCCGTCGCAGGGTTCATCTCGCGCTCCACGTATTCCGCGTGCAAGAGCTGGTTGATCGGATTCAGCCGCTGGGCGAATGTCGAGTACGCACCCGACGGAGTGACGGTCACCGCCGTCTGCCCGGGTTTCACGCACACGACCTTCCACGAGCGGATGGGACTCGAACCGGGGCACGAGGGCGTTCCCGGCTTCATGTGGCTCGACGCGCGGAATGTGGTCCGCGAGGCGCTCCGTGACGCGGCGCGCGGAAGGGCCGTCTCGATCCCGTCGCTGCGTTACAAGGCGATCGTCGCTGTCGCGTCCCTGCTTCCGAGCGCGCTGACCTCCGGCGTCGCACGTCGCGGCCGCGTCTGATCTGAACGTCGACCGCGTCCCGCTGCGGGCGCGCCGTGCGCGAATGAGGGCGCTAGGAGATCAGCGGAATCTGCCCAGACGGATACCGGCGTATCCGATCGCCGCCACGGTCTCTCCATCGGTGATGCGGCCATCGGAGATCATGCCGAGGACGTCGGAGAACGGTACCCAGGTGACGGCGTCGATGCCCTCCTCCGCCTGCGTGCGAGTGGAGTCGTCGGACGGAGTCAGACCCCGAGCGAGGAACACGTGCTCGGGGGCGTGGGCGATCCCGTTCAGGGCGTTCATCGTTCCGAGTTCCGTCCAGTCCTCGGCGACGAAGCCCGTCTCCTCGAGCAGCTCGCGCTGCGCTGCCGCGAGCGGTTCTTCGCCGTCGCTTCCTCCGGCAGGAATCTCGATCGAGACTCCGGTCGTGTAGCGCTCGAGAGTGATGAGGCAGACGCGGTCCTCGTCATCGAGTGCGACGACGAAGACTGCCGGATGCCGCATGGTCACCACGCCGTAGATGCCATCGCCCCCTGGCCCCGTGACCTGGTCCTCCCGAACCTCGATCCACCGGTTCTCGTACACCGTCGACGATTCGCGTGTGACCCATGCCATGGAGTCGAGCCTATGTGGATCCCAATCAAGATGATGGTCGCGATCGTCCGGGGAGATGTCATCCGCCGTCCCTCGTCTGGGTGAGCGGCATTCGAACCGATACGCTGGGGGCATGACGCACTCGGGCAACCCCTTCGGACAGGTTCTCGTCGCGCTCGTCACTCCGATGACGGCCGACGGCGAAGTCGATTGGCCCGCCGTCGAGAAGCACATCGATGACGTCATCACCGCCGGTGCTGACGGAATCGTCGTGACGGGAACGACCGGCGAGACCTCGACCCTGACGGACCCTGAGAAGCTCAAGCTCGTCGAGGTCGGAAAGTCGGTCTCGGCCGGACGCGCCAAGATCATCACCGGCGGTGGATCCAACGAGACCGCGCACGCGATCGAGCTCTACAAGGCGAGCGAGAAGGCCGGCGCAGACGCCATCATGATCGTCACGCCGTACTACAACAAGCCGACCCAGGCCGGGATCCTCACGCATTTCCGCCTGGTGGCCGACGCCACCGACCTGCCGGTGATCCTCTACGACATCCCCGGTCGCACCGGCGTGCCGATCAAGTACGAGACCATCCTGCGCCTCGCCAAGCACCCGAACATCCTCGCCGTGAAGGACGCCAAGGGCGACTTCTCCGAGGTGAGCCGCGTCCTGAACCAGACCGACCTCATGTACTTCTCGGGAGACGACGCGAATGTTCTGCCGCATCTCGCCATCGGCGCGACCGGCCTGATCGGCGTGACCGCCAACGTCGCGGCGGCTCCGTACCGCACCATCATCGACGCCGTCAACCGAGGCGATCTGACGACGGCCACGGCAGAGCACAAGAGGCTCGAGCCGCTCGTGCGCGCGGTCATGACGCATGTCCCGGGAACCGTCGCCGCGAAGTACATCCTGCACGGCCTGGGCCGGATCTCCAGCCCCCGCGTGCGTCTGCCCCTGGTGGGTCCCGAAGAGTGGGAGGCCGCGCTCATCGAGGACGAGCTCGATCTCGTGAGGGACGTTCCGGGAGCAGACTTCTCCAACTTCCGCCCCGACCGCAACGCGGCCGCGGGCGGCGCGCTGCCGAAGGTGCACGGCACGACCCGCTGAGAACGCACGCGCCGAGGCGCGTCACCATGAACGAACGGACGCGTGGAGTGTCCGACTGAGGAGACAGCATGTCCATCCCGCTCGCAGAACCCGCAGCTCTCGACGAGGGGACGCTGCGGGTCACTCCGCTCGGCGGACTCGGTGAGATCGGTCGCAACATGACCATCTTCGAGTTCGACGGCAAGATCCTGATCGTCGACTGCGGAGTGCTCTTCCCGGAGGAGCACCAGCCCGGAGTCGACCTGATCCTGCCGGACTTCGAGCCGATCAAGAGTCGCCTCGACGACATCGTCGGAGTCGTCCTCACCCACGGGCACGAGGACCACATCGGTGCCGTTCCCTACCTGCTGCGCCTGAAGAGCGACATCCCCGTGATCGGATCGGGCCTCACGCTCGCGCTGGTCGAGGCGAAGCTCAAGGAGCACCGCATCAAGGCCTACACCCTCACGGTGAAGGAGGGCCAGCGGGAGCAGGTCGGACCGTTCGACCTCGAGTTCGTCGCGGTCAACCACTCGATCCCGGACGCACTCGCCGTGGCGATCCGCACTCCCGCGGGCCTCGTGCTGGCGACCGGCGACTTCAAGATGGACCAGCTTCCGCTCGACGGACGCATCACCGACCTCCGCGCGTTCGCCCGCCTCGGCGAGGAAGGGGTCGACCTGTTCCTCGTCGACTCGACGAACGCCGACGTGCCCGGGTTCACTCCCACGGAGCGCTCGATCGGCCCCGTGCTCGATCAGGTCATCGGCAAGGCGCCTCGCCGGGTCATCGTCGCGAGCTTCTCGAGTCACGTGCACCGCGTGCAGCAGGTTCTCGACGCCGCGCATGCGCACGGCCGACGGGTCGCGCTGCTCGGACGCAGCATGCTGCGCAACATGACGATCGCCGAGGACCTCGGATACCTGAAGGTGCCGAGCGGTCTTCTCATCGACTACAAGAAGGCCCGCGACCTTCCGGACGACAAGATCGTCTACATGTCCACCGGCTCGCAGGGCGAGCCCATGGCCGTTCTGAGTCGCATGGCCAACCTCGACCATGCGATCGAGCCCGGACCGGGTGACACCGTCATCCTGGCCTCGAGCCTCATCCCCGGCAACGAGAATGCCGTGTACCGCGTGATCGACGGTCTGACCAAGCTCGGCGCGAACGTGGTGCACAAGGCGAACGCCAAGGTGCACGTCTCGGGCCATGCTGCAGCGGGTGAGCTCATCTACTGCTACAACATCCTGCGACCCAAGAACGTGCTGCCGGTGCACGGCGAGTACCGCCATCTGATCGCCAACGCCAAGCTGGCGCAGGACACGGGCATCGAGGCCGAGCGCACGATCATCGCCTCGAACGGCACGGTCATCGACCTGAAGGGCGGCGACGCCCGAGTGGTCGGCCAGCTCGATCTCGGTTTCGTGTACGTCGACGGCTCGACCGTCGGCGCGATCACGGACGCAGACCTCAAGGATCGTCGGATCCTGGCTGAAGAGGGCTTCGTCTCCGTGATCGTCGTGGTCGATGCCGCCACCGGTCGCATCATCTCCGGTCCGGAAATCCACGCGCGCGGCATCGCCGAAGACGATTCCGTCTTCGATGACGTCACCCCGAAGATCATCGCCGCCCTCAAGGAGGCCTCCGGCAACGGCGTGCGCGACACGCATGCGCTCTCGCAGGTCATCCGTCGGACCATCGGGCGCTGGGTCAACCAGAAGCTCCGTCGTCGTCCGATGATCGTCCCGCTGGTCATCGAAGCGTGATCGGAGCCCGGTGGTTCGCGGGTTCCCAGTCGACCGACACTCGGCTGTAACGCGAACGGCCTAGGCTCACTCCATGCCGGACGTCTTCTCGATTCGACCCGCCGACCAGGCGGACGGGAGCTTCCTCGGCGACATGGTCGTCGAGGCGGCGAACTGGCGCTCGGGCGGGGCACGCGCTCGGCATGAGATTCTCAGCGCCGTCGAGCACCGGCGCTACATCGCGGGGTGGATGCGGCCGGCGGATGCCGGTTTCATCGCGCTCGACTCCGATCTGCGACCCATCGGTGCGGCGTGGTATCGGATGCTCGCACCGGACGACGCAGGCTTCGGTTTCGTCGGAACCGCGGTGCCCGAGCTCATCATCGGAGTGCAGCCGATCTGGCGGGCGCACGGAGTCGGACGGACCCTGCTTCGACGCCTCGTCACCCACGCGCGCGAGCAGGGGCACCCTCGGATCAGCCTCAGCGTCGAACGGGACAACTTCGCGCACGCCCTGTATCGGTCGGAGGGCTTCGTGGTCACCGACGCGGGGGATCTCCGTGACACGATGGTGCATCGCACGTCCTGATCTCCCTTCGCGGGCCCGGGAACCGGCCGGAATGCCGCGTCATTACGGGTGAATGTCGGCCTCTGGCCGTAACGTGAGAGCATGGCCAGGAGTACCACGAAGTCCGCGCGCGCGTCCGAGAGCGCCACGCCTCGCCCGAAGCGGCAGGCTGCGCCGAAGGCCCAGGCTGCGCCGAAGAAGTACATCGACGAGATCGACAAGCCTCCGGTGGCGGTACGAGCGTGGAACGGGCTCGCCCACGGCGTCGGTGGTCTGTTCCGGGCATTCGGCCCGGAGACGCTCGAAAAGGATGACCGGCGCGACGGATTCCCCTTCCTGCTGGTGCTTCTGGCGATCGCCGGAGCGGTCAACGAATGGTTCTTCATCGGCAACGAGGTCGCGTCGAACATCAGCGCCTACTCGGTGGGGCTTCTGGTCGGGCGCGTGGCTTTCGTCATGCCCGTGCTGCTGCTGCTGCTGGCAGGGTGGCTGTTCCGCCATCCCTCGTCCGTCCACGACAACGGGCGCATCGGCATCGGCTTCGGACTCTTCGTGCTCACCCTGGCTGGCTTCTGCCACATCGCAGCGGGTCGAGTCGACTCCGCCGGACTGCTCGTTCGTGCGCAGCCCCGGGACGGCATGCCTGCGCTCAGCGAAGCGGGCGGTCTCTTCGGCTGGATGATCGGTGAGCCGCTCTCGTATCTCACTCCGGTGGGTGCCTATATCGTCCTGGCCCTGCTGGCGGGACTCAGCATCCTGATCCTGACCAAGACTCCGCCGAACCGTATCGGGCAGCGCCTGGGCGACCTCTACGCGTGGATGTTCGACGCTGAGCGCACCGAGAAGCCTGCGAAGGAAGCCGCGGCGATCGACGAGTCCGACAAGGTCGACGACCCCGACGTCCTTCCCTGGTGGCGGCGGAACAAGACCGGCCGTGAGGAAGACCCCGACGAGGGGACGCTGGGCTCCGACGACATCACCGCGCTGCTGACGACCTCCGAGCCGACTCCGGCTTACGATCAGGCCGTCGTCGTGGAAGATCCGTATGACGCGGCGACCGAGGTGCTGACGGACGTGCGGTCCGTGACGGAATCCCTGGCAGGGCAGCAGACCACCGCACTGCTAGACGACGAGTCCGACACCGGAGAGATGCCGGAGCTTCCGGGTCTCGACGGCTTCGGCACGGCCGGGCCGGGGGAGCGAGGCCCCCAGGCCCCCGTCGCCCCGTACGTGCTGCCGTCGCCAGGTCTTCTGGTCGAAGGGCCTCCACCGGTCGCGCGCTCCGAGGCGACCGACAAGGTGATCGAGCAGATCACGAGCGTGCTGACACAGTTCAAGGTCGACGCGAAGGTCACTGGTTTCTCGCGTGGCCCCACGGTCACCCAGTACGAGGTCGAGGTGGGGCACGGCGTCAAGGTCGAGAAGATCCTCCAGCTGAGCAACAACTTCGCGTATGCGGTCGCATCGAACGATGTGCGGATCCTCTCGCCGATACCCGGAAAGAGCGCGATCGGAATCGAGATCCCGAACGCCGACAAGGAGATGGTCGCGCTCGGCGATGTGCTCAGGTCTCCGGCAGCGCACAAGAGCACCCACCCGATGACGATCGGCGTCGGAAAGGACGTCGGTGGGAACATCGTCATCGCCAACCTCGCGAAGATGCCTCACCTGCTTGTCGCCGGTTCCACCGGCTCCGGAAAGTCGAGCTTCGTCAACTCGATGATCACGAGTCTGCTCATGCGCGCCCGACCCACGGATGTGCGGATGGTCCTGATCGACCCCAAGCGCGTGGAGCTGACGAGCTACGCCGGGGTGCCGCACCTGATCACACCCATCATCACGAACCCCAAGAAGGCGGCGGAAGCGCTGCAGTGGGTCGTGAAGGAGATGGACATGCGGTACGACGACCTCGCGTCGTTCGGGTTCCGTCACATCGACGACTTCAACCGTGCCGTCCGCGCCGGCGAGGTGGAGCTTCCCGTGGGAAGCGAACGCGTGCTCAAGCCCTACCCGTACCTCCTCGTCGTCGTCGACGAATTGGCGGACCTGATGATGGTCGCCCCGCGCGACGTCGAGGACTCGATCGTCCGCATCACCCAGCTCGCACGCGCGTCCGGTATCCACCTCGTGCTAGCGACGCAGCGACCCAGCGTCGATGTCGTGACCGGTCTGATCAAGGCGAATGTCCCCTCGCGCCTCGCGTTCGCCGTCACGAGCGTCACAGACAGTCGCGTGATCCTCGACAGCCCCGGCGCCGACAAGCTGATCGGACAGGGCGATGCGCTGTTCTCGCCCATGGGGTCGTCCAAGCCGTTCCGACTGCAGGGTGCGTGGGTCGATGAGAAGGAGATCGACGCGGTCGTCAAGCACGTGACGCGTCAGGCCCGTCCGGACTACCGCGCCGACGTCCAGGAAGCGCTGGAGCCCACGAAGAAGAAGGAGGTCGACGAGGACATCGGCGACGATCTCGAGCTTCTTCTCGCCGCGGCCGAACTCATCGTGTCGTCGCAGTTCGGGTCGACGTCGATGCTGCAGCGCAAGCTCCGCGTCGGGTTCGCGAAGGCCGGTCGCCTGATGGACCTCCTCGAGTCGCGAGAGATCGTCGGCCCGTCAGAAGGATCGAAGGCGCGCGATGTGCTGGCGACGGCCGAACAGCTGCCCCAGGTCATGGCGAAGCTGCGAGGCGACGACACTCCGCCGAAGCCGCCTGCCCCCTCCTCGGCCGCGACTGCTGCCGGGACGCCGCACGACCCGGTCGAGGCGCAGTTCCAGGGACTTCCTGTGGTCGAGGCTGAAGACGATGGCGACGAAGACGCCTGGGGACTGACGGGACGCGACTGATGGCCATTCCACGGCAGCTTCCCAACGCGATCACGGTCGCGCGCATACCGCTCGCGGTGATCTTCTTCGTCCTCCTGCTGATCGGTGGAACGTTCGGACTCGACGACATCGCTGTCCGCTGGATCGCCGCCGTTCTCTTCATCGTCGCGATCTCGACCGATTGGGTCGATGGCTATCTGGCCCGCCGCTACGAGATCGTCAGCGACTTCGGAAAGCTCTGGGACCCGATCGCCGACAAGCTGCTCACCGGCGCGGGATTCATCGGTCTCGCGATACTGGGCGAGCTGAACTGGTGGCTGGTGATCATCATCCTCATCCGGGAGTGGGGCATCACGATCCACCGTCTTATTGTCGCGAAGGAGCACGTCGTGGCTGCGGCCTGGATGGGCAAGATCAAGACTGCCGTGCAGGCGGTGGCCCTGTCCTGGGCGCTGCTTCCGTTGCACGTCGTGATCGGGCTGGAGCCGTGGCTGCTCGTGACCGCCATCCTGATGGTGCTCGTGCTGATCCTCACCGTGGCGAGCGGAATCGACTACATCGTCGCGCAGGTACGAGGCGCGCGGCAGCCCTCGTGACATCTGCGTCGGCCGTGCTCGCCGCGCTGGTCGAGCGTGGCTGGACGCTCGGTGTCGCGGAGTCGTTGACGGGCGGTGCTCTCGCTGCCGAGTTCGTCTCCGTGCCGGGGGCGTCGGCCTCCCTCCGCGGAGCGATCGTCGCGTACGCCACTCCGGTGAAGCACACGCTGCTGGGCGTCGACGACGCGCTGCTCGACGCGCACGGTCCCGTGCACCCCGACGTCGCTCTTCAGATGGCGGCGGGGGTGCGCGGTGCGTTGAACGTCGACGGGGCCCCTGCCGACGTCGGCGTCTCGACCACGGGTATCGCGGGGCCGGACTCACCTGACGGTCAGCCGGTCGGCACGGTGCATGTGGCCGTGGTGACGCCGGATTCGTCGGTGACCGAGTTGTTTCGATTCGACGGTGATCGTGCCGAGGTGCGGGCGCAGGCGGTCGATGCGGCGATCGATATGCTCGCTCGGGTTCTGCGGGAATAGGGGATGGGTGCGCTCCGTTATGTCCTATGTGCTCACACCGAAAGCACAGCGTGCGAAGGTAGATTTTGTGAAGGTCGGTAGGACTAGACTGGCGGTCTCTTCGAGGGAGACCTCGAGAAGGCGATCTGGGAGGAGGTTCCGATGATTCTTGTACGACAGGAAATCGGCGATGTGCTGAGGGACTTCCGCCTGCAGAAGGGGCGGACGCTCCGGCAGGTTGCAAGCAAGGCTTCTGTGGCGCTGGGCTATCTCAGCGAGGTCGAGCGGGGCCAGAAGGAAGCATCGAGTGAGATTCTCGCCTCGGTGGCTGACGCTCTGGATGTTCCCATCTCGATCATCATGCGCGAGGTCGGCGACCGGATCTCGGTCCTCGAAGGTATTCAGGTCTTCCCTGATGTCGTTCCGGACGACCTCGTGGCTTCTGTCGAGCCCGAGCTGTCGCTCCACTGAACGTCGGACTCTCATAGCCTCTGATGCGACGTAGTGAGTTCCTCCGCGCAGTCGACGCGGAATTCGGCGGTCGCGGGTCATCTCTGATCAGCGACCTCGTTCTGACTCAGCTCGCCGGGCGCACTGCCGACGAAGCGCTGGACGCTGGCGTCGCACCGCGCGAGATCTGGCTGGCGCTGTGCGCCGAGACGGATGTCCCCGTGGAGCGGCGACACGGTGCAGGTCGTCTGGAGCCGCGCAAGCGATGACCCTCTGAGGCGTTCGCGGCGAGGGCCGCGTTCGAGGCGGTTTCGATTTGCGACACGCCGCGACGGCGTGTCGTCGAATATGTGTTCGAAACGGGCGTAGTCTTCTGCACAAGTGGTTCAGAGACGTTTCTCTCCCTGTTTCGCGGTGCTGACGACGCAATGTCGGAGGCTCCTCCTACGGTGAAGAACAAGCCGAAGAGCCATACGCCTTGTCGGAGAGTTCCGCCCAGCCGGGAGGACCGCGACAGCCTACAGGCGGCACCACGCGAGCATAAGGAGCACGTCATGCCATCACCCGCTGACCGCGAGAAGTCCCTCGAGACCGCCCTCGCCCAGATCGATCGTCAGTTCGGAAAGGGCTCGGTCATGAGACTGGGCAGCGACGAGCGTGCGCCTGTCGCCGTCATTCCGACCGGTTCCATCGCTCTCGATGTCGCCCTCGGCGTCGGAGGACTGCCGCGTGGGCGAATCGTCGAGATCTACGGTCCTGAGTCGTCGGGTAAGACGACGCTCACCCTCCACGCGATCGCCAACGCTCAGCGCGCCGGCGGAATCGCTGCCTTCATCGACGCCGAGCACGCGCTCGACCCTGACTACGCCGCGAAGCTCGGTGTCGACATCGACGCCCTTCTCGTCTCGCAGCCCGACACGGGTGAGCAGGCGCTCGAGATCGCGGACATGCTCGTCCGCTCCGGGGCGATCGACCTGATCGTCATCGACTCCGTGGCCGCGCTCGTGCCTCGAGCCGAGATCGAGGGCGAGATGGGTGACTCCCACGTGGGTCTGCAGGCTCGTCTGATGTCTCAGGCGCTGCGAAAGCTCACCGGTGGGCTCAACCAGACGAACACCACGATGATCTTCATCAACCAGCTGCGAGAGAAGATCGGTGTCTTCTTCGGCTCGCCGGAGACCACCGCGGGTGGAAAGGCGCTGAAGTTCTACGCGTCCGTCCGAATGGACATCCGCCGAATCGAGACTCTGAAGGACGGCACCGACGCAGTCGGAAACCGTACGAGGGTCAAGGTCGTGAAGAACAAGATGGCTCCGCCGTTCAAGCAGGCTGAGTTCGACATCCTCTACGGCGTCGGCATCTCCCGTGAGGGCAGCCTGATCGACTTCGGTGTGGAGCACGGCATCGTCAAGAAGTCCGGGTCCTGGTACACCTATGACGGTGACCAGCTGGGACAGGGCAAGGAGAACGCGCGAACGTTCCTGCTGAAGAACCCCGACATCGCGCTGGCGATCGAGACCCAGATCAAGCAGAAGCTCGGCATCGGAGGAGCCACCGAGGCACCTGCTGACGAGCTCGCCGAGCGCCGCCCGGCATGATCGTGATGGTTCGCGGTTGTGGCGCAACCGGAGTGAACCATGAGTGATGGCGGGGGCGAGCCTCAGGAGCTCGCCCCCATCATCCCTCTGTTCGGCCGCGATTCCGCGCGGATGAAGCCGGTCGATCGAAGTACTGCCGGGTCCGATGCAGTCACCCCCCGCGCCGCGGAAGACGCAGGCCTCGTGGAATCGACGGCGGCAGGAGTCGCATCCACCGGCGACTCGGCTCCAGCTCCACTCGTCGACTCTCGTGGGCCCAGCGAACGGCATCCAGCTCGTGGCGCTGCGGCTCGGTCTGCTCCCCGATTGCGTGCACTGCAGCCGCACGAAGACTCAGCAGATGAGAGCGGAGTCGATCCGTCGAAGCTGCGTGTCGACGCCGAGGAGCTTCTCGTGCGCAAGCTGAGGGCTCGATCGCTCTCTTTGTCCGAGGCGCGGATGGTGCTCAGGGGCTACGAAGAGAACGGCGTCCGGCTCGACTCCGGATCGATCGACGACGTGATCGACGACTTCTGTCGCCGTGGCTACCTCGATGACGCGGTTCTCGCCGATCAGCTCGTGATGTCGGGAATCGAGCGAAAAGGACAGGGGCGGGTCGCTCTGTCGCGAGCGCTCTCGCAGCGGGGGATTCCCCGCGATGTGATCGACACGGCATTGGGCGACGTTCCCGACGACGACGCGGAGCGTGCACTCGAGTACGCTCGCTCGAAAGCACGATCGATGTCCCGTCTTGACCCGGATACTGCTCTGAGACGCCTCGTCGGTCAGCTATCACGTCGCGGGTACAACGGTTCCATCGCGATGACGGCTGCGAAGACGGCCCTCGCCGAGGGATCTTCCGGCTCGTCGTCGTCGCGGGTCCGATTCGTCGATTCGGACTGATACCGGGGAGGGCGCGCACCTGCCCGGTAGCCGGCCGGTCAGCGGCAGCGGCAGCGAGGGGGGAACCGCTCGTACAATGGGGAGATCATGACTATCCCGCGCAGTGAACCGACGATCATCGCGTCGTCGTCAGCCGCAATCGACCGTGACGGGCGCCAGCGTTCGTACGAGGTCCGCACCTTCGGCTGCCAGATGAACGTCCACGATTCCGAACGTCTCTCGGGCTCGCTCGAAAGTGCGGGATACGTCCGAGCCACGGACGGCGCCGAGGCCGATGTCGTCATCATCAACACGTGCGCAGTTCGCGACAATGCCGCGGGCAAGCTCTACGGGACCCTCGGCCAGCTCGCTTCGGTGAAGCGCCGCAAGGACGGCATGCAGATCGCCGTCGGGGGCTGTCTCGCCCAGATGGACAAGCAAGCCGTTCTCGACAAGGCCCCATGGGTCGATGTGGTCTTCGGCACGCACAACATGGGGTCGCTTCCCGGCCTCCTCGAGAGAGCGCGACACAACGGTGACGCCGAGCTGGAGATCCTCGAGTCGCTCGAGGTGTTTCCCTCGACGCTCCCGACCAAGCGCGACTCTGCGCACAGCGGGTGGGTGTCCATCTCGGTCGGATGCAACAACACGTGCACCTTCTGCATCGTTCCGAGCCTTCGCGGCAAGGAGAAGGACCGCCGTCCGGGTGACATCCTGAACGAGATCCGCCTCCTCGTGGAGGACGGTGCCATCGAGGTCACCCTGCTCGGACAGAACGTCAACTCCTACGGCGTGGAGTTCGGCGATCGCCAGGCATTCGGCAAGCTCCTGCGCGCGGCGGGCGAGATCGAAGGACTCGAGCGCATTCGCTTCACGAGTCCTCACCCGGCTGCGTTCACCGACGACGTGATCGACGCGATGGCTGAGACTCCCACTGTGATGCCGCAGCTTCACATGCCGCTGCAGTCCGGCAGCGATCGCATCCTCAAGTCCATGCGTCGTTCCTATCGCAGTGAGAGGTTCCTCGGAATCCTCGACCGCGTCCGTGATCGCATTCCGCATGCCGCGATCACCACCGACATCATCGTCGGGTTCCCCGGTGAGACCGAGGCGGACTTCGAGGACACGATGCGGGTGGTCGAACAGGCCCGCTTCTCGAGCGCCTTCACCTTCCAGTACTCGATCCGCGAGGGCACACCGGCGGCGACCATGGAAGACCAGGTTCCGAAGGCCGTCGTGCAGGAACGCTACAACCGGCTCATCGCGCTGCAGGAGCGCATCTCGCTCGAAGAGAACCAGAAGCAGATCGGCCGCGAGGTCGAGGTCCTCGTCTCGACAGGCGAGGGCAAGAAGGACGCCGAGACGCATAGGCTGACCGGCCGGGGAGAGGACAACCGCCTCGTGCACTTCGAGGTGACCCCGGGGTCGGCTGTTCCCCGGCCCGGTGACGTCGTCTCGGTGACCATCACCCATGCGGCTCCGTTCCACCTGCTCGCCGATGACCCGACGGGCTCCCCGCTCAAGATCCGTCGCACGCGCGGCGGGGACGCGTGGGATCGCGCCCAGGCGGAATCGTGCGCCGTGCCGGCGCCTGCGGCGCCCGACGGCACGCGGGCGGTGTCTCTCGGCCTGCCGACGCTGCGCGTCGGCAGGTGACCGCTGCTCGCGACGAAGCCGGTATCCAAGGGATGACGGGTACGGCGCCGGGCGGCACGCACGATGCGCCGCGGCTCTGGGCAGTCGTCGGCGCGACGGGGACGGGCAAGAGCGATCTCGCGCTCGATCTCGCCGAGGCGCTGCGCCGGCGGGGCAACGCAGCCGAGATCGTGAACGCCGATGCGATGCAGCTCTACCGCGGAATGGACATCGGCACGGCGAAGCTCGCCGCCGCAGACCGACGCGGCATTCCGCACCACCTCTTCGACGTGCGCGAGGTCGACGAGGAAGCGGCGGTCGCCTGGTATCAGCCTCTTGCGCGCTCGGTGATCATCGATATCCAGCGCCGTGGTGCTGACGCCATCCTCGTCGGCGGCTCCGGGCTCTACGTCTCCAGCGTCGTCTTCGACTTCGCCTTCCCGCCGCGCGACCCGGTCATCCGCGCTCGGCTCGAACGCGAGCTCGAGGACGAGGGTGCGGGGGCGATGCTCGACCGGCTGAGAGCGCTCGATCCGGCCACGGCGGCGCGCGTCGACCCCCACAACGGGAGACGGGTGATCCGCGCCCTCGAGGTGCTCGAACAGGGCAGCGCCACGCACGGTGCCGCTCTGCCGGAACAGCCGTCGCTCTGGCAGGCGGACACCCGACTGATCGGTCTCCATGTCGAGCGCAGCGTCCTCGTCGAACGGCTCGACGCACGGGTCGAACAGATGTGGCGTGCAGGCCTCGTCGACGAGGTGGCGGGGCTCCGGCGGCAAGGGCTCGAGGATGGCGTCACTGCGCAGCGTGCCATCGGCTACTCCCAGGCTCTGGGGCAGATCGACGGGCGGCTCAGTCAAGACGAGGCGATCGCCGAGACGCAGGCCCTCACGCGTCGGTATGCCCGACGTCAGGTGTCCTGGTTCAAGCGGTATCCGGGTCTCACCTGGCACGAACCCCCGGTCGACGCGACGGCACTCGTCGAGTCCTGAGTCGACATCTCCCTCACCGCCATCGCGCGATGTCGGTGACCGATGAGAAGGTGGATGCATGGCCACCCACTTCTACACGGCGAGCAGCCTCGACGGTTTCATCGCGACTGACCAGCACTCCCTCGATTGGCTCCTCAAGCAGGACATCGACGCCGAAGGACCGATGTCCTATGGGGCGTTCGAGAAGACGATCGGGGCGCTGGCCATGGGGGCATCGACCTACAACTGGGTCATGCAGCACGAAGAAGGGCGCTGGGGCTACGAGCAGCCGACCTGGGTGTTCACGCACAGGGAGCTCGAGATTCCCGTCGGCGCCGACGTCCGCAAGGCGCAGGGCGATGTGACCGCCGTTCACTCCGAGATGGTCACTGCCGCCGGCGGCAAGGATCTGTGGGTCGTCGGCGGCGGAGACCTGGCCGGGCAGTTCGCGGATGCGGGTCTTCTCGATGAGGTGTGGGTGCAGTACGCGCCGGTCACTCTCGGATCCGGGGCGCCCCTGTTGCCGCGGATGCTGGACCTCGAGCTTCTCGAGGTGGCTCGCAACCGCAACTTCATGTGCGGGCGTTACCGCGTGCGCCGTGGCTGAGGCGTCAGCTCCTCGGCGCGCAGTCGAGAGCTGGCCGGTCCGGGCGTTCGACCGGGCGGACACCGAGGCGGTTGTCGCGCTCTGGGACGAGGTCGGGCTCACGCGCCCGTGGAACGACCCGCGGCTCGACATCGAGCGCAAGCTCACGGTGCAGCCGGAGCTGTTTCTGGTCGTCGAGAGCACCGAGCCCGAATCGAGCTCAGCATCGATCCTCGGGACGGTCATGGCCGGCTACGACGGACACCGCGGCTGGCTCTACTACCTGGCGACCGCCAAGTCGCACCGCCAACGAGGGATCGCGCGAGCACTCGTGCGCGAGGCCGAACGGCTTCTCGTCGCCATGGGCTGCCCGAAGGTGCAGCTCATGGTCAGGGAGGGGAACGAAGGCGTCCTCGGTTTCTACGACGACCTGGGCTACGAACGATTCTCCGTGTCGAACACGGGCAGACGCCTGATCGTCGACGCCTAGCCGAGATCTCTAGACTGGACGAATGGTCGCATTCACCAAAGGGCACGGTACGGGCAACGATTTCGTGATCATCGCCGACCCCGACGGCTCACTGGAACTCAGCTCGGAACAGGTCGCAGTGCTCTGTGACCGGCACCGCGGCATCGGAGCCGACGGCATCCTTCGTGTCGTGCGCTCTGCAGCGATCGTGGACGGGCGGGCGTCACTCGCTGAGGAGCCGGCAGCTGAATGGTTCATGGACTACCGCAACGCCGACGGATCGATCGCCGAGATGTGCGGCAACGGCATCCGCGTCTTCGCGCACTATCTCGTGCGTTCCGGGCTCGCCACGATCCAGCCCGGCTCGACGCTCCCGATCGGAACCCGAGCGGGCGTGCGCGACGTGACCCGCAGTGAGACGGGATATCAGGTGGATCTCGGCCTGTGGAAGCTCTCCGGCGACGACCCTCTTGTCACGGCGGACGGGCTCCCCGTCACGCGCCCGGGGCTGGGCATCGACGTCGGGAATCCTCATGTGGTGGTCGCCCTCGCATCCGAGGCGGAACTCGCCTCACTCGAACTCCACCGTGCTCCGGTGCTCGAACCCACCCCGCCCGCGGGTGCGAACGTCGAGTTCGTCGTCCCGGGTGAGCCGCTTGTGCGGGACGGGATCGGGCACGTCTCGATGCGCGTCTCCGAGCGCGGTGTGGGGGAGACCCTCAGCTGTGGCACGGGTGTGGCGGCCACAGCTCTGGCGGTGCGCTACTGGGCAGGTGCGAAGGCGCCCGACAACTGGCGGGTCGAGGTGCCGGGTGGCACGCTCGGCGTGCGCATGTTCCCCGCGGAGGACGGCGAGCACGTCGCGCTGTCCGGCCCCGCGCAGCTCGTGTTCAGCGGCGAGGTCGACCTGATCTGATGGGCGCGACCGGTCCGATCGATCTGGTCATCTTCGACTGCGACGGAGTCCTCGTCGACAGCGAGCGGCTCTCGATCGAGGTGGACCGGCGGGTACTCGCCGATCTCGGGTGGGAACTGTCCTCGGACGAGATCGTGCACCGGTTCGTCGGACGTTCTGCCGCCTACTTCCGCTCGGAGATCGAGTCGTTCCTCGGGAGCCCGCTTCGCGATGACTGGGAGGCGACCTATCAGCCGTGGTACGTCGCTGCCTTCGCTGAGCTGATCGCGGTGGACGGCGTCGAGCGCGCACTCGACGAGATCGTGACGGCCACGTGCGTGGCTTCGAGCGGTACCCATGCGAAGATCCGGAGAACGCTCGGGATGACCGGTCTCCTTCCGCGATTCGAGGGAAGGATCTTCAGCGTGGATGACGTGGTCGTCGGTAAGCCCGCCCCGGATCTCTTTCTGCACGCCGCAGATCGGCTCGGGGTGCACCCCGAACACTGCGCGGTCGTCGAGGACAGCCGGTTCGGCGTCCGCGCCGCTCGAGCCGCCGGGATGCGGGTATACGGCTACGCCGGCGGGCTCACCCCAGCCGAGTGGCTCGAACAGGAAGGAGCCGTCGTGTTCGCCGACATGCGCGACCTTCCCGACCTTCTCGGTCGCTGATGTCGCTGCGGCGAGACGTCAGACGAGAGCGATCGGCTCGGTGGGTGGGGTGCCGTGCTTGCGCACCTTGAGGATGCGATAGCCCTTGGAGGTCGCGGTGCGGTGCACGCTGAAACCAGGATGGAACGTCGAGCCGATCCACCGTTGCAGCGAATCCGCGCCGAGGTTGCGCTGCACGACGAGCCACGCGTCGCTGCGCTCGTCGAGGCGGGGGATCCACTTCTCGAGCAGGCCGTGAAGCTCGTTCTTGCCGACGCGGATCGGAGGATTCGAGCGGATCGAGCGGAAAGTCACGTCAGCGGGAACATCCTCGGGCAGTGAGGCGTTGACATTCTTGAGACCATGAGCTGCGGCGTTGCGACGCACGAGATCCAGAGCCCGCTCGTTCACATCGACCGCCCATACGGTCGCATGGGGCGCGGCCAATGCCATCGACAGCGTGACCGGTCCCCACCCGCTTCCGAGGTCGAGAAGATGGCCTCCCGGCGGAACCGGAGGCGTGTTTGCGAGAAGGACGGCAGTACCGGCATCCAGCCGATCCGGGCTGAAGACGCCGCCAGCAGTGGTGACGTCCAGCTCTCGGCCTGCGAGCGTCACACGGATCGATCGCAGGTTCTCGGGGCTTGCCGGGGCCGCGGTGAAGTAATGGTCGGACCCCATACCGTGAGCGTAGCGGACAGCGCGGGCTAAGGTTAAGGCTCGCAACAAAACCCAGAGATAAGGGACGGATGACGGAGACCAGCACACACTCCACAGGTGACGAAGCAGTCGATCGCGTTCTCGCGAATGCGGAGAAGCGGACGGAGGCACGAGTCTTCGGCGCCGCTCAGGCGCTGCAGGACCAGTCCACCGCGTCACACGCGTTCTCGGACGGCGACCAGTGGGACCTCGAGGATCGTCATGCGCTGCGGCGCGTCGGCGGTCTCTCCACAGAACTCGAAGACGTCACGGAGGTCGAGTACCGCCAGCTCCGGCTCGAGAACGTGGTGCTGGTCGGCGTGTATCCGCAGGGCGCTCAGGAAGACGCGGAGAACTCGCTCCGCGAACTCGCAGCCCTCGCGGAGACCGCAGGAGCCGTCGTCCTCGATGGCGTTCTGCAGAGGCGACCGCACCCGGACGCCGCGACCTACATCGGGCGCGGCAAGGCGCAGGAGCTGAAGGACATCGTGGCGGCCACGGGCGCGGACACCGTGATCGCCGACACGGAACTCGCCCCCAGCCAGCGACGAGCTCTCGAGGACGTGGTCAAGGTCAAGGTCATCGACCGCACCACCGTCATCCTCGATATCTTCAGCCAGCACGCCAAGAGCCGTGAGGGCAAAGCCCAGGTCGAACTCGCGCAGCTCGAGTACCTCCTGCCGCGCCTGCGCGGCTGGGGTGACTCGATGAGCCGTCAGGCGGGTGGCCAGGTCGGTGCCGGTGGTGCCGGAATGGGCTCCCGTGGCCCCGGTGAGACGAAGATCGAGCTCGACCGTCGCCGCATCCGCACCAAGATGGCGCTCCTTCGTCGGCAGATCCGTGACTTCGGCCCGGCGCGAGAGGCCAAGCGCGCCGAGCGCAAGCGCAACACGATTCCTTCCGTGGCCATCGCCGGATACACCAACGCCGGCAAGTCGAGCCTCCTCAACGCTCTCACGAGCGCAGGGGTGCTCGTGGAGAACGCACTGTTCGCGACGCTGGATGCGACGGTCCGCCGCTCGGAGACGTCGGACGGGCGTGTGTACACGCTGACGGACACCGTCGGCTTCGTCCGCAACCTTCCGCACCAGCTCGTCGAGGCTTTCCGATCCACGTTGGAAGAGGTCGGCGACGCCGACGTCGTGCTGCACGTCGTTGACGGATCTCACCCCGACCCCGCCGGTCAACTGCAGACCGTGCGGGACGTCATGGGCGATGTCGGTGTGCGTGATATGCCCGAGCTCGTGGTGTTCAACAAGGCCGATCTGATCGACGACGACGAGCGTCTCGTGCTGCGAGGCCTCGAGCCCACGGCGCATTTCGTCTCATCCCGGTCGGGCGAGGGCATCGAAGAGCTTCGAGCGGCGATCGAAGAGGCGCTTCCGAAGCCGGCCGTGGAGGTGCACGCGGTCGTTCCCTATGACAGGGGTGATCTGGTCGCGGCGATCCACGAGACCGGGATGCTGCTGGCGGTGGACCACAGCGAGCAGGGCACAGTCGTGCACGCGCGTGTGTCGGAGCGACTCGCCGCCGATCTGGCGCCGTTCGCGATCGACGCCTGACCGCTTTGCGGTGCGGGGCGCGGTTCAGCGCGCGACGAATCGCGCCTCGACCGTTGCGGAGATGACGATCTCGTCGGGTTCGTAGTCCATTGACGGCCCGCCCACGTCCTGGGACTCCTGCATCATCGCCCCGCGCATCTTGGGCATGCCCGCGAGCGGCTGAACGGGTGCGGGGGCGATCAGCCCGACATCGGCGATCTCGACGGGAACGACGGAACCGAGTCCGAGCGCTGTGGCGTATGCCTGCGCGCGAGTCACGGCCGCTCCGACGGCCTGCGCCGCGACCTCCCGTTCGACCCGGGACCTCGTCTCGGCGGTGAGGTGCCAGTCGACCCAGCCGACCTCGACACCGTCCCATGCCGAGACCTCGGACACCCAGAGCGAGAGCGCCGAGGCCTCGGCGAACGTCGCAGTCAGATCCACGGCGGCGTAGTGAACGGGCGCGAGCTGCGTGCCCTCCGAGTTCCACGGGCGCTCGGCGCGGACGGACAACCGCTTGCTGGACCAGTCGACGACGATGCCCGTGTCCAGCCGCGCGGTGATGCTCTCGCGCACCGGCTCGGTGAGATGCATCACGCTATCGACCACTCCTGCGCGGTCGGCGCCGTCTGCGCGGACACTGACGTGGATGGTGGCGCGCTCGGGCGCAACTCGCGCCTCGTGCTCGCCGCGGACGGTGACGGTGACTTCGCTCATGTCGTGACTCTACGCCAGGGCATGGAATGGCGAAGGCCTCGCGAACGTTGTAGTCTGTGAGGCTCGGGGACTCCGGTTCCCGGGATGATAAGTACAAAGAGTGACAGCGGCTCCTTCGAGAGAAGGACCACGGGGCTGATCGGTTTCGACAGCGCCTGTGAATCCACGAGAAGCGGGCCGAGGATGCAGAGTTATCTCGTAAACGCTCTCTGCAAAAAAATAGTTGCCGAAACCAAGCGCAACGACTTCGCCCTCGCTGCATAAGCGAGCCCGATAGTCCGTCAGGCCGTATGTGATTCCGATACGGATCCTGGCGTCATTTAGGAATCTTGCTGCGTGATGGCGTCTGGACGTCACGTGGGACTCTTCCCAGGCTGGGCTCGTCGACTTAGGTGTCTGTGACAAAGGTCGGAGCCGAGCAGAACGTCTTCACAGACTGCGCCCGGAGAAGGCGTGGAGACTCAGCGTTGGACGGGGGTTCGATTCCCCCCAGCTCCACCACGTCGCTGTCACAAGCAAGAAGGCCCGCCTGCCTAGTGATGATCACTAGGGAGGCGGGTCTTTTGTGTGCGTGATCGGGAATCGACGCGGCTCAGGCTCGGCCTACGGCGCGCCAGGCAGGGTCTCGCAGGGGATGCCGTCGTTGTCGAAGTCGAGCTTTGCGACGTCGCCGTAGTAGGGGTAGAACCGGTCGAACCATTCCTTCGCTGCAGCGTAGTTCGCGAAGTCCGTGCAATTCCGCGTGTCCCCGGGGTTCCCCGGTTGCTGAGGCGGTTGAGGTTGCTGAGGCGGCTGAGGGACGGGGATGCCTGAGGACGGTACTCGGAAGTTGTCGCCTTCGTAGATCCACACCCGCCACCACTTGGCGAGGACTGCATCTCGTTCGGCCGCGTCCGCGGTGTAGAAGTGATGAGCCGCGGAGTTCGACCAGAACCGCGCGACGGGAACGGTGCCGGCCTGCGTGGAGTCGGCCGGGTAGACGTAGTACGCGATCCCTTCGTCTTTCCAGATGTTCGGCCACTTGGCGATGACAGCCGCGCGCTCGGCGGGGTCTGCGGTGTAGAAATGCCCCGAGTACGTGCTGCTCCAGAACCTGTAGAGCGGGATGGTTCCGGCGACCTGAGTCGTGAACGCGGTGTACCGCTGCCCCTCGTAGGTCCAGACGTTCGGCCAACGGGCGATGATCTGATCGCGCTCCGTCGGGTCAGTGGTGAAGAAGTGCCCCTGGTGGACGGGGCTCCAGAACCGGTACACGCCGACGGGGTCTGGCATCGGCGGCGCGGAGGGCCGTCCGACGGTGGGCGTCGCCGGCATCCAGGCGTCCCACTGGGGGCCGCATTCTTGGAGGAGCGTCTGGATGGCACTCTTCTCGACGGGGTCGACGGACAGGTTCCACCGCCACTTCACCGCGACCCACTCGGAGACATAGGTGCACCGCATCGGCCGGTATGGAGGCAACCACGATGCCGGATCCTTGTCGGCCTTCGCGGTGTTCACGGCGGCGGTGACCATGGTCAGGGTGCGCTGGTCGTCGAGGTCGTTGGAGTAGCTCTGTCGTTGCGCGTCGGTCCAGGCCCACGCGCCGGACGCCCACGCTTCCTTGAGCGCGACAAGGTGATCCATCTCGATCGCGGCGGGGTCGATGTGCGTGACGTTGTCGTAGTAGGAGAACCACTGACCTCCAGTGACGGTGCACGCGCCGGTGACGGTCGTCGGAATGTCGGACTCCTCGAGCAGCACCTCCTGACGGGTGCGGCATCCGTCCCCGTCGAGATCCGCGCCTTCGAAGAAGAGGTCGCGGTTGTACTTCACGGTGGACGGAGCCTCGACACGCAGCTGATCGAGGAGCGTGCCGACGGGTACCCTTTCCGTCGATGGCGGAGGCGCTGCCACCGCCGCTGACGGAGTGAGCGAGCCTGCGACGACCGCGGTCGCGACGAGAATGGCACTCAGGAACCGATTGCGCATGCCACTCCCTGTGAAATCGGCTCCGCCGTGGAGCCTCGCGCTCAGGATACACACAGAATACCGGTACGCTGTCGAGGTCGTTCGACGGCGCGTGCGTCCGCTGACACGTCCTCCCGCGTCGGTGGTCAGCCGGTGGTGAGCCGGTCGAGAGCGTCCTCTGCGGTGCGGAGATGCTCTTCCGACTCCCGCACTCGCTGCGCGAGCGATTCCTGTTCGGCCTTCGCCTCCTCGGCGTCTTCTCGCGCGCGCTTCGTTTCATGTCGGACCTTCGCCAGGTCAGCTTCGAGTTCACGCTCACGACGTGTGAGGGCTTCGATCCTCACCGCAGCATCGCGGAGTGCTCGGTCGGCCGTCGCCGCTTCGCGTGCCGCCGTGTCGTGAGCCTTCTGGGCTTCTCTGACGGCCCGTTCCGCGTCCCGTCGCTCTCTGCGTGACCGCACCTCGTCGACGGGTGTGGGCGAGATCGCGGGTGGTGCGGGTGCGCCTCCACCCACGAGGGTGTCGGCGATGTCGGCGAACGTGCCGGCCGGTTCCAGCTCGCGCACGAGCCTCGCCGAGGAGACGGCGGCGGCCGCAGTCGGATCGAAGAAGGCCGCGCTGATGGTCTGCTGAACCGCCTCTCTCGTCGAAGCCGTGACGCGCTGTCCGCGCGCTTCAGCGAGCGCAGCGGCATCTGCCGCGAGTCGGCTCGTGAGGGCGCGGCGGTCGCGACCGAGCTGCGCGAGCGCGCGAGCATCCAGGTCCGCCTGAGCTTCGCGGAGCTCTTCGGCGAGTTGAAGCGCTTCTCCGAGTTGCGCGGCGCGCTCGTGTGCGAAGACGTTGACCACCCAGGCGGCGACCGACGGCTTCTTCAGATCGCGAATCTGCGCGGCGAGGCCCGCGTCGTCGGCCTCGACGGCGCGCGCGTTGCGTGCGCTCACGAACTCTGCAGGTGACCCCGTGTACAGCTCCACTGCGATGTCAGCGAGCGGGGAGTCCATGCGTGCGACGATACACCGCGCAGGATGAGCTCCTCCCTGCCTCTTCAGATGCGCAGTCCGTGCCACCTGTGCCAGTATTCTGGTTCGCATGGCAACGCTGTTCTATGGCGCGTCGGACGTTCCGATCCACATCGAGGATCGATCACTCGCGCATCTGAAGATCGTCATCGCGACCAAGCTCCGCCGTCAGGAGAGCTTCACCCTGTCATGGCGTCATCCCGAGGGAGAGCCCGGCGGACGATCCACCATCTGGATCCATCCGTCCATCCCGCTGCGCTTCACCTTCGACGAGCCGGAGCAGCCTCAGTTGAACCCGCGGTGGATCGACGATCTGATGCAGTCGGTGAACTCGACAGGCGGCATCCTCCTCGTCGACGAAGTGATCGATTCTCCGGTCGAGTGAGCGTCAGCTGGCCCACTCGATCAGGATGAGGCCCTGGCGCGTGTCCGCGAACTTCACCCAGCCGTCGCCGAACAGATACGTCATGCCGTAGCCGTCTTCGTCGGTGCCCATCGCGAACTGCGGGTTCTCGGTGATGTAGATGCCGTCGGGGCCGTCCTCGCGGGTCCAGCCCTCTCCGAGGAGGGAGGTCTGTGCAGCAGTGGCGTCTTCAGCGCTGATCGTCGACCACCCGTAGAGCTGACCGTGATCTGAGGCGACGCTGTAGTCGGCCCAGAAGCAGAGGAGCCCGTCGGCGAGCGTCACGCCACCCACCACGAACTCCTTCTCCTCGAAGGTCCAGCCCTGATCGGTGAGTGCCTGCACGGTTCCGGCCGAGACGATCGTGTCGCAGGCTGGCTCCACCGCCGCGGAGGGTGTGGGAGTGGCTGCCGGCTCCGCAGTCGCCGTGGGGGAGGGCTTCGGCGAGTCGGGCGTGGGCGACGGCGCTCCCTCGGGCGTCGCTGCGCAGGAGACGAGCGCGACGGTGAGCAGGAGCGCACCGAGTGCGGCGGAGGTGAAGCGGTTCATCGCGCGTGCCTTCATCGGGGGTCAGTCGTGCAGAAGTGCGAGGAACGCGTCGTGGAGGATGCCGTTGGTGGCGAGCGCCGAGAGGTCGGAGATCGTCTCTGCGCCGTCGAAACCGGTCATCCGACCGCCCGCCTCGCGCACGATCGGGACTGCGGCCGCGACGTCGTACTCCTTGACGCCGAATTCCGCGACCATGTCGATCCGCCCCTCGGCCAGGAGCATGTAGGCGTAGATGTCTCCGTAGGCACGGTCGCGCCATACCCGGTCGGCCAGCTTCAGCAGTTGGTCGAGGTGACCGGACTCAGCCCATTGGGTGATGCTCTGGAAGCTCACGCTCGCGTCATCGAGAGACGACACGGAGGATGCCGAGACGCGGCGCGGTTCGGCATCCGTCGCCGTCCATGCCCCTGACCCTGACGCCGCCCACCAGCGGCGTCCGATCGCGGGCATGCTGACCACTCCGACCTGCGGTACGCCGTCGACCGCGAGGGCGATCATCGTGCCCCACAGCGGCACTCCGCGGAGGAAGTTCGCGGTGCCGTCGATGGGATCGATGATCCACTGCCGATGGGTGCTGCCCTCAGCGCCGAACTCCTCGCCGAAGATGCCGTCATCGGACCGTTCGGTCGACAGGATGGCGCGGATCGCCCGCTCGGTGGCGAGGTCCGCATCGGTGACATGAGAATTGTCCGCTTTGGTCGAGATCTCCAGGTCAGAGCTGTCGAACCGGGGGAGCGACTGCGCATCTGCGGCGTCGGCGAGTCGAAGGGCGAGTGCGAGGTCGCGAGAGAAGTCGTCGACGCGGGGGGAGGCGGTCACATCTCCAGGATAACCGCCCCGCCCGGGGACCCGAGGGCTCGTGACACGGGGCGACACGCGCGGCGAACACGTGGGACCCGACTCGATTTCGCACCGCGGCGATCGGCTGGTAATGTAATTCCTCGGCCGGGGAATACCGCGCCACGCACCTCTAGCTCAATCGGCAGAGCAACTGACTCTTAATCAGTGGGTTCTCGGTTCAAGTCCGAGGGGGTGCACGGATCAGCCCCGATGACTCTCGCCAGTCATCGGGGCTTTTCTGCGTCGCGGTGATGCCGCCGACATCGCTTTCCGTGCGCTAGTTTGATGCAAACGCTAAGGGGTGGCGATGCGCGCACGGGTGAAGAGATTCGCAGTCGGAGCGATCGTGGCCGTCTGCAGTCTTCCGCTCACCGCATGCTCGGCTGGGCTCGAGACGAGCATCGCCTATACGGCCTCCTCGGTGACGCTGGCCCCCGACGAGGCGCTCGTGGTCGACTTCGGTGACATCAATCCCACCGTCGGTGAGGAGTGGGTGCTGACGCGGGAGCCCGATCCGGCGGTTCTCGGACCGGGCGACGAGCGGTCGCGGTACCTGGGCGAGGAGGGTGAGACCGGAGCGCCGAGCGCGCTCACCTACCGCTTCGCGCCCGTGGGTGAGGGAACCACCGTGATCCAGTTCGAGTACCGATTCCGCGGCGCCGTTCCCGAGGACCTCGACGACCAGAAGACCGCGGAGATCACGGTCACCGTCAAGTAGGTCGATCAGGCGACTGCGATGACAGCGCCGCCGGTGGGCCTGCTGCGCTCTGAGAGCTCGCTCATCGCCCCACGGCATCGAACGCAGCAGGCTGGCGTGTCACCCGGCGTCGCCGAGCAGGATGGCCTGCGCGTCCTCGATCGCGGCGTCGTCGGGCTCGTCGTCGATGTGCGCGAGGATCTTCCTGCCGCAGAAGATCGTCGCCGCTGCGATGAGCACGGCGAGAGCGGCGACCAGATACGGGATCGTCGCGTTGAACGCGTGCCAGAGAGCCGCTGCGAGGGGCGGCGCGATGGCTCCGCCGAGGAACCTCACCGACGAGTACGCCGACGATGCGACCGAGCGGGGCAGGTCCGTCGCCTCCATCACCGCTTCGGTGAGCACGGTGTTCATCACACCCAGCAGCAGTCCGCCGATGACGATGCACACGACCAGCGCAGTGGCGGATTCGACCAGCAGGCCGGCGATGATCAGATCCACGGCGAGAAGCGGCAGGACGGTGAGGATCACGCTCGTGCGGGACATCCGGCGCATGAGCAGGGGAGCCACCCAGACGCTCGTGATGGCGAGGGCGAGGCCCCAGCCGAAGAACGTGAAGCCGATCCCCATGGCCCCGAAGCCCAGAGGGAACGGCGAGAACGCGAGCAGGATGAAGAAGCCGATGTTGTAGAAGAAGGCCGCGATCGCGAGAATCGCGAGCGCAGGACGACCCAGGGCCCTGAAGGGTGCCGAGAACGGGATGGGCGCGCGCTTGTCCTCGGGTCCGCGCAGAAGCACGAGCACGGCGAGGAAGGCGATCGCCATGAGCACCACCACTCCGAAGAACGGGGCGCGCCAGCTCTGCTCGCCCAGCAGGCCGCCCAGAAGCGGACCGATGGCGATACCGAGCCCGAGGGCTGCCTCGTAGAGGACGATCGCAGCTGAGCCGCCCCCCGATGCCGCGCCCACGATCGTCGCGAGAGCGGTGGAGATGAACAGCGCGTTGCCCAGACCCCATCCTGCGCGGAAGCCGATGACCGCGTCGACGCTGCCGCTGAGCGCGCAGAGCAGGGCGAACACCACGATGAGCGCCAGCCCGATCAGAAGCGTCTTCTTGGCGCCGATGCGGCTCGAGATCCAGCTGGTCACGAGCATCGCGAGACCGGTGACCGCGAGATAGCTCGTGAACAGGAGCTCCGTCTCGAACGGGGTCGCCTGCAGGGATTCCGCGATCGCGGGGAGGATGGGATCCACGAGTCCGATGCCCATGAATGCGACGACGCACGCGAAGGCGACGGCCCAGACCTGGGCTGGTTGCTTCCACACTGAGGTGGCGGGGGTGTTCACGCTGCTGCTCCTGTCGAGTCGGTGGTGGTGTGCGCCGCGAGGATCTCGGCGGCGCGCGTCAGGATGCTCCATTCGTCGCCGTCGAGGTCGGCGAAGCGAGGGGCGAGCGTGTCACGGAACTCTTCGCGCCATGACTGCAGCGCGTGGGACCCGGCCGCGGTGATGGCGACGGCCGTCGCGCGAGAGTCCTCGGCGACGGGGGAGCGAAGGACCAATCCCTCGCGCTCGAGATTCCCGATGAGCCGGGTCATCCCGGGCTGGGTCGTGCGTGCGGCTGCCGCGAGCTCTCCGACCCGCTTAGGGCCGGACTGCTCGAGCAGACTCAGCACCCGCCACTGCGCGGCAGGCGCATCATTGCCGGCGTCCTGTGCGGCGATCCGGCCGAGCGCATACCCGGAGAGCACGAGCGAGGGGATGACATCCTGACGATTCATACCAGAAAGTATATACCCACTGGTATGTATAAGTCCGGGTCAGCGCCGAGCCCCCGCGATCCGAGCCGAGAGCTGGTGCGCATGGGCGAGGAGCGTCCTGCCCAGCTCGCCGATCCGATCAGGGCCGAAGCGGAATCCCACGCCGGTCAGGCTCAAGGCCCATTCCGGTCGACCCGAGCGATCGAAGACCGCCGCGCCGAGACCCCAGCTGCCCTCCACGATCAGCCCCGGATTCACCGCATAGCCTCTCTCCTTCGTCTCGGCCAGCCGTGTTCGCAGAGGTGCGGCGCCGTGAGATCTGCCCCAATTGGCCTCGAGCTCCGGATGACGTTCCAGATAGGCGTCCACATCGTGGTCAGGGAGGAATGCCAGGATGGCGAGCCCGGCGCTTGCTACGCCGAGCGGAAACCGCACGCCCTCGCTCAGCACGAATGACCGGATCGGGAAGGAGCCCTCCTCGCGGACGAGGCACACCGTCTCATCGGCACGGCGCACCGAGAGGAAGGCGCTCTCCTCGGTCTTGACCGCGAGCGAGCGGACGATATCACGCCCCAGGGCAGTCACGTCGTAACGGGCTGCGGCGACGGATCCCATGAGATAGAGCTCCGGCCCGGGCATCCAGCGAGTGGAGGACTCGTCGCGGTCGACCAGACCCTCGGCGCGAAGTGCGGAGAGCAGGCGATGCGCGGTCGAGCGGGACAACCCGGCGGACGCGGACAGCTCCTGGAGCGACGCACCGTCGTGGCCGCTGGAGGTCACGAGCCTCAAGAGCTTCGCGGCGCGCGCGATCGCCTGCGTTCCGGGGATCGAGGCGGAGGGTTCCATAATGTGGACGTTATTCGTTGATGTGTCCACATCGCAAGAGTGTTCTTCCCTCGGGGATGCCGGAGAGCGGATGCTGAAGAAACGGGCGTCATTCGAAGGAGCATGCGTGATCGACAAACAGTGGGCGAGCGCCGAAGAAGCGGTCGCAGACATCGAGGACGGTGCGTCTCTCGCCGTCGGAGGATTCGGGCTCTCCGGGAATCCGACTTCGCTCATCGACGCACTGCTCGCCCGGGGCACGAGCGGGCTCAGCATCGTCAGCAACAACTGCGGAGTGGACGACTGGGGGCTCGGCATCCTGCTCGCCGCTCGCCGGATCCGCAAGATGACCTCGTCCTACGTCGGGGAGAACAAGGAGTTCGAACGGCAGTTCCTCTCCGGCGAACTCGAGCTCGAGCTGACACCGCAGGGAACCCTCGCCGAGAAGCTCAGGGCGGGAGGGTCTGGGATCGCCGCATTCTTCACCCAGACCGGCGTCGGCACGCAGGTCGCCGAGGGTGGGCTCCCGCGACGCTACAACCCCGACGGCAGCATCGCGGTGGCGTCTCCGGCGAAGGATGTTCGTACCTTCGACACCGCGGCAGGGCCGCGTGAGTATGTGCTCGAAGAGGCCATCACCACCGATTTCGCGCTGGTGCATGCGCTGGCGGGGGACAGGCACGGGAATCTGATCTTCAACAAGGCGGCGCGCAACTTCAACCCGCTCGCGGGGATGGCCGGACGAATCTGCATCGCGCAGGTGGAGCAGCTCGTCGAACCGGGGGAGCTGGATCCGGACCGCGTCCATCTGCCGGGTGTCTTCGTGCACCGCGTCGTCGAGGTCGGCACCGACATCCCGAAGCGCATCGAACGTCGAACCGTCACGCCGGAAGGAGTCTGACATGGCGCTCACACGCGATGAGATGGCCGCTCGCGCTGCCGCAGAGCTGCGGGACGGCTCCTATGTCAACCTCGGCATCGGGCTGCCCACGCTCGTGCCGAACCACGTGCCCGACGGCGTGACCGTCGTGCTGCAATCCGAGAACGGCATCCTCGGCGTCGGACCGTACCCGCACGAGGGCGCGGTGGATCCGGACCTGATCAACGCCGGCAAGGAGACCGTCACGGTGCTGGCCGGTGCCGCGTACTTCGACTCCGCGACGAGTTTCGGCATGATCAGAGGCGGCAAGATCGACGCGGCGATTCTCGGCGCCATGCAGGTGTCCGCCACCGGAGACCTCGCGAACTGGATGATCCCGGGCAAGATGGTGAAGGGACCCGGCGGCGCGATGGATCTCGTGCACGGTGCCGCGCGCGTCATCGTGCTGATGGAGCACACCGCGAAGGACGGATCGGCGAAGATCGTGCACGACTGCTCGCTTCCACTCACAGGCCGCGGGGTCGTCGATCGCATCATCACCGACCTGGCGGTGATCGACGTGACACCGGACGGTCTCTCGCTCGTCGAGCTCGCACCGGGCGTGACGGTGGAGCAGGTCGTGGCGGCGACGGAGCCGACACTCACGGTCCCCGAAGAACTGCACGACCGATGAACGCACAGAACGGAGAGGCGGAGATGAACGCCCCAGACCACTCGAGCGACGCGGACGTCGTGATCGTCGCCGCGGCACGCACTCCCCAGGGCCGCCTCAAGGGACAGCTGGCGAGCTTCAGCGCGCCGGAGCTCGGCGCATTCGCGATCCGAGGTGCCCTGGAACAGGGGTCCATCGATCCCTCGGACGTGGACGCCGTGATCGTCGGCCAGGTCCTCGCGGCCGGCTCGGGACAGAACGCAGCGAGACAGGCGGCGATCGGAGCCGGTATCGGCTGGGACGTTCCCGCCCATTCCGTGAACAAGGTGTGCCTCTCAGGTCTCACGGCGATCATCGACGCGGCTCGGATGATCCGGACGGGAGACGCGGCGGTCGTCGTCGCGGCGGGCATGGAATCCATGACCAGGGCTCCGCACCTGCTCATGGGGTCGCGGGACGGATGGACGTACGGCAGCGTGGAGGTGCTCGATCACATGGCCCACGACGGCCTCACCGACGCGTACGACAAAGAGAGCATGGGCGCGTCCACCGAGCGCCACAACGCCCGCTACGAGCTGACGCGCGGGGCTCAGGATCAGGTGGCGGCGCTGTCGCATCAGCGTGCTTCGGCGGCTCAGGCCGCCGGCGTCTTCGACGATGAGATCGTGTCCGTCGCCGTTCCCCAGCGGCGGGGGGAGCCGACGCTCGTCACCGCCGATGAGGGCATCAGGCCCGACACGACCGTCGAGTCCCTCGCGGGCCTTCGGGCGGCGTTCGCCGAGGGCGGCTCGATCACGGCCGGCAATTCGTCTCAGATCTCCGACGGAGCGTCGGCGGTCGTCGTGACGACCCGCGCCACGGCGGCGACCAGAGGCTGGCCGGTGCTCGTCACCGTCGGCGCCAGCGGGCAGACCGCAGGGCCGGACAACTCGCTGCAGGCGCAGCCCGCGCGGGCCATCGAACGCGCGTGCGAGAAGCAGGGCATCACGGCCGCAGACCTCGATGTCGTCGAGATCAACGAGGCCTTCGGAGCGGTCGTCGCCCGATCGCAGCTCGAGCTCGGGCTCTCCAGCGACATCGTGAACGTCCACGGCGGCGGCATCGCGATCGGTCATCCGATCGGCGCGTCAGGCACACGTCTGGTCGTCCACATGGCACACGAACTCGCTCGCAGAGGAAGCGGCGTCGCGGCTGTGGGGCTGTGCGGAGGAGGCGGTCAGGGCGAGGCGCTGATCCTCACCCGCTGAGACTCAGCGCTTGATCGGCTTGACGCCCTCGGAGCGCTGCTTCTTGGCTTCCTTCTCGCGCTCCTTCTGCTGCTTGGCATAGACCGGCGAATCGGGCGACACGGGGCGACCCTGCTTCGCGCGGCGGGTGTCGATGACAGCGCCGATCGACAGCGCGAGCGTGATTCCCCAGCTCACCCACGCGAGGGCGGAGCGCCAGGTGATCTTGGTGTCGCGGGATCCGCGGAGCAGAGTGACGCCCGTCATGATCGCGCCGACGATTCCGGTGCCCGAGAGGTAGTTCATGACTTCACGCTACCTGTCGACGGCTGCGTCGCGCCCCGCCTTGACAACTCGGCGGGGAATCTGTCAGAGCCGTTCGCCGATGAGGCGGCCCGGGAACCCAGGCGTCGTCCCGCCGACCGCGATACCATGGAAGGGTCGCGGCTGGTCCGCGGCCGCAATCCGTGTATCTACCGGCCGCCGGCTTCCCGGCGGACAGCGGCGGCACCCGACCCCGCGTCCGTGGACGCGCGAGAGCCCATGACACACGCAACTCCCATTCCCGAGCACCCTGCCCCGATCCCCGCGGCTGAGGAGCGAGGACTGCTCCGCATCGCGGGGCTCCCGTATTTCATCATCGCGTTCATCGCCCGGCTTCCGTTCGCGATGATGGTCGTCGGAGTGCTCACGGTCGTCGTCTCGGCGCGCGGTTCGCTCTCGCTCGGCGGACTCACCTCGGCGGCCGTCGGACTCGGCACAGCATGCTTCGGACCTCTGCTCGGCGCCGCCGCCGATCGGTTCGGACAGCGCATGGTGCTGCTGATCCTGGCGATCGCCAACGGGGCGATGCTGGTGCTCTTCACCGTCGTCGTCTACACGGGGGGAGCGGACGCGCTGGTGCTGATATCCGCGTTCGGCATCGGCGCCACCGCTCCGCAGGTCGCTCCGATGTCTCGATCCAGACTCGTGACGATGATCGCCGATCGGATGCCTGAGGCGGCGCGCACGCGCACCGTCTCGGGGACCATGGCGTATGAGTCCGCCGCCGATGAGACCGTGTTCGTGTTCGGCCCGTTCATCGTCGGCATCCTCGCCTCCGCCATCGCGCCGTGGGCCCCGCTCATCGGTGCGGCGGTGCTCACGGTCGTGTTCGTGGGCGCGTTCGCCCTGCATCCGAGCGCGCGTGTCGTCTCGGTGCACCGAGGCGAGGACGGGCGGGCGCCGTCGGCCGTGACCGAGCTCTTCAGCCCGCGTCTGCTGATCGTCGTCGTCGGCATCCTCGGCGTCGGCATGTTCTTCGGCACGATGCTCACATCGCTCACCTCCTTCATGGCGGACCGCGGCGCCGCAGAACAGGCAGGGCTCCTCTACGGCGTGATGGGTGTCGGGTCGGCGATTCTCGCGCTCGGCGTCGCGTGGCTCCCGGTGCGGTTCTCGCTCCGCGCGCGCTGGCTGCTGTTCGCCGGCATCCTGCTCGGCGGAAGCCTGCTGCTGCTCCTCGTCGACTCGCCGGCGACCATGATGATCGCTCTCGGGATCATGGGGATCGGCATCGGCCCGACCCTCGTCACGCAGTACAGCTTCGGGGCTGCACGCAGCCCTCTGGGGCGCTCGGCGACCGTGATGACGATGCTCGGCTCGGGGATCGTCGTCGGGCAGTCCCTCGGCGCGGCCGTGGCGGGAGAGCTCGCCGAGAGCGCAGGAACGACCAGCGCTCTCGTGCTGCCGATCATCTCTGCGGCGATAGCCTTCGTCGCCGGGCTTGTCAACTGGTGGCTGAGCGGCACCCGACCTCGCGTAGCCTCGGTCTGAGCTTCTGTAGCCTGAGGAGCACCCCCACTGCATCGTCAGGAGCACTCACCCATGTCAGTCGCAGATTTCGTCGTCGTCGCCAACCGACTTCCCGTCGACCGGGTCGTGGGTCCTGACGGAGACGAGGAGTGGCGGACCTCCCCGGGCGGTCTGGTCGCCGCACTCGAGCCGATGATGCGCAGTGCGCGCGGAGCCTGGGTCGGGTGGGCCGGCCAGCCGGATGTCGAGCTGGATCGATTCGAGATCAACGGCATCGACCTGATCCCGGTGCCGCTCAGCGCCGAGGAGGTCGCCGACTACTACGAGGGCTTCGCGAACGACACGATCTGGCCGCTGTACCACGACGTCATCGCGCCGCCGCAGTACCACCGCGAATGGTGGGAGGCGTACGTCAAGGTCAACCGCCGTTTCGCGGAGGCAGCCGCCGACGTCGTCGCACAGGACGGCACCGTCTGGGTGCACGACTACCAGCTGCAGCTGGTGCCGCAGATGATCCGCGAACTGAGGCCCGATGTCACGATCGGCTACTTCCACCACATCCCGTTCCCTGCGCACGGGCTCTATGCCCAGCTCCCGTGGCGTGATCAGGTGCTCAAAGGCCTGCTCGGCGCTGATGTCATCGGCTTCCAGCGCGCACAGGACGCCACCTACTTCCTGACCGCTGTGCGCCGTCGTCTGCGTCACGAGGTGAAGGGGTCGGCGGTCACCATCCCGACCGAGGGGGGCGGCACGCGCACCGCCGTCGCTCGGGCCTTCCCGATCTCGATCGACACCGCTCCGTACCTCGAGCTCGCGGCACGCCCCGATGTCCGAGCGCGCGCGGCCGAGATCAGAGCGAGCCTCGGCAACCCGAAGAAGATCCTCCTGGGCGTGGACCGCCTCGACTACACCAAGGGCATCCGGCATCGCATCAAGGCGTACGGCGAGCTCCTCGAAGACGGCAAGCTGAGCGTCGACGACGTCACCTTCGTGCAGGTCGCGAGTCCGAGCCGAGAGCGTGTCGACGCGTACGTGCATCTTCGCGATGAGATCGAACTCGCGGTCGGGCGCATCAACGGCGATCACGACACCATGGGGCACACCGCCATCCGCTATCTGCACCAGGGCTACCCGCGCGAGGAGATGGTCGCACTGTACCTCGCCGCCGACGTCATGCTCGTGACCGCGCTGCGCGACGGCATGAACCTCGTCGCGAAGGAGTACGTCGCGACGCGGGCCGACAATCGCGGGGTGCTCGTGCTGAGCGAGTTCACGGGCGCCGCCGACGAGCTGCGGCAGGCGGTGCGCGTCAACCCGCACGACATCGCCGGGTTGAAGGACGCGATCATGACCGCGGTCACCATGACGCCCGCTGAGCAGGGCAAGCGGATGCGGTCGCTGCGACGTCGCGTGCTGGAGAACGACGTGAACGCGTGGTCGTCGTCGTTCCTGCGCGCACTCGCGGACGTCCGCGGACGCTGATCGGCCGGGTCGCACCGTTCCGCCGGGTCATACTGGGAGGACACCGCCTCGATTGGAGACACTGTGACCCGTAGCTGGACCCCCGGAGCCGCAGACCCGGCGCTGAGCGCCATCGCCGCCACACCCAGACTGATCGTCGCGCTGGACTTCGACGGCACGGCATCTCCGCTCGTCCCCGATCCGATGGCCGCCAGGGCTCTGCCCGAGGTCGCCGTGCAGGTCGCCCGTCTCGCGGCGCTCCCCGACACGGTCGTCGCCTACGTCTCCGGGCGCAGCATGCATGACCTGCGGGTGATCACCGAGCACACGGATGACTCGCTGATCGCGCTGGCCGGATCGCACGGTGCGCAGTACTGGTATCCCGGGGTCGGCGCCAACGAGGCCGACGGCGACACCGCGGAGGGGTCGCGAGAGGAGCTGTGGGAGGCCGCGCGGCCGATCATCGATCGATACGAGGGGGCGGAGCTCGAGCCCAAGACCTTCGGAATGGGTGTGCACACCCGCACGGCCACACCGGAGGTCGAGAAGGCGGTGTTCGCCGAGATCGATGCACTCGTCGCGGAGCGCTTCCCGCACTGGCGACGCCGCTCGGGGCACCGTGTGCTCGAGTTCTCGTCGCGGAACGAGGGCAAGGATGCCGCGATGACCGCGCTGCGCGAGCATTTCGACGCCACCGCCATCCTTTTCGCCGGCGATGACGTCACGGACGAGGACGCCATGCGCGTGCTCAGCGGCGACGATCTCGGCGTCCGCGTGGGACCGGGGGAGAGCGCCGCCGAGCTTCGTGTGGAGAACCCACAACAGATCGCCCTGCTTCTGGAGGCGCTCGCGGACGAGCGCACCTCCCGGCGGGAATAGACTTCCGTCATGTCCTCGCATGATCCCTCCACCAGCGCGCCCATCGACATCAAGCCCCGCAGCCGCGTCGTCACCGACGGCATCGAGGCGACGACCTCCCGAGGCATGCTCCGTGCCGTCGGCATGGGCGACGCCGACTGGGACAAGCCCCAGATCGGAATCGCCTCCAGCTGGAACGAGATCACACCCTGCAACCTGAGCCTCGACCGGCTCGCGCAGGGTGCCAAGGAGGGCGTGCACTCCGGCGGCGGGTACCCGCTGCAGTTCGGCACGATCTCGGTCTCGGACGGCATCTCGATGGGCCACGAGGGCATGCACTTCTCGCTCGTGTCGCGCGAGGTCATCGCCGACTCGGTCGAGACCGTGATGATGGCCGAGCGACTCGACGGATCGGTGCTGCTCGCCGGTTGCGACAAGTCGATCCCCGGAATGCTGATGGCCAGCGCCCGGCTCGACCTGTCGAGCGTGTTCCTCTACGCCGGCTCCATCGCACCGGGCTGGGTCAAGCTCTCGGACGGCACCGAGAAGGACGTCACGATCATCGACTCGTTCGAGGCCGTCGGCGCCTGCCGCGCGGGACTCATGAGCGAAGAGGACCTCAAGCGCATCGAATGCGCGATCGCACCGGGTGAGGGCGCCTGCGGTGGCATGTACACGGCGAACACGATGGCGTCGGTCGCCGAGGCCCTGGGCCTGAGCCTTCCCGGTTCTGCCGCTCCGCCCGCCGCGGATCGTCGTCGTGACTACTTCGCGCACCGTTCCGGCGAGGCCGTCGTCAACCTGCTCCGCCAGGGCATCACGACCCGCGACATCCTCACCAAGGAGGCGTTCGAGAACGCGATCGCCCTCGCGATGGCCCTGGGCGGTTCGACCAACGTCGTGCTGCACCTGCTCGCGATCGCGCGCGAGGCCGAGGTCGAGCTGAGCCTGCACGACTTCAACCGCATCGGCGACAAGGTGCCGCACGTCGCGGACATGAAGCCGTTCGGCAAGTACGTCATGAACGACGTCGACCGCCATGGCGGCATCCCCGTGATCATGAAGGCGATGCTCGACGAGGGCCTGCTGCACGGTGACGCGCTCACCGTGACGGGCAAGACGCTCGCCGAGAACCTCGCGGACCTCGACCCGCAGCCGATCGACGGCGAGGTCATCCACACCTTCGACAACCCGATCCACGCGACCGGCGGCCTGACGATCCTGCACGGGTCGCTCGCGCCCGAGGGTGCCGTCGTGAAGACCGCAGGCTTCGACGCGGCCGTCTTCGAGGGCTCCGCCCGGGTGTTCGAGCGCGAGCGCGCGGCCATGGACGCCGTGGCCAACGGCGAGATCGAGGCGGGCACCGTCATCGTCATCCGCTACGAGGGTCCGAAGGGCGGACCCGGTATGCGCGAGATGCTCGCCATCACCGCGGCCATCAAGGGCGCGGGGCTCGGGAAAGATGTACTACTCTTGACTGACGGACGATTCTCAGGCGGCACAACCGGCCTGTGCATCGGCCACATAGCACCCGAAGCGGTGGACGCAGGTCCTATCGCCTTCGTGCGCGATGGTGATCTGATACGGGTCGATATCGCAGCTCGCTCTCTCGACCTACTCGTCGACGAGGCGGAGCTCGCCTCCCGCCGCTCTGGCTGGGAGCCGCTACCCCCGCGCTATACCCGTGGCGTTCTTGCCAAGTACTCGCGTCTCGTGCGGTCCGCCGCCGAGGGCGCGACGACCGGCTGATCCGCGTCGGCTCCGGCATCCCAGCCTCCGACGTCGCCAACAGACCACCAGAAGGAGTGTCATGACTGCTGACACCGTCTCGGCTGTGCCGAGGCCGCCCGCACCCAAGTCCGCCGCACCGGAGATCTCCGGAGCCGAGGCCGTGGTCCGCACGCTCGAGCTCCTCGGCGTCAAGGACGTCTTCGGTCTTCCCGGAGGAGCGATCCTCCCGGTCTACGACCCGCTGATGGACGCCGCCGAGCTGCGGCACATCCTCGTGCGGCACGAACAGGGAGCGGGACACGCCGCCGAAGGCTACGCGTCGTCCTCGGGCAAGGTCGGCGTCTGCATCGCGACGTCGGGTCCCGGTGCGACCAACCTCGTGACCGCGATCGCCGACGCCTACATGGACTCGGTGCCGCTGCTCGCGATCACCGGGCAGGTGTTCTCGACGCTGATGGGCACTGACGCGTTCCAGGAGGCCGACATCGTCGGCATCACGATGCCGGTCACGAAGCACTCGTTCCTCGTGAAGGATGCGTCGGAGATCCCGGGCGCCATCGCGGCGGCCTATGAGATCGCCTCGACCGGCCGACCGGGACCGGTGCTCGTCGACATCACGAAGGACGCCCAGCAGGCGATGGCGCCGTTCGTCTGGCCTCCCAAGTACGACCTGCCCGGATACCGCCCCGTGACCAAGGCGCACGGCAAGCAGATCCAGGCGGCGGCGGCCCTTCTGGCCGAGGCCAAGAAGCCGGTGCTGTACGTCGGCGGCGGTGTGATCCGCGGTCGCGCGTCTGCCGAGCTGCTCGCCCTCGCCGAGACCACGAATGCGCCCGTCGTGACCACACTCATGGCTCGCGGCGCATTCCCCGACTCCCACCAGCAGCACCTCGGCATGCCGGGCATGCACGGCACCGTTCCGGCGGTGCTGGCGCTGCAGGAGGCCGACCTGATCGTGTCCCTCGGGGCGCGGTTCGACGACCGCGTGACCGGCAAGGCCGCGCTCTTCGCGCCGAACGCCAAGGTCGTGCACGTCGACATCGATCCGGCCGAGATCTCGAAGATCCGCACCGCAGACGTGCCGATCGTGGGCGACGTCCGCGACGTGCTGGTCGATCTCGAGTCGGCGTTCCGCACCGCGATCACCACCACGACCCCTGACACCGAGGAGTGGTGGTCGTACCTCGACGGGCTGCGCAACGAGTTCCCGCTCGGGTACGCGCCGACGACCGACGGCCTCCTCGCTCCGCAGTACGTGATCCAGCGGATCGGTGAGCTGACCGGGCCGGAGGGCATCTACGCCGCGGGCGTGGGACAGCACCAGATGTGGGCTGCGCAGTTCATCAAGTACGAGCGCCCCAACGCCTGGCTGAACTCCGGGGGCGCAGGAACCATGGGCTACTCGGTTCCCGCTGCGATGGGCGCGAAGGTCGCCGAGCCCGACCGTGTGGTGTGGGCGATCGACGGTGACGGCTGCTTCCAGATGACCAATCAGGAGCTCGCCACCTGCACGATCAACAACATCCCGATCAAGGTCGCGATCATCAACAACTCGTCGCTGGGCATGGTGCGCCAGTGGCAGACGCTGTTCTACGACGGTCGCCACTCGAACACCGACCTCAACACCGGTCACGGCACCGTCCGCATCCCCGACTTCGTGAAGCTCGCGGAGGCATATGGCTGCCTCGCGATCCGCGTGGAGAAGGAGGAGGAGGTGGACGCGGCGATCAAGCTCGCCCTCGAGACGAACGACCGTCCCGTCGTCATCGACTTCGTCGTCAGCGCCGATTCGATGGTGTGGCCGATGGTTCCCCAGGGCGTGAGCAACAGCTACGTCCAGTACGCCCGCGAGCACGCGCCCGCATTCGACGAGGAGGACTGACCATGTCGACTCACGTGCTGAGCCTCCTCGTGGAGAACACCCCCGGCCTGCTGACCCGAGTCGCGGGACTGTTCGCACGCCGTGGCTTCAACATCGACTCTCTCGCGGTGGGCGTGACCGAGGTGCCTGGCATCTCGCGCATCACGGTCGTCGTCGACCTCGAGGATCTTCCTCTCGAGCAGGTGACCAAGCAGCTCAACAAGCTGATCAACGTCATCAAGATCGTCGAGCTCGACTTCCCGACCTCGGTGCAGCGCGAGCACATGCTCGTCAAGGTGCGCACCGACAACGCGACCAGGTCGAACGTCATCGAGGTGGCGAACCTGTTCCGCGCCTCTGTGGTGGACTACGCCTCCGACGCGCTGGTGATCGAGGTCACCGGTGACCGGGGCAAGGTCGATGCCATGCTCCGCGCCCTCGAGCCTTTCGGAATCAAGGAGATCGCGCAGTCGGGCCTCCTCGCCATCGGCCGCGGAGGCAAGAGCATCACCGAGCGCGTCCTGCGCGGCTGACCAGATTTCACACACGTACACGAACATCAATCAAGGAGAGAAACCAGTGAGCACCGAGATCTTCTACGACGCAGACGCCGATCTGTCGATCATCCAGGGCAAGAAGGTCGCGATCGTCGGCTACGGCTCGCAGGGTCACGCGCACGCGCAGAACCTTCGCGACTCGGGTGTCGAGGTCGCCATCGCCCTCAAGGAGGGGTCGAAGTCGGCGCCGAAGGCGGAAGAGGCCGGATTCGCGGTCAAGACCGTCGCCGACGCGACGCAGTGGGCCGACCTCATCATGATCCTCGCGCCGGACCAGCACCAGCGCACGATCTACAGCGAGTCGATCGCACCGAACCTCACTGAGGGCAAGACGCTCGCCTTCGCGCACGGCTTCAACATCCGCTTCGGCTACATCGATGCTCCTGAGGGCGTCGACGTGATCCTCGTCGCCCCGAAGGCTCCGGGTCACACGGTCCGTCGCGAGTTCGTCGCCGGCCGTGGAATCCCCGACATCATCGCCGTCGAGCGGGACGCATCGGGCAACGCGTGGGCCACGGCGCTCTCGTACGCGAAGGCCATCGGCGGCACCCGTGCCGGCGTCATCAAGACGACCTTCACCGAAGAGACCGAGACCGACCTGTTCGGCGAGCAGGCCGTGCTGTGCGGTGGCGTCAGCCACCTCGTGCAGGCCGGCTTCGAGACGCTCACCGAAGCGGGATACCAGCCGCAGATCGCGTACTTCGAGGTGCTGCACGAGCTGAAGCTCATCGTCGACCTCATGTGGGAGGGCGGCATCGCGAAGCAGCGTTGGTCGGTCTCCGACACTGCTGAGTACGGCGACTACGTCTCGGGTCCCCGCGTCGTGACCCCCGAGGTCAAGGAGTCGATGAAGGCGATCCTCGCGGACATCCAGAACGGCAACTTCGCGAAGCGCTTCATCGACGACCAGGACAACGGCGCCGAGGAGTTCCTGGCACTGCGCGCCAAGGAGGAGACGCACCCGATCGAGGCCACCGGCAAGGAGCTGCGTTCGCTCTTCGCATGGAAGCAGCAGGACGAAGACTACGTCGACGGCAGCGCTGCGCGCTGATCTGAGACGGTCGAAGAGAAGGGGCCCGGTGCGGATCGCACCGGGCCCCTTCTCGCGGTTCTGCGGGTCACTCCGCCGGAGCCTCCTCGACCTCGATCGGGGCGTCGGCGGGGTCGGCCCATACCGGCGCGGGCAGAAGAGTGTCGACCGCTCCGCCCTGGATCTCGCGCAACGCGTCCTCGATCTCGTCGGCGTTCTCGGGCACGGCGAGACCGCAGGTGCGCAGCTCGGAGGCGAACTTCAGCGTGAGGCGGCTCTTGCCGGCCTCCACGGCCTCAGCCGTGGTGCCGGTGCGCTTCTCGCTGCCGGTCTGGATGTCGGAGACCTCATCGCACACGTGGTAGACCGCACCGCCGTCGACCCACACGACCTCGTCCTTTCCGAGCATCAGGATGACCGCCGACTGGTCGGCCGTGTACTTCTCGACGGACGGCGGGTTGAAGTCGACACCGATCACCGTGGCGAGCAGGGCGAGGACCACACCGACGATGCCGGCCGTCGTCTTCTGCCCCTTGCTCATGTCCTTGTTGAGGAAGATCAGGATCACCAGGGGGAGGAAGGCCACGATCGCGATGATCGCGCCGAGCTGGTTCTGCACGAAGAAGCGCACGGTCTCGGATCGGCGCGCGGGGTCGAGCCTGTTGGCCTTCTTCCAGAGCACCGAGCCGGTGATCGCGAGCGCGGCGATGACCACGAGCAGGACGAGAAGCGTGACGAACGCCCACTGCGGGAACTGCGCCGTGACGCCCTGCTCTTCCAGGAGGCCCGTGTCGGGGTCGCGCAGGAGCGTGCCGTCCTCGCCGACGTACTCGCGCTGGCGGAGCAGCCAGAAGATCGACACCGCCTCGGCCGCGATGGCGAGACCCCACAGGACCGCGGCGATCCAGCGGAAGGTCGTCGCCCGCGACTTCGCCGCGGCTGTCGGCTTCCATCCCGCGGCGGGCTCGTCGGCTCCGCCCGGTGTGCTCTGGTCGACCCTGTCGTTCTGCTCGGCCACTGGCTTCCCTTCCGGAGAGGGCCGCGGTGGCCCAGATGCCCCCGAGCATAGTGGACGACGTGTCCTACGCTGGGGACATGACTTCCGACTCCGACGATGCCCTGAGCTGGGACGGCGACGACGGCGTCGCGCCGAAGGCGCGCACTCCGAAGCGCTCTGAGAGCGAGGCGTCCACCCAGCGGGATCACGCCGATGATGCGGCGCTGCCGGACGGCTGGAACGCCGTCGGCCGCGGCAGCGAGGCCGTCGGTCGCGTCGAGACCGACGGCACCGTCACGATGCCGGACGAGCAGGAATCAGCACACCTGAGCACCGCGATGCTGCTGACCCTCGGGGTCGTCGGCGGCGTGTACCTCCTGTACAGCATCGGCTGGGTCGTCGGAGGGATGCGGCTGAAGCCGCTGGCCAATCTGATCGTGGCCGATGCCATGTACGTGCCGTGGTTCGTGCTCGCGGTCGCGGCGCCCGCACTCTGGTTCCTCGCGGTGTGGGTCTTGACCCGTGCGAAGGCGACGTGGATCCGGGTCGGACTGCTGCTGCTCGGAGTGGTGCTGCTCGTGCCCTGGCCTTTCGTGACGGTGGGGGTGATCGGATCATGACCGAGCAGTCGACCTCTCCGGCGACCTCCGCCTCCCCGCGGTGGCTCAATGCACTCGTGCTCGGAGTCGCAGGACTCTTCTACGCCTATGCGATCTGGAATGCCGTCGCTCATCTCGTCTCCATGGCCCAGAGCGGACTCACCGGCATCGGCTGGGTGACCCTTCTCTTCGGAGTGGTGTTCCCGGCGCTCGTCTTCGTGTTCGCGTACGTGATCGGGCGACGGCGACGCGCGGGCGAGCTCGCTCTGGTGCTGCTGGCGGGTCTCGGCGTCGTGGCGGTGTTCTGGCTGAGCCTGATCGGCTACAGCATCCTCAACATGTCCGATCTCGTGACCGTCGCTCTCTGACAGACGGCGTCACACGGCACGGAGCAGCGGAGCCGCTCGGGTACAGTTGAAGTGATCGCGCCCCCACGGTGTGCGGCGCATCGGCCCCCTGTCGCGCTGCCCCGAAGGATCCCTGTGCCGAAGCCCGTCGTGCTCATCGCTGAAGTTCTCTCTCCCGCCACGATCGAGGCCCTCGGCCCCGACTTCGACGTTCGCAACGTCGATGGCACCGACCGCGAAGCGCTGTTCGCCTCGCTCGCGGATGCCGACGCGGTGCTCATCCGTTCGGCGACGCACATCGACGAAGAGGCGCTCACCCATGCTCCGAAGCTCAAGGTCGTCGCCCGCGCGGGCGTCGGGCTCGACAACGTCAACATCAAGGCAGCCACCGCAGCGGGTGTCATGGTGGTCAACGCGCCGACCTCGAACATCGTCTCGGCCGCCGAGCTGACGGTCGGCCACATCCTCAGCCTCGCCCGTCGCATCCCCGCCGCACACGCATCGCTCGCGGCCGGTCAGTGGAAGCGCAGCTCGTTCACGGGAGCCGAGCTCTTCGAGAAGACGGTCGGCATCGTCGGCCTCGGACGCATCGGAGCTCTCGTCGCCGCGCGCCTCGCCGCGTTCGACATGCGCGTCGTCGCTTACGACCCCTACGTCACCTCGGCCCGCGCGCAGCAGCTCGGTGTCCAGCTCCTCTCGCTCGACGAGCTCGTCGCAGAGGCGGACTTCCTCACGATCCACATGCCGAAAACGCCGGAGACGACCGGCATGATCGGTGCCGAGCAGTTCACGGCCATGAAGCCCACGGCCTTCGTCGTCAACGTCGCCCGCGGTGGCCTCATCGACGAGGAAGCGCTGCACGCGGCCCTCGTCGCCGGTGAGATCGCGGGTGCGGGTCTCGACGTCTTCACCTCCGAGCCCCCGGCCGAGGGCGGCACTGCTCGTCCGCTGCTCGACCTCCCGAACGTCGTCGTCACCCCGCACCTGGGTGCCAGCACCGAGGAGGCGCAGGAGAAGGCCGGCGTCTCGGTCGCGCGTTCCGTGCGCCTCGCGCTCGGCGGCGACCTCGTTCCCGATGCGGTCAACGTGGCCGGGGGAGTCATCGACCCGTATGTGCGCCCCGGCATCTCGCTCGTCGAGAAGCTCGGCCAGATCTTCGCGGCTCTCGCGACCTCGCCTCTCACGAGCCTCGATGTCGAGGTCCACGGCGAGCTGAACGACTACGACGTGAGCGTGCTGAAGCTCGCCGCGCTCAAAGGCGTCTTCACGAACATCGTCAGCGAGACCGTGTCGTACGTCAACGCACCGCTGCTCGCCGATCAGCGCGGTATCGCGGTCCGTCTGCTCAAGGACGACGTGAGCGACGAGTACCGCAACGTCATCACTCTGGCCGGAGCGCTCTCGGACGGTACGCAACTGTCGGTGTCGGGCACCCTCACCGGTCCCAAGCAGGCAGAGAAGCTGGTCGCCATCAATGACCACGCCCTCGAGCTGCCGATCGAGAAGCACCACGTCGTGATGCTCTACACCGACCGTCCCGGCATCGTCGCGGTCTACGGTCAGAAGTTCGGCGAGGCCGGCATCAACATCGCAGGCATGCAGATCTCGCGCCTGGGGGCGGGCGATCAGGCGCTCAGCGTTCTCACCCTCGACTCGCCGGTCTCGGACGATCTGCTCGACGACCTGCGCAACGAGATCGACGCAGACCTGTTCCGTCAGATCGAGATCACCGAGGTCTGATCGCAGGGGAGACTCCGACAGAGCGGGAGGAGCGGCCGGGAGGTCGCTCCTCCCGCTCTGTCGTTCCCGGCCTCAGGGAGCGGTGGCGCGCAACACGAGCGCGATCAGGTCGGACAGCTCGTCACTTCTCGGCACCAGGCGTTCGGGACCGTGCACATCGAGCGAGTTGTTGAAATACAGACCGTCGCTGAGCAGCATCACGAGATCGAGGCTCGCGGCATCCCGCACATGAGGACGGATCGTGTCCTCCCAGCGGTCGCGGTTGCGTCGCAGCGCGTCGGCAGCGGGTGCCGAGCCGCCTTGGGCCAGGCGGGTGGCGGCAATGAGGACGCGGTCCAGCGCGTCGTCCTCCATCACGGAGGTGCGCACGTAGTACGCGACGGGGCCCTCTTCGGCCGAGGTCATCCGCTCGAGATCCAGAGTGGTGAGCGCATCGAGGCGCTCGATGAGGCCCGCTGCCAGCTCGTCCTTCGAGCCGAAGTGATAGAGGAGGCCGCCCTTCGACACGCCGGCGGCCTTCGCTGTCGCATCCAACGTGGCCGCCCGCTCACCGTCTTCGATGACGATCGATTCGAAGGCGTCCAGGACGCGTTCGCGGGCGAGGGGAGGTCGGGGCATCGGGGATCCTCTGTTCGTCTCGATTCACAGTAGCGCGGCCGTATGACGATTCTGTTACTATACCATCTGGACGGTTTAGTAACGATGCCGTCGTGATCCTGAGAGGTGTTCCATGACCCGTACTGCGTCGATCCCGACGACAGAGACGGATGCTCCCCGCGTCGGCGCCCGTGGCTGGGCGGCACTCGTCGTGCTCATGCTGCCGGTGCTCCTGGTGTCGGTGGACAACACGGTGCTGAGCTTCGCGCTGCCCGAGATCTCCATCGCGCTCGCGCCCACCGGAGCGGAGCAGCTGTGGATCATCGATGTGTATCCGCTCGTGCTCGCCGGGCTGCTCGTGACCATGGGCACACTCGGAGACCGCTTCGGGCGTCGTCGGATGCTGCTGATCGGCGCGACCGGCTTCGCGGCCGTGTCGGCACTCGCTGCGTTCGCCCCCACGGCAGGTCTTCTCATCGCCGCGCGAGCGCTGCTCGGCTTCTTCGGTGCGATGCTGATGCCGTCGACCCTCTCGCTGCTGCGCTCGATCTTCACGAACCGCGATCAGCGGCGCCTCGCCATCGCGGTCTGGGCGTCGGCGTTCTCCGCGGGCTCGGCCCTCGGCCCGATCGTCGGCGGCTTCCTGCTCGAGCACTTCGACTGGGGCTCGGTCTTCCTGATCGCCGTGCCCGTGCTGATCCCGCTCCTCATCGCGGCGCCGCTGCTCGTTCCCGAAAGCCGCGACCCGCACCCCGGACGCATCGACATCGTCAGCATCATGCTCTCGATGGCAGCGATGATCCCGGTCGTCTACGCGATCAAGTCGCTCGCCGTCGACGGCCCCAGCCTCACTGCGGGGGCGTGGGCGCTGCTCGGCATCGTGATGGGGTATCTCTTCGTGCGGCGTCAGCTCGCTGCCGAGGTCCCGATGCTCGACATGCAGCTGTTCCGCCGGGGCTCGTTCTCGGGGGCGATCCTCGTGAACCTCCTGAGCGTCGTGGCGCTCGTGGGCTTCCTCTACTTCGTGTCGCAGCACCTGCAGCTCGTCCTCGGTCTCTCGCCGATGACGGCCGGCGCAGCGCTCGTGCCCGGAATGGCCGCGATGATCGTCGCCGGCCTCTCGGTCGTGCCGATCTCACGGCGAGTGCCACCGCACGTGCTCGTGCCCGCCGGTCTCGCGTTCTCTGTCGCCGGCTACCTCCTGGTCGCGTTCACGACGGCGGATCACGGCGTCGCTCCGCTGATCATCGCCTTCGTGGTGCTGGGCATCGGCATCGGGGCGGCGGAGACGATCTCGAATGAGCTGATCCTGTCCAGTGCTCCGGCCGAGAAGGCGGGCGCGGCCAGCGCCGTCTCCGAGACCGCCTACGAGCTGGGAGCGGTGCTCGGCACCGCCGTCCTCGGCGGCCTGATCACCGCGTTCTACCGCGGGGCGCTGGTGATTCCCTCCGGCATCCCAGCGGAGGCGGCGCACGCCGCGACGGAGACGCTGGCCGGCGCCTACACTGCCGCGAAGGATCTCCCCGCGCAGCTCGGAGACGCGTTGTGGGATGCGGCTGCCGCCGCCTTCGGATCGGGTGTCCTGGTGACCTCGCTGATCGGCGCGGGCCTGGTGATCGTGGCCGGGGTGATCGCCGCCGTCACACTGCGCAAGGCGCCCTCGCACTGACCAGTACGCTGGGAGGACCGGCCCGCTCGGCATGCATCCGAGCGTCGGCCGGTCCATCCCGATGCAAGGAGTGTCATGTCGCGTGTCGTGAAGCTGGCCGTCATCCCCGGTGACGGAATCGGCCCAGAGGTCGTCGCCGAGGCCGAGAAGGTCCTCGACGCGGTCACCGCATCGAGCGATGTGACGTTCGACAAGACGCGCTTCTCGCTCGGCGCCGCCCGTTTCCTCGAGACGGGCGACACTCTCACCGACGATGATCTGCAGTCGATCTCCGAACACGACGCGATCCTGCTCGGCGCGGTCGGCGGCACGCCAGGAGACCCGCGCCTGAAGGACGCGAACATCGAGCGCGGCCTGCTGCTGAAACTCCGCTTCACGCTGGATCATTACGTCAATCTGCGTCCGTCCAAGCTCTTCGCCGGTGCCTCGGGTCCGCTCGCGAACCCCGGCGAGATCGACTTCGTCGTCGTCCGCGAGGGCACTGAGGGGCCGTACGTCGGCAACGGCGGCGCGATCCGCAAGGGCACACCGCACGAGGTCGCCAACGAGACGTCCGTGAACACGGCATTCGGTGTCGAGCGGGTCGTGCGATACGCGTTCGATCTCGCCGAACGTCGCAGCAAGAAGATCACCCTCGTGCATAAGACGAACGTGCTCGTGCACGCCGGCGCCATCTGGCAGCGCGTCGTCGACGAGGTCGCGTCCGAGCATCCCGACGTGTCCGTCGACTACCTGCACGTCGATGCCGCGACGATCTTCCTCGTCACCGATCCCTCGCGCTTCGACGTGATCGTCACCGACAACCTCTTCGGCGACATCCTCACCGATCTCGCAGGCGCTGTCACCGGCGGCATCGGACTCGCCGCATCGGGCAACATCAACCCCGACGGCACCTTCCCGTCGATGTTCGAGCCGGTGCACGGCTCGGCTCCCGACATCGCGGGGCAGCAGAAGGCCGACCCCACCGCGGCGATCCTGTCGGTCGCGCTGCTGCTCGACCACCTCGGACTCGGAGCGGAGGCCGCTCGAGTGAGTGCCGCCGTCGAATCCGACATCGCGACCCGTACGGGTGCGCGCACGACCGCGGAGATCGGCTCCGCGATCGCTGCTCTGCTCTGACCGACAGGCGTAGGCTGAGACGGCGCGAGGATGCGCGCCGCATGAGGAATGGATGACGAGATGACGACCATCGACGCCGAGACCACCGTGGCTCCGCTGGAGTTCGCTGTGACCAAGAACCTGACCGCCGCGACGCCCGGTCGGGTCGCCGAGGTTCACGAGAACCCGGGGTTCGGTGTCGTGTTCACCGACCACATGGTCGACATCTGCTGGTCCGTCAAGGGCGGATGGCACCGACCGCGCGTGCAGCCCTACGGACCCATCCCGCTCGACCCGGCCGCGTCCGTGCTGCACTACGCCCAGGAGATCTTCGAGGGCATCAAGGCCTATCGTCACGCCGACGGCTCGATCCACACGTTCCGCCCCGACCGCAACGCGGCACGACTGCAGGCCAGCGCGCGTCGACTCGCGCTCCCGGAGCTGCCCACCGAGTACTTCATCCAGTCGCTGCGCGAGATCATCGCGGTCGACGGTCGCTGGGTTCCCTCAGGTGCCGACCAGAGCCTGTACCTGCGTCCGTTCATGTTCGCCAAGGAGGCCTTCCTCGGTGTTCGCGCGGCTCAGAAGGTCGCGTACTACGTGATCGCCAGCCCAGCCGGAGCGTACTTCACCGGGGGAGTGAAGCCCGTGCGGATCTGGCTCTCCGAGGACTACGCCCGTGCCGGCAAGGGCGGCACCGGCAAGGCGAAGACCGGCGGCAACTACGCCTCGAGCCTGCTCGCGCAGAGTGAGGCGAGCGCGAAGGGCTGCGACCAGGTCGTGTTCCTCAACGAGCAGCGCAACGTCGAGGAGCTCGGCGGCATGAACGTCGTGTTCGTCTTCAAAGACGGCCGCGTCGTGACGCCCGAGTCCGACAGCATCCTCGAGGGGATCACACGCGATTCGCTGCTGCAGCTCGCCGAAGACCGCGGCTACGCGGTCGAGAAGCGTCCGATCTCCATCGACGAGTGGCGCGAGGGTGTGGCCTCAGGCGATATCGTCGAGGTCTTCGCCTGCGGCACCGCCGCCGTCGTGACTCCCATCGGTGCTCTCGTCGGCGAGGGCTTCGATGAGCCGCAGCCGCTCGGCGAACTGGCCCTGTCGCTGCGCGAAGAGCTCACCGACATCCAGTACGGCCGCCGTGAGGACAAGCACGGCTGGCTTCTGCGGCTCGACGTCTGAGCCTTCGTACTCTCGAGACCCCGCTGCGCTTCCGTGCAGCGGGGTCTCGTCGTGCAGCACGCTGGATAGGCTGGTGGCATGAAGATCGCCCGATTCAGCCATGACGACGCCATCCTCTTCGGGATCGTCGATGACACCGACCTCGTCGTCCTCTCGGGCGATCCGCTCTTCGCGGGCTACGAGCCCACGGGTGACCGGGTGCCGATCGCAGACGCGGTGATCCTCGCTCCGGTGATCCCGCGCTCCAAGATCGTCTGCGTCGGCAAGAACTACCACGATCACGCCGCCGAGATGGGGGGAGTCGCCCCCGAGGAGCCGCTGCTGTTCCTCAAGCCCAACACCGCCGTCATCGGCCCGGGAGACGCCATCGTGCGCCCCTCGATCTCGGAGCAGACAGAGTACGAGGGTGAGCTCGCTGTCGTGATCGGTAGGGTCGCGAAGAACGTGAAGGCCGCGGATGCCCTCGATCACGTGCTCGGCTACACGATCGCCAACGACGTCACCGCGCGTGACCTCCAGCGCAAGGACGGTCAGTGGGCTCGGGCGAAGGGCTTCGACACCTTCTGCCCTCTCGGCCCGACCATCAGCACCGACTTCGACCCCTCGGTCGCGACGATCGAGACCCGCATCAACGGCGAGGTGCGGCAGAAGGCCCCGCTCACCGACATGATCCACTCGGTCGAGGCGATCATCGAGCATGCCTCGGCGGCCTTCACGCTGCTCCCCGGCGACGTCATCCTCACGGGTACGCCGGCAGGTGTGGGGGAGTTCGTCGCCGGGGACACCGTCGAGGTCGAGATCACCGGACTGGGTATCCTGCGCAACACCGTGCGCGACGCCGTGCGCGCGTCATGACCGTCGTCGCCCTCACGGCTGCTCAGCAGGCGGCGGTGCAGCGGCGAACCGTGCTGGTTCTCTCCACAGGGCAGGTGCTGGGCGGGATCGCCTTCGGGGCGACGGTGTCTCTCGGCGCTCTGCTCGCGGCCGACATCTCGGGCAGCGACGCCCTCTCGGGGCTCGCGACGGCGTCGGTCACCCTCGGGGCCGCGCTGTGCGCCATCCCGCTCGCGCGCCTGGCTGCCAAGATGGGCCGACGCCGAGCCCTCACCTTGGGAAATCTTTTCGCACTCGTCGGCATCGCGGTGGTGATCCTCGCGGCGTCGTTGCGGGTGTTCCCGCTGCTGCTCGTCGGCATCCTGATGATCGGCGCCGGCAATGCGGGCAATCTGCAGTCGCGGTTCGCCGCGACCGACCTCGCCGCACCACGGCATCGCGGAAGGGATCTCTCGATCGTGGTCTGGGCGACCACCATCGGCGGTGTCGCTGGGCCGTTGCTGCTGGGGCCGGGGGAGATCGTCGGGGCGGCGATCGGCATGCCGCCACAGACCGGTTCCTACGCCTTCTCGTTCGTCGCTCAGTGCGTCGCGCTCGTCCTGTACCTCGTGGCGCTCCGGCCCGACCCGCTTCTGGCAGCGCAGCGGCTCGCCTCGGCGGCCGCGAAGGCGACGGGCGCCGTCGTCGCTGACCGACCTGTGGTCGCGCGCTACGCGATGTTCGCGGTGGCCGGTTCGCACGTGGTGATGGCCTCCGTCATGGCGATGACCCCGGTCCACCTCGCCCATATGGCGCACGGTGCACACGGCATGGCGCCCACCCCGGCCGATGTCTCGGCTCTCGTGGGCATCACGATCGCCCTGCACGTCGGAGGCATGTACGCGCTGTCGCCCGTCTTCGGCATCCTCGCCGACAGATGGGGCCGGCTGCGCGTGGTTCTGCTGGGGCAGATCCTTCTCGGCGGGGCGCTCGCGTTCGCCGTCTTCGCGAACGATCGGGAGTGGGGCGTGATCGTCGCTCTCATCCTGCTGGGACTCGGATGGAGCGCGGCGACGGTGGCAGGGGCCGCGCTGCTGACCGAGTCGAGTGCCCCCGAGATCCGCACGCGCAGGCAGGGCCGCAGCGATTCGCTGATGAGCCTCTCGGCCGCAGCAGGCGCTGTGCTCGCGGGTGTGGTGCTCGCGAACTTCCAGTACGCAGGGCTCGGGATCGCGGCATCGGTGATCGTCATCGCCATCGTCGCGCTGTCGCCGCTCGGCCGCTCGCGCGGATGAAGGACTGGACGGGCACCGGGCGCGCATACGCCGACTCCTACGCGTCGCTCTGCGTCGGGACCGCGGAGGCCCTGCTCGGAGCGTTCGGAACCCCTGGGGAGCGGACGCTGCTCGACGTGGGGTCGGGCACGGGAATGCTCACGGCCGCATTCGCCGATGCCGGCTGGGATGCGACCGGATGCGAGCCCGAGCCGACGATGCGAGACGTCGCGCTGCGCGAGCATCCCGCGATTCCGGTGCACGACGGAACGCTGCCTGACCTGCCTTTCGAGGACGGCCAGTTCGACGTCGTCGTGGCGAACTTCGTGCTGAACCACGTCGCCGACCCCCGAGCATCCGCGGCGGAGCTCCTCCGCGTCTCCGCAGATCTGGTGTCGGCGACGATCTGGACGAACTCGCCCACCTGGCTCTGGCGGGAGGTGTGCGAGCGTGCGGCACTCATTCCTGCGACGGGGGAGCGACTGCCGCCGGAGAAGGACTTCGAGCGCACCGTCGACGGCTTCGCGAGGATGCTCGACGACGCGGGCTGGCCGCGCCCGCAGGTGTCTGAGATCACCTGGACGTGGTCGGCCGATGCGACTGCGCTGTGGGCGTCCGCCGAGGGAGGCGTCGGGGGAGCCGGTCAGTTCTACCGTGCGCTCGACGACACCGATCGGCGCTCGTTCCGCGCGGCCTTCGAGCTCGTGTGCGCCGAGCGGTCGATCGCCGGACGCCTGCCGCTGGCGCATTCTGCGGCGGTCGCCGTCGCGCCGCGAGGCTGAGACCGCCCAGGGCAGAATGCCCAGGGCTCCCCGGTGCCGCGACCGCCTCCGTGAGCGCGGCACCGAGGAGCACCTGAATCGCGGCGATCAGGTGTACCAGGTCGGCTCAGGCACCTCGTTGCGCAGCACGTAGTCGCCGACCTCCCGCTTCTTGTACGCGATCGGGTCGTGCAGGCTGTGCGTGCGCAGGTTGCGCCAGAAGATGTCGAGGCCGACCGAATTGGCCGAGGCCCTGGCGCCGGTGAGCTCGTAGATCTTCGTGGCGACCTCCAGGCCGTCGTCGACGATGCGCAGCTTCCCCGCCGCGATGCGCACGGCGATCTCGCCACGTCGACGTGCAGTGAGTTCTTCGCGCGGGGCGTGCAGCACCGCACTGATCTCGGCGCCCACGGCATCGAGCAGCGCTTCGTCGGCCCACAGCTTCGATGCCAGCTCGCCATAGCCTTCGAGCAGATACCACTCGTCTGTCGCGTGCTGCTTGTCATCGCCGCCGTACGGCCACGGGCGGGTCACAGATCGCGTGTAGGCGGATGCCGTCTCGAGGGCGCCCTGTGCGATGCCGAGGTAGAAGTTCGCGAAGACGAGCTGGATGGTCGGCACGTTCAGAGTGTTGTAGGTCAAGGGGCGGAACACCCGGTCGACGAAGCCGGCTGCCGCCGCCCAGGGGACGCGGACGTCGCGGATCTCGACCGAGCCCGATTCGGTGAGTCGCTGCCCCAGGTTGTCCCAGTCGTCTCCGAAGACGATCCCCTCCTGAGCCGTGGGGACGATCGCGAAGATGTGCGTCTCGGTGCCTTCGAGGACGCCTTCGAGGACGGTCAGGTCCGAGATCTGGCCGCCCGTCGAGAAGGACTTGCGCCCGGAGAACACGAGATCATCGCCGTCTTCGCGGATCACCAAGTCGGAGTCGCGCGGGTTGACCGCGCCGCCGAAGACGAAGTCGTTCGCGGTGTACAGCTCCTCGACCGCGGCGATCTGCTCTTCGGTTCCGACGAGACGGGCCGCCCACGCCCAGAGGTAGTGATACCCGAGGACCTGTCCGATCGACCCGTCGCCGCGGGCCACCGCCCTGATCACCTTGTAGGCGGTGTCCCAGCTCTCACCGGCGCCGCCGTGGGCGCGAGGGCCGAGCAGGGTGACCAGCCCCGAGTCCTTGAGCAGCTGGACCTCGGCCCGAGGGGTCGCATTCGCGCGGTCCCGCTCGACGGCATCCACCGCGAGGATGTCGGCCACCTCCTCGGCGCGGTCGATCCACTCGAGGCTGGTCTGAGGTCTTGGCGTGCCGCGCCAGCGATCGCTGAGGCCCGTCGTCACTGCATCCGTGATTGTCATGTTGTCACCCTTCCGGTTGGTCGATGCGGCAACGATAGGAGCGCGTCGGCGTCGAATGCGGGTTGTTACCCAGGGTGAGGGACTGTTACCCACGGTGACCCCTCCTGAGCGGCCCGCGACCGCTGGCGATCGGGGAGGTCGAGACGCCACCCGGCAACTAGAATCGAGGGGATATGGCTACCCCGCACCCCCTCACCACGACCGCCAGCGGCTCCGACGTACGCGTCCGCTTCTGCCCCTCGCCCACCGGACTGCCGCACGTCGGCATGGTCCGCACGGCCCTCTTCAACTGGGCGTACGCCCGCCACAACGGCGGGAAGATGGTGTTCCGCATCGAGGACACCGACGCCGCGCGCGACAGTGAGGAGAGCTTCCGCCAGCTCGTCGACGCTCTGACCTGGCTCAAGATCGACTGGGATGAGGGCGTCGAGGTCGGAGGGCCGCATGCCCCGTACCGCCAGTCCGAGCGTCACGACATCTATCGCGGCGTGATCGACAAGCTCCTCGCCTCCGGCGCCCTGTACGAGAGCTTCTCCACGGCGGAGGAGATCGACGCCCGCAACGAGGCGGCCGGACGCGCGAAGCAGCTCGGCTACGACAATCACGACCGGGATCTCACGACCGAGCAGAAGGACGCCTTCCGCGCGGAGGGTCGTCAGCCGGCACTCCGACTGCGCGTGCCGGACGAGGACCTCACCTACGTCGATCTGATCCGCGGTGAGGTGACCTTCCCCGCCGGTTCCTTCCCGGACTTCGTGGTGGTGCGTCCGAACGGGATCCCGCTCTACACGTTCGTGAATCCCGTCGACGACGCGCTCATGGGCATCACGCACGTTCTGCGCGGCGAAGACCTGATGCCCTCCACGGCTCGTCAGCTCGCGCTGTACGCGGCCCTGATCGACGCCGGCGTCACCACGTTCGTCCCGCGGTTCGCTCACATGCCGCTCGTGCTCGGCGAGACGGGTAACAAGAAGCTCTCCAAGCGCGACCCTCAGGCGGATCTTTTCCTCCACCGGGATCGCGGATTCATCCACGAGGGTCTCCTGAACTATCTGGCGCTGCTCGGCTGGTCCATCGGTCACGACCGCGATGTCTTCACGCTCGAGGAGTTCACCGAGGCGTTCGACATCGTGGACGTCAACCCGAACCCGGCTCGGTTCGACCAGAAGAAGGCCGAGTCGATCAACGGCGACCACATCCGCAAGCTCGACGAGAAGGACTTCGCCGAGAGGACGATCCCGTACCTCGCGGCCGCCGGCCTCTTCGACGAGCCGACTCACGAAGAGCTCGTGCTCGCCTTCCGGGTCGCCCCGCTCGTGCAGGAGCGCGTGCAGTTGCTCGGCGACGTGCCCGGCATGGTCGGCTTCCTCTTCTCCGACGACGTCTCGTATGACGCCGACGCGCTCAAGGGGCTCCCTGCGAACGCCGGCGAGGTGCTCGACGCGTGCGTGGTGGCTCTCGAGCCGGTGACCGGCTTCACGCCCGAGAAGATTCAGGAGGCTCTCGCAGCGGCGCTCGTCGAGAGCCTCGAGCTCAAGCCGCGTGTCGCCTACGGTCCTCCGCGTGTCGCGATCACGGGACGCCGCATCTCGCCGCCGCTGTTCGAATCCATGGAGCTCCTGGGCAAGGACGAGTCGCTGCGACGGCTCCGGTTGCTGTCGGAGTTCCTGGCCGGCTGAGACGGCCTGGTCGACGAGGGAGAGTCGCCGATGAGTGCTCTCCCTCGTCATCCCCGCCCGCGACGCGCCCGGACGAACGGCGGCGTTTTGGCATTAGGGCCGCGGCTCGGGTAAGCTTGACTCTCGGTGCGAGACTCCGGTTTCGCCCTTGGGGTATGGTGTAATTGGCAACACGGCGGTTTCTGGTTCCGTTGTTCTTGGTTCGAGTCCAGGTACCCCAGCAAGACAAAAACCCCCGCTCAGGCGGGGGTTTTGTCGTTACTGGATGCGTGCCTACTCGCACTCTCCGATGAACCCGAGGTAGCACACCGCTTCGTGCGTGACGGCCGGCTCGTAGTCGTCGTTCGACACCTGACGTGTATCGATCTCAGGCGTCCGGTGAAGGCTGCCATAGCTGCCGAGCGTGGCCACGAAGTAGCCGTCGCCGTCCTGCGCCTTCATCTCGTCTATCGCCGCGCTGTACTCGGCGCACAGGCGGGTCGCGCTCTCGGTGAGCTCGACATCGACGCAGGCTGCCGTGTAGGTCGCGACCATGAGGTTCGTGCAGTCCGTCCAGTCCTGGTTCACGCTGCAGGGGTTCACGTCGTCCATCGTGACGTCGTAGCGCCCGGTCTCGTACTCCTCGCTGCGGAAGGTCTCCGGCTGCTCGGGTACATCGGTCTTGGTCCAGTGTCGCGCCGTGGCGAAGGCGAAGATCACGACGATCGCGGCGATGAGAAGGAGCGCGCCCACGATCGAGAGCGCCACCCAGAGACCGACACGCCTCTTCTGACCCGGAGGGCCGTCGGGCGCGGCCGTGTATCCCGGGTACACCGGCGGGCCTGCTGGCGCCGGGGCCTGCGTGGCGTACACGGGCGCCGTGTCGTATGCGGGAGGAGGTGCGTCGTACGCCGGAGGAGGTGCGTCGTATGCGGGGCCGGTGGGCGGCGGGGGAGCGGTCGGCTGGGTCGACACCCAGTAGGCGTACCAGCTCTGAGCGGACGCGGTATCGTCGGCCACCTGTCGGGCTTCGAGGTCGGTGAGCTGCAACCCGAGTGGGGCGCGCAGATCTGCACGGGTCAGGGACGCACGGAACTCCTCGAATGACATCGCCATAGTCACGAGGATGGCAGACCATCGGGTGCCCGGACAATCGATCGGCGCGATGCCGCTGCCGACGGAGCATGCCGTCCGGAGGGAGATATCGCCTAGCAGAGCGCGCCCGTGTCGCGCCATGCCCTTCACTGCCGGCGCCGGGGCGGGCATCGTGATCGCAGATGCCCGACGCGGCATGACAGGGAGGATGCCAATGGCACTCACGAGAGTCGTCCCCGGCGAGACGCCGGGAATTCGACGCGTGCGATCGGGCTCCGGCTTCCGATACGTCGATGCCGGCAACACGCCCGTGGCCGAGGCCGATCGAGAGCGCATCCGGGACCTCGCGATACCTCCCGCGTGGAAAGACGTGTGGATCGCCGCCGACCCCCTCGCTCACATTCAGGCGGTCGGCACAGACGATGCGGGCAGACGTCAGTATCTCTACCATCCCCTCTGGCGCACCGGCAGAGATCAGCGCAAGTTCGCCCGGGCGCTCAAACTGGCCGAGGCGCTGCCCGCCGCCAGGGCGAAGGTCACCCGTGCCATCGGTGAACCGGGACTGACACGTGACCGCGCCCTCGCCGTCTCCTTCCGGCTGCTGGACGACGCTGCACTGCGCATCGGCTCGGAGCGTTACCTGGTGAAACACGGCAGTCGCGGCCTGAGCACGCTTCGGCGACGGGACGTGCGGATCGACGGGAGTACGGTCGCGCTCAGCTTCCCTGCGAAGAGCAAGCAGCTCGCCTCGATCGAGATCACCGATGCGCCGCTCGCCGAGGCGCTGTCGGAGTTCGCCGTCGGTTCGCCGAAGGCTCCGCTGCTCGCCTATCGCAAGGGCCGTCGCCGGGTGCGACTCACCTCGAGCGAGGTCAACGACTATCTACGGCAGGTGGCGGGATCGTCGTTCACCGCGAAGGACTTCCGCACGCTGCACGGTACGATCCTCGCGGCGGACGCGCTGGCGCGGATCGGCCGACTCGAGACGAAGACCGATCGACGGCGCGCCGAGCGCCTCGCTGTGCAGGCCACGGCGTCGGCGCTCGGCAACACTCTCGCGGTCGCCCGAGGGAGCTACATCGACCCGCGGGTCTTCCGGCTCTACGCGCGCGGTCGCACTCTCGACCTGTCGGTGTCGCCGGAGACTGCCATCCGCAAGCTCCTCGGGCGGTGAGGGGCGTCAGCTCTCGCGAGGGTAGGTGTAGAAACCCTCGCCCGTCGCGACCCCCAGCTTGCCGTGGTCGATGTACTGCTCCTTGAGCAGGTCTGCGAAGCGCTGCTGCTTCTCGCCGCCCATGCGCGAGATGTTGTAGGCGGTCGTCAGACCGACGATGTCGTAGATCTCGAAGGGGCCTGCCGGCGCGCCCGTGCCGATCCGCCAGGTCGCGTCGATGTCCGCGGGCTCGGCGATGCCGTCGACGAGCAGCTCGGCCCCGGCCTGGAGGAAGGGCACGAGCAGCGAGTTCAGCAGGTAGCCCGCCTTCTCCTTCTTGATCTGGATGGGGACCATCCCGATCTGCGTCGCGAACTCGACGACCGTCTCGTAGACGGTGGGGTCGGTTGCGGGGGTTCCCATGACCTCGGCGGTGTTGTGCGACCAGATCTCGTTCGCGAAGTGGAGGGCGAGGAACCGGTCGGGGCGACCCGTCGATTCCGCGAGCGCGCTCGGCAGGAGGGTCGAGGAGTTGGTCGCGAAGATCGTGGTCGCCGGTGCGGCGTCGGCGAGGGTCCGGTAGATGCTCTGCTTGAGTTCGAGGCTCTCGGGCACCGCCTCGATGATGAGGTCAGCCGCAGCGGCTGCATCCGCGAGGTCGGAGGTGAGCCGGATGCGGTCGATCGCGGCATTCGCGCCGCCGTCAGCGGCATTCTCCACGCCGTCTGCGACGTAGCGCGAGGCGAGATCTTCGAGTCGTTCGGCCGCGCGATCGAGCGCGGACTGATCGATGTCGTATGCGACGACGTCGAAACCGTGGAAGGCGGTCTGGAACGCGATCTGCGATCCGAGCACGCCGGTGCCGAGAACAGTGATGTTCTTCATTTCTCTTCTTCCTCTGGTGGCCTTGTGGGCCGTGGTCAGGCTTGTTCGTCGCCGCTGTCGAAACGCCGGAGATCATGCGCGAAGCGCTGCACCTCGTCATCCGTCCACTGCGCGAGATGGGCGTCGATGACGTCCTGCAGCGATCGCAGTGTGCCGCGGAATGCCTCTTCGCCCTCGGCGGTCAGCTCGAGCGGTCGGCCGCGTCCGGAGTTCGAAGGGGCCTCCTGCACGAGGCCGAGAGACATGAGTGCGGACAGCTGACGTGAAACGGTCGAGCGGTTCAGTCGGAACATCCGGGCGATGTCCGTCGACCGGATCCCGGGCTGGTCGGCGATCGCCATGACGATGGACTGGTCGGTCATCGAGAGCGTCGGCTCTCCCGCGCGGGCGTCGACCAGGCCGCGCCGCGTGATGGCGACGAGCGACTTCAGGACGGCGGCGCTGTCGGTTCGGCGTTCGTCTGACCCAGTCTCATGTTGCATAGCGCAACTCTACGCTCTTCTGTTGCGTGAGGCAACGTACGTAGGTTCGGCAGGGCGGGAACGCGGATGAAAGGATGGAGGCATGGACACAGCCAATCTCTCCCGAGAGGAGACCGCGGCGCGATCCGCCGCCGTCTCCGTGCGCAGCATCCGCGTAGAACTCGACCTCACGGGTGCGCCGGAGCGGGCACGCAGCGGGTTCTCCACGACCACGACCCTGGATTTCACCGCGACGGCGGACTCGACCTGGGTGGACTTCATCGGAGAGAGCGTCGAGAGGGTCGTCGTCAACGGCGTCGACCGCGATGTCGTCTACGACGGGTCGCGCATCGAGCTGAGCGGCCTCGGGACCGAGAACGTCGTCCGTGTCGAAGCTGTCGCGAGCTACAGCCGATCCGGCGAAGGCCTGCACCGGTTCCACGACCCGGTCGACGACCGCACCTACCTCTACACGCAGTACGAGCCCGCCGACGCGCGACGGGTGATGGCCTGCTTCGAGCAGCCCGACATCAAGGCGCCCTACACGTTCGTGATCGATGCTCCGGCGGGTTGGCAGGTGCTGTCGAACCAGGCGGCGGTCAGCGTCGACGCCGGCGTCGGCGTGCAACGTGTCGAGTTCGCTCCTACTCTTCCGATCTCCAGCTACATCACGTCCATCGCGGCGGGACCCTACGCTCGAGTCGACGGCGAGTGGCAGCGCGACGATCAGCGCATCGCGCTGGGCCTGTTCGCGCGACAGTCCCTCGCGCAGTACCTGGAGTCGGACGAGATCCTCGAGATCACCCGCCAGGGTCTCGATTTCTTCACCGACGCGTTCGCCTACCCCTATCCGTGGGGCAAGTACGACCAGATCTTCGTGCCCGAATACAACCTCGGCGCGATGGAGAACCCCGGCCTCGTGACATTCACAGAGTCCTACCTGTCGCGAGGGGCCGCTACGGATGCCCAGCGTGCCGCTCGCGCGAACACGATCCTGCATGAGATGGCGCACATGTGGTTCGGCGACCTGGTCACGATGAAGTGGTGGGACGATCTGTGGCTCAAGGAGTCGTTCGCCGACTACATGGGTTCGCATGCCTCGGCGGTGGCGACGCGCTTCCACGACGCCTGGGTGAAATTCGCGGCGAACCGCAAAGCGTGGGCGTACCAGCAGGACCAGTTGCCCACGACGCACCCGATCGTCGCGGACATCCCCGATCTCGAGGCGGCGAAGCTGAACTTCGACGGCATCACCTACGCCAAGGGTGCCGCCGTGCTCAAGCAGCTCGTCGCGTTCGTCGGCGACGAGGCGTTCTTCGAGGGCGCGCGGCGGTACTTCGCGGCGAACGCCTTCGGCAACACGACCCTCGAGGACTTCCTCGTGCAGTTGAGCGCGGTCTCCGGGCGGGACATGACCGATTGGTCGCGTGCCTGGTTGCAGACCACCGGGGTCTCGACGCTGTGGGTGGAGCGGGATGCCGACGGCGGCGCCGCCGTCATGCAGAGCGACCCGCGGCCGCACCGCCTGCGTATCGGTCTCTACGATCGTGTCGACGGGAGGGTCGTCCGTCGCGATCAGATCGCGCTCGACATCCACGACGAGCGGACACCGGTCATCATCCCGGCTGCGGATCTCGTGCTCCTCAATGATGACGACCTCACCTATGCCAAGGTGCGTCTCGATGACGCCTCTCTGGCGACGGTGCGGGAATCACTGTCTTCGCTCGACGATCCTCTCGCCAGGGCTGTCATCTGGTCATCGCTCTGGAACGCCACCCGCGACGGCGAGCTCGCGGTCGCTCGGTACGCCGAGATCGTTCGTGCCCACGCTCCGCGGGAGTCGAACATCGGCCTTCTCGCCGGCATCCTCGCGAATACGCTCTTCGCGATCCGCAACTACGCGAGCGATGACGCGCGACAGCGTGAGTCGACAGCATGGGTCGAGACCGCGTGGACTGCGCTCCAGGCATCCGATGCCGGCAGCGATGCACAGCTCTCCTGGGCGCGTGCGCTCGCATCGGCATCAGCTTTCGACGATGTGCGTGCAGACGACATCCGCGCGATCCTGCATGGCGATGCCCCCGACGGGCTCACGATCGACCCGGATCTGCGGTGGCAGCTCCTCACCGCCCTCGTCACCACGGGACACGCGGATGCCGATGCGGTGGCCGCGGAGCTGGAGTCCGACGACACGGGCAGCGGACGCACCGCTGCCCGCAGGGCCCTGGCCTCGCGTCCCGAACCGGACGTCCGGGCTGCCGCCTGGGACGCGGCGTGGAACGACGGATCGCTCAGCAACGATCATCTCGACGCGGTGATCGGCGGGTTCCGAGCCGGAGGACGCCGCGATCTCATCGAGAGGTTCGATGCCGAGTACTTCGGGCGGATCGGCGATGCGTGGGCGACACGGAGCATCGAGCTGGCGCAACGCCTCGTGGTCGGACTCTTCCCCGCCTCGCCCACACTCGATGCCGTGGATGCCTGGCTCGCGGACAACGACACGGCGCCCGCCGCTCTGCGCCGGATCGTCATCGAACAGCGCGACCACCTGGCGCGAGCTCTGCGCGTTCGAGCCGCGCAGAGCTAGTCCTCTTCGAGCGCGTCGGCCGTGCTCACTCCGACGGCGAAGTACTCGGGCCTGTCATCGCTCTGAGTCATCAGGACGAGGGCGATGTACGCCGCCCAGCCTCGCGCGCGGGTCCAGGTGGCGTCGTCGTAACGCTCCCTCGTCGCTCGCCGGAATGCCTCTCGGCCGCAGGCGTCGAAGAGCATCCAGGACGAGGCGAGGTCGTAGGCGGGGTCGCCGACCGTGACATCGCCGAAGTCGATGAGCGCGGTGAGCGTGCCGTCGGCGACGAGCACGTTGCCCGGGTGCAGATCGCCATGGATCCAGACCTGCTCCGATGCGGGCGGCGCTGCGAGTGCCGCCGCCCAGGCGTCGCGCAGTGCCGTCCGGCGGTCGAACGCGTCCAGACGTGGCCGAATGGCGGCGTCTCGAGTGGACAGGGCGCGTCCGCGCACCGGGTTGCGGGGAGCATCGACCGGCGCGGCCACGTGCAGCGCGCGCAGGGCGTCCGCGAGTCGGGGCGCCCAGGTCGCGTTGTCCGGGCGGGAGGAGGCGAGCGCCGTCGTTCCGGGGATCCAGGGCAGAACGGACCAGGGTCGCGGAAAGTGCGCGCTCGGCTCGCCCACGATCACGGGGACGGGCGCACGGATGCCGACGGCGGCGAGAGCCGGCCCGATCGTGCGCAGGGCACGCTGCTCGTGGGTGATGAGCGGCACCGAGAGATCGCGTCGAGGCAGCCGCACGGCGAGTTCGGAGCCGAGGCGCCACATCGAGTTGTCCCAGCCGTCGGCGAACAGCCTCAGCGGAAGCTCGGCGAGGGCGGGGTCCGTGCTTCGGAGGAGATCTCGTACGCCGCCCTCGTTGAGCGAGTACTCGGCAGAGGGGGAGTCCGCCACGTCAGATGTCGAGCGAGTCGCCCGGTTCGAGTATCGAGAACTCGCCGCCGCCCTGCTCGGTCGCCCACTGCAGCCGCTGCCGGTGCATCGTCTTGCCCGCGACGGACAGCGTCATGTCGTGAGTGCCGAACGCCCGCCGTGGTTTCACGGCCAGGACGTAGTCCATGGCCTCGCCGATCTTCAGCCACGGCGCGCCGAGCGGTGCCGCGAGAGTGCCGACCTCGACGCCCTCGGGGATCGCGTACGAGTCGCCCGGATAGTAGAAGACATCGTTGATCAGCACGCCGACGTTCTCGACCACCGGCAGTGACGAGTGGATCACCTCATGCGTGCCGCCGAAGAAGCGGAGCGTGAACGCACCGACCTCCACCGTCTCGCCCGGAGCGACCACGGAGATGTCATAGCCGTCGGCCGCGCGCGCGACGCCCGCCGGGGCGTAGATCGGGGTGCCGGGGGCTGCGCGCAGGATCCGATCCAGGTGCTCGGGGGTCCAATGGTCGGGGTGCTCGTGAGTGATCACGACAGCGACGAGACCCGAGAGATCGTTCAGGGGAGAGGTGAACGAGCCCGGGTCGAGGAGAAGGACGTCATCGCCCTGCTGGATGCGAAGAGCGGCATGTTCGAATTTGGTGACGCGCATGAGATGAGTCAACTCCTTCAGGGGCGCCGTGGCAAACCCCTCGGCAGGTGCGCCACGCCCGGGATCTGAAGACCGTCCCGCTCGATTTGGCGACGTGAGAATCGTCGTGGCATACTTGAACAGTTGTCGCGGCACGGAAACGTTCCGCCAGACGGCCCCATCGTATAGCGGCCTAGTACGCTGCCCTCTCACGGCGGTAACGCGGGTTCGAATCCCGCTGGGGTCACACAACACAATCTGGCGCTGGTCAGAATCAAGAAAACCCCCGGTTTACCGGGGGTTTTCTTCGTTTCCGGGCGGTTTCAACTCCGAATGTTGTCGCTTCACGTGTAGCGACTCGTGTAGCGACTCGCTGCGTCCGCATCTTAGGTCCGGCCTAGACTGAGCCGCATGTCGCCTGTGAAGCGCCGTTCTGACGGTACCGGAGGGGAGTGGAGCGAGCAGAAACCCGTTCGCCGCCGCGACCCCGAGACGGGGAAATGGGTGAAGACGGAAGAAACGCGCACTATCTGGAATGTGTCGCGCCGTATCCCTTGGATGCACCGTGATGACTCGGGCGTCGAACGCGAAGGCGTCAAGGTGCTCGTCGCTGAGGGCAGCACGCCGCGCATCGCCCATGCGAACTTGGAAAAGCGCATCGCGCGGTTCAAAGAGGTGAGAAACCCTGCGGCAGCGTTGAGGGAACAGCGGGCCACGGAGACGCTTAGCGAGTACTTCTGGGACACCTGGACCAAGTCGAAGCGGCACTTCGAGTACCGTCCAAACACGGCTCGCGGACACCTCACGCGGATGCGTCTGCACGTTCTGCCTGTTCTCGGAGACAAGCGCCTAGTGGACCTCAGCCGAGATGACGTCCGACGACTGTTCGAGAAGGTCATGCCCGAGAAGACCATCGAGAAGGGGAAGTCCAAGGGGCAGAAGTACGGCCCAGAACAGACACGGGATATCTGGAAGACCCTTCACATCGTCCTTCAGGACGCCGTCTACGACGGCAAGATACCCCGGAACCCCATGGATGACATTCGGGATACTGACAAGCCGAAGCGCGGCGCTGCGACCACGCTTCTCATCCCGGACGGCATCGTCATTGACCTGACGAGAACGCTGCGTCGGCCGGAGTGGGAGGTTGAACAGGTTCGGTTCAACCTCGCCCTCCAGACAGGCATCCGAGGCGGTGAAGCGCTGGGCATCACCTGGGACCGCATCTCCGGAGTGACCGATGGCGATAGCCGCCAGCCGCGCCTAGTCATCTCACAACAACTTGCCCGAAGGGACATCAAGCACGGGCCAGGCTGCAAGTCAGGCAAGGACGGGCAGTGGGCGTGCGGCGTGCAGGCCCGTTACTGCCCGCGTCACGGCGCGCCGCCGACACCGCGCATCGAAATCGTCAAGTGGACGAAATCGAAGAGGGAACGCAGTCTGCCGCTCACCCGCCGCATGCGGGAGCTACTCCGCACTCAGTTCGAACGACAGCTTGAATGGAAGCGTAAGTACCCAGGGGAGTGGGCGCAGCAAGAGGCGCTGCGAGATGACCTCTCAAAGCTTGTCTTCACGACCGAGAAGGGTAAGCCGTTCCGTCCGCAGAGTGATGGGAAGCGGTGGCACGAGCTGCTGGCTGCGGCGGGTCATGCGGATTTCGATGGCTCGGCACACAAGACCCGCCACCTCGCCGTCAGCGCACTCGCTCTGCAAGGCGTGAGCCTCGAACTTATCGGTGAGATTGTCGGTCACTCGAACGTTGAAATCACGCGCATCTACCGACACATCCAGCAGTCCGACATCGAGCGCCATCTTGAAGCGCTCGATGACCACTACGAAGCCGTCGAGGCCGCGAGGGAAGCCGCACGGGAAGAATGGGTGAGCGAGCAGCTCTGGGGTCCACGAGCCGGATAACGGAGCGCGCTGTCCCCGTCTCGTTCCGATAGGTCGGGGCGGGACCCTATGTTGACCCGTATGGTGCGTTTGGGCGAGAACATGGGGCGAAGCATGGCGAGGATGAATCTGGCTGAAAGTGGTCGCTGGAGCGGCGAGTGGTGGGTCTCTGGCGAGGACAAGCGCCACCAAGGCACGTTGACGTTCAGCCCGACTGACGGGCCGGTCCTCGTGCTGGTGCAAGGCTGGGAGTACCGCACGTATGCCGAGATTCTTCCTGGTCTCAGCGCCCAGCAGACAACAACCCGAGACTGGCCAGTCGTATACGGCCTCGCCGGGGGAGTCCGCTTCACTCTCCGGAACGTTGCCCTAGTGTCTGGCGAGCCACACTCGGGCGACAAGCTCGGAGAGATGACATACCGAGCCGAAGTCGCTCTCGTCGGAGAGTATGTGTCCGAGGAAGCAGCGGGTTACGTTTCGCGCGCGCGCTTTGAGGTCGAGAACTTGACGCAGTTCGCCTCGTTCAGCGGTATCGCTTCCAACTGGCTCTTGGACGACAACGACCGTCCGACCGGCGGCGGTAGCGTGAGCCTCGACCTGGTTCCACTTGCTGAGTTCCAGACGCGCGAGGGTGTTACCAGAATCCACCGTTGGTATGACCTGCCGTCGGCGAAAGCAACTAGACGCAGCTTCACCGGCCAACTTGCGGAGACGGTGTACCTCGACATCACGCCAGACTCTCCCGTCGCCCTCGGGTACGTGTTCGCATTGGCAACGAAGCTTTGCCAGCTCGTATCCTTGGCATCGTTGGACGCCTGCGGCGTCATCTCGATTCAAGCCGAGGTTCCTCTCGTGGACACCGAGCTGCCCGAGGGACACCCACACGAGAGCAGTCCCGCAATCGTGGATGTACTCTTCCGCCCGGTCACGATTCCCAGGCCGGATGCCCTCGCCGTGCCAGTACACGACTATGTGTTTACCGCTGCACGAGTTGCGCCGGAAATCTTCCTACCCGCTTGGTTCGACTTGGTGGCGGAGCAGGAACCGGCCGTCGGACTGTTGACCGATGTGTTCGCAGGTTCGACGAGCCGCATCGCCGACCGCGTGCTTGCTGCTGTCTCCGCAGCGGAATCCTTCCATCGCGGGACCAACCCTGAGCCGCCCATCTCGGATGAGGAGCACGAGAGGCTGTTGGCTATCGTCGAAGCCGCTGTTCCGGATGAGCACAAAGACTCTGTGGGGGCCAAGCTCTCTGACAATCGGCACACGTTGCGCCAGCGTCTTCGGGCACTATTCCGTGGACTACCGGAAGAGCTTCAGAAGGCCTTGCGCATCAAGGAGTCGGTGTGGCTTGAAGAAGCAACGAGCGCGCGGAACAAGGTGGCGCATTCCGGAACGGCAGGAAGCGCCGAAATCGAAGCCCTTGATGCAGTCGCCGAAGTCACCGCGGTCATCGTTCTGCTGCACGTCCTGCGCGCCCTGGGCGTGTCCGACGCCGACTGCCTGACGCTGTTCCACGAGAACAAAAGGTTCCGTCGGGCGGCGCAGAGTGCGCGCAAACACCTCGTCTAAGCGGGCGCTGGTTAGAGTAGGAGCGATAGCCTGATGACGTAACGACGGACCCAATACTTGCAGCCGTAGTCCTCAGCGACATCGAGTCGGTAGACGAGCTGCGTGGGTTCGCAAGCCTCTCTCGTGATGAGCGCTAACGCGGGCTGACGCCTTCGAACATTCGGCGAAGTTCGTCGTGCGACAGGACGAGCGGCTCGTCTGGGCCGAGAACCGAGTCCTTCGCTCCGGGTAGCAGGGGTGCGTACAACCCTCTGGCGATACGCTTCAAAGCAGGACGATGCTCGACAAGCAACGCTTCTACGTGCTCGAAAGCGCGCTTCTGTATCGGCTCCGATTCATCTTCCGGTATTCCGCTTGGACGACCAATGCCGAACAGCCATTGGTCCAAGTCGCCCTTCAGTCCGCTCGCCAGGTTGTCTCCGAGCAGCATCGACTCCGAACGCGAGCCAGCCGCGAAGTAGGCAAGTGCATCTTCCTCCCGCCCGGGCACCCAGGTATCCGGAAGTCCGTGCATCTGGACGCCACCGGCAACCACGATTCCTGCATCTGCAAGCTTGGCGCGCGCAATGTGCTCACGGGGAATCTTCACTTCGATGAACTCAAACCCTAGGACCAAAGCCGCTGTGGCATGACCCGCCTCGTGTGCTGCGGCATGTGCGAGCCAAGCGTGCTTTCCACAGCTATCCGTCTTGAGGAACATGCGGCTCAACTTACCGTCTGAGGTCACGGCTACGCTGCCCCTCATGACCGCCCAGACCCTCGTCCTCCGGCCCGCCAGCGACGCTCTGGAGGCCGTGGAGCTATCGTCCGACGCCGGAGGGGACGGGACACATCTTCAGGCGCTCTACGCGGCGCTGGACGTTCGACTCGTCGATGTCATCCGGCTCTCCGACGACATCGACGCGTGGCTTGACGACGAGGGCCGCGTGAACGGTTCCGAGCCGAACAGTCTGGCGACGGCAGTATTTCGCGCGTTCGGGTGGCACCTCAACCACGGTGACGACACCCGAGGCGCGGTGCTGTTCGCCGGTCATGACGGTGAAGGCGGCATGTGCTCGCTCAGCGCCCGTCAGGATGCCATCCTGCGCGACGCTTTCGCCCAGGCGCTCCGTATGTGAGCGGACTGCTCGCCGAGGTCGTGCATGCGACCCTCTGAGCGCTGCGCCTCGACACCCGAGCGGGGCGACCTGGCGGTCGAGAAGTCTGACGGTATCTTCGGGTCATGGGAACACCTGGCCCCGCAGCGAAGCGCCACCACTACGTCCCGCAGTTTCACCTGCGTGGCTTCGCTGACGGCGAGACCATCACAACTGTCGAGCTGCCTGGGGACCGTTCCTACAATCAGCCGGTGCGGAAGGCAGCCGCCGAGAACCACCTGTACTCGCTGCCTGGTCACCCCGACGGTGCGGATGTGTTCGAGAAGGCGCTCTCGCAACTCGAAGGCGAAGTCGCGGGTATCTTCGCGGATATCGCCTCAGGCACGTGGCCGCTCGATGAGGAATCGCGCGGCAGCCTTGCGTACTACGTTGCTCTTCAGATGGCCCGTGGGCCGGAACAGCGGCGGAACTCGGAGAATCTCGCGAGGCAGGCCACCCGCATGGAAATCGGGTACGGGGGCCGCGCTGGGGTGAAGGGGTGGGCCAAGATAAATCTGGGCCTCGACGTGGACGACGAAACGGCCGCGAGGCTGTGGGACGAAGGGATGCGCCCTGAAGGCCCGCGCATCAAGATTTCAACAGCCGCGCACATCGAGCAGACGCTCGAAATCGCCGAGACGCTGTTCAAGTACATGAGTGGTCGCCCCTGGTCTCTGGTCCGCTTCGACCAGCGGTCGCTCATCCTCTCGGATGTGCCTGTCGGACTGGTGCGCCAGCCGGATGATGAGGACTCGTGGATGGGCGTCGGTGTGATGACAGCGTGGGGAATCACCTTTCCGCTGACGCGCAAACTTGGGCTTCTCATGAACGACCCCAACCTGATGATGGACAACGACATCCCGGTGGAGAAGGTGAGGGCCGGGGAGTTCGACATTGCGCAGGCCGGAACGACCGCGATGGAGCGCATTTTCAACGAGCACACGGCCGTTAGCGCCAGCCTGAGGCTGTTTCACCACCCAGAGGATGCGCGCTTCGTGCCGAGCGGTCTGCCGGACCCTTCGCCGGTTACGATGTCGCTCCAGGGCACGCCGAAGGAATACACAGGCGAGCCATACATCCTGCCGCACATCCCGAAGCGCAACGTGATTGACGCTAGCTCGGGTGAGGAAGACTGACTCACCGCGTCACGCGTTGGTGGGCTGGAGGCTCCGTTCGAACGCTTCAACGGCATCGTCGCACACACGATTCACGGTCTGCGAGAACTGGAGGAGGGTGACGTGCTCTAGGTGCGCATCCGATTCTGGAACCCTCGATGTCGCCAGATGCCGCAGCATCATGAACGAGAAGTGGGAAAGGTCGCTGAGGAACTTCCAGGTGATGAACTCAACACTCTCCGAGCCATACTCCGCCTGCACTGGTGTGCTCGTGAACGTCTTCTTTAGAGCTTGGGATGCGTCGAGACCCACCGCCTCCGCGAGCTGCCGAAAATGCTCCTCAGACTCGCGCTTCTGCTCTTCCATGTGCGCGGTGAGCTTCTCTGAGTCCCCGGCGGCTTCCGGCACTCCGGATACCGCGACACCCAGCAGCCGGTTGTTCTCCGTGTAGAAGACGTTCTCACTGACGAGAGTGCGGAAGATGCGCGTCAGCCGTTCCGGGCGGCCCTCTGGAGACTGCAACCACAGGAGCGCGGCGGTGTCTTCCAACGCCGCGCGCATCAGCGGATACATGACCGTGCTGTCGATGAAGAACTCGCCGGGCCTCGTCGTGAAGACGAGGCGACGTAGGGCGCGGAGCATGCGGGCAGCGTTCCGCGCACGTTCCTGCATGTACCGCGTGACCGCCAGCGACTTCTCGCCGACCGTGACTGCCGCATTGTCCGCCACGAGACGGGAATCGGAAGAGGGCGCACTGTCGGCAAGAGCCTGAAGCCGTTCGGCTTTCTCGCCCCACGCCCCGCAGACTGCCCACAACTCCTCAGCCGTCTCAGCTTGTGAGATGTGCGCGTTCATCGACAGCGCCGCTTCATCGCTCATGCCATCGATGCTACTGGGGGCAATAGTGTCGAGTAGTGGCAGAACCTGATGACCTCGTAGACCCGACTGGCGCGCTCAACCGACGCAACCTCGACTATCTGCGAAGCGCTTTCGACCGAGCGAGCGATGCGACGCGACTTCCTGCGTTCGATTGGGAATCCCAGTGGTTCGCTGGCCAATACGCCTGCGGCGGTGAACTCGCCCCCGGCTACCCGGCAGACGAGGCGACCCACCTCGACTGGAGGCCTACTTCCGGGAGGGCTGAGCTTCAACAGCTCCGACTGCGGAATCTCCAGCTCGGCTGCTTTCGCGGGGGACATGGAGAAGTACTTGTTGTTCCCGGTGACCATGCCCAAGGTCGTATCGCCCCAAGTTTCGAGGGGCCTGAAGTCGCCGCTGGCCAGCAGCCCGCTGTAGACGTTCAGTGCGTCAGCCGAGAGTAGCGAAGGTGTCCACTTCTCGGACGGGTCCGACGGCGTCCAGGTTGTCGCAGAGAGCGTCTCCGACAGGGCTGCCGCGTTCTGTGCCTGGTAGATGGATGCGTGCTTCGCGCTACCCGTTTCGTAGCCATCGGCCAGCAGAAGGACGACTTCTTCCTGCACCTCCGGGAACACGCGTTCTGTGAACATGACGAGGTCTACGTGAGCGAAGCGGTCGAACAGGAACCGTCGAACCTCGGCGGCGTAGTTCACACTGAGCAGCTCGGCCGGAACAACGAGGGCGAGTCGTCCGCCCTTGCGCAACATCAGCGCCGAATGAACCGTGAACGCGGCCCATGACGAAGCGAGGCCGCTCATGTTCACGCCCGCCTGGAGCGCTGCCGCGCGGCTACGAGTTCGAGCTTCGCCGGAGAAGTCCTGGAACCGGATGTAGGGAGGATTGCCAATGACCGCCGTATATTTCGGCTCGGGTTCCACCAGGAAGAAGTCGCTCGTGATGATGTTCGGGTCGCCGCCCGCAGCGCGCACGAGACGGTCGGCTTCGGCCGCGCTGGCATCGTGAATCTCGACGCCATCGACGCGAGGAGGCACCGCGAAACCGCTGGTTGCTGCCTGAAGCTCCGTGAGACGGCGAACGGCTTGCGTCAGGAAGGCCGCTTCACCGCAGGAGGGTTCGAGGACGAGGTCGTCCGCTGTTCGGACCGCCCAGTTCGTTGTGAACTCTGCGATTGCATCGGGCGTGAAGAACGCACCGCCGCCTTGCGGAGCGTCGCTGTGTCGGGGACGACGGCAAGGTTCGGACGCATGTTCCCATTCTGGAGGTAGCCACCGACTCTGATGACCAACGACGCGCACGCAGGAAGCGCTACGGCATCATGATGACATGCACTTCGACTCTGTCTCGCCGACCCAAGACGCGATGTGCCTGGTGCACATTGGGGACGTTCACTTGCTTCAGCGCGTGTCGCCGTTCGCAGAGGACGGCGAATGCACGATATGCACGACAGATGACCTAGACCCGAGTGGTCAAGTGGTGAACCTGGAGCGCCTGGCTCGCGTTGTGGAGGAAGTAGCTCAGGAGAGCTATGACCACGAGGGCTGGATTTCCGATGGCGCGCAGATTCTGGAGCCGCTCACCACGGAGGAAGTGGTCATGGCACTTCTCGAAGACGCTATCGAGCCGGAAGCGCTCGACCTTGCCGTCGCGCTCACCGCCTCCCTCATCAACGAAGAACTCGACTGGTTCGAGCCGTTCGGCATGGATAGGGAGGACGGAATCGAGATTGAGTGGGACTTTTTCGAGCAGCGAGTAAAGCACGAGACGCGCCTTCTGCTCCGACCTCGGGATGGCGGTCGCGCGGCGTCAGCAGCAGAGAAGAACTACGCATTCATTGAGTCCTTGCTGTTTCTCTCGGAGGAGCGCGCCGGACTGATTAGAGAGCTTCCACGAGGAACGAAGTTGTATCGGGCGCGGTCCGAGCGCGACGCAATCGAGTTCGAGCGCACTGCGCGGGAGCGTCCGGCGCGAGAGCTTGGCCCAGCGCCGAGCGAGCGTGCGAGCGCGGGGCGCATGAACGCGCAGGGCGTGCCGATGTTCTATGTGGCGCTCGATGCAGAGACAGCATGCGCGGAGGTCGCGTCGCACAGTCCGTACGACGAAGCCGTCGTCGGGCGCTTCATCGTGCAACAGAAGCTGCGGGTGCTGGACCTCACGACGGTTCCGGAGCCACGCAGCATGTTCGACGAAACGCCTCCGGATGACATCGATGAGCGTCTGAACTCGTTGAGCGTCTACCGCGACCGCATCACGAGGCCCGTTATTCTTGACGGTAGTCACCCGGTGGACTACGCGCCCACCCAGGTGATTACGGACGCTTTCCGCTACTGGCCGGAGCAGCCGCTTGACGGCATCATGTATCCCTCGCGTGTGCGAGACGGTGGCAAGAACCTTGTCTTGTTCTACGGCGACCGTATGTGGTTCGAGTCACCTGAGGAGAAGTCTTCACGATTCGAAGGCTTCATTCGGCTGACCGACCACAACCGGAAGACATCGCTGTTTCACATCGACCCGAAGACCGTTCGCAGATACCGGGTGAAGCGAGACATCAGCGTCCAGAGGGCTTGGCCCTACGACGGGTGAGGGGCCGCAGCAGACGCTCACACGCACTCGGTATAGCGACTCGTATAGCGACTAACTGAGGTCCGTAGCTCAGAACCGGGCACGATAGTTGTCGTCGCGGGGATAAAACCCCACGACGGTGACCTCCCGCTGGGGTCACAACAAGCGAAAGCCCTCGGTTCTCCGAGGGCTTTCGTCGTCTCCGCATCCATCATGTGGATCCGACGGCTGTGCGCAGCGACATGCTCCGGAACGCGGGGTTGGCCAACGGCGCCACCATCGATGCCGTCATCGCTCCACCGAAGAGGGCGAAGGGAACCCAGAGCGCGGTGGTCGACGCGAGCAGACCGAACGCGGCCATCGCGAGCGGCATCAGGCAGTCGTCGCCCAACCGGGTGATGGAGCTCATGCGGCCGAGGTACGCGGTGTCGACGGTTGCCGAGAACGTGGCGCTGAGCAGCACCGATGCGTAGCCGGCGGTCGCACCGATGACGAAGGCAGCGACTCCGACACTCCACGCGGGACCCCAGCCGAGTGCGACGATGGCCAATCCCTGCAGCATCAGAGCACGGAATCCCGCGCGTGCCTCGCGCCGAGGCCGCCACCTGGCGACGGACACGGCGCCGATCGCCGCGCCGAGTCCCAACAGAGCTTCGAACAGCCCTACAGCCGGCGCGCCCCAGCCTTCGTCGTGTGCTCGGAGCGCGAGGCCGATCCCGACGGCCGGACCGACCGCGAGGTTGAGCCCCGAGAGGGCGACGACGAGCGTGCGGGTGGTCGGATGTGCGCCGAGGTGGGCGAATCCACCCGCGATGTCGCGAAGAGCGGACTGTCGGTCTGCCCGTGCGAGCAGGAACCGCGGTCTGAGCCAGATGGCGATGAACGCGATGACGACGGTGAAAGTCACCGCGTTCACCGCCGCGCTTCCGACGAGGCCCGCGGACGCGACGATCACACCGCCGACGGCCGCGCCGGCCATCGTTCCGAGTCGCGATGCGGTCTGCGAGAGAGCGCCGTAGGACGGCAGGTCAGCGGCTCGCACGAGCTGGCGGGCGACGGTGCCCGCCGAGGGCTCGTAGAAGGCGTCGCAGACGCCGAATGCGATGGCGGCGAGGAGGAGCACACCCACGGTGGGCGGCGCGGAGAGCACCCAGAGCGCCACCGTCACGAGAACGCCCACCCGGACGGCGTTGAACAGCATCATCACTCGGCGCGCGTCCGCGCGGTCGGCGATCATGCCGCCGAACAGCAGGACGACCGCACGAGGCAGAGTGCCGGCGGCGACGATGAGTCCTGCGACCGCAGGCGAGGCCGTCTGCACGGCGGTCCACGCCAGCGCGATCGTCCACAGGGCGTCGCCCGCGTCCGAGAGCGCCTTGACGAGGATCCACGCATGCACTCGATGGTCTCGTCGCAACGCCGGCGGCTCGACGAGCTGCACAGGGTCTGCGGCGGTCATGGTGTCGTCGGGAAGGCGTGCGCGAAGAAGAAGATCGGTGTCCGCTGCTGCCCGTCTTCGAGATCGACCGAGTCGCGCCAGTCCTTCAGCGTCGCCGACAGCCTCGAGCTGAGGTCGCGCAGCTCGTCCGGCGTCGCCCAGGCCGTGGTCTCGGTGTTCGAGGCGTCATAGCCGGCGACGGCCGGATCATCGTGCCGGCGCTGCCAGCGTTGGAGGCGCTCGATCTGCATCCGGATGCTCTGCCGTTGCGCTTCGCGCGCCAGAAGCGCGTCGGCGGGGGAGTCCGCGAAGTCTTCCGCCGACCAGGTCAGGCCGCGACGGGCGATCTTCCACCAGCTCGTGCGCCGGTCGCCCGACGGGTCCTCGGCGCGCTCGACGAGGCCCGCCCGCTCCAGCATGCGCAGATGATGGCTGATGCTGCCGACCTGCGCATCGAGCGACCGGGCGAGTGCCGTCACCTGCGATGTGCCGTACAGCAGCAGGTAGTCGTAGATGCGTCGGCGCAGCGGGTGGTGCACGGCGGTGACGACCGAGATGTCTTCCATGAACGTCACGTTAGAACCGGTTCCCGATTCTCACAAGAGTTCTTGTATACCCCGGAAATCCGAGATCTAACGGGTGATCTCAGCTGTCGGTATCCGCCGCGTCGGAGCCTCGACGACCGCGGCGTGCTCGGCGGACGCCCCATATGATCAGCACGACCAGCCCGGCCACGGCGAGCCACGGAAGCAGGAATCCGACAGAGACCACCAGGGCGTTCAGCGAGACCACGAGCCCGTTCCATCCCGCGACGAGCCCATCGGAGAATCCTGCGGGATCGGCCGTCGTCGGCGCGGCGGTGCGGGTCAGCTGCACCGAGAGACTCGACATCGCGACCTGGTCCTCGAGCGAGGCGAGCTGCTGCTCGTACGACTCGAGCTGCGCCTGACGATCGGTCAGCGCCACCTCCGCCTCGATGAGCTCCGCGACGGTGCCGGTCTGGGACATGAGCTCGCTGAGTCGCTGGACGGATGCCCTGGTCGCATCGATGCGGGCTCGCAGATCGATCGCGGTCGAGGTCACATCCTGCTGCGCGATGGAGGAGGAGAGCACCTCGCCGGATTCGGTGAGCTCATCGATGACGGCGGGAAGATCCGCCGACGGCACGCGGATGCTGATCCAGCCGTACTCCGAGTCCGCGGCGACAGGATCGGAGGAGGCGTCCACGGCAGGGGTCCCGCCGATCTCGGTGCTCTCGACGTAGCCGCCATGCGACTCTGCGAGTGTCCCGATGGCGACCGCGGCGTCCGAGACGTCCTTCACCTCCACCGTGGCGTTGGCCGTGGCGATGATCTCACGATCACCCGCTGCGACATCTCCGGCGACCGCACCCGACTCGGCTGACTCGGTCAGAGCCGAGGGCGCGCTCTGGTCGACGGCGCCCGAGCGAGCGTCCTCGACGACAGTCACGCCCCCGCCGTCGGCCGAGCTCGTCGCCGAACCGCCGACCGCGGTGAGGATGGGCGGGGTGATGAGGACGCCGATGACGAACGCCGCGGCGATGCCGGTGCCGGTGAGCCACCGACGACGACGAACGCGACCGCGCTTCTCTGCAGGCGACTGCCGCGGCAGCTCGGCGGCGATGTCCTCGAACACGGCTCTCTCGATGCGCTCCACTGCGGCATCGGTGAGCTCGGGCAGTGGCTCGGTGGAGGTGTCGTTCATGCGTCGCTCGCTTCCTTCACGGCACCACGCAGTCGGGTGCGGACTCGGGAGAGACGGTTCCGGACGATGGCGTGGCTCACGCCGAGCTCCTCGGCCGCAGCCTGGTAGGCGTAGCCTTCCGCGGCGCAGAGGCGGAAGATCGCGCGATCGAGGTCGCTGAGGGTGCCGACCTCGGCCGCGATCCGCTCTGCGAGGTCCGCGGTGATCACCTGCTCCTCCACGCTGACCGTCGAGGGGAGGGTCTCATCGACCGCATCCGCGGTGTTGGCCTGGTCGCGTCTGCGCTGGCGCAGGCGGTTCGCGGCCTGGAAGCGGCAGATCGTCGCGAGCCACGGGAGGATGGAGTCTCCCTGCAGCTCGAACCCCGGCAGCTTCCGCCACGCCGTGACGAAGGTCTCCTGAGTCACGTCCTCGGCATCCGCGGCGGCGCCGACGATCCCGTGTGCGATCCAGTAGACCGGGCGGGCGTACGCGCGGTACAGCTCGCGGAAGGCGCTCTCGTCACCTGCCGCGGCCCGCGCCGCCACTCTCTGGTCACTCGTCTGCACTGGCATCCCGATTCCGTTCGGTGTCTCTCACCCAGGAAGTGTCGGTCGACGCCCCATCGTCTCAGATCGGTGCCGGCGGCATCCGCAAGCGTCTTCGACTCCGCTACCATTGCTGAGGCGAGAGGGAGTATCCCGCAAGCGCATCCACCGTCATCACGAGCACCGACATCGCTGCTCCGGTCGTGCGACGCACTCTGTGCGTGGGAGAGACTTTCGGCGTTTTTCCGACCCTCCCGAAAGGTGCTGTACGCCCTTGGAAATCCCTGTCTGGTTCGAGATCACCTCGATGATCGTCCTCACGATCATCCTGATCGGCGACCTGCTTCTGATCCGACTTCGTCCCCACATCCCCTCGACCAAGGAGTCGACCCTGTGGGTGGTGTTCTACGTCGGACTCGCGCTGCTCTTCGCGGTTCTTCTCGGAAACGTCGCAGGCTGGCGAAACGCCGGCGACTTCATCACCGGCTGGGCGCTCGAATACAGCCTCTCGATCGACAACCTCTTCGTCTTCGTGCTGATCATGGCGCAGTTCGCGGTGCCGCGACGCTTGCAGCAGCAGGTGCTGATGGTCGGCATCATCATCGCCCTCGTCCTCCGCGGAGCGTTCATCCTCGTCGGCGTCACGATCGTCGAGCACTTCTCGCCGATCTTCTACATCTTCGGTGCCTTCCTCATCTACACCGCGATCAAGCAGGCGATGCCCGAGGGCGAGCACGAAGACGATGTGAAGAAGGAGAACTTCATCGTGCGCCTGCTGCGGCGCCGCATCGACATCAGCGAGGAGTACGACGGCTCGAAGCTGCGCACGACCGTCGACGGCAAGCGCATGTGGACGCCGATGGTCATCGTGTTCATCACGATCGGCGTCACCGACCTGATCTTCGCGATCGACTCGATCCCGGCCATCTTCGAGATCACCACCAACGGGTTCCTCGTCTTCGCCGCGAACATCTTCGCGCTCATGGGCCTGCGCCAGCTCTACTTCCTGCTCGGCGATCTGCTCGATCGTCTGCGCTACCTCCACTACGGGATCGCGGTCATCCTCGGATTCATCGGCATCAAGCTGATCCTTCATGCGCTTCACGAGAACGAGCTGCCGTTCATCAACGGCGGTCAGCATGTCGAGTGGGTTCCCGACATCGACAACATGGTGTCGCTGGGCGTCATCGTCGTGGCGATGACCGTGGCCACCGTCGCCAGCCTCATCGCCTCGTCTCGGGAGAAGCGGGCGCAGCGGGTCAGCCCGACGGTCGAGTGAGACGGTCGCTCTCCGCGGCGCCCGCGATTCCCGCGACGAGCAGGAGACGTGTCACTCCGCCGTCCAGAGCGCCTCGGCGTCGAGCGTGAGATCGATCACCTGACGCAGCAGAGCGCCCACCGTGGTGGACTGCAGCAGCGTGTACTGGTCGTATTCGCCCAGCGGCGCGATGGCGGCGAGCTGCCAGGCGGCCGCGAGCGGTTCGTCGGACAGCTCGGTGTCGGCGTCCCAAGGCGAGTCGGTGCGTGCCAGCACCCGGCGCACGATCGCCTCGGCTTCGGTGCGCAGGGGTGTGAGGGCGTCGTTCCAGGTCAGCTCGGGCAGCGGGGTCACCTCTGCGCGCGGGTAAGGAGCTTCGTCCAGCCACTGGTCGACGGTGAAGCGTGCCGTGCCGACCGCCAGGGTGTGCAGCACCTGGGCATCCGCCGCCACGCTCACCAGGCGCGCCATCGTGCCGAATCCACTGCGGCGGTCGCCACCGCCGACCTCATGTCCGCGCTCGATGAGCACGACGCCGAACTGAGGGTCGTCCTCGTCGAGCAGCTGCCCGATCATGGTGAGGTACCGCGGCTCGAACACGCGGAGCGGGAGCGGGGTGTACGGGAAGAGCACCGACCCCAGCGGGAACATCGGTATTTCTGACATGGCCCCAGTCAACACCGTGCGACGTACAGTGAACAGATGCGCAGACCCCGCCCTCTCGTGCCCTCGCCCGGTCAGGAATCCGTCTGGGACTATCCTCGACCGCCGAAGGTCGAGCCCGTGGCTGCGCGCATCACCGTTCGCCTCGGCGGCCAGCTCATCGCCGACACGCGCGACGCGGTGCGAGTCCTCGAGACGAGCCATCCTCCCGTGTACTACCTGCCGATCGCCGACTTCACGGCGGGCTCGCTCTCTGACGCGCCGGGCTCCTCGTTCTGCGAGTTCAAGGGAGCCGCACGCTACCTCGACGTGCGAGGTGGAGCGCAGACGGCGGCCGGGGCCGCCTGGAACTACCCGAATCCCTCTCGAGGTTTCGAGATGCTGGCAGACCGGGTCGCCGTCTATGCGGGTCCGATGGACGAGTGCACGGTGGGGGACGAGGTCGTCACACCGCAGCCGGGCGGGTTCTACGGCGGGTGGGTCACGTCGACGGTCGTCGGCCCCTTCAAGGGTGCACCCGGCACCCTGGGCTGGTGACCCTGCTCGCCTACGCGTCAGAACGCGCGGAGGTTCGCCTGCAGCCCTCCGTCGACGTAGTCCCGGCGAAGGATGCCCCGGCGTCGAAGAACGGGCACGAGTTCATCCAGCGTCCGATGCAGCGTGACGGGGTGGAAGTCGCCCCACAGCAGGACGCCGTCGTTGCCCCACTCGCCGAGCTCTTCGATCAGATCTGCGAACTCCTCGGCAGTGCCGACGAAACCCGAGCGATCGGAGATGCGGCCCGTCCGAGCGAGCGCGGCGAGATGGGCTCGCAGAGGAGCATCGTCTCCGCGGTCGCCGATCAGGCGCTGGATGCTCCCGCGCGAGACGTGCTCGCCGAAGATCTCGAGGTCGAGTGGTCTGTCGAGATCGAGCGAGGTCAGATCCGTCTCCAGGTCGCTGGACTGCTTGCGTGCGATCTGCACGAGGGTCGCGTCGTCGGGATGCGCGGAGGAGGCGACGATTCGGTCGGCCTCCTCGGCGGATGATGTGATCACCGGCTGGATCGCGAACAGGATCTTGATGTCGTCCGGCGAGCGTCCGGCGGCGATCGCCGCATCGTGGATCTTCGCTCGATAGGCACGCACCGAGGCCTCGTCCAGCGGCGCGAGGGCGAGCTGCACATCGGAGTTGGCGCCGGCGAATCCGAGGCCGCGGCCGGAGCCGCCGGGGGAGACGATCGACGGCTCCCCGTCGGTGAACGGCACGGCGTTCAACGGGCCGTCGAAGTCGAAGTGCGTTCCGCGGTGCTGCACGGAGCGCAGCTTCGATCCGTCGGCGAACACGTCGGTCTCGCGATCGCGGACCAGCGCACCGTCGTCCCAGCTGCGCCAGAGCGAGCGGATGCCGGCGAGCCATTCTTCGGCGCGGTCGTATGCCGCATCGTGCCCGAGCTGTTCCGCGGCGGAGAAATGTCGCGCACTGCCGGTGTCGGTCACCACGTTGAGCCCGAGGCGGTGGCCACTGAGGTGCTGAAGCGTGGAGAACTGCCGAGCCGCGGTATACGGCAGGTACGCCGCCGGGTTCACGGTGGGCACGACCCCGAGATGCCGTGTCGCCTGGAAGAGGTAGGGAGCGAGCAGCAGCGGGTCGTGCTTGGGGCCGCCGAAGGCATGGCGCACGCGGAGGTCGATCGTGTCGGGAGAGCCGAGCGACGGCGCGTCCTCGATGATGAGGAGGTCGAAGCCTGCCTGCTCGAGCGTGCGAGCCGCCTCCTGGTAGATCTCCGGACGGGTCCAGTCGTAGTCCCAGTCCAGCGACGGATAGCCCCACCCCTGCGGGCCGAAGCCGCGTGCCAGGAACCACCCGAAGTGCTGGGGCCGGGTCATGCGATGGCCTCCCGCGCGGGTTCCAGGACTCGGGCCAGATCGCCGAGGAGGTCGGCGACGTCTTCGACGCCGACCGACAGTCGCAGGGTTCCCGGCTGCACTCCGAGGACATCTCGCTCCTCGGGCGTGCGATGCGAGTGGCTGGTGGTCGCGGGGTGCAGCACCAGCGAGCGCACGTCGCCGATGTGGGTCATGTGCGTGAACACGTCGACGCTCTCGACGAAGTCGCGTGCGGCGTCGAGGCCCCCGCGGAGCGTGAAGGTGAAGATCGAGCCGTACCCTCCCGAGAGGTACCTCTCGGCGAGACCGTGGTCGGGATGCGTGTCGAGGCCGACGTAGTCGACGCTCTCGACCGCTTCCTGCGCGGCGAGCCAGCGGGCGATCTCGAGGGCGTTCCGGGACTGCCGCTCGACCCGCAGACCGAGGGTCTCGGCGCCCTGTCCGATCAGGAACGCGTTGAGCGGCGACGGGGACGCGCCGAATCGCGGAGCGACGGACTCGCGCGCGTAGGCGATGCGCGCGTTGCCGCCATGACGCGAAGCCACGCTCGGGAACCCGCCGCGCCCCGGAAGAACGAGATGCGGAGCGTTGTGCCCCGCCTTCGCCGGGTCGAAGCGACCGTCGTCGAGGATCACGCCGCCGAGCACCGACCCGTGACCGGCGAGGAACTTCGAGGCGGAGTGCACCACCATGGCGGCGCCGTGCTCGAGCGGCCGGAGCAGGAACGGCGTCGCGAGGGTGTTGTCGACGATGAGCGGGATGGCGAACTCGTCGGCGACCGCGCTCACCGCGGAGATGTCGAGGATGTCGTTGCGCGCGTTCGCGATGGATTCGCCGAACAGCGCCCGGGTGGTCGGGCGGATCGCACCCCGCCAGGCGCCGGGGTCGGCGATGTCGTCGATGAACGTCGTCTCGATGCCGAGGCGAGCGAGGTTGTCGAGCAGAAGCCCTCGCGTGCCTTCGTAGATGTGCGTCGAGGAGACGATGTGATCGCCCGCTCCGGCGACGGTCAGCAGTGCGGTGACGACCGCGGCCTGACCGCTGGCGACGAGCACGGCCTCTGCGGCGGATTCGAGTGCGGCGAGCTGGCGCTCGACGGCGTGCACCGTCGGATTCCCCGTGCGCGTGTATCCGAACCCCGCGCCGGTGCCGAAGTGGTCGGCGGCGTGGTCGAAGTCGTCGAACTCGAATCCCGCCGTCAGGTAGATCGGCGTCGCCCTCGACGATGCGGGCCCCTGATTCCGGGCCGCGTGGACCGCTCTCGTGGCGAATCCGGTGCTGTCGTCGGTCATGCGGGTGCCTCTCGAAGGTGTGGGTGACAGTAGCGTGTCACGCGGAGACTCCGGGCGCTGAAGCGGTGGTAATCTGACGTCATGCGGATCGTGCTCCTTCTTAGCGGCCGCGACGAGACCTCGTTCTGAGCCCCTCCTCGTCGCGGAGTCCATCGTGGGCCGAACCGCCAGCTTCAGGAGACACGCAATGAACACCCCCGCAGCAGACACTGCTCCCGTCCGTCCCAGGACCCTCGCCGAGAAGGTCTGGGACGACCATCTCGTCGTCAAGGGCGAGAACGGCGAGCCGGACCTCATCTACATCGATCTGCACCTGGTGCATGAGGTGACGAGCCCGCAGGCGTTCGACGGACTGCGATCGGAGGGGCGACCGTTGCGGCGCCTCGACCTGACGATCGCCACCGAGGACCACAACACGCCGACCTGGGACATCGACAAGCCCATCGCCGACCTCACGAGCCGCACGCAGATCGAGACGCTGCGCCGCAACGCCGCGGAGTTCGGCGTGCGTCTGCACTCGCTCGGCGACGCCGAACAGGGCATCGTCCACGTCGTGGGGCCGCAGCTCGGTCTCACCATGCCCGGCATCACGGTGGTCTGCGGCGACTCGCACACATCGACGCACGGCGCGTTCGGCGCCATGGCCTTCGGCATCGGCACGAGCGAGGTCGAGCATGTCATGGCGACGCAGACGTTGCCGCTGAAGCCGTTCAAGACCATGGCGATCAACGTCGAGGGCACGCTGAGGCCCGGCGTCACCGCGAAGGACATCATCCTCGCGGTGATCGCGAAGATCACCACCGGCGGCGGTCAGGGCTACGTCCTGGAGTTCCGCGGCAGCGCGATCCGGGCGTTGTCGATGGAGGGCCGGATGACGATCTGCAACATGTCGATCGAGGCCGGCGCTCGTGCCGGCATGGTCGCGCCCGACGAGACGACCTTCGAGTACCTGAAGGGTCGCCCGCACGCACCGAAGGGGCAGGACTGGGACGACGCCGTCGCGTACTGGCGAACGCTGCCGACGGATGAGGGGGCGACGTTCGACGCCGAGGTCTTCATCGATGCCGATGAGCTCGAGCCGTTCGTGACGTGGGGCACCAACCCCGGTCAGGGCAGCTCGCTGTCGGCGGCGGTTCCCGACCCGGCAGAGATCGCCGATGCCAATGAGCGTGCCGCAGCCGAGCGGGCCCTCGAGTACATGGATCTGACGCCTGGCACGCCTCTCAAGGAGGTGCCGGTCGACGCCGTCTTCATGGGGTCGTGCACGAACAGCCGCATCGAGGATCTCCGCGCGTTCGCGTCGATCGTCGAAGGCAAGAAGAAGGCCGACGGCGTCCGCGTCATGGTCGTTCCCGGCTCTGCCCGGGTGCGGCTGGAGGCGGAGGCCGAAGGGCTCGACAAGATCATCAAGGACTTCGGAGCCGAGTGGCGATTCGCGGGGTGCTCGATGTGCCTCGGGATGAACCCCGATCAGCTCGCGCCGGGGGAGCGCTGCGCGTCGACCTCCAACCGCAACTTCGAGGGCCGGCAGGGCAAGGGTGGACGCACGCACCTGGTGTCGCCGCTCGTCGCCGCCGCGACCGCGATCCGCGGCACGCTGTCGAGTCCGAGCGACCTGAACGAGATGGCGGAGGTCTGACCATGGAGAAGTTCACCACCCACACCGGCATCGCCGCCCCGCTGAAGCGCTCGAACGTCGACACGGACCAGATCATCCCCGCCGTGTTCCTCAAGCGGGTCACGAAGACCGGCTTCGAGGACGCACTGTTCCACGGCTGGCGTCAGGATCCCGAGTTCGTGCTCAACCAGCCGGCTTTCCAGGGCGCATCGGTGCTCGTCGCCGGCCCCGACTTCGGCACCGGATCCAGCCGCGAGCACGCCGTCTGGGCGCTGCGCGACTTCGGCTTCGCGGTGGTCCTGAGCCCGCGCTTCGCCGACATCTTCCGGGGCAACTCGGGCAAGCAGGGGCTCCTCGCCGCCACCATCTCCGAAGAGGATCTCGAGCGGATCTGGGCTGAGATCGACCGGAATCCCGGGGCTTCGATCACGGTCGACCTCGAGGCGCGAGTCGCATCGATCGGTGAGATCCAGGCTGACCTCGGGATCGACGATTACACTAGATGGCGGCTCCTCGAAGGGCTCGATGACATCGGGCTCACCCTGCGCAACGAAGACAAGATCGCGCAGTTCGAGGCCCGTCGCGAGTCGTGGCGGCCCCGGACCCTTCCCGTTCAGCAGTGAACGGCGGGGCGGGGGAGCCGAGGGCGACCCCGCCCCGAATTCCGTTGAATGAAGTGAGGCTCCGAATGACGACACCCGTGCGCGACGCTCTTCCGGACGGAGTCCCCCCACTCACCGGAGACGTCCTCGCCATTCGCGGAGGGCGCCCGCTGCGCGGCCGCGTCGACGTCAAGGGCGCGAAGAACCTCGCGACCAAGGCGATGGTCGCGTCCCTGCTCGGAGAGACCGTCAGCGTGCTGCGCGACGTGCCGGCCATCAGCGACGTCGCGGTCGTCCGCTCGCTTCTCGAGGTCCATGGCGTGCGGGTCTCCGACGGCGATGAGCCCGGAGCTCTCGTCTTCGACCCCAGCGACGTCGAGTCGGCCCACTTCGAGGAGATCGACGCTCACGCGGGTGCCTCGCGCATCCCGATCCTTTTCTGCGGCCCGCTGCTGCACCGTCTCGGTCAGGCCTTCATCCCCGACCTGGGCGGCTGCCGCATCGGCGACCGCCCGATCGACTTCCATCTGGACGCGCTCCGCAAGTTCGGCGCCATCGTCGAGAAGCTGCCGAGCGGCATCCGCCTGTCGACGGGTGGAGCGCGCCTGCACGGTGCGAACATCCACCTCCCGTACCCGAGTGTCGGAGCGACCGAGCAGGTGCTGCTCACGGCCGTTCGCGCCGAGGGCACCACGGAGCTTCGCAACGCCGCCATCGAGCCCGAGATCATGGATCTGATCGCGGTGCTGCAGAAGATGGGCGCGATCATCTCCTACGAGCCGAACCGCGTCATCCTCATCGAGGGTGTCGAGACGCTTCGGGGGTACGACCACCGCTCGATCTTCGACCGCAACGAAGCCGCATCCTGGGCGTCCGCCGCACTCGCCACCGACGGCGAGATCTTCGTGGGCGGCGCGAAGCAGCAGGAGATGCTCACGTTCCTCAACGTGTTCCGCAAGGCCGGCGGATGGTTCGACATCAAGGAGGACGGGATCCTGTTCCGTCGCGACGGCGAGCTCAAGCCGGTCATCGTCGAGACCGACGTGCACCCCGGATTCATGACCGACTGGCAGCAGCCTCTCGTCGTGGCGCTCACTCAGGCCAAGGGCCGCTCGGTCGTGCACGAGACGGTCTACGAGAACCGTCTGGGCTTCACCGAGGCGCTCGTCAAGATGGGCGCCGACATCGTCGTGCACCCCCGCGGACTGCAGGACGGAGCCCGTCGTGTCCCGCGCCGGGACCTCGAGCAGGCCGCCGTCATCACCGGCCCGACGCCGCTGCACGCCGCAGACATCGTCGTTCCCGACCTTCGCGGCGGATACAGCCACGTCATCGCGGCGCTGACCGCCGAAGGCGAGTCGAGGGTGTCCGGAGTGGACATCCTCAGCCGCGGCTACGAGAAGTTCCTCGCCAAGCTCGATGCCGTGGGCGCCGACTTCGACGTCATCCGGTGACCCCGATGGGTTCCCGCTCGACGGAGACCACGCGACCGAGTGCGTTCTGGCCGGTCGCGGCGATCGCCGTGCCGCTGATCTCGCTCGTCGCGAAGCTCCGCATCACGGGAAGCGAGAAGCTCCCGCGTGAGGGAGCGTACGTTCTCGCCCCGAACCACTACTCCGAGTTCGATCCGCTCGTGGTCGCACTCGCGGTGTGGCGCATCGGTCGAGCTCCGCGCTTCATGGCGAAGGAGAGTCTCTTCAAGGTTCCTGTGCTCGGAGCCGTGCTCCGCGCGACAGGAATGGTCCCCGTGGCACGCGCCTCGTCGGCATCCGCGGCGAAGCAGACGCTCAAGCAGTCGGCCGAGCTCGTCGAGCACGGTCGCGGTGTGATCGTCTATCCGGAGGGAACGCTGACGCGCGACCCCGACATGTGGCCGATGCGCGGAAAGTCCGGGGCTGTCCGGCTCGCGCTGACCGACGGCATCCCGCTCATCCCGATGGCCCACTGGGGCACCCAGCGGATCATGGGGCGCTACCAGAAGGGGCTCAGCCTCTGGCCGCTGCGCAAGCCCGTGGACGTCGTCATCGGCGATCCCGTCGATCTGTCGGACCTCCGTGGTCGTGCGGGCGAGGCATCGGCGCTGAACGAAGCCACCGAACGACTGATGCAGGCCATCACGGCGTTGCTCGAGGACCTGCGTGACGAGAAGGCTCCGGCCGAGCGCTGGAACCCGTCCGCCCATGGACAGAAGGAGACGGGTCGCCTTGACTCCTAAGCGCAACGCTCCCGCAGGACCACGCGTCGCGGTGATCGGTGCCGGAAGCTGGGGCACCACGTTCGGAAAGATCCTCGCCGACGGCGGGGCGCAGGTCACGATGTGGGCGCGCCGAGCCGAACTCGCCCACGAGATCGACGAGGCCAAGCGCAACTCCCGCTATCTGCCCGGCATCAACCTGCCGCGCACGATGTCCGCGACGCACGAGCTGGCGATCGCGCTCCGCGATGTCGACCAGGTGTACCTCTCGGTGCCGAGTCAGTCGCTGCGGGAGAATCTCAAGGCGCTTCGGCCGCTGCTCGCCGACAACGACGCCAAGATCGTCAGCCTGATGAAGGGCGTCGAGCGCACGACGGGGCTCCGGATGAGCCAGGTCATCGAGCAGGAGCTGCGCTGCGATCCCGACCGTATCGCGGTCGCCTCCGGGCCGAACCTCGCGCTCGAGATCGCTCGCGAGCAGCCCACGGCCGCCGTGATCTCCTCACGCAGTCGGGAGACCGCCGAGGAGGTCGCGCGCGCGGCACGTAACAGCTACTTCCGGACGTTCGTGAACACCGACGTGATCGGCACGGAGTTCGGGGGAGTGCTGAAGAACCTCATCGCGGTGGCCATCGGCATCGTCGACGGCGTCGGGTACGGCGAGAACACCAAGGCGTCGATCATCACCCGCGGGCTCGTGGAGATGACCGATTTCGCCGTCGCCAACGGCGCTCACCCCGAGACCCTGCAGGGACTCGCGGGCCTGGGCGACCTCATCGCGACATGTCAGTCCCCGCTGAGCCGCAACAACACGGCCGGGCGCCTGCTCGGCCAGGGATACAGCTTCCAGGACGTCGTGAAGCAGATGCAGCAGACCGCTGAGGGCCTCGCGTCCGTGGCGCCCGTGCTGCAACTCGCCCGCGAGTCCGACGTGCACATGCCCATCGTCGAGCAGGTGAAGATGGTGCTCGACGGCAAGATGAACCCCCGTGACATCGCACCCCACCTGACGACGGACGACGACACCCCGCAGGGTGAGAGGACCAACCATGGACAAGCAGACGGTGGTGGTGCTCTTCGGAGGGCGCTCCAGCGAGCATTCGATCAGTTCCGCAACGGCGGGCGGAGTGCTGGGCGCGATTGATCGCGATCGGTACGCCGTGATCCCGGTCGGGATCACCCGCGACGGCGCCTTCGTCCTCGAGGACGACGACCCGGCGAAGTTCCCGCTGGATGCCGCTCACCTGCCCGAGGTCGCCGACAACGGCACACGGGTGCTGTGGCCGGAACCCGGCGGAGACCGCAGCCTGCGCGTCGTGCGCACCGACGGCACCACCGAATCCCTCGGCGAGATCGATATCGTGCTGCCGATCCTCCACGGCCCGCACGGCGAGGACGGCACCATCCAGGGGTACTTCGACACCCTCGAGGTCCCCTACGCCGGCGGCGGGGTGCTCGACTCCGCACTGTGCATGGACAAGCACTTCATGAAGATCGCGCTGCGGGCCGCCGGTATCGCGGTGGCGGCCGGACTGACGGTGCGCGCGCGCCAGTGGGAACAGGATGCCGTCGCGATCCGCGACTCGGCGGCGGCGCTCGGCCTGCCGCTCTTCGTGAAGCCGGCTCGCGCGGGATCCAGCGTGGGCGTCTCGAAGGTCGAGAGCGCCGACGAGCTCGATGCGGCGCTGGCGATCGCGTTCGCAGAAGACGACAAGGTCCTGATCGAGGCGGGCGTGGTCGGCCGCGAGATCGAGGTCGCCGTGCTCGAAGGTGCCGACGGCGTCCGAGCGTCGCTTCCTGGCGAGATCGTGCTGACGACTCGAGGGTTCTACGACTTCGAGGGAAAGTACCTCGGCGGCGACGGCGTCGACGTCGTGTGCCCGGCGGAGCTCGAGGATTCGGAGGTCGCGGCCATTCAGGATGCGGCAGTCCGTGCGTTCGAGGCGGTGGACGGGCGAGGTCTTGCGCGCGTCGACATGTTCCTCACTCCTACGGGAGAGCTGGTGGTCAACGAGCTGAACACGATGCCGGGATTCACTCCGATCTCGATGTTCCCGAAGTGCTGGGTGGCCTCCGGACTCAGTTACGGTGACCTGATCTCCGAGTTGATCGAGGCGGGCCTGCGCCGCTGACCCTCGACGGGTCAGCCTTCGGTCGATCCGTCGTCCGGGTTCTCGTCGGTGGGCACCCGGTTGGTGCAGCGTGCCGTGGCGGGCGCGAGGCCCGACTGGATGCTCGTGGAGAGGCTCTCGACGACCGTACGGAAGTCGATCTCCTCGCCACGGCGGATGATCACCTCGATGGCGGGCTCGCGACCGTACGTCACGAGACGCTGCCGGTCTTCCTCCTGATCGAGAACGAGCCAGTCGACGCTGCCGATGGTCGTGCACACCTCTGTCGACGGCGCCGGCGGTTCGACGCCGCAGCGCAGCACGACGGTCGGGTCGCCCCAGGCTCCGGTCGCCTGAGCATCGGTCCACACCCGATCGAGATCGCCGACGGCGTCGGGGAGGAGCACGGACACCTCGGCGCAGGCCGGATCGTTGGCGTCCTCAGCGGGTGCGAGGTGGATCGTCGTCGAGCAGCCGGACAGTGCGGCGAGGAGGACCAGCGAGCCCGCGACGACGGCGAGACGGCGAGAGCGGGGCATGCATCCAGGCTACCTTTGACTGCATGTCCTCCCGACCTCGCGACGATGATCCGACCCTCGGCGAACTGTCGGAGGGGGAGATCCTCAGAGCGATCCTGGCGAGGACGGCGCGGGCCTCTCACACGCTCGTCGGACCCGGCGACGATGCGGCGGTGATAGCGGCTCCCTCGGGTTCGGTGGTCGCCACGACGGACACTCTCGTGCACGGCCCGGACTTCCGGCTCGCGTGGTCGTCGGGGTACGACCTCGGTTGGAAGGCCGCCGCCGTCAACCTCGCCGACGTGGCGGCCATGGGCGCGCGGCCGACGGCGCTCCTGGTGGCGCTGGCCGTTCCCCGAGACCTTCGACTGTCGTTCATCGAGCGCCTCGCAGACGGCTTCCGAGAAGCCTGCGCCGCACTCGCACCGGGATGCGCGGTGGTCGGCGGCGATCTCACGGTCTCGGACGTCCTGACCGTGGCCGTCACCGCGCTCGGCGATCTCGAGGGCCGGCTGCCCGTGACCCGGTCGGGCGCACGGGTCGGTGACGCGGTCGCGGTCGCAGGCGAACTGGGGCACGCCGCTCACGGACTCTCGGTGCTCTTCGGAAGGTTCCGCGAGGGGGAGGCACCGGTCCCCGTCGATGCGTCCCTGCTCGCCCCGGGTGAGAGCGCTGCTCTGGCGGCACAGCTCCGTCCATCGCCGCCGATCGGTCTCGGCCCCTTCGCTGCCACCGCGGGCGCGACCGCGATGATGGACATCTCGGACGGGCTCGCGCTCGACGCGCGACGGATGGCAGCGGCCTCCGAGGTCACCATCGCACTCGACAGCGCAGCCCTCGGCGACAGCCCCCAGCGAGCTCTCGCCGGTGGCGAGGATCACGCCCTGCTCGCCTGCTTCCCGCCGGGGATCGTGCCGGCGGGCTTCCGCGTCATCGGCACTGTCATGCCCCAGGGCGAGCACGAGCTGCTGGTCGACGGCGCACCCGCGGACGTCAGCGGCTGGGATCCCTATCGCGACTGGGACTCGGCCTCGGGCTGAGACGACTCCGTCGCGGGAGCGGGCTCGGCCCACCAGAGCGCGGTGTCGCCGTAGGCCTTCTCGCGGATCAGCTCCAGTCCGGCCGCAGCGAGGTCGGGAGGGGTCGATCGCTGGGCGCGCTCGATGATCACGAGGGCGTCGGGAGCGAGAAGCGGCGCGAGCGTGACGAGGTCCGCCGTCATCGCCTCGTCGTCGAGGTCGTACGGGGGATCCGAGAACACGAGGTCGTACGGGCCGGAGGCGCGCAGCAGGAACGATCGGACGGTGCTCTGGTGCACCCTCGCGCTCGGCGCTCCGGCCTTCGCGACGGTGGCGGCGTTGCGGCGGACCACCGACGCCGCCTCTCGGCCGTGCTCGACGAGATCCGCGCTCGTCGCGCCGCGGCTGAGGGTCTCCAGTCCCAGCGCACCCGAGCCGGCATAGAGGTCGAGCACCCGCGCGCCGACGATGGCGTCCGCCGACTCCAGCGCTCCGAAGAGCGACTCCCGCACGCGGTCGCTGGTGGGTCTCGTTCCCGCGCGGGGCACGTCGAGCCGCGCGCCGCGCGCTGTTCCGGCGATGATCCTCGTCACCCGTTCACGATACGACAGCTGCGGCGCACGTCGTGTCCGTGCGGCCTCCTAGACTCGGATCATGTCGCTCACGCTGGATTCGTCGCTCGAGGAGGCGCTGGGCGCCACGCCGGCGAAGTCTCTCGACAGAGCCTTCAGCATGAAGACGGTCGGCGATCTCGTGTCGCACTATCCCCGACGGTACGCGGATCCGGGCGAGCTGACCCCGATCCGTGAACTCCCTCTGGGCGAGACGGTGACGATCGTCGCCGAGGTGCTGTCCTCCAGCGCCAGGGCGATGCGCAACCGTCGTGGTGCGATGGTCGACGTCGTGATCGGCGACGGCATCGGCAAGATGTCTCTGACGTTCTTCGCGAAGAACCTGGGCGCGGCCAAGTGGCGCTCCGAGGACCTCGCGGTCGGACGTCGAGGTGTCTTCTCGGGCAAGGTCGGCGAGTTCAACGGCATGACGCAGTTCGCGCATCCCGAGTACGAGCTGTTCGACGATGAGGATGCGGCCAGACGCCGGGCGGACGCGCGCGCTGCCGTACTGATTCCCATCTATCCCGCGACGTCGACGCTGCAGACGTGGCAGATCGCGAAGTTCATCGCGCGGGCGCTCGACGGCCTCGGCGAGGTGCCGGAGCCTCTCGCCCCCGATGTCCGCGCGCGGGAGGAACTTCTGACCGCTCGAGAGGCGCTCGAGCAGATTCACCGCCCGAAGACCCGCAATGACATCGATCCTGCGGTCCGCACCCTGCGGATGCACGAGGCGCTCACTCTCCAGACCGCCCTCCTGCAGCAGCGGGATGCCGTGCGATCGCTGTCGGCGACCGCGCGTCCGTCGAAGCCCGGTGGGCTGCTCGAGCGCTTCGACGCCTCGCTGCCGTACGACCTCACGCCCGACCAGAAGACGGTCGGCGAGCAGGTGGCGAGCGACCTCGTCGCCGCCTGGCCGATGAATCGTCTCGTGCAGGGTGAGGTCGGGTCCGGGAAGACCCTCGTCGCGCTGCGTGCGATGCTCCAGGTGGCCGAGTCCGGCGGTCAGGCGGCGCTGATCGCCCCGACCGAGGTGCTCGCAGGGCAGCACCTGCGATCGATCGCGAAGATGCTCGGGCCGCAGATGTCACCGCTCGTGATGCCCACCCTGCTCACCGGTCAGATGCCGGCCGCCGAGCGTCGCAAGGCTGCGCTCCGCGTCGCCTCCGGACAGGCGCTGATCGTCGTGGGCACGCACGCGCTGCTCGGCGAGAAGACGACCTTCGCTGATCTCGGCCTCGTCGTCGTCGACGAGCAGCACCGGTTCGGAGTCGAGCAACGAGAGGCGCTTCGCGCGAAGGGGTCCAGCCCGCACGCGCTGGTTCTCACCGCGACCCCGATCCCGCGCACGGTCGCGATGACGGTGTTCGGCGATCTCGACACTTCCGTGATCCGCACGATGCCCAAGGGACGAGCCGGAATCGAGTCCTTCGTCGCTCCGCTCGCAGAGCATCCCGGCTGGTTCAATCGAGTCTGGGAGCGCGCCGCCGAGGAGATCTCTCAGGGCCGACAGGTGTTCGCGGTATGCGCGGCGATCGACACGACCAAGAAGACGGCGGAAGCGGGGGAGCAGCCCGTGATCCCGCCCGAGGGTGCGTCAGGTCCTCGCTGGGGCGTGGTGCAGCTCGATGAGGCCCTGGCGACGCACCCCCGGCTCGTTAACGTCCGACGGGCCGTGCTGCACGGTCGCATGCCGTCCGACGAGAAGGACGCCGTCATGCAGTCCTTCGCGCGCGGCGAGATCGACCTGCTGGTGGCGACGACCGTGATCGAGGTCGGCGTCGACGTCCCGAACGCCTCGACCATGATCGTTCTCGACGCCGATCGGTTCGGGGTGTCGCAGCTGCACCAGCTGAGGGGCCGTGTCGGTCGAGGAGGCGTTCCAGGGCTCTGCCTGTTGGTCACCGAAGCCGAAGAGGGGTCAGTGGCGCGCGAACGCGTGGACGCGGTGGCAGCGACTCTCGACGGATTCGCTCTCGCGGAGGTCGATCTCGAGCTCCGCGGTGAAGGTGACGTGCTCGGTGCCGCACAGGCTGGAGCTCGGTCCTCCCTGAAGCTGCTGCGGGTCGTCAAAGACTCGGGCCTGATCGTCCGAGCCCGGGAGCTCGCGGAGGGCATCCTCTCCGACGACCCGGATCTGCGGGCGAATCCCGGACTCCGCTCGGCGATCGAGCGACGCGTGAGCGACGACGACCGGGCGGCACTCGCGAAGAACTGACCGCGGCATCGCGTGCTTTAGGCTGGGGGCATGAGCAGCCGGATCGCCGTCGTCCCTGGATCGTTCGATCCGCCGACCCTGGGTCATCTCGACGTGATCCGTCGCGCAGCCAAGCTGTACGACGAACTCCACGTGCTCGTGGTGCACAACCCCGGCAAAGAGGCGCTGCTCCCGATCGCTCAGCGGATGTCGCTGCTCGAGCAGTCGATCGCTGAGGACGGGATCGGCGACAACGTCGTCGTGGGCTCCTGGAGCATGGGGCTGCTCGTGGACTACGCCCGCGACGTCGGTGCGGGAGTTCTCGTGAAGGGCATCCGTTCGCAGATCGACGTCGCGTACGAATCCCCGATGGCGATCGTCAACCGTCACCTCGCCGACATCGAGACGGTCTTCCTCCTGCCCGACCCCGCGCATGCCCTGGTCTCCAGCTCCCTGGTCCGCCAGGTGGCCGGCCTCGGCGGTGACGTGTCGCCGTTCGTGCCTCCGGCGGTTGCCTCCTTCCTCGACACCGGATCACGCGGGATCTGATTTCCGGAGGCGCCGTCTTCACACAGCGCGGAACCAGCCTCCATCCCGCAGGAGCCGGTACCATTGCCGGGTGCGTTCCCGAATGAATGGTCCCTTCGTCCTGCCCGTCCGTGACATCGTCCGCAAGCCGGGCGAGATGCGCGAGCACGAGTTCTCGGTGACCCTCGGCGAAGGCTGGGGAGAGGGAATCGTCGCGTATGAAGCCGGTTCTGCGCTCGACCTGGACGTGCGTCTCGAGTCGGTTCACGAGGGCATCCTGGTGTCCGGAACCGCCGATGCTGAGTACTCCGGCGTATGCGGAAGATGCCTGATCGACATCACCCGGCCCGTCGAAGTCGAGTTCCAGGAGCTTTTCGCGTATCCTGGTGAGGAAGAAACTGACTTCGAGGTTCAAGACGACCACGTGGATCTTGAAACTCTAGTCAGGGATGCGGCCGTATTGGCGCTTCCATTTCAGCCGGTGTGTCAGCCGGATTGCCCCGGGCTCGACCCGGAGACGGGCGAGAGGCTGACCGCGAGCACCGGGACGGAGCAGGTGGCTCCCATCGATCCTCGGTGGAGCGCGCTCCAGCAGATCACAGACCAAGACGGTGAGGCACAGAGCCGAGCCGCCGAGAAAGAAGAGAGCTAGTCATGGCTGGTAACCCCCCGAAGCGCAAGGTATCCCGTTCGAACACCCGCTCGCGCCGCGCGCAGTGGAAGGCGGCGCCCGTCGCACTCGTCAAGACCATCGAGAACGGTCAGGTCGTCTACAGCCGTCCTCACCAGGCCAAGGTCGTCACCGACTCGCAGGGCACCGAGCTCTTCCTCGAGTACAAGGGTCGCAAGGTCGCCGACGTCTGAGTCGCGACTTCACGATTGTGACTGAGGTCCCTGGGGGGACGAGACCGCTCCCAGAGAAGCTCCGCGTCGATATCGACGCGGAGCTTCTGGAGTTGGCGCTCACCCATCGCTCCTATGCCTACGAGCACGGCGGCATCCCCCATAACGAACGTCTCGAGTTCCTCGGCGACTCCGTCCTCGGACAAGCCGTGACGGTGATGCTCTTCACGACCCATCCGGGGCTGGATGAGGGGGAGTTGGCCAAGCGGCGCGCGAGCGTCGTCTCGACGGTCGCTCTCGCCGAGGTCGCGAGAGCGATCGATCTCGGCAGCCATCTGCTGCTGGGACGCGGTGAGGAACAGACGGGCGGTCGCGACAAGGACTCGATCCTCGCCGACACGATGGAAGCCGTGATCGGCGCGACGTATCTGTCAGCGGGTCCTGAGGCGGCGACCGAGCTCGTGCTCCGGCTGACCGCGCCGCTCCTCGCCGACCCCGAGCGCTACGGCGCGGCGATGGATCCGAAGACGAGCCTGCAGGAGCTGGCTGCGCGAGTCGGTGCGACTCCGCCCCAGTACTCGGTGGAGGCGAGCGGCCCCGACCACGATCGTCGATTCCTCGCAACCGTGGTCGTCGGCGATCTGGCGATGACCGGCAAGGGCAGCAGCAAGAAGACGGCAGAGATGGCCGCCGCGCTCAGCGCGTGGCGACTGCTCAACGAGCGTGCCTGAGCTTCCCGAGGTCGAGGTCGTCCGGGCGGGTCTCGCTCCCGCGGTGATCGGCTCGCTCATCACGGCCGTGAGCGTGTTCGATGAACGAGCTCTCACACGGCATGCGGCCGGGCCGTCCGACTTCGTCGCGCGCCTGGAGGGACGCAGAGTCACTGCAGCCGACCGACGGGGCAAGTTCCTCTGGCTGCCGCTGGACACCGCTGATTCCGCGTTGATCGCGCACCTCGGAATGAGCGGACAGATGCTGCTGCGCGCGCCGGACGCCGAGGCGGAACGCCACGAGCGCATCCGGATCAGCATCGAGCATCCTCGGCATGGCGAGCTCGCGATCGTCTTCGCCGACCAGAGGACTTTCGGGTCGTTGGCGGTCGACGGTCTGGTGCCGGACGGACCGACGTGGATCCCGACTCAGGTCGTGCACATCGCCCGTGATCCGATAGACCCGCTGTTCGACGACGATCGCTTCCTGCGTGCACTCCGCACACGCGGCAGTGCGATCAAGCGAGTGCTGCTCGATCAGCAGACGATCAGCGGCGTGGGCAACATCTATGCGGATGAGGCGCTGTGGGCGGCGCGCATCCACCCGGCGACGCTCGCGAGTGCGCTGTCGACGCAAGCGAGCAGGCGACTCCTCGCCGAGATCAGAGTGGTGCTCGTGAAGGCCCTTGCCGAGGGCGGCACGAGCTTCGATTCCCAGTACGTCAATGTGAACGGTCAGGCAGGCTACTTCGCCCACTCGCTCAACGCGTACGGTCGAGGCGGACAGCCGTGCCCGCGCTGCGGCACTCTGATCCGCCGAGAGGCGTTCATGAACCGCTCGAGTCATTACTGTCCGCGCTGCCAGCGGCGTCGCTGAGACTCACACCATCTCGAACGACCGGGCGAGCAGGGGCCGCGTCGCTCGAGTGCTCATCCAGACGATTCCGATCCCCACGGCCAGGACGAGCGCGATCGTGAGGAGAGACTCGGGTGCCGCGACCAGGGCGATCCCCAGCAGCGGGAAGACCAGCACGCCGGCACAGGTGGCCGAGCCGATCGCGGTCACGAGGAGTGGAGACATGATCGCCCGGCGGCGTGCGCTGTCGACGATCGCGAGCGGCACGCCCAGCCGGTGCAGACTCCGGTGGAGTTCCTGCTGATCGAGAGCGGCCGCGGCTTGATTGACCCCCACGGATGCCGCGACCATCAAGAATGAAGCGACGAGGGTGATGACGAGGCCGGTGCGCATGTCCGCGGCGAGGGCCGCATCCGCGGACGTCGTGTCGCCGCTGCTCATCACATTCATCAGGGAGACTCCGGTTCCTGCGAACACGGCCATGAAGCTCGCCATCGCGATGCCGCTCACCTGACGCCACGCGGCTTTGGGGGAGTCCAGCACCAGACGGGCGGCGAGCAGCCGATCTGCGTGCTCGGCCTTGCGCATATCACGGCCGGCGGCGACCTTCAGGACCCATGGTCCGATCACGTTGAGCACCGCCAGGGAGACGGCGAACAACAGGGCGAGGACGGCGATGGTCGCCGCGAGTCCTGCGACGGAAGGGAAGACCGTGACAAGGACGAACACGAGCGCAAGAACGGAGACTGCGATGATCGCGCGGAACCAGTGCGCGGTGGAGACGGTCGTCCGCAGGCGCACGCCGAGGGGCGAGATGATCACGCGCCGGAGCCCCAGCACAGCACTCGCTGCCGCCACGAGAAGGACGCCTCCCACGACGGCGAGAACGCTGAAGGGCGAGAGCATGATCGCCTCGACGCCGAGAGCCGTGCCACGGAACGGGATGAGTCCGATGAGAGGGGTGAGGGCGAGATGGACGACGACTCCGGCGACGGCACCGGCGGCCGCGACGATCATGGATTCGATGACCGTAGCGACGCCGACGCCCAGAGGCGTCACGCCGAGAAGCCGCAGGGTCGAGAGACGCTCGTCACGACGGCGGGCTGAGAGACGGGCGGCCGCCCCGCCGAGATTCATCAGCGGGACGATGAGGAGCACGAGCGCGATCGCGGCCAACGCCTGGTACACCGGCGCGTACTCATCGGTCCAGGTCCAGAACGACTGAGCCCCGCCCACGACGGTCAGCACGAGGGCTGTGACGATGCCGAAAGCGATGAGCGGAAGCGCGAGCACCGCTTTCTCTCCCGTCCCGGCGCGAAGAAGCACAGCCAGGACGCGGGCGTTCATGCCGTCACCGCCGACGAGATGATCTGGCCGTCGCGCACGGAGACGATCCGCGAGCAGCGCGCCGCCACGTCTGCATCGTGTGTCACGACGAGCAGCGTGCGCCCTTGGCCCGTCGTCGACCACAGCAGCGCATTCATCACGTCTTGCGACGTGTGCGAGTCGAGGGCGCCGGTCGGCTCGTCGGCGAACACGAGTTCCGCACCCGTCGCCTGAGCCCGTGCGATCGCGACGCGCTGCGCCTGCCCGCCGGACAGCTCGCCGATTCGGCGGTCCTCCATCCCGGCCAGCCCGAGCGCGGCGAGCCAGGACGCCGCGTGAGCGGTGGCCTGCGCTCTCTTCACTCCGTTGATCATCGATGCGAGCGCCACGTTCTCGACCGCCGTGAGCTCCGGAATGAGCAGACCCTGCTGGAAGACGAACCCGAACCGCTCTCTCCGCAGCCGGGAACGAGCGGATTCTCCGAGTCCGGCGAGTTCCACCGCCTGACCGACCGAGGGCTGGAACGACACGGTGCCCGAGTCCGGACTGATGATGCCGGCGAGGACATGGAGGAGAGTGGTCTTGCCCGACCCGGAGGCACCCATGATGGCGACCGACTCGCCGCGGTGGATGGTGAGATCCACCCCGGCGAGTGCGCGGGTCGTTCCGTAGGACTTGGTCAGAGAGCGTGCGTCGAGGACCGTCGTGTTCATGCATCCAGCCTCGCGGCCATACGGAGACCGCTGCGTCGGCCGGGCGGATGATCCGTGGCCGGCCGTGTACACCGCTCGGATGATCTCGATCAGATCCGCTTCTGCCACGCTCCCGCATAGGAGACAGGCGCGAAACCGATCGCCTCGTTGATGCTCAACATGGGACGGTTCTCCTCTGCGTTGAACGTCGAGACCGTCGGGGTGAGCGGCATGAGCTCTCTCCAACGGAGGAGATTCGCGCACTTGACGATCGTGCCGAGACGGTGCCCGCGGTGCTCGCGAGACACCAGAGTGCCGAGCTGGTGGGTCACTCCTGCGCGGTCCGCCCCGACGAGCAGCTCGTTGTAGGCCACCATGTCTCCGCTGGGCACATGCTGCACCGCGACGATCGACAGAGCCTGACCGGCCCCCGTGAGCCGTCGCTCACGTCGCACGACACGTTCCGCATCCCACTCCTCGGCGACGAAGTCCATGTCGCCGCTCGGGGCGTCGGTAGACAGGCGAGCGAGGATCGCCGCGTACCCGTCGCGGAACTCAGGCGGTGTCGGCGCCATCCACTGGAGCACCCGGTAGTCGTCGCCGGCGGCGGTCTTCGCCGATTCCAGAGCGGCGAGCAGCGGGGCGGGGTCGGAGCGCAGATCGAGCTCGCTGTTGCGTTCGACCTGTTCGAACTCGTATCCGCGGGCGACGAGAGCGTCCGACAGCGGAATCGCCGGAATGCGACCCCACCCTGTTCGCGGTGTGATCATCCGGTCCGACTCCATGGGCCTGTGCAGCGTCCAGGTCTGCACCAGGGATCGGCCGTGTGCGCGCGCCTCCGACTCGGCGAGCGACAGGAGAGCGTCTTCGACACCGCGTCCCCAGTGCTTCTCCGGCACGAGGAGGTCCGCCTCTGCGGCGTTCGCGTCCGCCTCCTGAGCGTAGGAGAGAGTGATCATGCCGACGATCTCGGTTCCGAGCCTGGCGACGAACCCGGTCTGCAGGGTATCGCTGGGATCCTGCCACGATGCGAGCATCTGCGCGGCATCGGGGGCGATGTCGGGCAGACCGACCATCTCCTCGCAGATCTGCCTGTTGAGCTCTCCGTATGCGCGGAAGTCCGCGGCATCCTCGGCGTCCAGCGCGCGGGGGACGGCCAGAGGTGTGATCGTCAGTGTGCTTGTGTTCATGACAGCTCCTTCTTCCACGCGCCTTCGTAGGCGATGGCCGTGAATCCCATCGCCTCGTTGATGGCGAGCATCGGCCGGTTCTCCTCGGCGTTGTAAGTGATCACGTCGCGTGACGCGGGAGCGATGCCTGTCCACGACAGGAACGCTTCGCACTTCACGAGCTGCCCCAGACGATGGCCGCGGTGCTCGGTGAGTACCAGAGTGTCGTGCTGGTGTGTGGTGGCGGTGGGATCCGGACCGATTCCGAGTTCGGTGAATGCGGTGAGCTCGCCTGTCGGGATGTGCTGCGCGACAGTGACCTGCATGATCTGGCCCATCTCCGCGACCCTCTTCTCCGTGGCGACCAGACGCTCTGCGTCCCAGGCCTCCTCGTCGGTCTCGAGATCGGCCGAGGGGGCGTCGGTCGACATGCGCGACTTGAGCCATGCGTAGCCGTCGACGTGCTCCGGTGGCGTCGGAAGCATCCACTGGAGCACGCGATAGTCCTGTGAGAGCGCTCGCGCGTCCTCCCGCAGCTCCTCGGCACGCTGAACCGTCTCCTGGGTGACCGCGAGGCGGCTCACCCGATAGACCTGCTCGAGGGTGAATCCATGGCGGATGAGGAATCGTGCGACGTGATCGTCCGGAACGCTGCCGAAGCCCGTCTTCGCCTGCAGCCTGGGTCCGTCGCTGGCCGGCTGCTCCGACCAGTTCTGAATGACCTCGCGGCCGTGGAGACGGGCGAAGGCCTCGACGTGCGGCAGGATCGCGGTTCCGATCCCCTGACCCCAGACACGGGGGTGGATCTCGATCGCGGCGATCGCCACACGCGACCCCTCCTCATGAGGAATGTCGATGACTGTGCGCCCGACGATCTCGCCTCCGACGCGCACCGCCCACACGGCAGTCGTGCGCTCTTTGCGAGAGCGCAGGATCGGAAGCAGCGCCTCTGGCGTCAGATCCTGCTCGGTGCGTCCGGTGAGTTCTCGGTAGACGGCGTTGCGAACACGGGCGAGCTCACGGAATTCGGCGGCGTCAGCCGCATCCGCTCGTGCCGGCAGCACGAGCGGATGCAGCGATGCATCAGGGGTGAGCGGAATGCTCATGGTGATCTCCAGGTCAGCGCAGCTGACGCTGCAGGTCGTAGGTGAGCAGGGCGTAGGTCTCGCCCGGCGTGCGATCACGTCGATCGAGACGCAGCGCATCCGCTTCGGCGGCGGCGATACGACGTACCGGGCGAGGGCGCTGTGCCCTCTGGAGCAGCCAGAGGCCGATCCGGAGAGAGAGACGATCTGCCAGCGCGAGGCGCCGCAGCTCATCGGGTGCGGGGATGTGGAGGACCTGCTGGTCCTCGGTATCCGGAGGGTGGGGGATGCTGCGGTACAGCGTGGTGTTCACGATGATTCCTTCGAGATGAATGGTGGTGATGGGTGCGGCGAACGCGGCCGCCGGGCCTTCGGTGAAGGGCGGCGGTGCGCGGTGAGAGTCGAGAGCCCGGTGCGCCCGAAGGCGAGCGCCGGGATCGGCGGAGAGCCGTGATCCGGAGAGGATCAGAGGGCGGAGCGCGGAGTAGAGCGGGCGAGAAGCCCCGTCACAGGTCGGAGACCGGTGGATGGTTCGGGGCAGAGTTCTCGGGCTGCGGTTCTACGAGAGAGCGCTTCGACGGACGCCGGCGGTTACCGAGTGCGCAGAGCGCGGCGCGAATGGCGCGGCGAGGCCAGTGGCCTGAGCAGTGAGCTGAGTGATCATCGGTAACCTCCTTTCGTGTGGCGATCCGGAGGTTACGGTAGCGAAACCCGGGCGTGTCCGTCAAGCATGACCGGCGTGGATCGGCGTGTCGCGCGGAATTCCGGTTCACTGCGAACCCGCGCGGGATGCCCGTTCTGAGCCGTCATTCCGGTAGCGTATGGGCGTGATTCACCCCCGAGACGCGGTACGCGCATGCATCTGAAGAGCCTGACCCTCAAGGGGTTCAAGTCCTTCGCGCAGCCGACCAGCTTCGTCTTCGAGCCGGGTGTCACCTGCATCGTCGGACCCAACGGGTCAGGCAAGTCCAACGTGGTGGACGCCCTCGCCTGGGTCATGGGCGAACAAGGGGCCAAGACGCTGCGCGGCGGCAAGATGGAAGACGTCATCTTCGCAGGCACCTCGACCCGGGGGCCGCTGGGCCGCGCCGAGGTGCAGCTGACGATCGACAACAGCGACGGCGCACTGCCGATCGAGTTCGCCGAGGTCACGATCAGCCGGACTCTGTTCCGCAACGGATCGAGCGAATACGCGATCAACGGAGAGAACTGCCGTCTGCTCGATCTGCAGGAGCTCCTCAGCGACTCGGGGCTGGGACGCGAGATGCACGTCATCGTCGGACAGGGCCGGCTGGACACGGTGCTCCAGGCATCGCCGGAAGACCGTCGTGGCTTCATCGAAGAGGCCGCCGGCATCCTCAAGCATCGGCGGCGCAAGGAGAAGACCCTTCGCAAGCTCGATGCGATGGAGACCAACCTCACGCGATTGAGCGACCTCGCGGGTGAGATCCGCCGTCAACTGAAGCCGCTGGGACGCCAGGCCGAGATCGCGCGAGAGGCGCAGACGATCGCCGCGGTCGTCCGCGATGCCAAGGCCCGGATCTTCGCCGACGACGTCGTGGCGCTGCGCACCGCCCTGGCCGATCACACGCGCACGGAGAACGAGAGACATACCGAACGACTGGTGCTGTCCGATCAGGCGGAGGCGGTGCGGGCGAACATCGCACGGCTCGAGCAGGATCAGAACTCGGCCGCGGTGGATCAGGCGAGAAGCGTAGCCTTCGGTCTCGAGCAGGTGCAGGAGCGGATGCGCGGGCTTTACACTCTGGCCAATCAGCGGCTCGCGCTGCTCGGCTCGGACGACGATGACGCGGCCGTGACCGCCGTCACGGTCACGCAGAGCACGATCGACGAGGCGAAGGATGAGATCACCGTGATCTCCGCTGGCCTCGGTGATGCCCAGGAAGCGGCGACCGTGGCGAGCCGCGAGGTGATGCTCGCGCGCGCCGAACTCGACACTCTCGACGTCGACATCGCCGAACAGAGCGCGCTGGTGTCGGCGTACGACATGCGCATCAGTTCGCTGCGTGGCACAGCCGATGCGGCCGCGTCCGCTCTCGCTGCCGTGCGGGGCGCGGTTCTTCGACAGGAGAACGCTCTCGAGGCGGCGAACGCGCGCCGTCGTGACGCAGCGGAAGCCCTCGAGGCGATCGCCGATGCAGAGGCGCCTGAGGGCACGGCAGCCGAGCATTCCGCAACGTACGAGAGCGCGCAGCGGGCTGTGACCGCGGCCGAAGCCGAGCGGGAGACACTCCGAGAGCGGCTGCACGCGGCGGAACGCGAGGTCGACGCGCTCACCGCGAAGTCGGCGGCGCTCGGGAGCGCGCTCGCGATCTCCGGAGGAGCCGCGGAGATCGTGAAGACCGGCGGTCCGGGGATACGCGGACTCGTGGGCGACTCGGTGCAGGTCAGGAGCGGATTCGAAGCTGCCGTCGCGGCGGTGCTGGGTCCCCTCACTGAAGGCGTCCTCGTCGACGGCGCGGACGATGCGTTCGACCTCGCCGGCGACGCGTCGGAGCAGCGACGGGGAGTGGTCGATTTCGTGATCGCCGACTCCGCGCGTCCGTCGATCGAGCTGCCCGCCATCGATGGGGTGACCCGCGCGGTCGACACGGTCACGGCGCCGGACGGCGTCCTCGGGATCCTGTCGCACGTGGTCATCGCAGACAGCCTCGACGCAGCGCGTGCCGCGCGAGTGTCACTCGATCTCGCCGGCGACACCACCACCACGATCGTGACCACCGCCGGCGACGTCGTCACCGCTCAGACTCTGCGCACGGGTTCCGGCGGCGAACGCTCGCGCCTCGAGCTCGCCGCCGAACGAGACGCGGCGAACGACCGCCTGGCCGAAGTGCAGGTCATCGTCGACTCGCTGCGGGAGGCGCGTGAGGACGCGAACGAGTCCGTCGAGACATCCCGTCGTCTGGCGAAGGACGCGCTCCGGGCGCTCCGCGAGCACGATGCCGCGCTGGCGACGCACGCCGAGCAGGTCAACCGCATCACGGTCACCCACGAGTCGGCGGTCGCCGAGTGCGAGCGACTCGAGAACGGGCTCGCGCAGGCGCAGAGCGCGGTGCAGGAGGCCGAGGCAGCGTCGGAGGCAGCAAAGGCCGAGTGGGACGCCGCTGTCGCGGCGCCGCGGCCCGTGCTCGACGCCTCAGCGCGTGACGGACTGCTCGAAGCGCTCGAGATCGCACGCGAGGGCGAGGTCAGGGCTCGACTGGAGATCGAGACGCTGCGTGAGCGCGTGCGCGCTGCCCAGTCCCGGGTCGTCGGTCTCGAGCGGCAGCGCGAGCAGGAGCGGGACGCGGCTGCCGAGGCAGCGCGCCGGGCCGTCATCCGCCGTGCGCAGCGCGAGGCGGCATCCGGCGTCGCGCTAGAGCTCCCGCGCATCCTCGATTCGATCGATCGGTCCGTCACCGAGGCACGCGTCGCGCTGGCCGAGGCGGAGTCGGCGCGATCGGCGCAGAACCAGGAGTTGACGGCTCTGCGCGCGCAGGAGACCTCGCTCCGGGAGAGGTTGGCCGGCCTCACCGAGAGCGTCCACGGTCTCGAGCTGCAGATCCATGAGAAGAAGCTGCACCTCAACAGCCTCCTGGAGCGGGTGGCGTCGGAGCTCGCGCTCGACGAAGATATTCTCGTTGCGGAATATGGTCCCGACCAGCTCGTTCTGCGGGACCCCGCTGCGGAGCCCGCCGATGACGAGCAGCTCGACACGGCGATCCCGTTCGATCGACGGATTCAGCAGCGTCGACTGGCTGATGCGGAGCGCAAGCTCGCTCAACTCGGACGCGTGAACCCGCTCGCGCTGGAGGAGTTCGCGGCACTCGAGCAGCGCCATGCATTCCTCACCGAACAGCTCGCCGACCTGACCCAGACCCGTCAGGATCTGCTCACGATCATCGCCGATCTCGACGAGCGGATGCAGACGATCTTCGCGAGCGCGTTCGAAGACACGAGGGTCGCGTTCGGAGAGGTCTTCCCGCTGCTGTTCCCCGGCGGATCCGGAAGCATCTCGCTCACAGATCCCGAGAACATGCTCACCACGGGCATCGAGGTGTCGGTGCGTCCGGTCGGCAAGAAGATCGAGCGGCTCTCCCTGCTCTCGGGAGGTGAACGCTCCCTCGCCGCGGTCGCGCTGCTCGTCGCCATCTTCAAGGCGCGCCCGAGCCCCTTCTACATCCTCGACGAGGTCGAGGCGGCGCTCGACGACGCCAATCTCGGCCGCCTGCTCACCGTGTTCGAGCAGCTTCGCGAGAGCTCGCAGCTGCTCGTCATCACCCACCAGAAGCGAACCATGGAGATCGCGGACGCTCTCTACGGTGTGTCGATGCGTCAGGACGGCGTCTCTGCGGTCGTCGGGCAGCGCGTGGGCGACCGCGCGGCCGCCGTCTGACGGCGCTACCCGTAGGCTGGAGTCATGGCGGAGAAGTCGTGGTCCCTCACTCGCGCGCTGCGCGGGATGTTCGTCAAGCCCACTATCGACGAGACGACGTGGGAGGACCTTGAGACCGCCCTCATCACGGCTGACTTCGGTCCCGACATCAGCGAGAGGGTCGTCGAGGAGCTTCGAGAGAAGGTCGAGCGCTACCGCACGACCGATCCGCAGGATCTCCAGCGGATGCTGCGCGAGACGCTCGAGGAGCACTTCGCCAAGTTCGACACCACCCTGAAGCTCACCGAGCGACCGGCGGTCGTGCTCGTCGTGGGCGTCAACGGCGTCGGCAAGACCACGACGATCGGCAAGTTCACCAAGTTCCTCCGCGGGTTCCAGCGCAGCGTGGTGGTCGGCGCAGCCGACACGTTCCGTGCGGCGGCCGTCGATCAGCTCGCCACCTGGGCGCAGCGCGGGGGAGCGGCGATCGTCCGTCCCCAGCAGGAGGGCCAGGATCCGGCATCCGTCGCCTACCAGACGATCGAGTTCGCCCAGCGTGAGGGCATCGAGATCGCGATCATCGACACGGCCGGTCGTCTGCACACCAAGGGCGGGCTGATGGATGAGCTGGGAAAGATCCGTCGCGTGATCGAGAAGCAGGCGCCGATCAGCGAGGTCCTTCTCGTGCTCGACGCCACGACCGGGCAGAACGGAGTGATGCAGGCCGAGGCCTTCCTCCAGCATGCCGGCGTCACCGGTCTCGTCCTGACCAAGCTCGACGGATCGGCGAAGGGCGGTTTCGTCCTCGCCGTGCAGGAGCGCACCGGCATCCCCGTCAAGCTCCTCGGGCAGGGCGAGGGCATCGATGATCTGACCGGATTCACCCCCCATGTCTTCGTCAAGTCGCTCGTCGGCTGACGACGGGACTACCGCCGCGAGCACGAGGCTGGTTTCATAGCGTTATGGCGATCGAACACGACTACTTCGGACTCCTGTCCTCAGGGCCCGACGGCTCGATCTTCTGGTCCGAGACGGTGGAGCTCGGTGACCAGAGCGTCACCGTCGACCTCACGGCTCCCGACCAGGACGATGTCTCTGCCGACGCGCTCGACATCGCCGCTTCGCTCATCGCGGGGATCGAGAACGTCGACGCGGTCTCGCGGCGGGGCATGCTCGCGGAGGTCGACGATCGCACGAGCGAGGTCACCGAGTACATCCTTCAGCAGCAGGAGGCGTATGGTGACGAGCTCGAAGACGTCCTCGTCGACGTGAGCGGTGACGCCGCCGTCGACATCATCCGATCGCTCCGGCTCATGAGCATGACGATCCTCGCCGACGAGCACGGTGGGTCCGAGCCCTTCGCCGTGTTGGAGTACGCGCTCGACGCCACCACCACCGACGACGTCCTGCTCGTGAACCTCGGCTCCGACGGCAGCGTGCAATCCGTGATGAGCGCGGACTGACCGTTCCCGCCTCAGTTCAGACGGCTTGGGCGAAGCCGAGGTCTGCACTCTCGGCGATGTGCGCCAGGTGCGGCGGGATCTCGCGTCCTTTCGACACCATCGACTGCGCCCACAGCCGGCCGGCGCGGTAGGACGAGCGCACGAGGGGGCCTGCGAGCACGCCGAGGAAGCCGATCCGCTCGGCCTCCTCCTTGAACTCCACGAACTCCGTCGGCTTGACCCAGCGTGCGACAGGCAGGTGACGAGGAGACGGCCGCAGATACTGAGTGATGGTGATGATGTCGCAGCCGGCGTCGTGCAGGTCGTTCAGCGCCTGGACGACCTCCTCCGGTTCCTCGCCCATTCCGAGGATGAGGTTGGACTTGGTGATCAGTCCCGCGTTGCGTGCCTGGGTGATCACATCGAGCGAGCGCTCGTACCGGAATGCAGGGCGGATGCGCTTGAAGATGCGCGGCACGGTCTCGACGTTGTGGGCGAAGACCTCGGGGCGTGCGTCGAAGATCTGGCCGAGGAAGGCCGGATCGGCGTTGTGCTCGTTGGCGAGCAGCTCTACTCCGGTGTTCGGGTTGAGCTCGTGGATCTTCCGGACGGTCTCGGCATTCAGCCAGGCTCCGGTGTCCGGGAGGTCGTCGCGGGCGACGCTGGTGACCGTCGCATAGCGGAGGTTCATCCGCACGACGCTCTCGGCGACCCGGCGCGGCTCATCCGTGTCGTAGGCGTCGGGCTTGCCGGTGTCGATCTGGCAGAAGTCGCACCGACGGGTGCACTGCGACCCGCCGATGAGGAAGGTCGCCTCTCGATCCTCCCAGCATTCGAAGATGTTCGGACACCCCGCCTCCTGGCACACGGTGTGGAGGTCCTCGCTTTTCACCAGCGAGTGGAGCGCGGTGTACTCGGGCCCCATCTTCGCCTTCGTCTTGATCCATTCCGGCTTGCGCTCGATGGGCGTCTCGGCGTTGCGGATCTCGAGGCGGAGGAGCTTGCGTCCCTCGGGTGCGGCGGTCATCTGGAGGCTCCTACACGGTCGGCGGTCGAGTAATCGGCGAGGAAGGCGGCGGACACGGAGGCGCTGATGTCGGCGGGGGAGACGTCAGCACCGACGACCTCGCTCACCGTCGTCACGCCCGCGTCGATGATCCCGCACGGGATGATGCCGCCGAAGCCCGCGAGAGTGTTGTCGCAGTTGATCGCGAAGCCGTGCATCGTGACGCCCTGCTGCACACGCACCCCGATCGCCGCGACCTTGTCCTCCGAGAGCGGGCGGCGGACCCATACGCCGCTGCGTCCCTCGACCTGGTACCCGTCGACGCCGAGCGGACGGAGCACGTCGATCAGGATGCGCTCGAGGCGGCGGACGTGAGCGACGACGTCCATCGGCTCGGGCAGTCGGACGATCGGGTATCCCACGAGCTGGCCGGGGCCATGCCAGGTGATCTTCCCGCCGCGGTCGACGTCGATCACCGGAGTGCCGTCGTGGGGGCGCTCCTGCGGCTCGGTCCGCTTGCCGGCGGTGTACACGGCCTCATGCTCGAGGAGGATGAGCGTGTCCGGACGGGTGCCGGACACGACGTCGGCATGGATGCTGCGCTGCAGATCCCAGCCCACGGTGTAGGGGACGTACGTCGGGGCGAGACCCGCCGTCAGTATCTCGAGCATGGAGACCACTCTCGTCAATAAATGGATTGCGTCTAAGAATACTCCTCCACACTGACGGCGGCGCGCCGCAGCGACGCGCGGTAGCGTGTTGACATGAGCAGCACGAGCCGAGCAGGGCGGCCGAAGGCGTCTTCGCGGGAGACTCTCGCCGAGGCTGCCTGCGAGCTGTTCCTGGAGCAGGGGTACGACGCCACCTCGGTCGCCGACATCACCCAGCGAGCCGGAGTGAGCCGCTCGAGCTTCTTCAACTACTTCTCGTCGAAGAGCGACGTGCTCTGGTCCGGTCTCGACGACCGCATCGGTCGTGCGGTCGAAGATCTGGTCGCGGTGCACGAAGATCGCGACGGCGCGCACGTCAGACGCATCCTCTCGGCTCTCGTCGACGACTTCGCACCCGACAGCCTCGCACTCGCGATCAACAACTCGTCCGCGATGGGGCTCGACGACGAACTCGAGCAGGACGCCGCACGGCGACAGGCGCGCCTGGCTGCGACCCTCGCCGATCTCGCCCGGCGCTCCGGCGTCCCCGCGCTCACCGCCGACATCGCGGCAGCGACGTGGGCCGCCGCGGTTCTCGCTGCGGTGCGAGCCTGGGCCGAGAGCGGCGCAGGTCGCGGTTCGGTCAGCGATCGATTCGCCGACGCTGTGCGCGCGATCGCGCGGTTGCCGTGGACCGCGGCAGCGAGCGCGGAGAACGGGTCAGGATTCGCGTAAACTCGGTGTCACCATGGCTACCTTTGGCACGCTCTCCGATCGGCTCACCGAGACCTTCCGCAACCTTCGCACGAAGGGAAAGCTCACTGCGGCCGACGTCGACGGCACAGTGCGCGAGATCCGGCGTGCGCTGCTCGACGCCGACGTCGCGCTCACGGTCGTCAAGGACTTCACCGCGAAGGTGCGCGAACGTGCCCTCGGCGACGAGGTCAACAAGGCACTGAACCCGGCCCAGCAGGTCGTGCAGATCGTCAACGAGGAGCTCGTGCAGATCCTCGGAGGCGAGCAGCGTCGTCTCCAGTTCGCCAAGACCGCGCCGACGGTCATCATGCTCGCAGGACTCCAGGGTTCGGGTAAGACGACGTTCGCGGGCAAGCTCGCGAAGCAGCTCGAGGGGGAGGGACACACTCCTCTGCTCGTCGCGGCGGACCTCCAGCGCCCGAACGCCGTGAACCAGCTCCAGGTGGTCGCCGAGCAGGCCGGTGCCACCGTATACGCACCCGAGCCGGGCAACGGCGTGGGCGACCCGGTCAAGGTCTCGCGCGACGGTGTCGAGCATGCGCGACGTCACCAGCACGACGTGGTCATCATCGACACCGCCGGACGCCTGGGCGTGGATGCCGAGCTCATGAAGCAGGCATCCGACATCCGCAAGGCCACCGACCCCGACGAGGTTCTCTTCGTCATCGACGCCATGATCGGCCAGGATGCGGTGAACACCGCTCGTGCGTTCCAGGAGGGTGTCGACTTCACCGGCGTCGTGCTGTCGAAGCTCGACGGAGATGCCCGCGGTGGTGCGGCGCTGTCCGTCGCCTCCGTGACCGGACGACCGATCATCTTCGCATCGACCGGTGAGCGCCTCGAAGACCTCGAGCCGTTCCACCCCGATCGCATGGCCAGCCGGATCCTGGATCTCGGCGACATCCTCACCCTCATCGAGCAGGCCCAGCAGGCCTTCGATGAGGAAGAGGCGGTCAAGATGGCCGAGAAGCTCGCGACCGAGCAGTTCACACTCGAAGACTTCCTCGACCAGCTTCAGCAGATGAAGAAGATGGGATCGATGAAGAAGATGCTGGGAATGCTTCCCGGCATGGGGCAGATGAAGCAGCAGCTCGAGGACTTCGACGAGCGCGAGATCGATCGCACCGAGGCGATCATCCGCTCCATGACTCCTGGTGAGCGCCGCAATCCGAAGGTCCTCAACGGCTCGCGTCGCCTGCGTATCGCCCGCGGTTCGGGAATGACGGTCACGGATGTCAACCAGCTCGTCCAGCGCTTCGATCAGGCCGCGAAGATGATGAAGACCGTCGCGCGCGGCGGCACCCCGAACATCCCGGGCATGGGGTCGATGCCCGGCATGGGCAAGCCCGGCGCGTCGTCGAAGCGCGGCAAGAAGGGCAAGTCCTCCGGCGGTTCGCGTTCCGGCAACCCCGCCAAGCGCGCCGCCGAGAACGCCGGCCTCGCTCCGACGTCGACTCCGACGGGTTCGGGTTTCGGTCTCGGGGGCGCGAAGGCGCCGAGCGAAGCCGACCTCGCGGAGATCCAGAAGCTCTTCGGCAAGAGCTGAGGGGTCCCTTCAGAGTCGGCGCGCGGGCAGCGCCGGTTCCGGAACACGTGACGACCGGCGGGGTCGCCGGAGCGCGGTCAGCTGTCCTCCGACGAGGGCGACCAGGACGAGAACGACACCGACGACCTTAGCCGTCGTGAACCTCTCGCCGGCGACGAGTGCGCCCAGCAGAGTCGCCACGACGGGGGAGAGCAGAGCGAGCAGCCCGGGTGCGATCACCGGCAGCTGCTGGATGCCTCGAAACCACAGTATGTAGGCGAGCAGGCCTCCCACCGATCCGAGCCAGACGTACCCGAGCGCTGCTCCGCCGTCGACGGTCGGGGGAGTGCCTTCGAACAACAGGGCGAGGGGCAGCAGGACCAGCCCGCCCGCAGTCAGCTGCCACCCCGCGTAGGCGACGGCCCCCACGCCTGCCGGGCGCCCCCAGCGCTTGGTGAGGATCATGCCCACCGAGGTCGCAGTCACCCCGCCGAGTGCCGCCAGGATGCCGAGGGCATCGAGCTGGGCTGCTGGTCCGAGCACGACGAGAGCGACGCCTCCGGCACCCACGGCGGCAGCGATTGCCGTGACAGGGCGGATGCGGTCTCCGAGCAGCAGAGCACTCAGTCCGAGGATGGTCAGCGGTTGGACACCCGCGACGGCGGCGGCGACTCCGCCGGGCAGTCTTTCCGCGGCGATGAACAGGAGCGGGAAGAATGCGCCGATGTTGAGGGTTCCGAGTGCGAGAGATCTCAGCCACCAGGCTCCGCGCGGCAGAGCGCGACCGATCGCCATGGCGACGAGTCCCGCAGGAAGCGCGCGGAGGAGTCCTGCGAAGAGGGGATGACCGGTCGGGAGCAACTCCGTCGTCACGAGGTACGTGGTGCCCCACGACAGAGGGGCCAGCGCGGTGAGCAGCAGCAGGGCGAGGCGGTTCATTCCTTCAGCCTGAATGCCCATTAGCCATGAGTCCAACGCATGGTTCTCACCTGACACATGAACTGCGATCATGAATGCATGGATCTGCAGCAGCTGAGATACGTCGTCGAAGTCGCTTCGTCCGCCAGCTTTACGCGCGCCGCCGAGCGCTGCTTCGTGACGCAGTCGGCGCTGAGCCACCAGATAGCTGCTCTTGAGCGGGAACTCGGGCAGCGGCTGTTCGTCCGATCGAGCCGCAGCGTACGCACCACCGAGGCGGGTGAGGCGTTCCTCGTCCATGCGAATCGGGCGGTCAGAGCAGCGGACGATGCGCGCGAGGCTGCGGCTGCCACGGCCGGCCGCGTCGTGGGCACCCTTCATCTCGGCGTCATCCCCACGGTCAGCGCCGTCTCTGTCCCTGAAGCGATCGCACGGTTCCGCGCCGGTCATCCGGATGCCGCGGTCGAGCTCACGGTCGGCAACAGCGACACGCTGGTGGAGGCCGTTCGGCGCGGCGACATCGATGTCGCTCTGCTGGGACTGCGAGAGGGCGCCGAGCCTCGGAGCGTGGCCTTTCGCGCACTCGCCCGCGAACGCCTTGTCGTCGCGGCATCCCCTGCTCACCGCATCTCCGGGCATGTCGGCGTCAGCCTCGCCGACCTCGCGGATGAGGTCTTCGCGGACTTTCCCGCGGGCACATCTGGCCGCGCCCAGGCGGACGCTGCCTTCGCGGCAGCCGGCATCACACGTGACGTGCCCTTCCAAGCGGACTCGTCTGAGCTGATATTGGGTCTCGTCTCCCAGGGGCTCGCGATCTCACTGCTGGCACCGGGGGTGATCGCTACGTCGTCCTTCGACGTCGCGGCGGTCGATCTCGTCGATGGTCCCGTACGGGTTCAGTACGTCGCCTGGGACGATCGCGCCCCGCGCAACGTCACGTCCGCCTTCCTCCGCGTCGTCGAGTCGATGACGTCGCGCCGGAATGATGAAGCGGGCCCGGAGGAATCCTCCGGGCCCGCCCACTCAGGTATCTGAGGTCACTTCACGTCTTCGTCGACCCAGTCCATCGACTTGCTGACGGCCTTGCGCCACAGACGCAGCTGGCGATCGCGCTCTCCGTCTTCCATGGAGGGCTCCCAACGGCGGTCCTCCTGCCAGTTGGCGGAGAGATCGTCGAGTCCGTTCCAGAATCCGACGGCGAGACCGGCCGCGTAAGCGGCGCCGAGCGCCGTCGTCTCCGCCACGACGGGGCGAACGACCGGCACACCGAGCACATCGGCCTGGAACTGCATGAGCGCGTCGTTCGCGACCATCCCGCCGTCGACCTTGAGTTCCGTGAGGTCGACTCCGGCATCCGCGTTGACGGCGTCGAGCACGTCGCGGGTCTGGAATGCGACCGCCTCGAGCGCTGCGCGAGCGATGTGATTCTTGTTCGCGTAGCGGGTGAGGCCCACGATGGCGCCGCGGGCGTCCGGACGCCAGTAGGGCGCGAACAGACCGGAGAACGCCGGGACGATGTACACGCCGCCGTTGTCGTCGACCTGCTTCGCGAGTTCTTCGACCTCGGGAGCGGAGCCGATGATGCCGAGCTGGTCGCGCAGCCACTGGATCAGGGATCCGGTGACGGCGATCGAGCCCTCGAGCGCGTAGTGCGTCGGTCCGTCGCCGAGCTTGTAGCCGACAGTGGTGAGCAGGCCGTTCTTCGAGTGGACGATCTCCTCACCCGTGTTGAAGATCAGGAAGCACCCGGTGCCGTAGGTGTTCTTGCTCTCGCCCGTGTTGAATGCGGCCTGGCCGAAGGTCGCGGCCTGCTGGTCGCCGAGGATGCCGGCGATCGGCGTCTCGCGCAGCAGTGACGAGTCCTCGGCTGCGCCGTAGACCTCGGACGAGGAGCGGATCTCGGGCATCATCGAGCGGGGAACGCCGAACGCCTCGAGGATGTCGTCGCGCCACTCGAGCGTCTCGAGATCCATGAACATCGTGCGCGAGGCGTTGGTGACGTCCGTCACGTGAACGCCGCCGTCGACACCGCCGGTGAGGTTCCAGAGCACCCAGCTGTCCGTCGTGCCGAAGACGAGGTCGCCGGCATCCGCCTTCTCGCGAGCGCCCTCGACGTTCTCGAGGATCCAGGCGATCTTGGTGCCGGAGAAGTAGGTGGCGAGGGGGAGGCCCACGATGGGCTTGAACCGCTCGACCCCGCCGTCGGCCGCGAGGCGGTCGACGATCTCCTGCGTACGGGTGTCCTGCCAGACGATTGCGTTGTAGACGGCCTTGCCGGTGGTCTTGTCCCAGACGACAGCGGTCTCGCGCTGGTTCGTGATTCCGACCGCGGCGATGTCGTGGCGCGTCAGGTCGGCGCGACTCAGTGCGAGTCCGATGACCTCCTGCACGTTGCGCCAGATCTCAGCGGGGTCGTGCTCGACCCAGCCTGCCTTGGGCAGGATCTGCTCGTGCTCCTTCTGACCGGTCGCGACGATGCTGCCCTTCTTGTCGAAGATGATCGCGCGGCTGGAGGTGGTGCCCTGATCGATGGCGATGATGTAGTCGGCCATTGTGTTCTCCTTTGAAGTCAGGTTCGGGTTCAGGCGAGGTTGAGCAGTACCGGCGCAGCGACGGCGGCGAGGACACCACCGATGAGCGGACCGACGACCGGGACCCACGAGTAGGACCAGTCGCTGGAACCCTTGCCCTTGATCGGGAGGATGGCGTGGGCGATGCGGGGGCCGAGGTCACGTGCCGGGTTGATCGCGTATCCGGTCGGTCCACCGAGCGATGCACCGATGGCGACCACGACGAGTGCGACGGGAAGGGCGCTGAGCGGGCCGAGGCCTCCGGGGACGCCGATCTCGATGTCGCCGTAGTCAGCGAACGCGAAGACCGCGAACACGAGGACGAACGTGCCGATGACCTCGGTGACGAGGTTCCAGCCGTACGAGCGGATCGCGGGACCGGTCGAGAAGACGCCGAGCTTGTTGGCGGGGTCGGGCTCCTCGTCGAAGTGCTGCTTGTAGGCCAGCCAGGTGAGGATCGCACCGACGATCGCGCCGAGCAGCTCAGCACCGGTCGCGACCGCGAACTGAGAGAAGTCGATCTTGCCTGCGACGAGAAGGCCGATGCCGACAGCAGGGTTCAGGATGGCGCCGGAGTAGGCGGAGGCGAGGACACCCACGAAGACCGCGAGACCCCATCCCCAGTTGACCATCAGGAAACCGCCGCCGAAGCCCTTGTTCTTGGCTAGCGCGACGTTGGCGACCACACCACATCCGAGGAGGATCAGCAGCGCTGTGCCGACGAACTCCGAGAGGAAGTAGAGACCGAGATTCACTTCAGTCATGTCTTCATTGACCTTTCTTGAGTGCCAGGGCCCCTTAGCCCTGGCACTTGTTGGGAATTACACCGCGTGGAGGGCGGTGTTCGGATGTCTCGTCAGCCGCGTGCGCGTGACGAGATCTGGAGTCCATGGCGTTCGTTCAGCAGCGCCCGCGTCTGCTCGAGTTCGGCATCGTGCCGTGCGCGATCCCAGTCGAGCAGAGGAGACAGCGCGTCTGCAAGCTCTTCGAGCACATCCGCATCGGCATTGCCGGTGAAAGCGATGCTCGTGCGGCGCAGAACGACGTCCTGCAGTCGCGCGACCATCTCGTTCTCGACCATCCATGCCAGCTCGCGCGTCGAGAGGTCGCCGCCGACCAGAGGCGCGTCGTCTCCCTGCTCGATGAACTCCCAGACCTGCGCGGCGCGGGTTCCGTATCGGGCGAGAAGACGCTCGGCGCGATCGCCGGCTCCGGGCAGGTTCTCCTGGATCCAGATGCGACGTGCCTTCTCGGTGCGCGGGAAGTCACGGCCTCCGCCGATGGCGCGTCCGGCGGTGGACACGGTGCGGGTGCGACCGATCAGACCGAGCACCACGTCGGAGAGCGATTCGCCGAGGGCTCGGAAGGTGGTCCACTTGCCTCCGACGAGGCTCACGAGAGGGGCGGCACCCTTCTCGTCGACTTCGATGCGATAGTCGCGAGAGACGAATCCCGGTGCGGTGTCCTCGTGCCGGGGGAGCGGACGGATCCCCGAGAAGTTGAAGACGATCTGCTCTCGGGTCACGTCGATCGTCGGGAAGACGTGGTGGATGAGGTCGAAGAAGTAGTCGATCTCCTCCTCGGTGCACACCGGGACCTCGCGGGGGTCTGCATCGATGTCGGTCGTCCCCACGAGAACGCGACCCTTGAGCGGGTAGATCAGGACGATGCGACCGTCGGAGTGCTCGAAGAAGATCTCGCGTCCGCGCGTCGCCTCGAGGAGCTCGGGGTGGTCGAGGACGATGTGGGATCCCTTGGTGCCGCCCATGAAACGCGTGTCGTTGCCCAGCGCGTCGTTGGTGAGATCGGTCCACGGACCGGATGCGTTCACGACGACATCGGCGGTGACGGTGAACTCGGTCCCGCTCTCACGATCGCGGAGGACGACCTTCTCGCCGTCCCGCGCGATCGCCTCGACGTAGTTCAGTGCGACGGCGCCGGGGTGTGCGGCGCGTCCGTCCTGCAGGACGTCGAGCGCGAGGCGCTCCGGGTCGTGCATAGACGCGTCGTAGTAGGTGGCCGTGTACTTGATGTTCGGGTCGAGCGAGGGGAGCTCGGCGAGCGAGCGCTTGCGGCCCAGGAACCGGTGACGGGGCACCATGCCGCCGTCGCGGGAGAACGTGTCGTAGATCGTCAGTCCGACCTTGATCAGGAACGCTCCACGCTCCTGGGGCTTGCCGCTCTTGTGCGTGAGGAAGCGCAGGGGAGCGGACAGGATGCCGGAGAAGGTCGAGTAGATGGGGATCGTCGTCTCGAGCGGCTTGACGTAGTGCGGGGCGATCTTCAGCAGACCGTTGCGCTCTTCGACCGATTCGCGCACGAGTCGGAACTCGCCGTTCTCGAGATAGCGGATGCCGCCGTGGATCATGTGGCTCGACGCCGCCGACGCGCCGGAGGCGAAGTCGCCTCGCTCGACGAGCAGTACGTCGACGCCCTGCAGCGCCAGATCACGGAACGCGGAGATCCCGTTGATCCCGGCTCCGATGACAAGGACGCTCGTGCGTCCGGACTCACGGACGGCGCGGACTGCCGCGCGTTCCGGTGATGAGTGTGTCGACTCGATCATCTTCGACCCTTCTCTGTGCGTGCTCCCAGCTTCGACCTGATCGCCCACCACGCGCAAGCCCGTTGCACATATGTGCAAAGATCGACTCGAGGAGGTCGTCATGCGCCAGTCTGACGCGGGATCGCGCGATTCCAAGCTGATCGCCGCGCTCACCGCGGCACAGCTCTACTACATGCAGGACAAGACCATGGAGGTGATCGCGCAGGAGCTGAAGACCTCGCGATCATCGGTGTCGCGCCTGCTCAGCTTCGCCCGCGAGAGCGGACTCGTGGACATCCGCATCAATTCCCCTCTCGAGCGACTCGGCATGCTGGAGCAGCGCATCCGGGACAGACATCGCCTCGTGGCCCACGTCGTACCGATCCCCGAGATCGTCAGCGAGGTCGAGAGGCTCGAGCGGGTGGCTCTGACCGCAGGGCGGCTGCTGTCGCAGTTCGTCGACTCGAACATGATCGTGGGTGTCGCGTGGGGATCCACGATCAGCGCGGTCAGCCGTGGTCTCACCCAGAAGGAGACGCACAACACGACGTTCGTGCAGTTGAACGGTGCCGGGAACACGCAGACCAGCGGGGTCGAGTACTCGAGCGACATCCTCCAGCGCTTCGGCAGCGCGTTCGGTGCGCAGGTGCAGCAGTTCCCCGTGCCCGCGTTCTTCGACGATCCCTCGACGCGCGAGGCGATGTGGCGAGAGCGGAGCACTCTGCGGGTGCTCGACCTGCAGTCGAAGATGGACATCGCCGTGTTCAGTCTCGGCTCTCCGGCCGCGGAAGTCCCCAGTCGCGTGTACGTCGGCGGCTATCTCGGTCGCGACGACTACCGGAGCCTCCGGGAGGACCATGCGATCGGCGACGTGGCCACGGTCTTCTTCCGCGCGGACGGGTCCTGGAGGGACATCCGTGTCAACGCACGGGCGACGGGTCCGGGTCTCGACCGGCTGCGGCGGGTGCCCCGACGCGTGTGCGTGGTGTCCGGTGTTCCGAAGCTCGCCAGCCTCCGCGCCGCCATCGCCGCCGACCTCATCACGGACGTGGTGCTCGATGAAGGACTCGCGCGCAGGCTCGTCGAGGACTGACCCTACGGCTCGTCGGTCGAGGATTCCGGGCCGGAGCGGAACTCTCGGATCAGATGCTGGACGACTGCACCGAGGTCGCCGCCCGTCGCGTTCGCGATCGTCAGCTGACGCTCGTAGCTCGCGCCGTCCGTGAGGATCGTCTCGATGCTGCCGAACTCACGCACGCAGCCGAGTTCGACCGCGACCGGGGCGAGCTCCTCGAGCACCTCCGAAAGATGCTCCCGCACGGGACGCTGGGTTCCGGCGGCGTCGACGATCACCCGCGCGTCCAAGCCGTAGCGCGCGGCGCGCCACTTGTTCTCCCGGTGGTACCAGGCGGGCATCTGCGCGAGGGGGAGTCCCTCGTCCATCTGACGCGAGAGGTGCTCGACCAGGACCTGCACGAGCGCGGCCACCGCGGCGAGCTCCGGCAGCGTGGAGAGCCCGTCGCATGCCCGCACCTCGATCGTCCCCCACCGCGGTGCGGGCCGGATGTCCCAGCGCACTTCGGTGGCGTCCGCCATCACACCGGTGCGCACCATGTCGTCGAGGTAGGCCTCGTACTCCGACCAGTCCTGCAGCGGCCACGGGAGCCCCGCAGTGGGCAGCTGCTGGAACACCAGAGCACGGTTCGAGGCGTATCCGGTGCGCTCACCGGCCCAGAACGGACTCGAGGCGGAGAGAGCCTGCAGATGCGGGAGATAAGCGGCGAGGGCGTTGATGATCGGGATGACCTTGCGCTGATCCTCCACGCCGATGTGGACGTGGATCCCCCAGATCATCATGTTCCGACCCCACCACTGGGTGCGCTCGATCAGGGTGTGGTAGCGCGTCTTGTCGGTCACTTCCTGGTGGTACCACTGCGCGAACGGGTGACTGCCGGCCGAGAGCAGCTCGATGCCGGCCGGATCCGTCGCCGCACGAACAGCGGTGATCGCGTTGGCGATGTCGTCTACGGCATGGGCCACGGAATCGCCGATGCCGCTGGTGACCTCGATCGTGTTGGTGAGCAGTTCGCCCGTCACGGTGTGCCGTTCTTCTGCACTCTCATCCTCGAGTGCGGACAGCAGCTCGGGGGCGCGGCCGACGAGATCACCACTCACCGGATCGGCGAGCATGATCTCCCACTCGAGACCGACGGTGGACCGGGCCGATGGCGCGAAATCGAGCTTCACGAGCACAGTCTGACACGCGCTGTCGGCGACACGGCAACCGTCGTGTCGCCGCGTTTCGCTCCTGGGCCGCGGATCTGGCAGAATAGAAGGTCGGACGACGTGCTCGACCCTCTATCCAGCACTCGTCCTCCCTATTTGAGCTTCCGCCGGGTGTGCACCCCACTCTCCAGGCGATCGGTTCGTTACCTTCCACACAATTCAGGAGAATCGTGGCTGTCAAGATTCGTCTCAAGCGCCTGGGCAAGATCCGTGCGCCGTACTACCGCATCGTCGTCGCCGACTCGAAGACCAAGCGCGATGGTCGCGTGATCGAGGAGATCGGCAAGTACCACCCCACCGAGGAGCCCTCGTTCATCGAGATCGACTCCGACCGTGCGCAGTACTGGCTCTCCGTCGGCGCTCAGCCGACCGAGCAGGTCGCTGCTCTGCTCAAGATCACGGGCGACTGGGGCAAGTTCAAGGGCGACAAGGACGCGAAGTCCACGCTGAAGGTCAAGGAGCCCAAGGTTCCGTTCGAGATCGACGCGTCCAAGAAGTCCGTCGTCAAGCCCAAGGCCGAGAAGAAGGTGGAGGCCCCCGCTGAGGAGGCTCCCGCCAAGGCCGACGCGGAGGCCGCAGAGGCTCCCGCCGCCGACGCAGAGTAATTCGTCGTGCTCGCCGCCGCGCTCGAACACATCGTCAAGGGGATCGTCGATCACCCTGAAGATGTCCGCATCAACGCTTCCACGACGCCGAGAGGCGACCTGCTCGAGGTGCGTGTGCACCCCGACGACCGTGGTCGAGTGATCGGGCGCGGCGGCCGCACCGCAAAAGCACTGCGCACGCTCATCGCCGCTCTCGCGGATGGGCGGCGTGTCCGGGTCGACGTCGCGGATGACTGACGTGGTGTCCAAGGACCGCAACCAGGGCAAGAACCAGCTGCGGGTGGGGCGCCTCGTCAAGGCCCACGGCCTCAAGGGCGCTCTCAAGCTCGAGCTGTACACCGACAACCCGGAACGCCGATTCACTCCGGGAGCAGAGTTCACGTTGCAGGTGCCTGAGGCATCTCCGTGGCACGGCAAGACCGTCGTCGTTCGCGAATACCGCGTGATGAACGGCAACCCCGTCGTCTTCCTCAAGGATGTCGACGATCGCGAGGGCGCAGAGACTCTCGTCCGAGCCATCCTCTGGATCGATCAGGACAACGACGAGGTCGAGGACAACGCGTGGTTCGACCATCAGCTCGTGGGTCTCGACGTCGTCCGTGACGGCGTCGTCGTGGGCAAAGTGGCTCGCGTCGAGCATTTCCCTGCGCAGGATCTGCTCATCGTCAGGTCCGGCGAGCAGGACATCATGGTGCCGTTCGTCCAGGCGATCGTTCCCACGGTCGACATCAGCGCCGGGCGCGTCATCGTCACGCCGCCTGCGGGCCTCTTCGAAGAGCTCCCTGACGCGTCCGATGCGACGGAGGCGGGGGAGTCCTCCGACTCCGACGCCACTGACTGATCCCTCGTTCGGCCCGCCAGTGCGCATCGACGTCCTCTCGATCTTCCCGTCGTACTTCGACGGTCTGACGCTCTCCCTGCTCGGGAAGGCGCAGAGTACCGGCATCCTCGACCTGCGTGTCCGAGACCTCCGCGAGTGGACGTCTGATCGTCACCGCACCGTGGACGACACCCCCTACGGGGGCGGGGCGGGGATGGTGATGAAGCCGGAGCCCTGGGGGCTCGCGCTCGACGAGCTGGCATCATCTGCTCCGTCCGAAGAGGGCAGTCGGCCCACGATCATCTTCCCCTCGCCCGCAGGCGAGGTCTTCACGCAGGCCACCGCACGCGATCTCAGCACTCGCGACCACCTCATCTTCGGATGCGGTCGATACGAGGGGATCGACGAGCGGGTGTTCGAATACGCCTCATCGCTCGGCGAGGTGCGGCTCATCAGTCTCGGCGATTACGTCCTCAACGGCGGGGAAGTGGCGACGATGGCGATGATCGAGGCCATCGGTCGCCTGATCCCCGGTGTCGTGGGAAATCCGGCGAGCCTCGTCGAGGAGTCTCACGAGGACGGACTCCTCGAGTACCCGTCTTACACGAAGCCGTCGGTGTGGCGAGAGCGACCGGTGCCGGACGTGCTGCTGAGCGGCAATCACGGCGCGATCGCTTCCTGGCGGCGGGATCAGCAGATCGAACGGACGCGACGTCGGCGCCCGGATCTGCTGCCGGACGACGACCGCTAGACGATCCGTTCGATCCCCGAGTCGATCTCGAACACCACGCCCTGCGGGTGCCGCAGTGAGAGCGCGGATGCGGGGTCCAGGCCCCGGAGCTCCGCACGCAGCAGCCGACCGATCATCTCGTGACTCACCAGCAGCGGGATCCCGGACGAAGCCCACCCGCACACCGACAGCGCCCGGCGGGCACGTCCCTTCGCCTGGGCGTAGCTCTCACCTCCGGGAAATGCCCAACCATATCGGTTCTCAGCCCGGTCCTCGCGGGCGGTGGGGAATCGTTCATCGATCTCGGACCAGGTCAGCCCGGCCATCTCACCGTGATGGAGCTCGGCGAGCTCCGGTACCTCCACGAGATCTGCGCCGATCCGATCGGCGACGACGACCGCGGTCCGGAGCGCGCGGCCGAGCGGGCTGGAGCACACGGTGGTGATGCCTCGGTCGACGAGGCGCGCGGCGACGCTCTGCGCCTGAAGGATGCCGTCCTCGGTCAGAGGCGAGTCGAGTTGTCCGTGCAGCCGATGATCGAGGTTCCAGCGGGTCTGCCCGTGCCGCACCAGGAACAGGTGTTCTGGCACATGGCGATCCTCCGGAATCATGGACTCAGGATGGCATAGCCGCGTCGCCTCCGTACCCGGCGGAATCGGCGGCTGATAGCGTCGCACCATGGTCGATGAGGTGCTGGCGAAGTCGTTCGAGACGATCGGGGCGGATTACGACCGCTACCGTCCCGGATTCCCCGTGGAGGCGGTCGAGCTCATCGCACCACAGCGCATCGGGACTGCGCTGGACCTCGGCGCGGGCACCGGGAAATTCACGGAACTGCTGTCGGCCAGAGCGGAACGCGTGATCGCTGTCGAGCCTTCCGAGCAGATGCTGTCGGTTCTGCGAGCCAAGCTTCCGGATGTGGAAGGCCTCATCGGCAGTGCCGAGCGGATTCCGTTGCCGGACGGCACGGCGGATGTCGTCGCCGTCGCGCAGGCGTTCCATTGGTTCGATCGGGAGTCGGCCTGTGCGGAGATCTCGCGCATCCTCACGCCGGGCGGAACTCTCGGGCTGGTCTGGAACCACTCGGATCCGTCGAGTTCGTGGGATCGAGCAGCGCACCGTATCGCGCACCCCGCGGTCGCTGACACGGACGGAACGACCAGCACCGCCGCGGCGGAGCTCCCCGGATTCACGTTCGTGACGAGCGAATCGATCCACTGGACGGAGCAGATCAGCCGCGAGGCGTACCTCCGTCGCTGGTCGACGGTGAGCACCTTCCTCGTGGCCGACGACGATGCGCGTTCGGTGATGACGACCGCCATCGAAGCGGTGCTCGACGGGGACCCGGACACACGCGGGCGCGAACAGCTCGAGTTGCCGATCATCACTGACGTGTTCGTCTATCGGCGCGCATGAGGATCTGGTCACTGCACCCGCAGTACCTCGATCGCCAGGGTCTGGTGGCCTGCTGGCGGGAGGCGCTGCTCGCTCAAGCGGTGCTCGCCGGGCGAACCCGTGGCTACACCGGTCACCCCCAACTGGAGCGGTTCCGTGCCTATCCCGATCCGCTCGATGCGATCGGCGCGTACCTTCGGGGCGTCGCCGTCGAGGCGGACGTGCGCAGCTATACCTTCGACCGATCGCGAATCGATCGACCGGATGCGAGAGGTGAGTCGATCCTGTCCGTGACCACCGGCCAGCTCGCGCTGGAATGGTCGCATCTCAGCGCGAAGCTCGCGGAGCGCAATCCCGACGTGCTCGGACTCTGGTCCGCGGTCTCGGTGCCCGAACCGCATCCTGCGTTCCACGTCCTCGAGGGTCCGGTCGCCGCGTGGGAACGCGCGCTGCCGCCGGCTGAGCCCCGCGGGTCAGCGAACGCCGAGGAATGACCTGTCGGTGAGGACGATCGGGCCATCGGCCGTCACGGCCACGGTGTGCTCCGAATGCGCGCCCCTGGAACCGTCCACACTCCGCAGGGTCCATCCGTCGGGATCGGTCACGAGTTCGTCCGTGGTCTCGAGCAGCCACGGTTCCAGCGCGAACACGAGGCCCTCGCGCAACGGGAATCCACGTCCGGCGCGACCGTCGTTGGGGACGTGGGGGTCGCCGTGCATGATGCGTCCGACACCGTGACCGCCGAAGTCGGTGTTGATCGAATACCCCTCGCCGTGTGAGATCGCGGCGATGGCGGCTGAGATGTCACCGATCCGGTTGCCGACCACGGCAGCGTCGATGGCCGCAGCGAGAGCGCGCTCTGTCGTCTCGATGATGCGGAGGTCCTCGTCGCGGGGAGTGCCGACGACGAAGGACACCGCGGAGTCGGCCACCCATCCGTCGACGGAGACGGCGAAGTCGAGCGACACCAGGTCGCCGTCTCGCAGCGTGTAGTCGTGGGGGAGGCCGTGCAGTACAGCGTCGTTGATCGAGGTGCAGATCACCTTGCCGAAGGGACTGGCGCCGAAGGACGGGTGGTAGTCGATGTAGCAGGACTCCGCTCCGGCCTTACGGATCATGTCGTGCGCTCGGCGATCGATCGACAGCAGGTTCGTGCCGACCTTCGTCTCGTCGCGCAGGGTTGCCAGGGTCTCGGCCACGAAGCGACCGGCGGCGCGCATCTCGTCGATCTCGGCAGGGGTGCGCAGTTCGATCATCGGGTGTCCTCTCGTCCTCTCCATTCTCCCCGATCTCCGGGTGACGGGCGTCCGCCTCGAGGCCGCGTGCTCAGAGCGAACACCTGGATCATCGGCCGCACGCCGTCGTACGATTTGTGACATGTGGTTGCGTCAGGCGTTCTTCCGGTGGCTCATTCCGGCAGCGTTCCTCCTGCCGCTCTGGTTGCTCGTGGGGTGGGGCGTATTCCAAGGCGGTTGGGCCATCCTCTGGGTCCTCTTCATCGCGGTCCCCTCCGTGTTCGTCGGCCAGCTTCTTCTCACGCTCCTGACTCGGTCTCGCCCGTCGGTGCGGGTCGAGAGGGCCGTCTCGTGGTGGGATGTCGGCGGTTTCACGCTCTGGCACGGGCTGACCATCGCTGTCGGATGCTTCATCGACGGCGCGTTCGGCTGGCTTCTCGCCGCCGCCGTCGTCGTCGGCATCGGTCTGGTCTGGCTGCAGCTCTGGCAGCTGTGGAACGAGGCGAAGGGAAGCGGAGCACGGATCCGCGAGACCATCTCGTGGTCCACCGTTCCCGGCGTCGACGAGCCCGCGCCGGAGACCCGCGTGCGAGAGGTCTTCGTCATCCGGGAGAAGGACTCGCCGGAGTGACGGAAACGCACGCGACGTTTTGGCCGTGTGCGGCATCCATGGCAGAATGAGTGTTTGTGCCGTGACCGGTTCTGCCTCAGGGGAGCCCACGGACGCTTCGGCGCCGTTCAGCACACACTTCTTCTTATTCCTACTTACAGCATGCAACCGACCTGAGGCGAGTGCAGAGAGAGACGATCATGCAGATCCTCGACGCCGTCGACGCAGCATCCCTGCGTTCAGACGTTCCCGTCTTCCACCCCGGTGACACGGTCAACGTGCACGTGAACATCACCGAGGGCACCCGCTCGCGTATCCAGGTCTTCAAGGGCGTCGTCATCGGCCGCCAGGGCGACGGCGTGCGCGAGACCTTCACCGTTCGCAAGATCAGCTTCCAGGTGGGCGTCGAGCGTACGTTCCCGGTGCACTCCCCGGTGATCGACCACATCGAGGTCGTCACCCGCGGTGACGTGCGTCGCGCGAAGCTCTACTACCTCCGTCAGCTGCGGGGCAAGAAGGCCAAGATCAAGGAGAAGCGCGACAACTGACGCGCAGGCTCTCCACAGCACCCCGGGACACGATGTCCCGGGGTGCTGTGTTCTCCCGGGGTGTGCGACCCTTGATACTGCCGTCTCCGTGCGGTGCGAGACTGTGAAGGAAACCCCATGACGACTGACTCCGCCGCCGCGTCCGCTCGACCGACGAAGCGGCGTCGTGGGTTCCTCGTGTTCCTGCGCGACGTCCTCGTGATCGTCGTCATCGCGGCGCTCGTCTCCTTCGTCGTCAAGACCTTCATCGTCCGCTCCTTCTACATCCCGTCCGCGTCGATGGAACGAACTCTCCTGGTCAACGATCGGATCCTCGTGGACGAGCTGACGCCGCGGTGGACCGCCTACGAACGCGGCGACGTCGTGGTCTTCAAGGACCCGGGCGGGTGGCTCGACGGCCAGCCGCAGACTCCTGCGCAGCCGCCTCTCGTCGAGGCTTTCGACTGGATGCTCAACGTCGTCGGGATCTCGGCCACGGATTCGCAGGATCACCTCGTCAAGCGTGTGATCGGTCTCCCGGGTGACCACGTCGTCTGCTGCAACGCGCTCGGACAGATCACGGTCAACGGAGCGCCCATCGACGAGCTCAGCTACCTCAACCTGCCAGACGGAGACACTGCAGCGTCGAACGATCCGTTCGACGTGGTCGTGCCGGATGGGTCGCTGTGGCTCCTCGGAGACAACCGCGATCGCTCGCGCGACTCGCGGGCGCATCAGGATCTTCCGAGCGGCGGCTTCGTCCCGATCGAGAACGTCGTGGGCAAGGCGTTCTTCACCACGTGGCCCTTCGACCGTCTGGGCACGATCGACGGCCACCATGACAGCTTCAACGGCGTCCCGGATCCGGAATGACCGTCGTCGCTCCGAAGCTCACTCTGGAGCGCAGGCTGCTGAGCGAGTGCGATCTGATCATCTCCCTCGATGAGGTCGGACGCGGTGCGCTTGCCGGGCCGGTGGCGGTCGGAGCTGCCGTGATGGATGCGGCAGGGGCGCGCCGCCGCGTTCCCGAAGGGCTTCGGGATTCGAAGCTGGTCACCGAGAGGCGTCGGCCCGATGTCGCTGCGCGAGCCGCGGCATGGGTGCAGGCTTCTGGAGTCGGTTGGGCCAGCGCGGCCGAGGTCGACGAGGTGGGCATCATGCGAGCGCTCGGTCTTGCGGCGTCGCGCGCCGTGCAGAGCGTCGTCGATTCGGGAGTTCGCCTCGACGGGGCTCTGGTGCTCCTCGACGGCAACCACGACTATGTCTCGCGGGTGCATCCGGTGCCTCTACGGGTGCGACCGGTCGTCAAGGGCGACCGCGACTGCGCATCGGTCTCGGCGGCATCGGTGATCGCGAAAGTGGCGAGGGACACCTACATGGCGGAGCTCCACGAGGGTCACCCCGCGTACCAGTGGGACCGGAACAAGGGATACGCGAGCCTCGAGCATCGCGATGCGATCCGCAGCCTCGGGCTCTCTCCACACCACCGATCATCCTGGGCGATCGCGGATGTCCCGACTCTGTTCTGAGCCTGCGTGCGGCATCGACGCGTCGCCGACTCTAGGATGGAGTGATCATGGATGAGGAAGCCTTCGACGACTACGACCGCGAGCTCGAGCTGGCGCTGTTCCGCGAATACCGCGATGTCGTCGCGCAGTTCCAGTACGTTGTCGAGACGGAACGCCGGTTCTACCTCGCCAACGAGGTGAACGTCGTGCGTCGTGACACCGAGCACGACTTCTACTTCGAGATCTCGATGAGTGACGTCTGGGTGTGGGACATCTATCGTGCCGACCGCTTCGTGAAGGCTGTGCGCGTGCTGACGTTCAAGGACGTCAACGTCGAAGAGCTTCAGCGCCGCGAGTTCGAGCTGCCCCAGGAGCTGTCGCTCGACGGGGAGTGACCACTTCTGCACAGTCCGGCTTTCTGATGGGCTGTCCCCGCACTCCGCAACGTCCCCACTCCTGAAGCGCGGTCGTCGATCCCGATCGACAGGCTGTCTTCATGGCAGCGAAAGATGAGCTCGGTAGATCCGGCGAAGAACATGCGGTTCGGTATCTGACCGGCATCGGATATGTGGTCCTCGACCGCAACTGGCGATGTGCGCAGGGCGAGATCGACATCGTCGCCTGTCGCGGTCACCACCTCGCCATCGTCGAGGTCAAGACACGACGGACGATCTCCCACGGACACCCGTTCGAGGCCGTGGATTCCCGCAAGATCCGACGACTGTGGCAATTGGCTCATGCGTGGGCGGCCGACCATCCCGAAAAGGCGGTCGGCCTCGTGATCCGGATCGAGGCGATCGGGATCATCGGAGCCGACCCGCAGCACAGCACTCTCGAACATCTCGTGGACGTGTCGTGAAGACGGCCCGCACGTGGGCGGTCGCGCTCACCGGGGTCGACGGGCACATGGTCGAGGTCGAAGCCGACATCTCGAACCAGACCCCCGACTTCAAGATCATCGGCCTGCCGGACAAAGCACTCGGCGAGGCGGTTCAGCGGGTTCACAACGCCTGCAAGAACACGCAACTCGATCTTCCGCGCCGGCGCCTCACGGTCAACCTCTCGCCCGCCAGCCTCCCCAAGCAGGGAGCCGGTTTCGACCTGAGCATCGCGGTCGCCGCTCTCGCGGCAGGGGGAGCGCTGTCGACGCGGTCCATCGCGGGAACGGTGCATCTCGGCGAACTCGGACTCGATGGCCGGCTCCGTCCCGTGCCCGGGGTGCTCCCGTCCGTCTTCGCCGCTGCGCGTGCGGGGTTCGACACCGTGATCGTGCCGTGGGGCAACGAGGCGGAGGCGAGGCTGGTGCCCGGAATCGAGGTTCGCGCAGCAGCGAGTCTTTCGCAGGTCGCCGTCTGGCACGGCGCAGAGATCGACGTGCTCGATGCCGATCCGGTCGCCTCGGCGACACTCGCGCCGGAGCACCGCGAGAGGCTGGACCTCGCGGACGTCGTCGGCCAGGACGAGGCGGTCGAGGCTCTGATCGTCGCGGCAGCAGGAGGCCATCACATGCTGCTCAGCGGCCCGCCAGGCGCAGGTAAGACCATGCTCGCGCGTCGACTCCCCGGCATACTTCCGAGTCTCTCCGACGACGAGGCTCTCGAAGTGGCCTCGATCCGCTCACTCACCGGCGACGCTGTGCGAGCTCTCGACGCCACGCCGCCGATGGAGTCGCCTCACCACAGCGCCTCGGTTGCGGCGCTCGTCGGAGGCGGCACGAGGTCTGTTCGTCCTGGCGCCATCTCTCGCGCGCACAGAGGTGTGCTCTTCCTCGACGAAGCAGCGGAATTCTCGAGAGTCGCGCTCGACGCACTGCGGCAGCCGCTCGAGTCCGGCGTCATCGAGGTGAGTCGATCGGGCGTCACCGCACAGTTCCCCGCACGCTTCCAACTGGTCATGGCGCTCAATCCGTGCCCGTGCGGCAATTACGGGGTGCGCGGTGCGGAATGCACATGTCCGTCGTTGGCGATCCGGAGATACTCGACCCGACTCTCCGGTCCGCTTCGCGACCGGGTCGATATCGAGCTGCATGTCTCGCGCGTGTCTGCTGCTCGGGCCATGATCGGCGACCGTACGGAGGTGACGAGCGAGCGAGCTCGAGCGAGAGTCATGCAGGCGCGTGAACGGGCGGTCTCGCGGTGGCGGGGGACACCGTGGGGCCGCAACAGCGAAGTTCCGGGCGCCCGATTGAGGCAACTCGATCTGCGGATCGCCGCAGAGGCAAGGGCGCCACTGGATAGGGCTCTCGAGCGGGGAGCTCTCACTCTTCGCGGCTATGACAGGGTTCTGCGGCTGGCTTGGACCATGGCGGACCTCGCCGAGGTCGACAGTCCAGGTCGGGAAGAAATAGGACGGGCACTGTTCTTGAAGAGGGGATACCTATCGTGATCGAGTCTCTCAGAGGCGATGCGGCGGCGCGGCGATCGCTGCGACAGGTGCGACCGGTCGATGACCTGGACGAGGCGCTGGCACGAGTGTCGTGGTCAGTCCTCACCGAGCCGGGGGACGGAGTCGCCGGCGCGCTCATCGCGGAGCGGGGCGCAGTGACATCACTGGGGCTGGCGATCGGCGGAGGGGCCGCGGCGAGTTCGGATGTCAGCGAACGGGCTCTCGCCGAGGGACGAGCCAGGTGGATGGTCCGCGCGGATGCGCGCAGCGTTCTCGATGCGATCCGTGCAGCAGCCGAGGTCGGCGCTCGGCTGCTTCTGCCGGGGGACGACCTCTGGCCGAGATCTCTCGACGACCTCGGGGTGCATGCGCCGACAGTGCTCTGGGTTCGCGGAGACCCGGCGCTGCTCACGGCTCCGAGCCGAGTCGCGATCGTGGGCGCGAGGGCGGCCAGCGGTTATGGAGAGATGCTCGCCGGTGACTTCGCCGGCGAGCTCGCAGCCGCCGGCACGGTCGTCGTATCCGGCGGAGCGTACGGCATCGACGGGGCAGCCCATCGGGCCGCCCTCGGCGTGAGCGGCAAGACCGTAGCCTTCCTCGCCGGGGGAGTCGATCGCGCGTATCCCCAAGGCCATCAGCAGCTGCTGCGGAGAATCGTGGAGACCGGAGCCGTGGTGAGCGAAGTGCCCTGCGGCACCGCGCCGACGAAGTGGCGATTCCTCTCACGGAAGCTCAGACGTGTCAAAAAGGTGTGGCCTACCCCGCCTCGGAAAACGAAGCGGGGTAGGCTGGGTGCTAGTTGAAAAGAATCCAGAAGGTGACGATGTAGGTGATCGGCTGTTCCAGCAGCCGGTTCACCTCGTACAGAATCTGGCTCGTAGCGGTTTTCTCAGGCATGGTGCCTCCAGTGTTTAGTTGTCCGTAGCCGTTTGCTGCGGTACTTACACCATGCCTGGGAGAATCCGTGGATTGCGAACTCGACACGCCATGAGTTCGTTACCGGTTGGTTAACCGGTCGTGTTACGTCGCGGGCACCCAGGCCCCGTTGCGGTAGACCAGGACCTCGGCGGATACCCACTTGCCGGAGCGGTAGACCAGGACCTCCACCGGCTTCCAGGTGGAGCCACGACGCACGTACGCGCCGCTCAGCGTCTTGAAACCGGTGTCCGTGCTCTTCGGGGCGTACCCCTGCGAGTTGTGCGCGTAGACGGTTGCGTAGTACTGCGTGCCGGGGGTGAGGCCGGTGATGGTGTGCGAGAGCGTGGAGGGTCCCAGCGGGTAGTCCGTGTAGCCGGACCCATCGGCGGGCGTCTTCTTGTTGATGCGCAGGAGGTACTGGTCAATGGCCGCGCCGTTGTTGTTCGTGTTCGCGGGCCAGGTGAGCTTCACGCTGGTGGGCGTGAGGGCGGACGCCACGGGCGCGCCGTTGGCCACGGGCGGCTTCGGGATGCGGGGGAGGTTCACCGATGCGGAGACCGTCACGTTGTCCGCAATGTCGCTGGCTCCGTCTGCGCCCTTGAATCCGGACACGCTGATGGTCGCGTAGCCGTTGCCGTCGTGACCTACCCAGGTGGAGCCGGACGCGATGAGCACGGCGCTGGTGCCTCGGAAGTCGAACGCGAACGCGCCGGAGTACCCGTTGCCCGCGATGTTCACGGACCACGGGACATTGGCGGTCAGGTTCCGGGAGACGCCGTTGTAGCAGTACAGGTACAGCGACCAGTCAACGCGCGAGGAGTTGCCGGACACGGCTCCCAGGTCCACGTTGAGCTGGAGCGTGCCCGCTCCGGCTCCGGTGTTGAAGGCAACCACGGGTCACCCCTTCAGCCACACGTCGCCCTCCTGCGGGGACGTAGGGGCGGTGGGTGATGCGGTGGACTTGCGTGGGTGGTTCTTCATGAGACGCCCGATGAAGTCGCGGGTCTCATTGATGAGGGTTTCAAGCGTGTTGGCGGGCGCGGTACCGGGTACCAGGGGTAGTCCGGCTGCTGCTGCTTCGTCTCCTGTAGCCATGGTGTTTCCTTAGAGTGAGTCGATGGACCCGGTGAGTCCGTCGATGGTGGTGTTGAGTAGGTCGATTGCGCCCACGGGTGTCTCACGCAGACCGGCAGAGCCGATGGACATAAGCCCGTTGGTGAGTTCCCACTGGACGCGGTTGATGGTTCCGAGTTGCGGCGAGGTTCCGGGAAGGTCGATCTGGACCTCCTGCCCGGGACGTACGGCGTAGTCGGTCTCCACGGTCACGTCCTGGACGCGGCCTAGACCCTGGGTCTTCTTCAGGTGGGCGGCGGCAACGCCGGGACCGGGATACTCGCGGTCGAACTCCAGGAGCTTGACCTTGCCTGCGACTCCAGCGGCGTCCACCTTCTCCCGGCTCACGCCGTTCACGTCGGTCCAGGTGAAGCGAGCGACCACGCCGGTCACGCCGTTGTCCTCGTCGTCGGCGTCCATGGTGTCGGTGCCCTCCACGGCGTTGTCAGCGCGAGCGGAGAAGCGTCCGGGTACGGACCAGTCGATGGGGTTGATGAGCCACCAGCGGCGCTGCTCATCGCAGAAGAGGCGAAGGCCGGTACCACCAGCGGATGCCACCAGCGGCTTCAGGAAGTCCCAGGCGGTCTGTCCGGCCTTCCATGTGAAGAGTTCCGGGCGGCGCTCCTGGATTGCCGTGCGCTCGCTGGTCGAGACGTGCGCCTGGTCGTTCCAGGTGTAGGTGTACAGGTCCGGGCGGACGACGGTTCCGCCGTCGAAGTAGGAGTGATCCAGCGTGCCCTCTGTGACCATGACTCCGGTTACGTCCACGGTGTTGCCAGCCGCGTAGGACGTGGTGGGAAGGAACGGGAAGACACCCATACGCACTGCGCCGGGGTATGCCTGGAAGACGTAGGACACACGGGTCCAGGTGTTCGCGGTGGTGGTGAAGTTGGGTCCGTGGAGGTTGCGTCCAGCGGTCGCGTTCGCAGAGTTGCGCTGGGTGACGATGAGTCGCGCGGTCTTCGCGACCGATGTACGGATGTACATGGATACGCGATAGAGCTGCTTCTCACGGATCGCCACGTTGAGCGACCCACCCAGGACTGTGCCGTCATCGCCACCGTTGAAGTACGGGCCTCGGTCTGCGCCCGCGTTCATCGTGGCGCGGACGGCGGAGGCTAGGGACGTGTTAGCCGGGAAGGTTCCCGTGGTCAGGCGCGAGATTGTGCCCTGCGTGTTCGACCAGCCGGAGAGGTCCAGACCAGCGGTCGGGTTGGTCATGAGGTTGGTCGCGTCCCAGGACGCCGGGATAGCGGCGTTGGTGGTTCCGGGCTGGAGGGCAGCGCCAGGGATCGCCTTATTCAGGACGTAGTTGATGAGGTTGCGCAGGTTCTCTTCGTGCGTACGCGGCGTCGAGTCATCCGCGATAGGTGCCCAGCGCTCCAGCATCCACTCATCGGACGCCAGGCTCAGGGTGATCTTCTTGGAGTCGTGCGAGACCTTGCGCGAGCGAAGCGCGAGGTCCGCCGTGATGCCGGGTGCGGGCACCCAGTCCACGCGCTCCAGGGTGCGAGTCTCCAGGACACTCGTGGAGGCGTCGGCGGTACCCAGCCAGCGGGTCTGCGTGAACTCGTCGTTAGACGTAGCGCCGTCGTAGTAGTCGCGGGCAGCGTCAGCCGCTTCGAACATGGTTCCGGTGAGGTCGAAGAAGTCACCTACCTGTGCGGAGGCGCGTCCGTACTGGATGGTGGCATATGCCGCGTTGGCGGGTGCCACGTCCGTGAAGCTCATCCGCTCGAAGGCGCTACCCAGAGTGATGTTGGGTGATGCGGCCTCGTAGATGAGGCTTCCCCCGGAGGTACGCCACTGGATGAAGAGGCGGACGGCGACACCAGCGGGCGCGCCACGCATCCACCCGGAGAGGGTGTACGGCTGACCGGGCACTACGGCGGCAGTCGTGGCGGCAGCACGGAACCAGGTTCCGGTGGTCGTGTACGTGATGCGTGCGTACCCCGGGGTCACGGCCTCGAAGTCTGGGATAGCTCCAGCCGGGAGCGTGGCGGCGCGGGTGATGGTCGCTGCTGCGCCGCCTCCAGCCGCTGCGGTCCAGGTGTTCGTGTTCGTGCGGAACGTCGGGTTCGCGATGAGGTTGCGGCGCTGCTCGACCCAGGGCGTGTACACCTTGACGTGTTCGCCTTCGGAGGTCGCGGCGAGCGTGACGCGCTGTCCGGGCTTGATGGAATCCAGGAGACCTTCAGACGTAAAGGGGACCTCGACGGACGCCTCGGCGTACGGGTAGCGCGAGGAGTCCAGCGTCAGGTCACCCTCCGAGAGCTGTAGGTCTGCGGTGGTGCTGACGATTGCGGGAGACGTGAGAGTGAAGTCATCGAACTGGACGAACCAGTCCCAGGTCTGTCCGGGGTCGAACGTGGGAGCGTCCACCTTCATGACCACTTCAAAGCTGGAGCTGGTCGGCGTGAAGGTGTTCGTGAGCTGGACCCAGGAGGTTGTCCCCATGGTCCGCGAGGACGTGTTGAGCCAGACGGTTGTGTCGGCGTCATTGCTCCACAGCCACACAGACGCCGTGTAGGTGCGTCCGGGGGTGAGCTGGGTGAAGGTGCGCTTCAGCGTGCCCTCTGCGCGTCCGTCCGCGTAGAAGCCGTAGACGCCAGAGCGGTAGGCCCACTCGACCGCTCCGGAGTATCCATCCGTGGCGGCTGTCCAGGTTGGGTCCGGGGTTTCCCAGCCGTAGCTGTACGAGTACGCGGGCGCGATGACTACAGGCTCCGTCACGGTGACGGTAGCCGTTGCGTTGGGGTTGTTCTCGAAGGCCATGCTCAGACCTCCTGGTATCCGACGCGGACGTACCAGACGGTCTGCTCTTCATCGATCGCTTCCGCCTCGATGTCCAGGGAGCCGTCCAGGACAAAGGTCATACCCAGCTCGGTCACGTCGCCGGACGTGTAGGTGAAGCTGGTCTCCTCGGCGTACAGGGCGTACGCAGCGAAGGCCTCGGCGCGGTCGGTGTAGACGGTCACCAGGTCCCCAGAGCGCGGACGGGGCGCGATGAAGGACACGCCGATAGAGCCGTCCAGAAGGTCGTGGATGACGTTCCGGGACTGACGGCTGGCGTCATATCCGGCCACGGCGAGCGGGCTGGTGGAGCCTGCGCCGTTCGATGCGGTGATGCTGTGATTAGACAAGCTGATCGCCTCCGTTTCGCTTGTAGACGGTGATGTAGAGAGGGCGGGATTCCTGGTTGCGGCGCATGGTGTTGATTGCGGAGTCAGCGCGGGATACGTCGGCGCGGACGTTGATGGTGGCGTGGCGGTCCCGCGCGAGCGCGTCCAGGTCGTTCTTGGCGTCGGCCTTGCCGGAGGTCTTGACCTTGATCTCGGCGGTACGGTCGCGGCTCACGTCCTTCAGGTCCGCCTCAGCGGCTCCTGTCTCGGCCTGAATCTCGACCTCGGCGGACGGGTTGAAGTTCTCGTCAAAGCCGACGGTGGCGTCAGCTCCAGCGGTGGAGCCTCCGTCCGAGAGGGCAACGCGGATACGCTCCTTACCCTCTTCACCGGCTGACTGGTAGGACGCGGCGATGGAGTTGCGGGCCTCTTCGGGGAGCGCCAGGAAGTTCTCCCACTCAGCGGGGGTGAGCTTCATCCCCTCCAGGTTCGACTTGTACTGGTCTGCGAGCGCGCGGGTCTCCTCGACGTAGGTAAGCCAGGTGTCCACGTTGAACGCGGCATCGTCGGCGGTGGCCTTGTCGTAGGCGGCGCTGCGCATCGAGTCGTATGCGGAGAGTGCAGACGCCTCTACGGCCTCCTGCGCGCCCTCGATCCGGGCGGCGGCTTCCTCTTCGGCGTCGGCGCGCTCTAGGGCGGCGTCTACGCCCGCTGCGGACTGACGCTGCGCGGACTCGGTGGTGGCGTCACGAAGCTTCAGCTCCTCGTCCAGCGCCTCCAGGACATCCTTGGAACCGGCAAGCTGCTCCTGTAGCGCCTCGTAGCGTGCGCGGTCGGCGTCGGTAGCTTCACCGGACGCAGCGGTGCGCTCCGTGATCGCGTCCATCTCGTCCAGGATTGAGCGGCGCGAGTCCTCGATTGCGTCTCGGTAGTCCTCGACCGCGCCCGTGGAGGACTTCAGTACGTCGCCTACCTCCTCGGCAGAGCGGCCCATCTTGTCCAGACCGTCTGTCCAGTCTTCGAGCTTGGACGGGTCCTCATCCCAGAAGGCGCGGAAGTCACTGGACTTGGCCTCTTCGAGTTCGCGGATGCGTTCGACCAGAACGCCCGCGCTGGTGATCCAGCGGTCAGTGGAGACGCCCGCCTCAACGGCGTCAGCGGCGTACTCCACAGCCTTCATGCGCAGCTCTTCAGCAGCCTCAGCCGCCTTCTGGAACTCGCCTACCGCGATACCGATTCCGGCAGCGATAGCGAGACCCGCGAGCAGACCGGCAGGACCGAAGCCCGCAAACGCGTTAGCCGCGACCTCCTGGAAGGCGTCGATGATGGACTCGGCGGAGCCGTCGAAGGATGCGGCGGACTCCTTGGCGGTGCTCTTGGCCTCGTCCCCAAACTCCTCGATGCCGTCCTCAGCGCCCTTCATGCCGCGCTTAGCATCGTCTCCGGCGTCCTTCGCTGCGAAGCCCAGCTTCTTCAGGTCCTTCCGGGCCTCGTCCAGCTCGTCGCCCAGCTCCTCGGTAGCCTTGCTCGCCTTCTCCAGGTCGCGCTTCAGGTCCGTACCGGCGTCGGTATCACCCAGCTTCTTTAGCGCCTTCTCGGCGTCCTCGATGGGTTCAACCAGGCCGTTGTTGATTTCGCGCTGAATACCGCTGGTGTCAACACCAACGGGAATCTTGATTTCACCGCGTGCCATTAGCTGACCTCCTCGATTGCTTCATGGATGGATCGGCGGGCGGTGCTCACCCAGAGCGATGCCAGCCGGGGAATGGACTCCCGCGCTGCGGGGTAGACGACGTTTCCGCCTCGGCGGTTGGGACCGAACGTGTTACCCGCCGTGCGGGTGTACGCCTTGCCCTTCTTCGACTTGGAGGCGATGGGCTTGGACGCGTTCATGCCGAACTCGGCAGAGCGCGCCAGACGGTCCACAGGGGTGCCACTGGAGAGCCGCCCCTTGCCACCGGACTTCAGGGTGACGTTGCGGGCGGTCACAGAGACATCGGCAGAGTTGACCAGGACCCGCTGCTGGACGCGCGTAGCTGCGCGACCACGGGTCTCTTCAAACCAAATGGGCTTAGCTTCAGCCTTGGTCTGCTGACCGATCTGCTTCTTGATGTCTGCTGGTACCGCCCGCATCGCCAGCGCTAGGTCACGTAGCGGACTGTCGATGAGGAGCGAGATAGACCCGGCTCCTCGTGCCACGGTCAGACCGAAACGGTAGGAACGGGCTTGCCGGATGCAACGGGCAGCACAACCGTGCTGACACCTACGGCCTTGGTAGCTCCACCGATCTTCGGTGCAACCAGGGTGACGGTCTGCGTCCAGGTCGTGGGTCCGTCAACGATCTTCAGGACAACGTTGGTGCCCTCTTCGTTGAACATCTTTCGAGCAAGTCCGGTAGCGCCGAAGTCCTGGAAGACGTTGAGCGTGACGCTCCAACCGGACTGACCAGCCAGGCGCGTGACCTTGCCGGATACGTCGGTGACCTCAGCCGTTACGGGCGTGGGGTCAATCGAGTAGTCCTGAATGTGAGCGGTGTACTCATCGGTACCGATAGAGATGGATGCTGTGATTAGCCGAATGTTGGCGGTGATTGCGGGCATGGGTTACTCCTCCTCGGGAGCGTCCGGCTCGGGGTCCGGCTCAGGTGTGGGTGGTGTGTTAGTTGCCAGGAAGGCAATGGGGATGCTGTAGCCGGACTCGCCAGCTTCGAAGCGGAGGCGGGTAGCGTCGGGACCCCACTTCAGGTCCGGTGACGCATCGAGAATCAGAAGCAGCGTGGATAGCTCCTCAGTCGCGTGGCGCAGACCCTTCACGGCGTCCGTCTCCGGGGTGGAGAGGATGAGCATGAACGCGACCCAGACCCAGCCCTCAGGGAGTTCCTGGTCATCGGTCTTGGCTGACACGTCCATTTGCTCGTAGCTCAGGACCACGCCGGAGGTCTTGGACCCCAGCGTCTCGACGTTGGCCACGCGCCAGTTAGACGGACACTCCGCCTTCAGGAACGCCTCCACGTCGGCGGAAACGGTGGCTAGCTCAGAAGACATTCGCCACCCCCGACGTAGGACGGATGATGCTGCGAATGGTCTTGTCCAGCGGGCGTGGGGTGAAGGAATATCCCTCAGACCCCACGCTGCTGTCCTGCTGTGCGCGTCCGGCGTTCCAGAGGTTTGTGGCCTGCTGAAGCTGCGCGTAGACGAACCGTGGCGCGGGGTCTAGGTCCCATGCCGCCATGTGCTCCCAGCGCTCGCTGGAGTCCAGCCCGGGGTAGGGCGGTGCGAACTCCAGGACCTGCTCACGCGCGATGTCGAGAAGGAAGCCGCAAAGCTCCTGGTTCTCGGTGGGCGCGTCAGGCCACGCCGCGAGCAGACGGTCTGCCTGCTCGGGCGTGGTGGCTGAGTACCAGGTGGTCACGGGTGCGGTCCTTACGGCTTGGTACCGATGAGGGCCAGCGACTCGGGACGAACCACGAAGGTCTCCAGGAACGCGACCAGCGCACGGTCAACACCGAACTTCGCGACCTCTAGGGCGTTGATGTCGGCGTGTACCTCGCGGAACTCGACGGCGTTCTTCGCGCCAACGATCATCTGAGGAGCGGTGGCTACCGTTCCGGTGAAGTAGGACTGATCGGCCTTGACCACGCGGACCTTGCCGGTGGATGCCTCTCCCGTGCCGACGCCAACGGCGAACTCGACGAACTCGGGAACCTTGTCCTTCGGCGTGAAGAGGAGCTGGTTCCACGCAACGGGGTTCACGATTGCGAAGGACGCATCGTCTCCGTTGTCCGAAACCAGGTCGATGCCCTGGATGAGCTGGCCCATTGCAGCGGGGTACTCAGCGGGGTACGTGCCGGGTGCAACCAGGCGCGAGAGTGCAGCGCCGCTACCGCGCGATGCAACGGTGAAGAGGTCCTTCAGTGCGGCCTCGTCAAGCTGCTTCGCTCCGGAGTCAACTACGCCCTCCCAGAACGCAGCGAGGATATCCGCGCCACCCTCCAGGTACTGCCACTCCAGTGCAACGTCAGCGGCGAAACCGAACTTGCGGAGGGTAGAGGTGTAGGTGGAAGTCGAAGCGGAACCGGTGGGAAGCTCAACCTTCTGAGCCTGGTTCGTGACCTCGGCAACCAGAGCGGTGCCCTGGTCGATCTTCCAGCCCTTGCGGCCACCCAGAGCGATGCCGCCCTGAATGTGGTTAGCCAGGCTGATGTAGCGCTGCTGGTAGCGCTTGCCCTGCCAGAGCTTGCCCGCGAACGTGGGCGGGATAGCGCCGGACGTGACGTGGGCGGGCGTGGTGATGTCAGCCAGCGCAGCCAGGAAGGACTCCTGGTCAGCCGTCTGGGTAGACGTGCTGGACTTGATCTGGGACATTGCGGAGTAGACCGCGTTGAGGTCTACGTCCTTGGCTGCGGGCGAGCTAGCCAGCAGCGTTGCCGGGACTGCCCCGGCCTCATTGGTGTCAGACACTGTGAACTCCTTACGTTCGTCTGTGTTGTCCTCAGCCGGGGTGGCTGTAGGCGTGGGTTCCGGGGCGTCGGCCTCGGAAAGCTGGTTGTTGATGAGTTCCTGAGCGGCGGCTAGATGCGCCTGGACCTCATCCAGGAAGGCGTTGTATCCGTCCGGGTCCACGTCGGGGTCCGGCACGTCTTCGCCCTCAGCGAGCGAGAAGAGACCGGCAGACGCGAACGCGCCCTCCTTGACCACGGCGGCTCCAGTGAGGCGAGCGAATGCGGCCTTGGTCTTGTCGGCGGCGTTGCGGACGATGCCCGCAACCTCGGCGCTGAGCTTGCGAACGGGGTTCGCCAGGTAGGCGTCACCCTCGTCCGTGTCGGCAATCGCGAACTCGGCTTCCACGCCGCGCTCTGTGACCTGGAGCGAGACCGCGCGTCCGATGGGGTTGAAGCGGTCGTGCTCGACGTTGAGCGTGATGACGGAGTGATCGCGGGGGAGCTTGATGGACTCGGCGGAGAACTCGATTGCCTCATTGCCGGATGCGTTCTTGCGGCTCAGCTCACCGAACGGAAGGAGAAGGCCGCGAATGTTGCGGGTGTTCTCGACGCGCTCGAAGAGTCCGGCTTCCTGTGTATCTAGCTCGGAAGCCACAAGGCTAAATTCAGCCGACACGTCGGCCTGGGTCTGGTCAGTCATAGGGGTTATTCCTCGGTTGCGGGAGGCTCAGGCGCTTCGGCGGTTACGGGTGACTCAGCAGAGAGCTGGTCAGGGGTTGGGACCATGAAGTCCGAGAGGTCGGCGCGGACCTCGGCGTTGGGTCCCACAACGTCATCCAGCGAGAGGCGCGCAAGGATCGCGTACGCGAAGCGCGAGGACCCGAAGACCCACAGCTCGGACGCCTTGCCGTTCTCGTTGGTGTAGCTCATCTGCCCGGAGCTACCGCCCTCCTTGCCCGCCTCCAGGAAGGACGCAGGGAGTCCGGCGTGCTGCGCCAGCTCTAGACGCAGGGAGTTTTTCGCGTTCTCGAAGAGGTCCACGGTCTGCCCGTTGTGATCGATGACCTGCATATAGCTCGGGGTCACGGCAACGGCATGCTTGTTGCGGTTGGCGGCGTAGGACTTCGCGAGAGCTTCACGCTCTTCGCTAGTCATCTCGTCGTACTTCACATCGGTGATGTGTAGCTCGGTCGCGGCGGGCGGAGTGTCGATGCGCTTCTGGCGTGCCAGCTCCAGCTTGCGGGCCTGACGCACGGAGTCGATGCCGTCAACCAGGAGGCCGTTGGACCCCAGTGGAATGTAAATAGCGTGCTGGCGGTAGATAGCGGGGATGACATCGGAAATGACCACGCGGCCTGTCTCGCGGTCAATCTCCCAGTGCTCGGCGGGTACGTGGATGAAGTCGCGGACGGTGGAGCCGAAGCTGTCCAGCTCTGCGCCTAGGACGGCAGCGCCGTGCAGGAAGAGGTCCTTCACCGTGCCGGTCCAGCAGATGTAACGGGGGATACCGGAGTCAGTATTAGAGACCCAGTAGGGCTGCTCGGCTGCTTCTTCGCCGTCAACGTAGACGGACATCTTCAGCGGAGCTACCAGCGCCTGGTGTGCCTGGAGTGCGCGGTTGACCTCGGGAACGCGAAGGGCAATCTCAGGAGTGACCAGCTCAACGGGGAAGTCCCACAGCTCGCCCACGATTGCGGGCATGAGGTTATTGGGTTCAGCCCAAGGAGAGGCGAGCTGCGTCGGCAGCGCCTGCACCTTTAGCGGCGTGCCCCATAGGGCATGTCCGATGGTATTGAAGAAACCCAAGTTGATATTCCTTTTGTGCCCCGCCCCGGAGCTAGGAAGGAACGTGTAAAACTTGCTCCGGGGCGGGTAGTCTATTTAATGCTTTCCCAGTAACTATTATCCCAGATATGTCATAGGGGGTGTTTTTGGCGCTATGTACTATGCGGCGTCGAAGAAGTCAATGCGCACAGGTGCGGCTGCACGCTCGTCTTCCAGCGCATAAGCCGCGAGAGCTGCGGCCTCAATGGGCGTGATATCCGTGGAATCAGGCGCGCCCTTTGGACGCCCGAAGGCCCACGAATTCGTATTACCCATCTGGCGCTTTACGGCAATCTCGACCGCAGAGTCAAGCGGGGCTTGCGAATAGTGACGCAGCTTGTCTTCTCGCAGGAGCGTCATGAAGTGCACAGAGGCGCGCTTGACGTCTGCAAAAAGCATGGGACGCTCACTCACGCGGGGGGACGCCGTGCGCAGCTCCTTCATGACGTTCTCGGTGGCGGGGCTGTACGAGTCGTACGTCACCGCGCGGCCCAGCTTGCGGGCGGTCTGAATGACCTGCTTAGCGAAGCCCTTCACGCTGTCCTGGTGGTGGAGGACGGCGACGTGAGTACGCCCGTCCTTGTCCTTCCACGCCTGCACCATAGAGGCCCAGTCCGCGTCAGGGTGCACGAAGATGCAGAGGGCAGAGACCTTGGGAGCCTCGGTCCAGTCCGGCAGCGCAGAGGCCAGCCAGAGCGGCTGCGGGATGAGCGCAGTATTAGAGCCTTCTGCGCCGAAGAGGTTGAAGTACTCGCGGGTGTACTTCTTCACGCCCAGGCGTTCGTAGCTGTTCTCGATGCGGTCCAGGGTGGTGAGGGTCCCGATACCGGGGTGCATCGCCAGCGTCAGCTCACGGGCACGGGCGCGCGGGTGGTCGGCGTCGGGTACCCACGCCTCCAGCTCCTCAGGGTCGGTGTCGTCCGCGAGCATGTACGCCACGCGTCCGGCGCGCTCATCGTGCAGCGTCTTCCAGAACTCGGAGCCGTCACGGTAGTCACCGGCTGTACCGGCAAGGATGAGCTGGCCCTCAGGGCGCGTGTCGAAGGCGGGGATGACCGCCCCAATGATGTCCTCCCAGCGCTCAGGGCTGGACTCTCCCGCCTCGTCCAGGAGGAGGGTGTCATACGCGCCGGAGCGCACGGCGTCACCGTCCGGCGAGAGCACGGAGAGGACCGAACCGTTGGGGAACTCCACGCGCTCGGAGCCGTTGGAGCGGATGAGCTTGACGGGGCGCGCGTCATCCTCGGGCCAGCGGCGCGCAATGGGTCCATACACGTCCAGGCGGTAGCGCTCTGAGGACTTCTTCTGGGTAGTGAGGAGCGTGAACGCGGCGAAGTGGACGGGACGCAGGTAGCAGCGACCCAGCAGAATGCAGAATAGGGTGGTGGTCTTTGCGCTTCGACGCGGCATAATGACCGCATTCATGAGCGCGCCACCATTGAGCATGTCCGCAATTCGCAGCATCTGCGGGTGCACGGTCGCGAGAATCCCCAGCAGCCACGCGCCTACCAGGAACTCGTCCCGGCTCTGCTGCGTGGTCGTCAGCTCGGACTGGTACAGCGGTGCAATTCCTGAGTCGCGCTTGGCTAGCCACTCAGACTCCTCGCGGAGCGGGTGATTGGTTACCTCATCCGGTAGGGCTGTCATCGTCCATCCGTTCCAGAAGGTTTGCGGACTGAAGTTCAATCGCCCGCGCGATGCGGTCCTCTGCGATTCCGGAGGGCGCGTACAGACGTACCTGTGCGGTTGCGCAGAGAGTTGCGAGGTCGGACACGTTCATGTGATTTCCATTCATGTGAATACGGGGAGAGAGACGCCTGTTAGAGCCGAAGGCGGGGATTGCTCTGCCGTGTCTTAAAAAACTCGGTCAGCGTGCGAATATCTCGGTGAAGTGTGCGAGGATCGCGTCACGGTCTAGCTGCTTGGCATCTACGTATCGCTGCTGCTCAGCCAGCTTCATGAAGAGGTCGGTTGCTTCATCGGGTGTCATGCCTTGTCCTTCGGTGCGTAGTCCATGACCTGCGCCCACGCCTCTCGCATCGCACGGCTTAGCTGCTCACGGAAGGCCAGCTCACGGTCCATCCAGCGCTGCGCCCACGCCACAACCTCGGCGTCTGCTGCGCCTCGCAGCCGGTCAGGTCCGTGCTCGGCAGCGATGTGACGGGCAAGGTCTACCTGTTCGGTGAAGTAGTCGCGGCTCACTCCTCTACCTCCTCGGGCAGGGCAGCAGCCAGCTCCTCGCGCTCTGTCTCCAGTGCGTCAAGCTGTGCAGCCGATGCGTCTAGCTGGGTCTGTAGGTTGGTGAGCTGTGACTCATAGCTGGTGAGTACCTGCGTCTCCTGCTCGATGCGTACATCTAGCTCGGTGATGCGTGCCTCAATGGCTGCGCGTACGGCGGCGTTCATGCCTGTGCCTCCACGTCTCCGACGCGCTGATACAGCACGTCACCTACCTGCACGTCTTCCCATACGCCCAGGCCCACGCCAGCCTCTAGTCCCTGCTCTGCCTCGGTGAGGTCGTCGGCGTACCGGCGAAGGCTCGCAACCTCCAGGTCGGAAGCCAGGTAGTCGTCTCCTCGTGTGAGGACAACGGCGTCTGTGCGCGTGAAGGTGCCGTGAGTCACGATGACCCCGGCGATGTTGCCGAACTTCTTCGAGCGGAAGACCTCGCGGACTTCGGCGCGTGCTGCGGTTGATGCGGTCATGGTGTTCTCCTCATACCCAGGGCGGACCCTGGAACTTGGTGCGGGTCTTTCCCGCGTTGGTGATGCGTGCACCTGAGCGGCCACCCAGGTTGCGGTTGCCCGGGCATACCCCGGTCTTGGATCGATGCTCAGGTGCCAGGTTCTCCAGGCCCTCACCACCGAACGGGTCAAGGTGTCCCACGTCGAAGGGCGTGGTCTCGAAGATGAGACGCCCACAGCGCCAGCACGCCACGTCATCGCCGTTGTCCCACGCTGCGCGTACGCGCTTGCGCAGGTGCTTGGCGTTGCGCTGGTACTCGGTGGTCGTGTGCTTCTCGGACATTTAGCTCACCACAATGTGAGTAAAGCCCAGGTCACAGGTGATAACACTTTGGGTCTGGTCAACGCTCTGGACGGGTGCAACGCTGGTCTCATGAGACACAGCAGCAGCGGCCTTCAGACGGGCACGGGCAAGGCGCGAGTTAGCCGCCCAACGGGACCGGCAGCGGGTGCAGCGACATCCCCAGTTCGTGTATGTCCCCAGGCGTCCGTGCGCCTCGTCGGGCAGCTCAGCGATACGCTCACGGCGCTTGATGGTGCCCTCTAGCTGGTAGAGCGCGTGATCGGCCTTGCAGATATCACAACGGCATCGCCCGGTGGTGTACCGGGTGTTTGAGTGCGGGACTCCCTCCCGCTCGAATAGGTCTTCGGGCATATCACTATTGTACCAACCCGGCGTAATAGTGATGAAGCATTATATAACTCGCTACAGCCACACTACTGAAAGCAACTGAACACAACTAAACAGGGCATTTGGGGTAGTTTTTTCTCAGTCGCGCTGACACACTCCTAGAACGGCTTCAACCGATTTCCTGTAGAATAACTACCCTAGCTACCCTTTCCCTTTAGAGAGTAAGGGACTACCTACCCCAAACTTCACCCCAGAACTACCCCATGAATTACCCCAAGGTGTCGGTCACTTCTGAGCTGTCAAGGGCTGGGGTAGTTTTGGGGTAGTTTTTCGGGGTAGAACTGCCCCAGCCACATGTCCTCATCTGAGGACGCATTCCATTTCTGCTAATATGGTCTTACTGGGTCGCCCACGGATGAAAGCACTCCGAAAGTCCGCCCAGCCTTTCCGTCCAGGATCACGCCAATTCTGCTACAATGGTAGAGAGGCATTTCACCTTCTTTCTTATAGAGGCCCCGCATCGCCCTGGACGGTATGCGGGGCCTCAGCGCATATAAGGAAGATTCACAATGTCAAGCTTTGCTGACCTATTCGCGCAGGGAGAGCCTGCGAACGATGTCACCCCGGAATACCACCCCTTCGGACCCAACCACTCGCTGCGTATCAACGGCGTGGCCTACTTCTACGAACCGGCAGAAGACCGCTGGCTCCGTGGCACGGTCACCCCGGCGCAGATGGACTACGCCTACAGCCTGAGCGCGGAGGACATCATGTACGGCATGGCCGATGGGTCGATGCACGTTGCCGTCTGGGTGGTGACACGATGACCGCCTACGATGCTGCGAAGATCAAGCGCAAGGACGCCTTCTCCGAAGAGGGCAAGTTCACCCCCAACGCCCTAGCCGTAGCCGTCTCGGACGGCGTGGCGGTCGGACCAGACGGCACGCTCTGGAGCTACCAGAGCGGCGTCTGGCGCTCGGACCCCGATGTCATTGACCACCGCGTAGCGCGCGTGCTGCGAGACGACTACACGATTGCGCGCGGCTCGGTCGTGGAGCGTCTGGTCCGCTACCTGCCGACGACGGACAAGCTGGAGACACCTGAGCCGAAGCAGTGGGACCCCATCATTAACTTCCGCAACTGCATGGTGGACTGGCAGCGCCCGGACGGCATCCTGGCCTTCGACCACGAGCCAACCGAACACTCGATGATCCAGCTACCTGTGATGTACGACGCGGACGCTACCTGCCCGAACTTCCTGCGCTGGCTAGATGAAGTTCTCCCGGACGATATGCACCAGTTCTTCTGGGAGGTACTGGGGTACCTGCTCATGACCGGCAACCCTCTTCAGACAGCCGTACTGCTGCTCGGTGACCCGGGCACGGGCAAGTCCACCCTCCTCCACGTCCTGGAGGAGCTGCTGGGTCGTGAGAACCTGTCTGCGGAGTCGCTGAAGTCGCTGACCGAAAACCGGTTCTCGGCCTCCAGCCTCTACGGGAAGAGTGCCAACATCGTGGGCGATATTGATACCGCCTACATGAATGACACCAGCCTCTTCCTACAGATCACGGGCGGCGACACCATGACCCATGAGCGCAAGGGTAAGGACGCCTTCCCGTTCCGCCCGTTCGCGGTCCCGGTCTTCTCCACCAATAAGGTCTGGCAGTCTGCGAACACATCGGGCGCGTACTTCCGACGCTGGACGATTCTGCCGTTTGACCGCAAGGTGGACCGGTCGAAGCCGTTCGATGAGACCACCCTGTTTGATGAAACCTCGGGTATCGCCAACCATGCCCTGCATGCCCTGCGCGAGCTGTACTACCGCACGGCTCCGGGACCGAAGGGCGAGGACATCCCCGCCCGTCATTTCGAAATCCTCGGCTCGGCACGTGAGGCGCGCGAGCGGTTTGCTCGGGAGTCTGACCCGATCCGCGAATGGCTGGATGAGGATGAGCTGGTTAACGCGGACGCGGGCAATGACCGCATGCGCGTTGCCCGGACCACGCTCTACGCGCGGTACGCGAGCTGGTGCGAGACCAACAACGTGAAGCCGAAGACGGGACCGAAGTTCTATCAGTCGATCCGTAGCCTCGGGCACAAGGAAATCAAGTCCAACGGGACGCTCCACTTCCTAGGCATTGATACGTGGACCCGGGATACGGTGGCAGCATGAAGCGTCTAGCCGCCCTCGCGCTCGCGTCCGCGCTGCTCCTCACCGGCTGCGCAGCACCCACGCCCACGGACACGGCGATGTCTCGATGCATCGCCTTTGAGGTTGAGCAGATGGGTAGCTCGCCCGATGAGGCTCGGGACAATTGCGTCAGCATCCAGGACGCGACCACCCCGGAGGAGTTCCTGGAACTCTGGAGCGAAGAGTGAGCGCCGAACTCGCGGAGCTAAAGGCGCTCCAGCTCGACGCCCTCCGCAAGCAGCTCGAAGCCGCGCAGGACCTGGTGGCGTTCTACCGGCAGCAGTACCAGGACGCGCTGCGAGAGCAGACGCGTTAACGAAAGAGGCCCGGGCATTGCGCCCGGGCCTCTTGATGTCTACGGGCGCTGCTCGACCCTCAGGCCCTGGAGGCCCGGGTGTGCCTCCGTACGACTCTCCACTCTCACGCGGTCCAGACCTCGACCCTTCGTGACGGTGATGGTCAGGCGGTTATCGACCAGGGTTCGCTGCGCGTCCAGGTCCAGCGCGTCGAAGTACTCCAGCCATGCACCCAAGTCCATCGTCACGGACCCGTCCTCTTCCTCCACCAGGTCCTTCGTGGCGTCCGCCATGTGCCGAAGCAGACGCTGGACGTGGTTGGACACCCGGGACTCTGCAAGCTGCGCCGCGACCGCCTGAATCTCCAGACCCACGCGGTTTAGCTCCTTCTCGATGAGCGGGAAGGATGCACCCGGCAGACCGGCAGCGCGGGTCCAGCGGTCCCGCTCCTCTTCCAGCTCGCGGAGCTTCCCGGCGAGCGGACCCAGCGCCGCCTCACCCGGCTTGCCCGCCTCCTGGAAGAGGTCCAGAGCCAGGTACCCCTTGACGTGCGGCTCCAGGTCGCGGCGGTAGATGGTCGCGTGCGAGGAGTCAGCCGAACACTTGTAGTAGATCGAGAGGGCGCGCATGCTCGCTCCGCACTCGCAGCGTGCGATGCCAGACAGAAGGTGCTTGCGCTGAGGACCGGGGGACACCCGGCGCGCCTCATCTGCCAGGAGGTCCTGGACCGCGTGCCAGGTGTCACGGTCTACGATGCGTGCGACCTCGGGCGCGGCCTCGAAGCGCTCGCCTCCACGGACGACCCAGCCCGCATAGGAGGGGTTGGTCAGAATCTCGCGGACCCGCACGGGAGGCCTACCCCACTCGCCCGCGATGGACCGGAGCGAACGTCCTGTGAGGATGTCCTTGTACGCCTCCCGCACCTGGTCCGCCTCCTCGGGACGCTCCTCGATGTTGCGCAGCTCGAAGCCGAAGCGCCGCTTGCCCGGAACCGGCAGACCCCGGCGCGCCACCCGGTCCGCGTTTGCACGGACGGACCGCTCACCCTTGCGCCGAACCTCGAAGCGGGCGAGGGCGGCAATCATCGTGGCGCGGAACTCACCGTCTGCGGTGGAGAGGTCAATCTCACCGTCTACGGTCACTACCCGCTTGCCCGCCTCCAGGAGCGTGAGGAGGTCGCGCTGGCTGCGGACCATGCGGTCCAGGTCCACACTCACCACGACTTCATGCGGGGACGCGAGGAGCCGCGCCCACGCGCTCTGTGCGCCTCGCGCCTTGGTGGCGCTGGTGGCGTTGTCCTCGAAGGTTTCCGCGATGGTCCAGCCTCGCGACTCGACCAGTGCGCGGCAGCGGGCAAGCTGGCGCTTGATGCCCTCCGCATGCTCGACGGACTGACGCACATAGACCGCGACCGCGTTACTTGACATAGCTGAGATTCTATTCGCGCAACAGACTCATCGCCGCTCTCGGCGACGCGACGGTCGTGGTGGAGGCAGGGTGGCGGAGCGGTTCACTGAACACCGCAGGACACGCGGCTGCGCTCGGACGGCCGCTCGGTGCGGTGCCTGGGCCTGTGACCTCCGCATCGTCGGCCGGCTGTCATCGGCTTCTTCGTGAATACGACGCGAGATGCGTCACGACCACCGCCGAGATACGCGAGTTGTGGGGTGACGCCGCACCCGGGACGACCGTTGGCGGAGCCACGGACCCGGATCGGTCTCGGGTGCTCGACGCCCTGAGCAGTCGCTCCGCACGACCCGTTCTCGAGCTGTCCCGAAGATCGGGGCTCGCTCCCGAGAGGATCGGCGCCCTCCTCGGGCTCCTGGAGCTGGATGGGATTGTCACGCGCGTCGAGAGCGGATGGCGGAAACGGCCGGACGGAGAGCGGCGCGGCTGACACCGCGCGGATTCGCGCTCCTGCACACTTGATCCATGCAGTTCCAGGCAGCAGCACACGCCTTCACCGAGCATCTCTCCCGAGTGCGTCGGCTGTCTTCAGCGACTGTGCGGGCCTACCGATCTGATCTCCGTGATCTCGCGGAGACCGTCGGCGATCGCGAGCTCGAAGACGTCACACTCGAGACACTGCGCGACTGGCTGTGGCGCGCGACTCAACGGGGGGACGCGCGGTCAACACTCGCGCGGCGCGCCGCGGCGGCGCGGTCCTTCTTCAGCTGGGCGCAGGAGCAGCAGCTCGTCGCACACGATCCGAGTCTCCGGCTGGTAGCCCCGAAGCGGGGGCGGACGCTGCCCGTCATCGCCTCTCAGGACGCGATGACGACTCTTCTCGAGGCGCAACGGCACGCCGCCGCCGCCGGTGATCCGATCGCGCTCCGCGACCATGCGATTCTCGAGCTGCTGTACGGGGCAGGCATCCGAGTCTCCGAGCTGTGCGGACTCGATGTCGACGATCTGGACCTCGACCGGGGCACGGCGCGCGTGTTGGGAAAAGGCGCGAAAGAGAGGGTGGTGCCCTACGGTGCTCCTGCACGTGATGCCACCGGTGCCTACCTGTCTCGAGGGCGGCCCTCACTGGCAGCACGAGCTACTCGGCCGTCGCCCGCTCTGCTACTCGGCAGTCGAGGCGCGCGGATCGGACCGCGCGCGGTCTATTCGCTCGTCGCCGAGGTGCTCGCACCGTTCATCGGGGCGGACACGGTCGGCCCGCATGCGCTGAGACACACTGCCGCGACCCACCTCCTGGACGGCGGCGCGGACTTGCGAGCGGTGCAGGAGATCCTCGGCCATGCGAGTCTCGGTACGACCCAGATCTACACCCACGTGTCCGCCGAACGGCTGACCGCGACGTATCGCCTCGCACACCCGCGCGCCTGAACACCCGGTCACCGATTCATGGGGTCGTGCAGCAGGGGAGCAGCACCGCCCTGGGTACGGCGCCGAAGAGGAGCATCGGGTTGATGTACGCGCCATCCATTCGCACACCGAGGTGCAGAGTGCCGGGCGCCGCGTGGCCACCGGCAGCCACGGTGCCGATCACCTGCCCCGATGAGATCGCGTCTCCCGGCGAGAGCTCGGAGGACAACGGCTCGAACGTCGACACGTAGCCACCGGGGTGCTCGATCGTGATCAGAGGCCTGTCGACGACGGTTCCGCGGAATGCGATCGTCCCGTCGGCGGGAGCGCGGATCACAGCCCCCGGCGTCGTCGCGAGGTCCATCCCTCGATGGCCGGCACCGTACTCGTGCGCGGGAGCGCGATACGGCGACGCGATCGCGCGGCGCTCATCGGTCGGCCAGAGCCAGACGGGATACCTCTCACCTTCCGCGGATGACGCGCGCGCACGCGCCGGGATCGGAGCGACGAGAATCAGGACGACCAGCAGAAGGAACGCGATGGTCGCGCGTGCGCGGGAGTTCATGAGGCAATGGTCCGTCGCTCCCGCCGGCGGAGGGACGCGTCATCGCAACCCTCGCGATCCATGTGGGGAAGACATGGCTTCGGTGCATCGTGCAGGAGGAGTGAGGCCGCCGCATCCTGTATGCTGTTGGAGCACCTCGATCTCGGGGTGACTACGCGTGCCCAGAGCGACTTCGGTCGTGGCATCCACTCCCACTGGTCCTGATTCCACTCAGGCGGGTGTGCGCCCGGGCACCAGGGAGTTCGGTCGTCCGATCGACTCGACAACCTCAAGGGCGCAGAATCGCGCCGGAACAAGGAGACGACCATGGCTGTGGTCACCATCCGCCAGCTGCTCGACAGCGGCGTGCACTTCGGACACCAGACCCGTCGGTGGAACCCGAAGGTCAAGCGCTTCATCCTCACGGAGCGCAGCGGCATCCACATCATCGACCTCCAGCAGTCGCTCGGCTACATCGACAAGGCCTACGACTTCGTCAAGGAGACCGTCGCGCACGGCGGCACGATCCTCTTCGTCGGCACGAAGAAGCAGGCGCAGGAGATCCTCGCGGAGCAGGCCACGCGCGTCGGCCAGCCCTACGTCAACCAGCGCTGGCTCGGTGGACTCCTCACCAACTTCCAGACCATCGCGAAGCGTCTCGCTCGCATGAAGGAGCTCGAGGAGCTCGACTACGAGAACCCGGCTGCCTCGGGCTTCACCAAGAAGGAACTCCTTCTCAAGAAGCGTGAGCTCGACAAGCTCCACAAGTCGCTCGGTGGTATCCGCAACCTCACCAAGACGCCGTCCGCTCTCTGGGTCGTCGACGCCAAGCGCGAGCACCTCGCCATCGACGAGGCCAAGAAGCTCGGCATCCCGGTGATCGGCATTCTCGACACCAACGCCGACCCGGACGACTTCCAGTACCCGATCCCCGGCAACGACGACGCCATCCGCTCGGTCTCGCTGCTCACCCGCATCATCGCGGACGCAGCGGCAGAGGGCCTGCAGCAGAAGCACAACCCCGAGACGGGCGACGCTGAGCCGCTCGCCGACTGGGAGAAGGAGCTCCTCGAGGCTCCCGTCCAGGAGTCGGCTGACGCCGCAGAGGTCGATGACGCCGCAGCTGACGAGGCTGCCACCGTCGAGACCCCCGCTGCCGACGAGACCGCTGCTGACGAGGCCGGCGCCGAGGCGCACGACGAGGCCATCGCTGCCGCTTCCGGCGAGGAGACCGCTGAGGTCGCCGCCGCCGAGGCAGCAGACGCCAAGTAATTCCGCGACCACCACACACATCACGAAGCAAGGAGCCACCACACATGGCCAACTTCACCATCGCCGACCTCAAGGCGCTGCGTGAGCAGCTCGGAACGGGAATGGTCGACACCAAGAAGGCGCTCGAGGAGGCCGACGGAGACGTCGAGAAGGCCACCGAGATCCTGCGTCTCAAGGGTGCCAAGGGCAACGCGAAGCGTGCCGACCGTTCGACCAGCGAGGGCCTCATCGTCGCTCGCGAGCAGGACGGCGCAGTGACGCTGATCGAGCTCGCCTGCGAGACGGACTTCGTCGCGAAGAACGAGCGCTTCATCGCACTGGCCGACAAGGTCGCCGACGCTGTCGCGGCAGTCAAGGCCGACTCGGTCGAGGCCGGACTCGCCGCCCAGGCAGGCGACAAGAGCGTCGAGCAGGTCATCTCGGAAGAGGCTGCGATCATCGGCGAGAAGGTCGAACTTCGTCGCGTTCGCACGATCACCGGCGACAACGTCGAGGTCTACCTGCACCGCACGAGCAAGGACCTCCCGCCGCAGATCGGCGTCGTCGTCGCCTACACGGGTGACAACGCCGAGACCGCTCGCAGCATCGCGCAGCACATCTCGTTCGCGAACCCGTCGTACCTGTCCCGCGAGGACGTCCCGGCTGACGCCGTGGAGAAGGAGCGCGAGATCGTCACCGAGATCTCCCGCAACGAGGGCAAGCCGGAAGCGGCTCTGCCCAAGATCGTCGAGGGCCGTGTCTCCGCGTTCATCAAGCAGGTCGCACTGCTCGAGCAGGACTACGCGAAGGACAACAAGCTCTCCGTCGCCCAGGTGGCGAAGGACGCCGGTATCACCGTGACGGACTTCGCGCGCTTCAAGGTCGGCGCGTAACACCGTCGAAGGGGTTCGGATCACATGATCCGAACCCCTTCTTCATGCCCAGAAGGCACTATCTTGAATCGGGACGAGAGGAACACCCCCATGACCGAAGGCAACGGACGCCGTCGCGTTCTCCTGAAGCTCTCCGGTGAGGCGTTCGGCGCCGGACAGCTCGGCGTCAACCCCGACGTCGTCAGCCAGATCGCCCGTGACATCGCCGCGGCCGTCGACCGCGTAGAGATCGCGATCGTCGTCGGCGGCGGCAACTTCTTCCGCGGAGCGGAACTCAGCCAGCGCGGAATGGACCGGGGGCGAGCCGACTACATGGGCATGCTCGGCACGGTGATGAACGCCCTCGCGCTGCAGGACTTCCTCGAGCAGGCCGGAGCGCCGACCCGCGTGCAGTCCGCGATCTCGATGACGCAGGTCGCCGAGCCGTACATCCCGCTGCGGGCCGAGCGGCACATGGAGAAGGGCCGCGTCGTCATCTTCGGCGCCGGAGCGGGCCTCCCGTACTTCTCCACCGACACGGTCGCCGCGCAGCGCGCGCTGGAGATCGGGGCGCAGGAGGTGCTCGTGGCCAAGAACGGCGTCGACGCCATCTACACCGCGGACCCGAACAAGCACGCCGACGCCGAGCGCATCGAGCGCGTGACCTACCGCGATGCCCTTCAGCGCGGCCTCAAGGTGGTCGACTCGACCGCGTTCAGCCTCTGCATGGACAACAACATGGACATGAGGGTGTTCGGCATGGAGCCGGCGGGCAATGTCACGCGTGCGCTCCTCGGAGAGCCGATCGGCACTCTCGTCACCGCCTGAGTCCCTGACGGTGCTCACGCGCCGCGCCAGATAGAATTTCAGAACACCCCGACGATAGGAGTCACCGTGATCGCGGATGTCCTCGCTGAAACCACCTCCCGTATGGCACGAGCGGTCGAGGCCGCCAAGGAGGACTTCTCCACGGTGCGCACGGGTCGCGCCAACCCGCAGCTCTTCCAGAAGGTGCTCGTCGACTACTACGGAACGCCGACGCCGCTCGCCCAGCTCGCCTCTCTGGCGAACCAGGAGGCGCGCACCCTCATCATCACTCCCTACGACAAGAGTGCTCTGAAGGGGATCGAGCAGGCGATCCGGGACATGCCGAACCTCGGCGCGAACCCCACGAACGACGGCAACCTCGTCCGCGTGACGATGCCCGAGCTCACGGCTGAGCGCCGCAAGGAGTACGTCAAGCTCGTCAAGACCAAGGCCGAGGACGCCAAGGTGCACGTGCGCGGCATCCGTCGCAAGGCCAAGGACGAACTCGACGGTCTCAAGAGCGAGCTCGGAGAAGACGAGATCTCTCGCGGAGAGAAGGAACTCGACGCCCTCACGCGCCAGCACGTCGACCTCATCGACGACGCACTCAAGCGCAAAGAGGCTGAGCTCCTCGAGGTGTAGGCGGCATGTCCGACGAACGCACCGATGACGGCACCGACAAGCCGCAGACGCGCCGGGAGGCGCGCGACTCGTCGACCTCGACCGGCGCCATCCCGCTGGTCGACGGCGCCTTCCCGGCGTTCGACGCGACGAGCATCCCGCCACGTCCACCTCTCCCCGCCGAGGAGCGCGCGATGACGGAGTCTCCGTTGGACACAGCTGATCACAACGCGATCAGAGAGCAGTGGCGTGCCGCACGCGACGAGTTCGGGACCCACGTCACGAATGCTCGCGGGCAGCTCGACCAGGCGAACGAGCGCATCAAGGAGCGCACAGGGCGTGACCTGATCCTCGCGACGCTGATCGGGCTGGCGTTCGGCGCCGCCCTGCTCGCCTCGCTGCTGTTCATCAAGGTCCTCTTCGTGCCGTTCGCGTTGGCAGCGGCGCTGCTCGGGGTGTACGAGCTTTCCCTGGCACTGCGCGCGTCCGGGCGGCGGATCGACGTGATCGCTCAGTTCGTGGCGGCGACGCTGCTCGTGCTGTCCGCGTTCTTCCTCGACCTGTGGTTCGTCTGGGTGATGCTGTTCTTCGCCGTCGCATTCGTGATCGTGTGGCGGTTGGTCGCCCAGATGGTCGCCAAGGACGGCAGAACCTACGGCGATGTGCTGACGGATGCCGTCATCGGAGGCTTCGTTCAGATCTACGTGCCGTTCCTCGCGGCGGTCGCCCTGATCCTGCTCAAGCAGGAGGGTGGCCAGTGGTGGGTGCTGAGCTTCATCGCCATCGCCGTCGTGGCGGACACCGGCGCGTATGCCGCCGGGCTGGCCTTCGGCCGGCATCCGATGGCCCCGCGAATCAGTCCCAAGAAGACGTGGGAAGGGTTCGGTGGAGCCGTGGTGGGTTCCATCACGGCGGGTGTCCTCCTCGCGATCTTCCTGTTGCATCTGCCCTGGTGGATCGGCGTGATCTTCGGCGTCGCCATCCTGCTGTCCGCGACCCTCGGCGACCTCGGGGAGTCCATGCTCAAGCGTGATCTCGGAATCAAGGACATGAGCTCCTGGCTGCCCGGTCACGGCGGGCTCCTCGATCGACTCGACAGCATCCTTCCGTCGACGGTGCCCGCGCTGTGCCTGTATTTCCTCTTCTCCTCCTGGGTGGTGCTGTGATGGTCTCCGACGACGTGCGAACATCGGACGGTTCGGTTCAGCCTCCGGCCGCGTTCTCTGTGACGACCGGTCGCGTGCGCGGCTATCACCGCGCAGCGGTCGACACGTTCCTGGCAGCCGCTCGGGCTGCATTCGAAGGCGACGCGGACGATCTCGGCGCAGCCGACGTACGCGTGGCGTCCTTCCCGCTGGTGAAGAACGGCTATGTCGTGGCAGAGGTCGATGCCGCGCTCGGGAGAGTCGAGGACGCGCTGGCGGCTCGCGCGCGTGACCGGGCCGTCCGGTCGCAGGGCGCGGGGGCATGGGTCGAGCAGGCACGAGACGATGCCCAGATCATCCTCGACCACCTCGCGCGTCCGAAGCGTCAGCGTTTCGCGCGGACGGGCGTCCTCACCTTCGGGTATCGCATCGACGAGGTCGACCATGTGGGCACCCGCATCGCCCGCTATCTGCGAGACGGCGAACCGCTGACGGCCGAGCAGCTGCGTTCGGCGGCGTTCCGCATGCAGCGCGGCGGGTACCGGGAAGAGCAGGTGGATGCCCTTCTCGACGCTACCGTCGATGTGATCCTGGCGGTTCGCTGAGCGTTCTGATGGCCGACTCACGCCTCACCGGGTAGACTGCCACTCATCGTGAACTCCCGAAACGACATCACACCTCATCGCAAAGACGTCACGCCGGTGCCTGCATCGGCGGCGCTTTCGGCGCGCAGCGGTAGCCGCCGACGGGGCGTCGTCGGTTTCGTCAGCGCCCTCGCGGTCGTGGGTTTCGCGGCCGCGATGGTCGCCCCGACCGGCGTCGCGCTGGCTCAGCAGCCTGAGACGGAAGGCCCCGAGTCGGCGTACTCAGCGGCGCTCACGGAGACGCAGAATCTCACGGTGACCGCAGAGGGTGCCGCTATCGCACCGGTTCAGCGTGGATCGTTCTCGGTCTACGTGACGCCCAAGCCGACTCCCACCCCGACACCGACGACCGCGTCGTCCGGGTCATCCGGGTCATCGAAACCCGGTCCCAGCGCTCCTCTGTACTACACCGGCGGGGGAGCCCCTGCGGAGTGGATGGCCGCAGCGGGCATCGCGGAGTCCGACTGGGGCTTCGTCGACTACATCGTCTCCCGCGAGAGCGGCTGGAACCCGAACGCGACGAATAAGTCCTCTGGAGCGTGTGGGCTCGTCCAGGCTCTGCCATGCAGCAAGGTTCCCGGCAATGGCTACGACCCGGTGGACAACCTGCGCTGGGCAACGGGCTACGCCACGGGTCGATACGGAAGCTGGGCGGGCGCCCACGCCTTCTGGACGAACAACCACTGGTGGTGAGTCGGCCTCATGGCCCGCTCTCGCAGACGCCGTCCGGCGCGCCCTGACACCGACGATTCGCTCGATCGACTCCTCGCGTCCTGGAAGCGCACGGAAGTCCGTCGTGGTTCCGAGTGGACCGTCCAGCCGGTGTCGGCAGCTCAGGCGCTGAAGGAGTACATCTGTCCTGGGTGCGGGCGATCGGTTGTTCCCGGAACCGCTCATCTCGTGATCTGGCGCGCGGACGGGGTGCTCGGTGACGCCGCAGACCTCGCGGCACGCAGGCATTGGCACACACACTGTTGGAGGATTGCGTGAGCATGGAGATCCGTGGACCGATCGAGCTGCCTGCGCGGCGCGAAGACATCGCACTGGAGACCGCAGACGAGCTGACACTGGTCGGAGAGCTGGCGGTTCCCGAGTCGTCGGCGCCCGTGGCCACGCTCGTCACGCTGCATCCTCTCCCGACGGCCGGCGGGTTCATGGACTCGCACATCATCCGCAAGGCTGCCGCCCGTCTGCCTGCGCTGGCGGACCTCGCTGTGCTGCGCTTCAACACGAGAGGGACGACCTCTCCGCGTGGCACCAGCGATGGCGCGTTCGATGAGGGAGAGGCGGAGCAGTTCGACGTCGCGGCGGCGATGGGCTTCGTGCGCGAGCGCGGCCTTCCGCGCCCATGGCTGCTCGGCTGGTCGTTCGGCACCGAACTCGCGCTGAAGTACGGTCGGGAACACGATGTCGAGGGGATCATCCTCCTGTCCCCGCCACTTCATCGCGCCACAGACGCCGAGGTGGCGGCGTGGGCCGACTCCGATGTTGACGTCGTCGTGCTGGTACCCGAGCTCGACGACTACCTCCGTCCGGCCGAAGCACGCGAGCGCTTCTCCGCGATTCCGCATGCGAAGCTGATCACCGTCGAGGGTGGCAAGCACCTCTGGGTGGGGGAGAGCCAGACTCGGAGAGTCCTCACTGAGATCGTCGCTGCCGTGAACCCAGCAGCTCTTCCGCTGCCGACGGAGTGGCCCGCCGACTAGAGCTCGTTCATGCGAGGGATCAGCACCTGCCGGTAGAGGATCAGGATGCTGGCTGCCACCGGAATCGCGATCAGCGCGCCGAGCAGCCCCAGGAGGCTTCCGCCCGCCAGCGCCGCGACGACGACGACCGCTCCGGGTACGGACACGGCCCGGCTCATGATGCGCGGCGAGATCACGTACGCCTCGATCTGCATGTAGATGAGGTAGTAGATGGCGGCGGCGATCGCTGTCGCCGGTGATCCCAGGCCGGGGATCAGGCACACGAGCACGATGATGGTCGACCCCGTGAGGGTGCCGACGAGTGGAATCAGTGAGAAGAAGAAGGCGACGACGGCGAGCACGGCCGGGAACGGCGCATCGATGATCGTGAGGAAGATCATGCTCAGGATGCCGTTGATGACGCCCTGGGAGACCTGGCCCATGACGTAGTAGCCGACCGAATCGGTGATCTGCTCGGCCAGGTCGATGAAGCGCTCGCGCTTGGATGCAGGAGCGAGCTGGTAGACGGCGCGCTTGAGCGACGGTGTCGAGGCCGTCAGATAGATCGTCAGGATGAGGATGATGAACGCGCCGAACAGTCCGCTCAGCAGTGCCCCGCCGGCGGCGAGCACGCCCTGCCCGATGGACCCCCCGATCTGGGCGAGGTTCGTCTCCAGCCAGTCGGTCACATAGGCGAAGACGTCATCCACCTTGAGATTGGGGAACGTGTCGACCATCCACTGGCGCAGGTCGAGGAGAAATGTCCCGCGTTGGACGATGGCCGTGATCTCGGCGATGAGCTGCGAGATCTGGTCGACCAGCACGGGGATGACGATCAGGATGATCCCGGCGAAGATCCCGAGCACCGCGAGGATCGTGATGAGCACGGCGAGCCAGCGGGGGAGACGCCTGCGCTCGAGGAAGGAGACGAGCGGGTCCAGGCCGAGACTGAGGAAGAGAGCCGTACCGACGTAGAGCAGCACGGTCGACAGGCTCTCCACGCTTCCGATCAGCAGGATTCCCAGTCCCACGCCGAGCGTCGCCACGAGGGCGGTGCGGAACGGGTTGTGGATCTTCATCGTTGCTCCTCGGAATGGGGGACTCTGCAAGCGTATCCACCGCACCACGACCGGCCGGGACGACGTGCCGCACGTGGTGCCGCATGCCCCTCGTGGGCAACACACAGGTGATTTCGCTAGTCTGAAATGTCGAGTGTTGCGACTCGGGCGTGCGTCCGGGCCGTGTGAGGAGACTATTCGTGCGTTTCGTATGGGCCGTCGTGGCCTTCGTGCTGGCTGCGGGACTGATCGCTGCGGGCATCGCGCAGCGAACCATCTTCATGGGTCCGTCGACTCAGGAGGTCTCAGTCGCTGCAGAGGAACCCGCCCCGTTTGTGCTGATGGACGGCGACGTCCTTCGTGAGCACCCGGGATCTCAGACCTTGCTGGTGCGCGGAGAGGGCGAGATCTTCGCCGCCTATGGCCGCACCGCCGACATGGAAGCGTGGCTTGCCGACTCGTCGTACAACCGCGTGACGGTCGGCGACGACGGTGACCTGGAGGTCGAGCTGGTCCCCGCCGGATCAGCACCGGAAGGTGATGGGGCCTCCGAAACCCCCGCCCCTGCCGAGACCCCGGCCGCGGCCGAGACTCCGGCACCGGCGGAGACGCCCGCCGAGGGCGATGCAGCCGCAGAGCCGGGCCGCAACCCCGCCGGCTCCGACCTCTGGCTGGACTCCTTCACCGAGACCGACACACTCATCGCAGACAACATGCAGCTGCCCGAGGGCGTGAGTCTGATCATCGCGTACGACGGCACCGCCGACGCACCGGACGACATCGTGGTGTCCTGGCCGCTGGACACGTCCACCCCTCTCGCCGGACCGCTCATGGCGGCGGGCGCGGCGATGCTTCTCGTCGGACTCGTGCTCTACGTCCTCGCGATCCGGCACCAGCGTCGCGGGCGAGGACCGCGGCGCAAGGGCCCCGGCCCCCTTCCGGCCACCGAGCCGATCGACGTGGCTCAGCTGCCGCCATCGGAACGCGCGGCGATCGACGACACCTCGACCACCGCTGCCGGGGATGAGCCCGGTCGGACCGGCGCAGACTCCGACGCGGCAGCCGCCGGTGACCCGGGGGCAGTCGACGCCGCCGGTCCGAAGAACCCAGACCCCGATCGGAAGACGGAGATGCGTGCGCGACCCGTGAACCGTCGACGGCGCCTGCTCGCGGTCCCCGCCCTCGCCGTGACCGCGTTGCTCGCGAGCGGCTGCTCGCCTGACTCATGGCCGCAGCTCGGAGAGGGAACGCCCTCGCCGTCTCCCAGCGCGACGGTGATCGCCCCGGACAATCAGAAGCCCCCGGCAGTGACGGAGGCCCAGGCGAAGCGGATCCTGCAGGAAGTGTCGACGACCCTGTCCGACGCGGACGCGTCGATGGACATCGCTCTGGCCGGCACTCGTCTGGACGGCCCGGCGCTCACGGCTCGCACCACCGAGTACGCGCTTCGGACAGCTCTTCCGGAGACCGCACCGCCCGCCGCACTCCCGACCGATGACGTCGAGGTCGTGCTTCCCGAAGCCACCGACCGGTGGCCGCGCACGGTGCTCCTGCTCTCGAAGAGCGCTGACGACGACACCGTTCCCCCCGTCATCCTGACCATGACGCAGCAGGATCCGTGGTCGAACTACAAGGTCACGAACATGGCCGAGATGTCTGCGGATGCCGTCTTCCCCGACGTGGCTGCAGCGTGGCTCGGCACCTCGCTCGTTCCCGACGATTCCGCATTCCTCAGCATCCCGCCGGGAGAGCTAGCGGAGACTTTCGCCGACGTCGTCGACGCGGGCGAGGCCAGCCCTTCGTACGGCATGTTCGACGAGATCTCGCAGAACCTCGCCCAGTCGATTCGCGACAGCCGGCAGGCGGTCGTGCAGACCCTGGCGGACAACGGAGCGGCGGAGACTTCTCAGACCGCCTTCGACATCCTCCCGGCCGATTCCGAGCCGGTCTCGATGACCACGCTGGACAGCGGTGCGATCGTGGCCGTCTCGCTCATCGACACCGAATCGGTCACCCCGACGTCACCGGACGCCGTCATCCGACTGGAAGACGCGAATCCGCAGGCGAAGGCGCTGACGGGTGTCACGGAGTCCGCGAAGGGCTTCACGACCAAGTACGAATTCCAGCTGTTCTTCTCCGTTCCCGCGCAGGGCTCGACGGAGCAGATCCGACTCATGGCGGTCCGACAGGACCTACTCTCCGTCGAGGTGATCAAATGACCGATATCTCTCCCGCCGCGCTCCGTGGAGCCGTCGACCTCTCCTCTCTGCGAAACCGGCCCGCGGCTGCTGCCGCCGGAGCGCAGAGCCCTGCTCCCGGGGCCGTGGACATCGTCGTCGATGCGACCGACGAGTCGTTCGGTCAGATCCTCGAGCTCTCCCGGACAGTGCCGGTGGTCGTCGACCTCTGGGCCGAATGGTGCGGGCCCTGCAAGCAGCTGAGCCCCATCATCGAGAAGGTGACGCGCGAACTCGGCGGCAGGGTGCTTCTCGCGAAGGTCGATGTCGACGCCAACCCGCAGCTGGCCCAGGGATTCCGCGCGCAGTCGATCCCGATGGTCGTGGCACTCATCGCCGGTCAGCCGGTTCCGATGTTCACCGGTGCAGTGCCCGAGCAACAGGTCAGAGAGGTCTTCGCGCAGCTGCTTCAGCTCGCTGCTCAGAACGGGGTGACGGGCACGTTGAACGTCGGAGAGGCGCCCGAGGGCGAGCAGACGCCGGAGGAGCCGCCGATGCCGCCGCTGCACGCGGAGGCTTTCGCCGCGATCGAGAACGGCGACTACGCCGCGGCGGTCGTGGCATACGAGAAGGCTCTCGCGGAGAACCCGCGCGATGAGGATGCGATCGCAGGCCTGGGCCAGGTCCGTCTGCTCGACCGCGTCCAGAAACTCGATCTCCAAGATGCTCGGGCCGCGGCCGCAGCCGGACCCCTGGACATCCAGGCCCAGTTCGATGTCGCCGACCTCGACCTCGCGGGAGGCCATGTCGAAGATGCGTTCGGAAGGCTTCTCGACCTGTTCGCCCAGCTGCCCTCGGATGAGCGAACGCCCGTGCGCGAGCGTCTTCTCGAGCTGTTCGGCCTGATCGGCGTCGCAGATCCACGCGTCATCACCGCGCGCAACAGACTGTCTTCCCTGCTGTTCTGAGCTGAGAGTGCAGCGAGACGGCCCAGGCTCTGTCGGGCCGGGGCCGTCTCGCTGATCGGCAGAGGCCGTCAGCCGCGGCTGATCGTGGGTACGTGCGGGTCGCTCTCGTGGCGCAGCCAGATGGTCGCCAGTGCGGGAACCGTGATCGTCGCCACGGCCGGTCCGTCGTCCTCCGAGTGCGCGACGACCATGCCGAGATTGCCGGATCCGCGACCGCCGTATTCTGCGGCGTCCGTGTTGAGGATCTCCTGCCACACGCCGGGGATCGGCAGCGCGAGGCTGTAGCCGCTGCGCTCGACGCCGGCGAAGTTGCTGATCACCACGAGACGGCCGCCATGTGCGTCGCGGCGTTCGAAGGCGATGACATTGGGATCCCAGCTCGGGGCGCCGAGGCGTGAGAACGAGGATCCGTCGTTGTCCCGCTCCCAGAGCGGGGCCTGAGCGCGATAGGTGCGGTTGAGCTGTCCGACGAAACCCTGCAGCTGCGCGTGCGACGGCTGGTCGAGGAGCCACCAGTCGAGCTGGCGGGATTCCGACCATTCGGCGAGCTGCCCGAACTCCTGCCCCATGAAGAGGAGCTTCTTCCCGGGGTGACCCCACATGTATCCGAGGTATGCGCGGACATTGGCGAGCTTGTGCCAGTGGTCGCCGGGCATCTTCGAGACGAGGCTGCCTTTTCCATGCACGACCTCATCGTGGCTGATCGGCAGCAGATAATTCTCCCCGAACGCGTAGACGAACGAGAACGTCATCTCACCTTCGTGGTGCGCGCGATACATCGGGTCTCGTTCGATGTACTGGAGGGAGTCGTTCATCCAGCCCATGTTCCACTTGAACCCGAAGCCGAGACCCGCGTGGTCGGTGGGTGCGGTCACACCGGGGAAGCTCGTCGATTCCTCAGCGATCATCAGCACGCCGGGGTGCAGGCGGTAGGCGGTCGCGTTGACCTCCTGGAGGAAGCGGATCGCTTCGAGGTTCTCCCGACCCCCGTGGATGTTCGGCTCCCACTCGCCTTCGTTACGTGAGTAGTCGAGGTACAGCATCGAGGCCACGGCATCCACTCGCAGGCCGTCGACATGGAACTCGCGCAGCCAGAACAGTGCGTTCGCGACCAGGAATCCGCGCACCTCAGGGCGACCGTAGTCGAAGATGAGCGTTCCCCAGTCCTGATGCTCACCGCGACGAGGGTCGGGGTGCTCGTACAGCGGCTGTCCGTCGAACCTCGCGAGGGCGAACGCGTCTTTGGGGAAGTGCCCGGGCACCCAGTCCATGATCACGCCGATTCCGGCCTGATGCAGTTGGTCGATGAGGTATCGCAGGTCATCCGGGCTGCCGAAGCGACTGGTCGCCGCGTAGTACCCGCTTACCTGATAGCCCCAGGAGCCGCCGAACGGATGCTCGGCGAGCGGCATGAACTCGATGTGCGTGAAACCGGCCTCGATGACGTGTGCGATCAGCGGTTCTGCGGCATCGCGGTAGCTCAGGCCTCCGCGCCAGGAGCCGAGGTGCACCTCGTAGACCGACAGCGGCTGAGCGACCGCGTGAGTCGCCGCCCGGCGGGTCATCCACGCGCCGTCTGACCATGCGTAGTCCGACCGCGTGACCACCGACGCGGTCTCGGGCGGCACCTGCGCGGCCTGCGCCATCGGGTCGGCCTTGAAGATCCAGGAGCCGCCGCGGGTGCGGATCTGATACTTGTATGTCGTTCCGACGGCGAGATCGGGGATGAACAGCTCCCAGACGCCACTCACGCCCATCGAGCGCATCGCGTGCGCTTCGCCGTTCCACCCGTTGTGATCTCCGACGACTCGCACGGCTGTGGCGTTCGGGGCCCAGACGGCGAATGCGACGCCGTCTTCGCCGTCTGCGACCGTCGCGTGCGCACCCAGCACCTGCCACAGCCGCTCGTGCCGCCCTTCGGCGATCAGATGGAGATCGACGTCGCCCAGAGTCGGGAGGTGCCGGTACGGGTCGCCGGTGATCGTCTCGTCGTCGTCGCCGTACGCGGTGGCGATGCGATACGCCACCGGGGCACCGTCGTGCTGGGCCTCCCAGATGCCGTGTGCGACGTGATCGAGCTCCAATCGGCTCCCGTCCTCGAAGACGGCTGCGACCGAGGACGCGAGAGGTCGGCGAGCGCGGATCACCGTGACAGTCCGGTCACTCGCATCCGTGAACGGGTGGGAGCCGAGCACCGCGTGCGGGTCGTGATGGGCGCCGGCTGCGACAGCCGCCCAGTCCGGCGATGTAGTGGCATCTTCGACGTAGCTCATGCTCGTCTCCTCACCTTCAGAATGTGCACCGGCTCGGCGAAGGCGTCGAGGCGCACGTAGTTGTGATCGGCCCACGTCCACACCGCACCGGTCAGGAGGTCCTCCACCTCGAACGGCTCGCCAGGTGGTACGCCCCAGATCGTGGTGTCGAGGTGCACGGTGGTCTCACGCACGGAGTGCGGATCGACGTTGGCGACGACGAGGATCGTATCGGAGTGGCCCGTGCCGGTGAACGCGGCATCGAGGTGCTTGCTGTAGACGAGCACCGAGTCGTCGTCGCTCCAGTGCACGGAGAGATTGCGAAGCTGTCGAAGAGCCGGGTGCTCACGGCGGATCTCGTTCAGTCGACGCAGGAGAGGCGCAAGCGAGTCACCCGATGCCTCCGCGCCCTCCCAGTCCCGGAACTTGAACTCGTACTTCTCGTTGTCGATGTTCTCCTCGGAACCGGGCCTCGCCACGTTCTCGAAGAGCTCGTACCCGGCGTACACGCCGTACACAGGGGCGGCGGTGGCGGCGATGCAGGCGCGGATCCGATAGGCGGCGCGGCCACCGAACTGCAGGTACTCCGTGAGGATGTCATGCGTGTTCACGAAGAGATTCGGCCGCATGTAGTCGCTCGTCTCGTGCGAGACGCTGGTGAGGAACTCCTCGAGCTCCGCCTTGGTGTTGCGCCAGGTGAAATAGCTGTAGCTCTGTTGGAACCCCACGGCCGCGAGCGCACGCATCACGGCGGGTCGGGTGAACGCCTCGGCCAGGAAGATCACGTCCGGGTCCTGGGCGTTCACCGTCGCGATGAGCCATTCCCAGAACTGCAGCGGCTTCGTGTGCGGGTTGTCGACGCGGAAGATCTTCACGCCTTCGCGAACCCAGTGCTGCACGATGCGGAGCATCTCCTGGTAGATACCGGCGGGATCGTTGTCGAAGTTCAGCGGGTAGATGTCCTGGTACTTCTTGGGCGGGTTCTCTGCGTAGGCGATGGTGCCATCCGGGAGAGTGGTGAACCACTCGGGGTGCTCATCGACCCACGGGTGGTCCGGAGAGGCCTGCAGCGCGAGATCGAGAGCGACCTCCAGCCCTTCGTTCTTCGCCGCCCTGACGAATGCACGGAAGTCGGCCGGCTTGCCGAGCTCCGGGTGGATCGCGTCGTGGCCGCCGTCTGCGGAGCCGATGGCATACGGTGAGCCCGGATCGCCTGGCTCCGTCGTCAGAGTGTTGTTGCGTCCCTTGCGGTTGGTCGTTCCGATCGGATGGATCGGCACCAGGTAGATGACGTCGAAGCCCATGGCGGCGACAGCGGGAAGACGTTTGGCGGCTGTCCTGAACGTACCGCTCTTGACAGTGCCGTCCTTCAGGCGTTTCGCGCCCTCCGAGCGGGGAAAGAACTCGTACCAGGCACCGACGCCTGCGGCGGTCCGCTCCACGAGCAGAGTGTGCGTGGCAGATGCTGAACGCAGCGTCATGAGAGGCCGCTCATGGAAGAGACCGCCCAGCTCGGCGTCGGTCGAGACCGCGGTGGTGGTCTCTGCATCGCCCCCCGCCAGTGCGGTGGCGAGTTCGCTGATGCGTCTGCGCTGAGCCGCAGGGCGATCCTTCTCTTTCGCTGCGCGCGCGAGAAGTTCGGCGCCGAGGGCTGCCATGACCGGCACATCGACGCCCGCGGCGACCTTCACCTCGGCGGCGTGCGCCCAGGTCGCGAAGTCGTCGGAGAACGCCTCGAAGCGAAACGTCCACTGTCCCTGCATGTCCACAGCGACCTCTGCTGCCCAGCGATCGCTCCCATCGAGCAAGGGCGTCAATCGGTGCAGGGACTCCTCGCCGTTCGGGGCCCCCAACCGAAGCTGCACCCCGATCAGGTCGTGCCCTTCACGGAAGGCGACGACGCTGAACGGCACCACCTCGCCGACGAACGCCTTGGGCGCGAAGCCTCCGGGGACGGACGGTGCGCCGCCCACCAGAGGAATTCGCGTCGCGACGAGTCCGTCGCCGTCCGAGACGGCGCCCAGCGGGCGCGACGGGATCTGCGCGGGGCTTCGGAGAGCCTTCGGACTGATGCTGCTCATACGTGCGGCCACCCCCCGAATGTACCGCTCGCGGCGTGAAGCGGGTAGCTCGCGGAGGGCCCCGGCGCGCCGCCGTTCATTCCACGCGGAAGAGTCGCATGGAGGTGCCGGGGATGGGAAGGACGTCGCCGGGGGCGAACACCTCGCCGCCGTCTTGCGGGCGGTCGTCGGCGCTCGACCACAGCGAGACGAAACGCGTCGCCTCCTCGAGGTCGTCGGGCAGACGCACGTCGATGGGCGACTCCGTCCCGTGCACGATGAGGAGGATCCGATTGGCCGATTCGCGATCGGGGGTCGAGGCCGCCACATACTGCAGAGTGCGGTTACCAGGGTCCGTCCACTGCTGGCTCTCCATCGTCTCGCCGTTCTGATCGAACCAGTCCATGACAGAGGCGTTGGGGATGTGCTCACCGAGTCGGGCGTACCGGCTCGGACGCAGGGCGGGATTCTCGGAACGGAGCTGGATGAGTCGAGCGACGTGTGCGCGCAGGTCCTCCTGCCACGGTTCCGCGTCCCAGCCGAGCCACGTCATCGACGAATCCTGGGCGTAGGCATTGTTGTTTCCGCGTTGCGTCCGACCGACCTCATCGCCGGCCGTGAGCATGGGGATCCCGGCGGACAGCAGCAGGGTGCCGAGCAGGTTGCGCATCGCCTTTCGCCGGGCAGCGAGGATCGCAGGGTCGTCGGTCGGCCCCTCGATACCGTGATTGAAAGCCCGATTCATGTCGGCACCATCGCGATTCTGTTCGCCGTTCGCCTCATTGTGCTTGACGTCGTACGACACGAGGTCGTGCATGGTGAAGCCGTCGTGCGCGGTGACGAAGTTGATGCTGGCCAGCGGCCCCCGAACATCGGCGAAAGTGTTCGACGAGCCGGCGAGACGCGTCGCGAAGCCCCCGATGCCGACCGGCGCGGACGCACGACGCGCATAGTCGATGTCGCTCAGCCAGAAGTTCCTGACCCGGTCGCGGTAGCGGTCGTTCCACTCCATCCAGCCGTTCGGGAAGTTGCCGGTCTGCCAGCCGCCCATGCCGACGTCCCACGGCTCGGCGATGAGCTTGGTGTCGCGGAGGATCGGATCGTTCGCGATGGCGGTGAGAAGCGGGTGCTCGGGCGTATAGGTGTGCGAGCCGTCGCGCGCGATCGCGGCCGCGAGATCGAAGCGGAATCCGTCGATCTGCATCTCCTGCGCCCAGTAGCGCAGCGAGTCGAGCACGAGGCGCGCTCCGGCATCGGTCGAGGTGTCGAGCGTGTTGCCGCAGCCTGTCGTGTCGATGTACGCGCCTGATGCGTCCTGTCGGTAGTAGCTGGCGTTGTCGATGCCGCGCAGACTGGACCGAGGTCCACCGAGGCCCTCTTCCGACGTGTGGTTGTACACGACGTCCAGGATGACTTCGAGTCCGGCTTCGTGCAGCAGTCGCACCATGCCTTTGAACTCGGCGAGAACGGCCTCGGGGCCGCCCTTGCGTGCGTCCTCCGTGGCGTAGGCGTTGTGCGGTGTGAAGAAGTTGAGGGTGTTGTAGCCCCAGTAGTTCGTGAGGCCGCGCTCGAGCAGGCGAGGCTCCGGAACGAACGCCTGAACGGGCAGGAGCTCGATCGAGGTGATCCCGAGAGAGTGGAAGTACTCGATCATCGCGGGATGCGCGAGTCCGGCGTATGTGCCGTGCAGAGCCGGGGGCACATCGGGCTGACGCTTGGTCAGCCCCTTCAGGTGCCCTTCGTAGATCACGGTGCGGTCGAGCGGTATCCGTGGCTTGACGGACTCTCCCCAGTCGAACCCGTCGACGATCACCACGGAGCGCCACTCCTCGTAGCCGTCGCCCTGCGCGAGACCGCGAGCGTAGGGGTCGAGGAGCAGAGTCTCGGGGTTGAACGTGTTCCCCGGCCCGTGTGGCCCTCCGACGCGGATCGCATACCGGGTGCCGGGCTGGAGCAGTTCTGTCGTCACCTCCCAGATGCCGCCGGGAAGGCGTGCGAGATCGACCTGGTCGATGACCCAGTCGAGGTCGGTGGCATCGAAGACGACGAGTTCGATGGAGGACGCGTTCTGCGACCAGACGCGGAGGGTTCCGACGCCGTCGTGAAGGCGCACACCGAGGTTGTCGAGTGCAGTACCGCCGGGCACGGTGATGTCTCGGATCGCGGGCATGAGTACACCATAGAGGTCTGCGCTCGGGTCTCAGGACAGCATGCACTCAGTTCGATGTGCACGCCACTGCGCGGAAAATGGGGGAGAGTGGAGGGATGCAGCACTATCTCGACCACGCCGCGACGACGCCGCTGCGTCCCGAGGCGCGGGAGGCGTGGCTCGAAGCGAGCGAGATGGTCGGGAATGCGTCATCGACGCACGGTGCCGGCCAGGACGCGCGGCGCCTGCTCGAGGAGGCACGCGAGCGCTCGGCCGCAGTGCTCGACTGCGACCCCATCGAGGTCGTGTTCACCTCCGGGGGTACGGAGTCGATCAATCTCGCGCTTCAGGGGTTGTGGCAGGCGCGGCCGGCGGAGTCGGATGCCATCGTGATGCCGGATGCCGAGCACCACGCGACGATGGACACCGTCGAGGCCCTGGTGGCGGCAGGGGCGGTGCTACGCGCTGTTCCGGTATATCGCTCGGCGGCCATCGACGTGGACGAGTTCACTGCCCAGCTTCCGGGCGCGGCGCTGGCGACCGCGCTCGTCGCCAACAACGAGGCCGGGACGATCAACGACGCCGCGATGCTGGCGTCGTCGACCGCGCAGGCCCTCGTTCCCCTCCATCTCGATGCGGTCGCGGCCCTCGGCCACCTGCCTCTGTCGTTCCGCGCGCTGAGAGGCGATGCGCCCGACTCGGTCGGTCTTGTCGCGATGAGCGTGGCCGGACACAAGATCGGCGCGCCGGTCGGCGTCGGAGCCTTGGTGGTCGCTCGCACCGCGCGGCTCTCCGCACTCCTTCGCGGCGGCGCGCAGCAGCGCGGACTTCGCGCCGGAACGCAGGACGTGGCCGGTGCCGCGGCCTTCGCCACCGCGCTCGAGCTCGCCGAGTCGGAGCGAGAGACGGAGACCGCGCGGCTGGCGACGATGCGCGATCGGCTGATCGACGGCATCCTGGCGCGGGTGCCGCAGGCCGAGCTTCTGGGAGACGGCTCGCGACGGCTCCCCGGCAACGCCCACATACTGTTTCCCGGAGCGGTGGGGGAGAGCCTGCTCTTCCTTCTCGACATGGCAGGCGTCGCCGCGTCGACCGGGTCGGCCTGCCAGGCGGGTGTGGCGGAGCCATCGCATGTCGTGATGGCGATGGGGCGCAGTGAGCAGGACGCGCGCAGCGCCCTCCGATTCACGCTGGGACGCACATCGACGGACGCCGACGTCGATGCCGTCCTCGCATCCATCGGCGAGGCCTACCTGCGGGCTTCCGGCTCCGGCTCAGCCGCACGCTCGTAGACTGGTCCCATGAGGATTCTTGCGGCCATGAGTGGCGGAGTGGACTCCGCAGTCGCGGCCGCACGGGCCGTGGACGCGGGGCACGACGTCGTCGGCGTGCATCTCGCGCTGTCCCGGGCGGGCGGCACGCTGCGCACCGGAAGCCGGGGATGCTGCACGATCGAGGATGCGCTCGATGCGCGTCGCGCGGCCGATCTCCTGGGCATCCCGTTCTACGTCTGGGACTTCTCCGAGCGCTTCCGCGACGACGTGATCGCCGATTTCGTCTCGGAGTACCAGGCAGGGCGCACCCCCAATCCCTGCATGCGCTGCAATGAGAAGATCAAGTTCGCCGCCCTTCTCGAGCGCGCCATCGAGCTCGGTTTCGACGCGGTGTGCACCGGGCACTACGCGACGCTGATCCCCACGGACGCCGGTCTCGAGCTGCACAGAGCCGCGGACAACGCCAAGGATCAGTCCTATGTGCTCGGCGTACTCACCGCCGAGCAGCTCGCGCACACCTACTTCCCGCTCGGAACGACTCCGTCCAAAGCAGTCGTGCGTGCCGAGGCGGAGGAGCGTGGGCTGAGTGTCGCGCAGAAGCCCGACAGCCACGACATCTGCTTCATTCCCGACGGTGACACGCGAGGCTGGCTGGCCGAGAAGGTCGGTACCGCCACCGGTGAGATCGTCGACCGCACGGGCTCCGTCGTCGGCTCGCACGAGGGCGCGCACGCTTTCACGGTCGGTCAGCGCCGTGGTCTGAAGCTCGGCGTCCCGGCCCCCGACGGCAAGCCCCGCTTCGTACTCGAGGTGCGGCCGGTGTCCAACACGGTGGTCGTGGGGCCGAAGGAGGCTCTCGCGACACGTGAGATCTCGGGCGATCGATTCAGCTGGGCGGGCGCAGCGCCCGTCGACTCCGAGTTCGACTGCGAGGTGCAGATCCGCGCCCACGCCGAGCCGGAAGCAGCCCGGGCATTCGTCTCGCCCGAGGGCGTGCGCGTCGTTCCCGAGCAGCCGCTCAACGGCGTCGCGCCGGGCCAGACCGCCGTGCTGTACGTCGGAACGCGTGTGCTCGGCCAGTTCACGATCGACCGCACCGTGTCCGCAGTGCCGGTCGACGCATAGCGCCTGCCTCTCGATGTCGGCGCCCGCTCGTAGACTGGCGGGGTGCCGGAGAACATCTCGCTGGAAGACGCCCGTATCGAAGCGGACGAGCTGACCACTCGAATCCTCGAAGCGAAGGACGCGTACTACGGGCGCGACACTTCACTCGTCGACGACTTCACCTACGACGGGTGGATGCACAGGCTCGAAGAGCTGGAGCGGATGCATCCCGAGCTGCAGGGTCAGGACTCGCCCACTCAGATGGTGGGGGCGGCCGAGGCCACCGGGCTCGCCACCATCGAGCACGCGGAGCGGATGCTGAGTCTCGACAACGTGTTCTCGATCGACGAGCTCAGGGATTGGGCCGCCAAGACGCGCGCCTCTGCGGGGCGAGCTGTCGACTGGCTCACCGAACTCAAGATCGACGGCCTCGCGATCAATCTCCGCTACGAGAACGGGCGGCTGACGTCGGCGGCGACGCGGGGAGATGGGCGCGTCGGTGAGATCGTCACCGAGAACGCGCTGCGCCTTCCCGAGATCCCCCTCGAGCTCAGCGGCAAAGGTCACCCTCCCATCGTCGAGGTGCGCGGCGAGGTGTTCATTCCCGTGGCCGCCTTCGAGCGCCTGAATGCCGCACAGGCGGAGTTCCGCGACCGGGCCTACGCCGATGCTCTCGCCCGCTGGGAGGCTCGGAGCGGAGCAAAGAAGCCGTTCGACGAAGAGAAGGCGCGAACTGCTGCGGCTCGGCGGTTCCCCTCGTTCGCGAATCCGCGCAACGCGGCGAGTGGTGGCCTGCGTCAGCAGATCGACAAGAAGGAGGGGCTCGAACTCGAGGCGGGGATGCTGCGCATCGAGTCGCTCGCGCTGTACGTGCACGGCATCGGGGCCTGGGAGAATCCGCCGGTCGCCGCACAGAGTCAGGTCTACGACAAGCTGTCGGACTGGGGGCTGCCGACCAGCCCGCACACCAGGGTGTGCACGAGCATCGACGACGTGGTTGCGTTCGTCGAGTACTTCGGCGAGCACCGGCACGATATCGAGCACGAGCTGGACGGGATCGTCGTCAAGGTCGACGAGCTGTCCCTCCACGACGAGCTCGGCGCCACCAGTCGGGCGCCTCGCTGGGCGATCGCGTACAAGTACCCGCCCGAAGAGGTGCAGACGAAGCTGCTCGACATCGTCGTGTCTGTGGGTCGAACCGGCAGGGCGACGCCGTTCGCGGTGATGGCTCCCGCCCAGGTCGCGGGGAGCGTCGTCAGGCAGGCGACGCTGCACAACAAGGACGTTGTGAAAGCCAAGGGAGTACTGATCGGCGACACCGTCGTCCTGCGCAAGGCGGGCGACGTGATCCCCGAGGTCCTCGGGCCGGTCGTCGAGAAACGCGACGGTACCGAGCGGGAGTTCGTGATGCCGATCGAATGCCCCGAGTGCGGCACGCCGCTGCGTCCGATGAAGGAGGGCGACATCGATCTGCGCTGCCCCAACGCGCGCTCGTGTCCGGCCCAGGTTCGCGGTCGTGTCGAGCACATCGGTTCGCGGGGCGCCCTCGACATCGAGGCGCTCGGAGAAGTCACGGCGGCCGCGCTCACCCAGCCGACCTCGCCGGCGACACCGCCTCTCGAGACCGAAGCCGGACTGTTCGCGCTGACGCTCGATGAGATCGTGCCGATCGAGCTCGTCGTGCGCGACGCCGAGACGGGGCTGCCCAAGGAGGACGAAGACGGCCTCGTGAAGACGAGGGCACCATTCCGACGCAACCCGACCGCGACAGAGAAGAAGTCCGGGCTGGAGGGCCCCCAGCCCTCCTCTCAAGCTGTGACTCTGCTCGCGGAACTCGAGAAGGCGAAGACCAAAGACCTTTGGCGACTGCTCGTCTCACTGAACATCCGTCACGTCGGGCCGGTCGCGGCGAGGGCGCTGGCGCAGTGGTTCGGTTCACTCGACGCGATCCGCGCGGCCTCTCGCGACGAGCTCGCCGCTGTGGAAGGAGTCGGCGGCATCATCGCCGACTCCTTGCTCGCGTGGTTCGATGTCGACTGGCACCAGGACATCGTTCGTCGCTGGGCCGATGCAGGCGTCCAGTGGGCCACGCCCGGTCATCCCGGTCCGGGCGCGGCAGTCGTCCAGGGCGGTGTGTTGGACGGGATCACGGTCGTGGCGACCGGTTCGCTCGACGGGTACACCCGAGATGGAGCGCAGGAGGCCATCCTCAAGGCGGGCGGTAAGGCCGCGTCGAGCGTCTCCAAGAAGACGGACTTCGTCGCGGCCGGTCCCGGAGCGGGGTCGAAGCTGGGGAAGGCGGAGGAGCTCGGCATCCGCATCCTCGATGCCGCTCAGTTCCACATCCTCGTCACGGAGGGGCCGGACGCTCTGGGATGAGGCGATACGGACCGCTGATCGCCGTCTCCGGCGCGATGGCTGTGGGAGACCCGGGCCGCAACCACCTGCGTCTGACGCCTGATGCGCTCCTGATCCGCCACGGCACAGAGAACCGGGGGATCATTCCCTGGTCTCAGGTGCAGCGAGTGATCCTCGACGTGCCCACCACGCGGTTCCGTCTGCCCGGCCTCTTGAGCACGCTCGTCCTCGGCGCCCTGACGTTCCTCGCCGTGTCCGATCTCGGATTCGACCCTGAGGATGGCGCGGTCGAGCTCCTGGCAGACGGGGAAACGTCGATCGCACCGCTGAGCCGTCACCACGTCGGCGGGTACTGGACACCGACGGTGGACGGGGCACACCGGCTGCTGCAGCATCTCATCGACAACCCGGAGCAGAGAGCGTTGCTCGCGCGCCCTGAACAGCTCATCGACGTGGCCGCGCGTCTCGCTCGCCACAGGCCTTCAGGCGCCTGACGCGCAGGCTGGCCCTTCAGGATGGCTGCCCATCGGTGCACGCGAGCGCGCCGTGCCCGGACTTTCGTCCGGGCACGGCGCGCTCGATGCGTTCTACGGCTGATCAGCCCTTGTGTCGGGGCTTGCGGAACGGCTTCTCGCCTCGCTCATCGGTGCGAGCAGGACGGTCGTCACGGTCGTAGCGCGGACGGTCATCGCGGCGCTCGAACCCACCGCGGGCGCCGTCACGAGGGCCGTCGTTACGACGGGCTCCAGGCCCACGGTCGGGCTTGATCTCGATGAGCCGACCCGAGATGCGGGTGTCCTTCAGCTTCTCCAGGACGGACGAATCGAGGTTCGCCGGCAACTCGACGACAGTGAAGTCCGGCCGGATGTTGATCGCGCCGAAGTCATCACGACCCAGGCCGCCCTCATTCGCGAGTGCGCCGACGATCTGACGGGGCTCGACGCGGTGACGGCGTCCGACCTCGATGCGGTACGGCTTGTAGTCGCCGCGCCCACGGCGCTCGCGCGGTTCGCGGGTCTCGCGACGCTCGCGAGTGTTGCTCTCGCGCGGCGGACGGTTGTCGTACTCGACCGCTTTCGACAGGGCGTCGTCGGCCGGGTCGAGCAGCAGAGGAGTATCGCCCTGGGCGACGACAGCGAGCGCAGCTGCGACATCGGCCTCGGGCACATCGTGGTTGCGCACGTAGTGGTCGATGATGTCGCGGAACTTCTCGATGCGGGTGCTATCGCTGAGCGCGGTCGTGATCGCGTCGTCGAAGCGGGCGAGGCGCGTGGTGTTCACGTCGTCGAGGCTGGGCAGCTGCATCTGAGTGGGCTGCTGACGCGTGGCCTTCTCGATCGACTTGAGCAGGTAGCGCTCACGCGGGGTGATGAAGCTGATCGCGTCTCCGGTGCGTCCCGCGCGGCCGGTGCGGCCGATGCGGTGCACGTACGACTCGGTGTCGGTGGGGATGTCGAAGTTGATGACGTGGCTGATGCGCTCGACGTCGAGACCGCGAGCGGCCACGTCGGTCGCGACGAGGATGTCGAGCTTGCTCGCCTTGAGCTGGTTGACGCTGCGCTCACGCTGGACCTGCGGCACGTCGCCGTTGATGGCGGCGGCGGAGTATCCGCGGGCACGCAGCTTCTCGGCCAGCGTCTCGGTCTCGTTCTTCGTGCGGACGAACACGATCATGCCGTCGAAGTTCTCGACCTCGAGGATGCGAGTGAGCGCATCCACCTTCTGCGCGTACGACACCACGAGGTACCGCTGCGTGATGTTGGTGCCGGTGGCGGTCTTCGACTTGATGCTGATCTCTTCGGGCTCACGCAGGTACTTCTGCGCGAGTCGGCGGATCTGCGGGGGCATCGTCGCTGAGAAGAGGGCTACCTGCTTCTCCTCGGGCGTCTGCGCGAGGATCTGCTCGACGTCTTCGGCGAAGCCCATCTTGAGCATCTCGTCGGCTTCATCGAGCACCAGGTACTGCAGCTGGGACAGGTCGAGGGTGCCCTTGGCGAGGTGGTCCATGATGCGACCGGGGGTGCCGACGATCACGTGCACGCCGCGGCGCAGCGCCGACAGCTGCACGCCATAGCCCTGTCCGCCGTAGACGGGGAGGACGTGGACGCCCTTCATCTTCGAGGCGTACGACTCGAACGCCTCGCACACCTGCAGAGCGAGCTCGCGGGTCGGAGCCAGCACGAGAGCTTGCGGGGTCTTCTGGGACACGTCGAGGCGCTCGAGCACGGGGAGCGCGAATGCCGCGGTCTTTCCCGTTCCGGTCTGCGCCATACCGACGACATCGCGACCGGAGAGCAGGGTCGGGATCGTGGCGGCTTGGATGGGGGAGGGGGTCTCGTAGCCGAGGTCCTTGATGGCCTTGAGGACGGGGCCGGTGATGCCGAGCTCCTCGAATCCAGGGGTCTCGGGGGCGTCGGTGGGCACAGCGTCTTCAGGAGTCACTGACCAAGGGTAGCGCTTCGCGGGATTCCGCGCCTGTGAGGGCGCCCTCAGGAGCCGGAAGTCAGAGTGAGCAGTCTCTCCTTGACCTGGCGACGCAGCACCTTGCCGATCAGCGATTTGGGCAGCTCGTCGACGATGAACAGACGCCGCGGAACCTTGTACGGGGTGAGGATGCTGCGCGCATACTCGCGGATCGCTTCGACGTCGACGTCTGCCCCCGCGTCGACGACGATCGCGGCGACGACCTCCTCGCCGGAGTGGTCGCTCGGCAGACCGACCACGGCAGCGTCCACGACCTGAGGATGCTGACGCAGAGCGCTCTCGACCTCGGTGGGGGCCACATTGAAGCCGCCGGTGATGATCAGCTCCTTGATGCGGTCGACGATCCGGATGAAACCCGCCTCATCGACCGTCACGATGTCACCGGTGCGGAACCAGCCGTCGACGAAGACGGCCTCCGTCTCCTCCGGCTTGCCGTAGTAGCCGGAGAACACCTGGGGGCCGCGCACCAGGAGCTCGCCCGCGGATCCCTCAGGAACGTCGACGGTCGGGTTCTCGGGATCGACGACGCGGCATTCGGTTCCCGGAAGAGGAAGTCCCACGGTGCCGGGCACGCGGTTGTCAGCTACGGGGTTCGCCATCAACACGGGGGAGCACTCGCTGAGTCCGTATCCCTCGACGAGGAAGCCATGCGTCGCCGCCTCGAACGGCACCACGAGTTCGTGCGGCAAAGCCATGGCACCGGAGATCGCGACCTCGATGCCGTCGAGCGAGACATCCTTCGCCTTCGCCGCCGACAGCAGGCGGTCGGCGATCGGGGGCACGAGGGGAAGGAAGGTGGCGGGGTGCTTCTTCATCACGTCGAGCACGAGATCCGGATCGAACTTCGGGAAGAGCACCAGGCGCGCACCCATGGACATCGCGAACGTCAGGCAGAGCGTCAGACCGTATGCGTGGAACATCGGCAGCACCGCGTACACGACGCAGCCCTTGCCGCGCTGGATCGACGGAACCCATGCCTGCGACTGCGCGGCGTTCGCGAGCAGGTTGCCGTGGGTCAGGGCGGCGCCCTTGGGGGTTCCCGTCGTGCCGGACGTGTATTGGATGATCGCGAGGTCGTCGGTGGCGGGCTTCGGGTGCGCGGCAGGGATCGGGGCGGACTGCACCAGCGAGTCCCAGGTGACGGTTCCTCGCACCTTCTCGGTCAGAGCGGCGCGAGACTCACGGGCCTTCGCCACCGGCAGCCGTAGCGCCACACGAGTGAGAAGGGGCATCGCGCGCGTCACATCGACGGAGATGAGGTTCGTCACGGCGAGGTCGGCGGGGAACTCCTGCACCGTGGCGACGACCTTGTTCCACACGATCGCGTGCTTCGCGCCATGGTCCTCGAACTGCTTCCGCAGCTCGCGCGGGGTGTAGAGCGGGTTGTGCTCGACGACGACGGCGCCGAGACGGAGCACCGCGTAGAACGCCACGATGTGCTGCGGACAGTTCGGAAGCACGATCGCCACGGGATCGCCCGCCCGCACGCCGAGGTCGCGCAGTCCTGCGGCTGCTCGGTCGATCGCATTCTGCAGTTCTGAGTACGACGTCTCACGACCGAAGAACTGCAGGGCGGGGGCATCCGGGTAGTCGCGGGCGGACGCGGCGACGATGTCGACCAGCGATCCGGACACGGGGGAGAGGTCTTCCGGGACGCCTGCGGCATAGCTGGCGATCCATGGGCGAGGAGGCTGGTACGAGCTCACCCGCCCAGCATAGGGCGGCTTCGCCGGACTGCAGGGACCCGGTGAGCACGGCAACTAGACTGGGGCCGTGTCTGAAATCACCCCTGATCTCGTGCGTCATCTCGGCGTGCTCGCGCGCATCCAGCTCAACGACGACGAGGTGTCCCGACTCACGGGCCAGCTCGATGCCATCGTCGACAACATCGCGAAGGTGTCGGAGGTCGCAGGCCCCGACATCGCAGCGACGAGTCATCCGATTCCGCTGAGCAACGTCTACCGTCCCGATGTGGTGGGCGAGACCCTCACACACGAGCAGGTGCTCCAGAACGCGCCGGATCAGGCCGACGGCCGATTCCGCGTCACCGCGATCCTGGGAGAAGAGCAGTGAGCGACATCATCCGCATGACTGCGGCGGAGCTTGCCGACAAGCTCGCCAGCCGCGAGATCTCGAGCGTCGAGGCCACTCGCGCTCACCTCGACCGCATCGCAGCCGTCGACGGCGACGTTCATGCCTTCCTGCACATCAACGAGGGTGCGCTCGAGGCGGCCGCCGCTGTCGACGCCCAGCGTGCGGCGGGTGAGCAGCTCGGCCCGATCGCCGGCGTGCCGCTCGCGATCAAGGACGTCCTCGTGACGACCGACCAGCCGACGACGAGCGGCTCGCGGATCCTCGAGGGCTACCGCTCGCCGTACGACGCCACGGTCGTCGCCCGCTCGCGCGCGGCGGGGCTGATCCCGCTCGGCAAGACCAACATGGACGAGTTCGCCATGGGGTCCTCGACAGAGCACTCCGCCTACGGTCCCACCCGCAACCCGTGGGACCTCGACCGGATCCCGGGCGGTTCCGGCGGCGGATCGGCGGCAGCAGTCGCCGCTTTCGAGGCTCCGCTGGCACTCGGCTCCGACACCGGCGGCTCGATCCGTCAGCCTGCTCATGTCACCGGCACGGTGGGCGTCAAGCCGACCTACGGCGGCGTCAGCCGCTACGGGGCCATCGCACTCGCCTCCAGCCTCGACCAGGTCGGACCCGTCACGCGTACAGTGCTCGACGCGGGTCTCCTGCACGATGCGATCGGCGGGCACGACCCGAAGGACTCCACGTCTTTGCGTGACGTGTGGCCCTCATTCGCTGACGCGGCCCGTGAGGGCGCGCGCGGTGACGTGCTCAAGGGGCTCAAGGTCGGTGTCATCCGAGAGCTGCCGGACAGCGGGTTCCAGCCCGGTGTCGCGGAATCGTTCCGCAGCGCGCTCGCGGTGATGGAGGCGCAGGGCGCGGAGATCGTCGAGATCGGCGCTCCGCACTTCGAGTACGGCGTCGCGGCCTACTACCTGATCCTGCCTGCGGAGGCGTCGAGCAACCTCGCGAAGTTCGACTCGGTGCGTTTCGGCCTGCGCGTCACGCCCCACGGCACCCCCACCGTCGAGGACGTCATGTCCGCCACGCGTGACGCCGGGTTCGGCGACGAGGTGAAGCGACGCATCATCCTCGGCACCTACGCGCTGTCGGCCGGCTACTACGACGCGTACTACGGCAGTGCTCAGAAGGTGCGCACGCTCATTCAGCAGGACTTCGCGAACGCCTTCGCGGAGGTCGACGTCATCGCGACGCCCTCGGCTCCGACCACTGCGTTCAAGATCGGCGAGAAGATCGACGATCCGCTGCAGATGTATCTGAACGACATCACGACCATTCCCGTCAACCTCGCGGGCGTTCCCGGCATCTCGGTCCCCAGCGGACTCGCGTCGGAAGACGGATTGCCCGTCGGCATCCAGTTCATCGCACCGGCGCGGGAGGATGCGCGACTCTACAAGGTGGGCGCCGCCGTCGAGACGCTGCTCGTCGATTCGTGGGGAGCGCCGCTTCTCACGCGTGCACCCCAGCTCGTGGGAGGGACCCGCTGATGGCCACCGCCAAGCTCATGGACTTCGACAAGGCGCTCGAACTGTACGAGCCCGTGCTCGGGTTCGAGGTCCACGTCGAGCTCAACACGCACACCAAGATGTTCTCGGACGCGCCGAACCCGGCGAACGAGCTCTACCACGCCGCCGAGCCCAACACGCTGATCGCGCCGGTGGATCTGGGCCTGCCCGGATCGCTCCCGGTCGTGAACGAGACGGCGATCCGTTCGTCGATCAGTCTCGGTCTCGCTCTCGGATGCTCGATCGCACCGTCGAGCCGCTTCGCCCGGAAGAACTACTTCTACCCGGATCTCGGCAAGAACTACCAGATCTCCCAGTACGACGAGCCGATCGCGTTCGAGGGTTCCGTCGAGGTGGAGCTCGAGGACGGCACGATCGTGCAGATCCCCATCGAGCGCGCCCACATGGAGGAGGACGCCGGCAAGCTCACCCACATGGGTGGCGCGACCGGACGCATCCAGGGAGCCGAATACTCGCTCGTCGACTACAACCGCGCCGGTGTGCCGCTCGTCGAGATCGTGACGAAGACGATCTTCGGCACCGAGCACCGCGCCCCCGAGGTCGCCAAGGCATACGTCGCGACGATCCGTGACATCGTGCGCAGCCTCGGGATCTCCGAGGCGCGTCTGGAACGAGGCAACCTGCGCTGCGACGCGAACGTGTCGCTGCGTCCCCGCGGACAGGAGAAGCTGGGCACCCGCACCGAGACGAAGAACGTCAACTCGATGCGCTCGGTCGAGCGTGCCGTCCGGTACGAGATCCAGCGTCAGGCGCAGATCCTCGCCGATGGCGGGGCCATCACTCAGGAGACGCGACACTGGCACGAGGACACCGGGACGACCTCGCCCGGTCGTCCGAAGTCGGATGCGGACGACTATCGCTACTTCCCTGAGCCCGACCTCCTGCCGGTGGAGCCTGCAGCAGAGCTGATCGAAGCCCTGCGTGCCGAGCTCCCGGAACAGCCCGTCGCCCGTCGACGCCGTCTGATGGCCGAGTGGGGCTTCACGGACCTGGAGTTCCAGGACGTGCGCAATGGAGGGCTGCTGGAGGTCGTCGAAGCGACGATCGCCGCCGGCGCGACTCCGGCGACGGCCCGGAAGTGGTGGACGGGCGAGATCACGCGCCTCGCCAACTCACAGGAGAAGGACGTCACCGAGCTGGTCTCGCCGGAGAACGTCGCGGCCCTGCAGAAACTCGTCGACGCCGGAACGCTCACAGACAAGCTCGCGCGTCAGGTGCTCGAGGGCGTCATCGCGGGCGAGGGCACGCCTCAGGAGGTCGTCGACGGCCGCGGACTCGCGGTCGTCTCGGATGACGGTGCGCTGATCGCAGCGATCGACGACGCACTCGCAGCGCAGCCCGATGTGCTGGCCAAGATCAAGGACGGAAAGGTCCAGGCCGCCGGGGCCGTTATCGGCGCTGTGATGAAGGCGATGAAGGGCCAGGCGGACGCCGCCCGTGTCCGCGAACTCGTCCTCGAGCGCGCTGCGCAGTAACCGATTCCCCCGGGCCTCATGTCCGAGGCCCGGGGGAGAATGGTGTCATGGGTCACGGTGACGGCAGAGGGCGCATCGTGTCGTCCGCGGATGCCGACGACACCGGCACGAGCATCCTGCACGTCGATATGGATGCGTTCTACGCGGCCGTCGAGGTGCTCGATGATCCGAGCCTGCGAGGACTGCCGTTGATCATCGGAGCGCCTGACGGTCGCTCGGTGGTGTCGAGCGCCTCGTACGAGGCTCGTCGCTACGGCGTTCGCGCAGCTATGCCGGTCTCTCAGGCTCTGCGCCTGTGTCCTTCTGCGCGCATCGTCCCTCCGCATTTCCATCGATACCACGCCGTCTCGCGACAGGTCATGGCGATCTTCGAGTCGTTCACGCCTCTCGTCGAGCCGCTCTCTGTCGACGAGGCGTTTCTCGATGTGCGGGGCGTCCGACGTCTGTGGGGGAGCCCTGCGAGAATCGCGTACCTCGTTCGCGAGCGAGTCAGAGAAGAGGTCGGGATCACCTGCAGCGTCGGCGTCGCTGCGACCAAGCATGTGGCGAAGATGGCCTCGACGATCTCGAAACCTGACGGGATGCTGGTCATCGCCGCATCGGAAACCCAGGACTTCCTCGATCCGCGCCCAGTGCGTGCGATGTGGGGTGTGGGCCCGAAAGCCGCCGAAGCGCTGGAGGGACGAGGAATTCGCACAGTGCGGGACATCCGCACCTCGTCGCGGGCGATTCTCGACCGTGCCGTCGGACCGGCTCTGAGCGCTCGGCTCTCGGAACTCGCCCGCGGGGAGGACCCCCGTGCAGTCGAGACCGAGCGGGTGGAGAAGAGCATCGGGCACGAGGAGACCTTCGACACGGACATCATGGACCGATCGTTCCTCAGGGCTGAGCTGCTGCGCCTCGCGGACCGCGTCGCGGCGCGTCTGCGGAAAGCAGAGTGGGAGACCTCGACCGTCGCCATCAAGATCAGGTTCGACGACTTCCGCACCATCAGCCGTTCACAGACGCTCCCGGAACCCACCGCGGTGGGGCAGCGCATCGGCGAAGCGGCTCAGACGCTCTTCGATCAGATCGAGCGACGCGATCCTGTGCGGCTCGTCGGGGTGCGCGCAGAGAAGCTGCGTCCCGCCGGCGGTGGCGGGTTCGGCCTGTGGGACGACGATGAGGACTGGCGACGCGTCGAGGGCGCGGTCGACGACGCCGTGGCACGGTTCGGGAGCGCCACGATCAGTCGAGCGCGCCACATAGGGCGCGGTGACGGCCGCGGTGCTGCCCAGCATCCCAAGGCCCATGGACTGGATTGACGCTTGTCGCGGACGATTCCTGGACTAGCGTGGAGCCATGCCCAACATTGCACTGGAACTCGGAAAGCAGGCCGCCGCGTTCGGCGTGAAGAGCGCGTACGGCGAACAGCAGGATGTCGATGGAGTGAGCATCACTCCTGTCGCTTTCACCTACTCCGGCTTCGGCGGAGGCAGCGGTGACGGCGCCGAAGGCGGTGGTGGCGGCGGTGCCTCCGTTCCGGTCGGCGTCTACGTCCGCCGCGAGGAGGGACTCCGATTCGAGCCCAACATCGTGACGCTGCTCGTCGTCGCCGTGCCGTTCATCTGGGTCACCGGGCGCGCGCTCTCTCGCATCATCCGTGCACTCAAGAAGTGACGACCCGGTCGCTGTCGCGCTCGAGCGCGCAGCGACCCGGATCGTCGAGGACATCCGGATGCTGTCTGCGGCCAATCCGGTCGTCCTCATCGACGGTCGCAGCGGTGCCGGTAAGACGACTCTCGCCCGGATGCTCGTCCAGCGCTGGCCGATCGCCGGACGGGTGCAGCTCGTCGCTCTCGACTCCATCTACCCCGGTTGGGACGGCCTCAGCGACGGAGTGGAGCGAGCACTGAACGGTATTCTGCGTCCGCATGGTCGCGGGTACCTCGGGGAGTGGCGACGCTGGGACTGGGCGAAGGGCGCCGAGGCTGAGACTCACGCGGTAGACCCCTCGCTGGGCGTGCTCATCGAGGGGAGCGGGATACTGACGCCGGCCACCGCGGCGATCGCGGACGTGCGCGTCTGGATCGAGTCCGCCGAAACCGGCCGCAAGGCGCGGGCTCTGGCGCGGGATGGGGAGACGTACCGGCCTCATTGGGAGCAGTGGGCGCGGCAGGAAAGCGATCACATCGCGCGCGATGATCCCCGCTCCCTGGCGACCAGGGTCGTCGAAGTGCCGTAGCTCAGAGGAGGCGGTCCGCCGCTTCGACAGTCAGCTCGAGACGATATCCGAGCCAGTCGTAGACGCCGTACCTCGGGTCGTCGGGATCATGATCGTCATCGTTCTGGATCCCGAGACGCTCGGCGATGACGAGTCGGAGGGCGGTGAGCGTGCGCATCCACGCGTCGACATCAGACAGGGGGATGTCGAGATCGTGCTCTGCGAAGGCTTCGTCCCGGGGCATGTCGCCGAGGTCCCCGCGCATCCCGGCGAGTGCGGTACGGACGATGTCCGCGTCCAGAGCGCGTCGATCCAAGAGATCGTCTCGGGTCGCGTCACGGAACGCGCGCGACGAGTCTTCGTCTTCGGGATAGGGGTCTGGAATCAGGCGACCGATCGCGGGATCCTCGACGTCGCGGTTCGCTCCCACGAGTTCACGGAAGTCGTCGACCAGGTGCAACAGCTGCGCACCCTCGACGCGGGCCATCCGCACCCGTACGGTCAGGTCGGTCAACTCGAAGCCTTTCGGACGGTCGCCCAGAGGCCGCAGTCGTGCATCGCCTGCGCGTGCACCTCCATCGTCTCGCGCGGGCCGGTAGCGACGATGGCCTGACCGTCGTGGTGCACCTGTCGCATCAGCATCGTGGCTCGCTCGAGCGAATATCCGAAGTAGGTGCGGAAGACCCGCACGACGTAGCTCATCAGATTCACCGGGTCGTTCCACACGACGACCTCCCAGGGCTCGAGCGGGGCGGCCGAGAGATCGAGCTGTTCGTCGATGTCAGGTGTAGCGAGGGGACTCATGCCCATCCCAGCGTGTGGAGCTGCTCGTCGTCGATGCCGTAGAAGTGCGCGATCTCGTGCACGAGGGTCGTGTGGATCTCGTCGCGAAGCTCGTCATCGGTGTCGCAGGCGGCCAGATGAGACTCGCGATAGACGACGATCCGATCCGGGAGCTCCCCGGAGCCGTATTGCGTTCGCTCCGTGAGGGCCAAGCCGTCATATAGTCCGAGCAGGTCGAGGCTTCCATCCTCCGGACGATCCTCGACGACGAACACCACGTTCTCCAGCCCGTCGACCATCTCGTCGGGCAGGCGATCGAGCTCGTCGATCACGAGCTCTTCGAAGTCCGCTGCATCCATCTCCATCAGCTCCAGCCTATTGCCGGCTGGGGGAGCTGCGCGTCAGTGGAGGAAGACGAGGAGGCCTGCGACGGCGATGAAGAGGACGCCGAAGACACTGTTGAGCGTCCGCTGCCCCCGCGAGGATCTCGTGAGCCTGCGGAACGGCCCGGCCGCTGTGGCGAAGAAGCCCCACATCACCATGATGTCGACGATGATGACGGTGCCGATGAGAGTGAGGTACTGGGGGAGTTGGGGCTCGTCCAGTCGGATGAACTGCGGGATGAAGGCGAGGAAGAAGACGATCGCTTTGGGATTGAGCAGGTTGACCCAGAATCCGCGTCTGATCATCGACCAGTGGCCCTCGTGCAGGTCGACGGCCGTCCCGTCTTCATCGGCGGCACGTCGAGGCCTCGTGAGGATCAGTCGGATTCCGAGGAAGACCAGGTACGCCGCGCCGGCATACCTGATCACATTGAAGAGGACTTCGGACTGCGAGACGAGAAGCCCCAGGCCCGCGGCGACGATCACGACATGGAGGATGAGAGCCAGCTGCTGCCCGAGGATGCCCCAGATCGATCGGCGCCAGCCCTGACTCAGAGCGTTCGACATCGTGTTGATGGCACCGGCGCCCGGTGTGAAGCTGATCACCACGCAGGCGGTCAGAAGCGAGAACCACACGGCGAGCGACACCCCGCAATCCTAGGGGCAGCTCAGCGTGCTCTCGATCACGGCCGCCTGGGCTCCAGGACCGAGGCGTCATCCGACGAGGAGAACAGAAGAAGGTCCGAGTCTCTCGACTCGGACCTTCTTCTGAGTGGGGTGAGTAACGGGACTCGAACCCGCGACATCCGGCACCACAAGCCAGCGCTCTACCAGCTGAGCTATACCCACCATGTGCCAATCGCGATTGGCAACCAGACGAGTCTATTACATGTTCGGGGTGAACTCTGACACGGTGCGAGTGGCGATGTCGCGAGCGTCGTCACTCGACGGTCCGGGCTCGTCGACGAAGACCGCCTCACGGTAGTACCGCAGCTCGCGGATCGACTCGAGGATGTCCGCGAGGGCGCGGTGTCCGCCGTCCTTCGCCGGCGCCTGGAAGAACACTCGCGGGTACCACCGCCGCGACAACTCCTTGATGCTGGAGACGTCGACGTTGCGGTAGTGCAGCCACTGGTCCACCTGGCTCATGTACTTCGCCAGGAACATGCGGTCGGTGCCGATGGTGTTGCCTGCGAGCGGAGCCTTGCGTTCGAGGGGGACGAACCGCTTGATGTAGGCGAGGGTCTGCTCCTCGGCCTCGGCCAGCGAGACGCCATGCGGGATCTCTGTGATCAGCCCGGACGACTCGTGCATCTTCGTCACGAAGTCGTTCATGTTCTCGAGTGCTGCGTCGCTCGGGCGGATCACGATCTGGAAGCCGGGATCGACCGGACGCAGTTCGAAATCGGTGATGACGACGGCGATCTCGACGAGCTCGTCGACGGAGAGATCGAGACCGGTCATCTCACAGTCGATCCAGACGAGGCGGTCGTTCTCTGAGGCAGATACCATGTCGCCATCCTATCGACGGCTCCGACATCCGAGTCGGGCGCGGTACGGTAGTTCTGTGCGCCTCCGTAGCTCAGGGGATAGAGCAGGAGCCTTCTAATCTCTTGGTCGCAGGTTCGAATCCTGCCGGGGGCACCATCGCCTGGGCCCGTGTGCGGAGGCTCATCCGTTCCGCAGCGCGGCCACCGCATCGTCTGCGCTCCAGAAGTCTCCGACGAGTCGGAAAGACGACGTGGCGAGGTGGAGGCGTTCCGCCCGATACCTGACCCCGAGGGGATCCGGGACGAGGCGCAGATGCCCGAGGACCCGGTCCTTCGCGTCCTGCACCCGCCAGAGATGGGCTGAGGCGCGCACCAGGTGCTCCTTCTTCGCCGACAGCCGCGGCGTCGCGTGGGGAACCTCGGGGACGGACGTGATCAGGGTGGCGGACATCGAATCTCCTTTCCTGATTCGAACGTATGACCGACCACCGACATTGCGCGGGTGGCAAGATGCGGCGGCAAGCGCAGTTCTTCTGCACATGCGGACGTCGATTCTGGTTGTTCAGGATCTGGTGTTCCGCGTGCGCAGGAAGCACCGCCGGAGCGCACTCTGTAGCGAGCCGGACGCACGTTCCGGGCACAGAGGAGCGAACATGTACGACACAGTGACGATCGTGGGAAACGTTGCGACCGATCCCACCCAGGGGCGCACGACCAGCGGGATCCCTGTCACGAACTTCCGACTCGCCAGCACTCACAGGCGGTTCGACGAATCGACGCGGACCTGGATCGACGTGGTCACGAACTGGTATTCGGTCGCGGCGTTTCGCCAGTTGGGAGAGCATGCCAAGGCCTCGCTGCGGGCGGGCGACAGCGTGATCGTCACCGGGAGGATGAAGATCCGCGCCTGGGAGAACAACGGCAAGCAGGGGACCAGCGTCGACATCGACGCGGATGCGATCGGCCACGACCTCCGCTGGGGCACGACCGCGTACCGCCGTAGTTCCAGATCGACCGTCGACGCGCCTCCGCGAGGTGGCGCGGCGCCGTCGGATGCGGTCAGCGACGACGCGGGGAGCCTGCGCTCGAGCGATGAGATGAAGGACATCGACACGTCGTGGGCCGCGAACGACGCCGAGCCTGGGGGATCAGGCAGCGACCTCGTGGGTTCGTTCCCCTCAGGTTCCGGTGCGTTCTGAGGGCGGGTGAGGACTGCGTCCGACGCACTCGATCGTGGTGAGCCGGACGCGTGCGGAGGAGGACGCCCGTAGACTCGGTTCGTGCTTCGACGACCGGACTCCTCCGCACCGCGTTCAGCGATCGCAGTCGGCATCGGCACGACTCTGGTGCTGCTGCTGACGGCGTGCGGTCCGACAGCCTCGCCCGCACCGGCACCGGGTCCGACCGACGCCGCTGCGTCGCCGGGGCCGTCGGCATCTCCGGCAGGTCCCGTGTTCGTGGCGGACGGCAGTGCGGAGGACAACCTGCCGCTCTTCGCAGCCGTGACCGACGGCGTATGGGCATCCGAGCAGAGGGTTTCCGGCCGCGCGTATATCGATGCCCTGACAGCGGCCGGCTTCGACAAGGCCGCCATGCAGGTGACCGCAGACGTCACGACGGTCGGAAACCCGGTCGAGAGCCTGCAGTTCGCGGTGCGTTGGGGCGACGCGGAGTGCCTCGTCGGTCAGGTGGGACCGTCGACCGGCGAGCCCGTCGCCGTCGTGATGCCCCAGCTCGCAGAGGGGCGCTGTCTCGTCGGTGCGACGCGGGCAATCGACTGGTGATACGGCGGCTCCGGTAGCGAGCCCTGCGATCGCCGGTAGGCTGGAGTGTCGATCTTCGACGCCAACAGAAGGAGCGGTTTTCGGTGGCTGAGTACATCTACTCGATGGTTCGTGCGCGCAAGGCGGTGGGCGACAAGCTCATCCTCGATGACGTCACCATGGCATTCCTCCCCGGTGCCAAGATCGGCATGGTGGGTCCGAACGGCGCCGGCAAGTCGACGATCCTCAAGATCATGGCCGGCATGGACACGCCGTCCAACGGCGAGGCGAAGCTGTCTCCCGGCTTCTCCGTCGGGATCCTGATGCAGGAGCCCGAGCTCGACGAGAGCAAGACCGTCATCGAGAACATCCAGGACGGCATCGCCATCAAGGCGAAGGTCGACCGCTTCAACGAGATCTCGATGCTGATGGCCGACCCGGATGCGGACTTCGACTCGCTTTTGGCTGAGATGGGCACACTGCAGGAAGAGATCGATGCAGCCGATGGCTGGGACCTCGACTCGCAGCTCGAGCAGGCGATGGACGCCCTCCGCACGCCGCCGGCCGATGCCGCCATCGCGCCTCTCTCCGGTGGAGAGAAGCGCCGAGTCGCGCTGGCGAAGCTCCTGCTCCAGAAGCCCGATCTTCTGCTGCTCGACGAGCCCACCAACCACCTGGACGCCGAGAGCGTGCTCTGGCTCGAACAGCACCTGCAGGCGTACAAGGGCGCGGTGATCGCGATCACCCACGACCGGTACTTCCTCGACCACGTCGCCGAGTGGATCGCCGAGGTCGACCGTGGTCGGCTCATCGGGTACGAGGGCAACTACTCGACCTATCTGGAGAAGAAGGGCGAACGCCTCGAGATCCAGGGCAAGAAGGACGCCAAGCTCGCCAAGCGCCTCAAGGAGGAGCTCGAGTGGGTGCGTTCGAGCGCGAAGGGCCGTCAGACCAAGTCCAAGGCACGTCTCGCGCGGTACGAGGAGATGGCGACCGAGGCAGAGCGGACCAGGAAGCTGGACTTCGAGGAGATCACGATCCCGGCGGGTCCCCGACTCGGGAGTGTCGTCATCGACGCGAAGAACCTGAAGAAGGGGTTCGACGGGCGTTCGCTCATCGACGGCCTCAGCTTCAGCCTTCCGCCGAACGGCATCGTCGGCGTGATCGGCCCGAACGGTGTGGGTAAGACGACGCTGTTCAAGACGATCGTCGGCCTCGAGCCGCTCGACGCGGGCGATCTCAAGATCGGTGAGACGGTCAAGATCAGCTACGTCGACCAGTCCCGGTCGAACATCGACCCGGACAAGACGCTGTGGGAGGTCGTCTCCGACGGGCTCGACTTCATCACCGTGGGCAAGACGGAGATCCCCTCGCGCGCGTACGTCTCGAAGTTCGGCTTCAAGGGACCGGACCAGCAGAAGAAGGCCGGTGTGCTCTCCGGTGGTGAGCGCAACCGACTGAACCTGGCCCTCACCCTGAAAGAGGGCGGCAACCTGCTGCTGCTCGACGAGCCCACCAACGACCTGGACGTCGAGACGCTGAGCTCCCTCGAGAACGCGCTGCTCGAGTTCCCCGGCTGTGCAGTCGTGATCACCCACGACCGGTGGTTCCTCGACCGCATCGCGACGCACATCCTCGCGTACGAGGGTACCGACGAGAAGCCCGACCAGTGGTACTGGTTCGAGGGCAACTTCGAGGCGTACGAGGAGAACAAGATTCAGCGCCTCGGTGCAGACGCGGCGAAGCCGCACCGCTCGACGCACCGCAAGCTCACGCGCGACTGACCGCCCGATGTCCGACCTGACACCGGGATCCCGGCTGCACATCCCGATCCACCTCCGCTGGGGGGATCTGGACGCCTTCAATCACGTCAACAACACCTCGATGCTGAAGCTCCTCGAGGAGGCGCGCGTACGCGCGTTCTGGCGTGCGGGTCCCGGTGAGCAGGCGCCATCCACGGCTGTGCTCGACTCAGGCATCGACGAGGGAACGCTGACGCTCATCGCTCGTCAGGAGATCGAGTATCTCGCACCGGTGCCTTATCAACGGCGCCCGCTCGAAGTGCAGATGTGGTTCGGCAAGCTCGGCGGCTCCAGCGTCGAGGTCTGCTACGAGGTGCACAACGACCCGACGGCGGAACCTCGTACGATCTATGCGCGCTCCACCGCCATCATCGTGCTCGTCGATGCGAAGACCGGACGACCCACGCGGCTCACGCAGGAGATGCGCGAGGCCTGGGAACCGTACGTCGGGCCGTCCATCGAGTACGCCCACCGGTGAGGTGAGCTGACTCGTCGGCGCCGGCCGGATCACGCCGGTGCGGGCACCCTGACCATGATCTCCTGCGCGACCGAGGCGACGAGGTCGCCCGACTGCGTGTAGATGCGTCCCTGGGCGAGTCCACGGCCGCCGCGCGCGTTCGGGGACTCCTGCAGATAGAGCAACCACTCGTCGACACGTGCGGGACGGTGCCACCACATCGCGTGGTCCAGGCTCGCCACCTTGAGCCCGGGCAGGCCCCAATAGACGCCATGGGCCCGGAGGATCGATTCCTGGATCGTCATGTCGCTCAGGTATGCGAGAGCCGCCCTATGGATGCGCTGGTCATCGGGAAGCGGCGCCTTCATTCGCATCCACACACCCTGTTGAGGGACGCGGTCGTCTGCGCTCGGCAGAAACAGAGGCGAGTCGATATGGCGCACGTCGGCCGCGCGATCACTGAGCATCCGCACGACGCCGGACGGCAGACCGTCGACGCGCTGCTCATCGGGGAGCAAGGAGTCGGGACCGGGGACATCGGCGGGCATGGGGACGGCATGCTCGAGTCCCGGATCCTCGTCCTGGAAGGACGCGATCATCGAGAAGATCGGTACGCCGTTCTGATAGGCCTGTGATCGGCGAGTCGAGAAGGATCGCCCGTCGTGGATGCGATCCACGGCGATCGTGATTCCCTGACTCGCGTCGCCCGGCCGCAGGAAGTAGCCGTGCATGGAGTGGACAGCCCGATCCTCCGGAAGCGTGCGCTCCGCGGCGAGCAGGCTCTGCGCGAGCACCTGGCCACCGTAGATCCGTCCGGACGGCATCGGATGCGACGAACCGGTGAAGATGTCCTCGGTGGTGCGTGCCTGCGTCGAGTCGAGATCGAGCACGTCGAGGAGTTGTTCGACGGTGCGGATCGCGTGGGCGTCGGCGGTCATGACTTCCTTCCCGCGACTGCGGATGCTTCTGGCGTTGCTAGTTTAGAGGGTGTGCCCCACCAGCTTCTTCTCGCAGACGCCGAGACCGCGAAGGACGTTCTGACCTTCCTCGGACGAGCGACCCGCATCTCCGATGAAGGGGTTCGGCTGCAGGCAGCGCGGGGAGTTCTCGCGCTGACGGGCGCCGCGCTCTCCCCCCACGGCCTGTTCGATCAGACTCCGACGGTGCTGGCGATGCGAGTCGTCCAGGCGGACCCCGAGCTCGAGTGCGACGTCGTCGTCGCCGCGCTCACAGCGACGGACGACGAGCGCGCCCTGACGCTGCCGGAGACCGGGCTCTCACCCGCGTGGGCCGGGGTCGCCCCGCCGCGCGGTCACTGGCGGGCGACGTCGACCCTGCCGGCATCCGTGATCGCCCGACGCGCCCAGTGGGGGATCAGCGCCGTCGCTCGTGGAGCGACGCCGGGCGCGGGCGAGGAGGCCGTCAGAGCCCTCCGTGCGGCCATCTGGGGCGAGCCCGATGACGATCTCGGCGGTCTGCCCCGCGGAGTGGCATTCGCGGCGGACGCGTTCGGCTTCATCTCCGGCGAGGAGGACGTTCCTGTCATGCAGTCGGGGCGATGGACTCGGCTCGCCTTCCGTCGCGGACACGTCCTCTCCCGAGGTCCCGTCGCCTCAGGGCTGACCGCCGTCAGGGGTACGGGCTCCGCACAGTAGACGGGTACGAGCTCACCGCGCGGCAGCGCGCCCGGCCTGACGACCCGAGAAGAGACATCCGCCGAGGAACGTGCCCTCGAGTGCGCGGTAGCCGTGCATCCCGCCGCCGCCGAAGCCGCTCGCCTCGCCCGCGGCATACAGGCCGGGGATCGGTTCGCCGTCGGCTCCGAGAGCGCGGCCGTCGAGATCGGTATTGATTCCGCCGAGTGACTTCCGCGTGAGGACGTGCAGTTTCACAGCGACGAGCGGACCTGCTGCCGGATCCTGGAGCCGGTGCGGTGCGGCGGTGCGGATCAGCCTGTCGCCGCGGTATCCGCGCATGGAGCGAAGCATGCCGATCTGGGCGTCCTTCGAGAACTCGTTGTCCATCTCCAGGTCGCGCGCCACGACCTCCCGTCGGACGTGGTCGATGTCGAGCGATTCGCCGCCGGGATGCCGCTTCATCTGCTCGAGCAGGGACTCGAGATCGTTCTCGACGATGAAGTCCTCACCCTCGTCGAGGAATGCCTGCACCGGGCCGGTCGGTCCCTTCGCCAGTCGGGACTTCACCAGCAGACCGACGTCCTTGCCCGTCAGGTCGGGGTTCTGCTCACTTCCCGAGAGGGCGAACTCCTTCTCGACGATCTGACGAGAGGTGATGAACCACGAGTGGTCGTAGCCGGTGCGGCGGAGGTGGGCGAGCGTGCCCAGCGTGTCGAAGCCAGGAAACAAGGGGACAGGCAATCGCGTCCCCGTGGCATCGAGCCACAGCGACGAGGGTCCGGGGAGGATGCGGATGCCGTGGGACGGCCAGACCGGATCCCAGTTCGTGATGCCTTCGACGTAGTGCCACATCCGGTCACCGTTCACGAGGCGAGCCCCCGCCGCGTCCGAGACGGCGTGCATCGATCCGTCCACGTACGCGGGCACCCCCGTCAGCATGTGCTCGGGCGGCACGCCGAGGCTCGCAGGCCATGCCGCACGCACGAGATCGTGGTTGCCGCCGATGCCGCCCGAGGAGACGATCGTCGCTCCGGCGCTGATCTCGAAGTCGCCGATCGCGGACCGTGACGACTCGACGCCGCGAAGCGCGGGGCTCGACTCCAGGATCGTTCCCCGTACGCCGGTGACGGCTCCGTCGGTGGTGACGAGTTCGGTCACCCGGTGGCGGGGCAGGATCGTGATCCGGCCCTCGCGCTCACCCTGTTCGACTGCTGCGGCGAACGGAGCCACGACACCGGGTCCGGTGCCCCAGGTGATGTGGAATCGCGGAACCGAGTTGCCCGGACCGAGTGCACCGTATCCGCCTCGCTCGGCCCATCCGACCACGGGGAAGAACGTGACGCCGCGTTCGCGCAGCCACGCGCGCTTCTCACCGGCCGCGAACTGGAGGTAGGCCTCGGCCCACCGGCGCGGCCAGTGATCCTCCGGGCGGTCGAAGGAGGCCGTTCCGAACCAGTCCTGGGTCGCCAGCGCGAGCGAATCCCGGATCCCCATCCGTCGCTGCTCGGGCGAATCGATGAAGAAGAGTCCGCCGAACGACCACCACGCCTGCCCGCCGAGATTCGTGCGCGGCTCCTGGTCGACGAGGATCACGCGACGCCCGGCATCCAACGCCTCACTCGCCGCGACGAGCCCGGCAAGCCCCCATCCGATGACCAGTACGTCTGCAGACAGGGGCGTGGTCGTCATGTGCTCTCCGTTGATTCCTGACGTGATCGCGTCTCGAGCTTGGGACGCCCGGCGGAGGGTGCGCCGATGCCGGACGGCTCGAATGTGTTCACCATGGCATACGCGGCTCGTTCCAGGTAGTCCCAGAGCGTCGATTCGTGGAGTGGCGACAACTGCGCCTCGTCCACGGCCGTTCGCATGTGCCGGAGCCACCGGTCACGCGCGTCGGGGTCGACGTGGAACGGCATGTGGCGCATCCTGAGGCGGGGGTGGCCACGAGTCTCGCCGTACGTCGTGGGGCCACCCCAGTACTGCTCGAGGAACAGGAGCAGGCGTTCCTCGGCGGGGCCGAGATCCTCTTCGGGATACATCGGCTTCAGGACAGGATCGAGTGCGACCTCGCGGTAGAAGACCGACACGATCTTCGCGAAGGTGTCGCGACCGCCGACCTCGTCGTAGAAAGTCACTTCTGGGAGCTCCCGTCGTCGTTCGTCTTCTTGCGTCGCCAGATTCCCCTGTCCGGGATCACAGGCACGCCGGTGACCGCGTTCGGACGGGTCTTGGGCGGATTCGCACCTCGAACCCGGCGTGCACCGTCGAGACCGGTGGGCACGACCGTCGTCATGCTCGGGAGCGCGATCTCGTTCTCGAGCAGGGCCGACCGCAGACGCTTGCGCAGCTCCTGCGCGACGTCGTCCTTGGCGTTCGCACGAGCCTTGATGACAAGACGGATGACCAGGGCGTCGCCGTCGATCGACTCGAGACCCCACAGCTCCGGCTTCTCGACGATGCGAGTTCGCCACTTCGGATCCTTGGCCAGCGCCAGCGCGGTGTCCAACATGGTCTGCTCGGCCTTGTCGAAGTCCGAGTCGACGGGCACACCGACGTCGATGATCGCGCGCGCCCAACCCTGGGACATGTTGCCGATGCGGAGCACCTCGCCGTTGCGGACGTACCAGAGGGTGCCGTTCACATCACGGACCTGGGTGATGCGCACACTCACATACTCGACGACGCCTGACGCGAGACCGAGATCGACGACGTCGCCGATGCCGATCTGATCCTCCGCGACGATGAACATGCCGTTCAGCACGTCCTTGACGATGTTCTGAGCGCCGAAGCCGAGGCCCGCGCCGACCGCCGCAGTGAGCAGTGTGAGGGAACCGAGCAGGGTGGGGGACAGATGATTGACCACCAGCACGATCGCGATCACCACGAGCATCACGTTGACGATGTTCTGCAGGATCGTCCCGAGAGTGCGCGTCCGCTGCACGAGGCGCATGTCGGCGAGCGGAGATCGCTCGAGGGCCTGAGTGTCGTCGACGTCTGCCTTGCTCTTCGCACTGTCGACGATCCGGTGCACGACGCGTCGGATGACCACCCGGAGGACCAGACCGATCAGGATGCAGCCGCCGATGATCGCGACGACCCCGAGAGCTTGGAGGCCCACGTCGCGGAGCACGTTGACAGCATCCATCCACCAGTCGGGGAGTGGGGTCTCTGCAGGGTCAGGGTTCGTATCGAATGGCTGCATCATCCCCTCCAGAGTAGCGATCAGGCCTCTGCGCGGGCTGGATGCACCGCACAGAGGCCTGATCGGGAGAGACGGGTCAGTCCTCTGCGTCGCGAGACTGCGCGGCGAGCGACCGCTCGACGTCTGCGAGGTTCTCGAGCACGAGACGACGGAGTGCCGGTGCGGCGTCCTGATTCGCGGACAGCCAGGCCCGCGTCGCATCGCGCAGTTCGACATCCGCGATGGCGGTGGGGAACAGGCCGACGATGAGGTACTGCGCGATCTGGTAGCTGCGGGACTCCCAGATCGGCACGAGCATGTCGAAGTACGCCGGAACGAACTCGCGGAGCGATTCGGCGCCCGCCGGGTGGACGAAGCCGAGTGCGGCCGAACGCACGATCGTGTTCGGAGCGTCGTCACGATCGATCAGCGAGGCCCACGCGGCCTTCTTCGAGGCGGAGTCCGGCAGCGCGGCACGGGCCTGCGCGGCGAACTCGCCGCCCTTCGAGGTGTTGTCCGAGGACAGCGCGGCATCGATGGATGCTGCGTCCGTCGCTCCGATCGTGGCGAGGCCCACAAGGAGCTGCCAGCTGAGGTCCGCGTCGATCTCGAGACCGGGAAGCGTCTCCTCGCCGGAGCGCAGTCGACCCACGATGCCGGCGTGCTCGGGAGTGACGAGCGCGTTCGCGAAGGCCGTCACGAACTGGAGCTGGCTGTCGCTGCCCGATTCGGCGGATTCTGCGAGTGTCCAGAGACCGTCGGCGACCTTCTGGCGGGCCGCCAGGCGGTCCTCCGGCGTGACGTAGAGCGTCGCAGCCGTGCGCAGTTGCGCAAGGGTCGTACGGACCGTGGTCGACTCCGTCTCGCGGCCGATGTTCCCCAGCACCAGATCGATGTAATCGGATGCGGCGGTCTCGGCGTCGCGGGTCTGATCCCACGCCGCTCCCCACACGAGCGAGCGTGCGAGGGGATCACGGATGTCTGCGAGGTGCTCGATCGCCGTGGCGAGGGAACGGTCATCGAGGCGGATCTTCGCGTAGGCGAGATCGTCATCGTTGAGCAGCACCAGGTCGGGGCGCTTGAGGCCGTGCAGCTCGGGGACCTCGGTGCGGTCTCCGTCGACGTCGACCTCGGCATAGTGCGACCGCACGAGTGCGCCGTCCTGGAGGTTGTAGAAGCCGATGCCGAGGCGGTGAGGGCGGATGGTGGGGTAGTCCGCGGGAGCAGTCTGCGTCACGGCGAACCGCGTGATGGTGCCGTCGACGTCGTCGGCGATAACCGGTTCGAGCGTGTTCACGCCCGCGGTCTCGAGCCACTTCTTCGACCAGGTGCTCAGATCGCGACCGCTGGTGGCCTCGAGCTCAGTGAGCAGATCGCTCAGCTCGGTGTTGCCCCACGAGTGCTTCTGGAAGTACTGCGAGACACCCGCGAAGAACTCCTCGATGCCGACCCAGGCGGCGAGCTGCTTGAGAACCGAGCCGCCCTTCGCGTAGGTGATGCCGTCGAAGTTCACCTGCACGTCTTCGAGATCGTTGATCTCGGCCACGATCGGGTGGGTGGACGGAAGCTGATCCTGACGGTAGGCCCAGGTCTTCTCCATCGCGTTGAACGTGGTCCATGCCTCGGTCCACTCGGTGGCCTCGGCGGTCGCGATCGTCGACGCCCACTCGGCGAACGATTCGTTCAGCCAGAGGTCGTTCCACCACTTCATCGTGACGAGGTCGCCGAACCACATGTGTGCGAGCTCATGCAGGATCGTGACGACGCGACGCTCCTTGACGGCGTCGGTCACCTTGCTGCGGAAGACGTAGGTCTCGGTGAAGGTCACCGCGCCCGCGTTCTCCATGGCGCCGGCGTTGAACTCCGGGACGAAGAGCTGGTCGTACTTCGCGAACGGGTAGGGGACGCCGAACTTCGACTCGAAGTATGCGAATCCCTCGCGGGTCTTGTCGAAGATGTAGTCGGCGTCGAGGTGCTGCCAGAGGCTCTTGCGTCCGTAGACGCCGAGCGGGATCACCCGGCCCGAGGCGCTGGTGAGCTCGGAGAACGTCGCTTCGTAGGGCCCGGCGACGAGCGCGGTGATGTATGAGGAGATGCGCGGGGTGGGCTCGAAGCCCCAGGTGGCGACCGAGTGGTCGTCGTGCACGATGGGCTCGGGCGTGGGGGAGTTGGAGACGACCTTCCACGACGCCGGTGCGGTGACCGTGAACTGGAACGTCGCCTTGAGGTCGGGCTGCTCGAACACCGCGAACACGCGTCGGGAGTCGGGGACCTCGAACTGCGAGTAGAGGTAGACCTCGCCGTCCACGGGATCGACGAACCGGTGGAGTCCCTCTCCGGTGTTCGTGTAGAGGCAGTCCGCGTCGACCACGAGGACGTTCTCGGCCTGCAGACCGGCGAGTGCGATGCGCGAGTCGGCGAAGACCTCGTCGGGGTCCAGCTGCTCGCCGTTCAGCGAGATCTCGCGCACGTCGCGGGCGATCAGATCGATGAAGGTGGTGCTCTCCGGCGTCGCGGTGAACCGGACGACGCTGCGGGAGCCGAAGACCTCCGCACCCTTCGTCAGGTCGAGCGAGACTTCGTACGACTGAGTGTCGATGACGTCGCGGCGCTCCTGCGCTTCGATGCGGGTGAGGTTCTCTCCAGGCACAGCTGTACTCCCAGGGGTGAGGGGATGCTGCCGCAACCCAGCGCAGTTGGCGCCCACGGCAACCATGACAGCCTACGCCAGCACGGCGGCCTGTCTCACGTCTGGAAGGTGAAAGGATGGAGGGGTGACCGCGATCGAGCCGAACCACGTCCTCTTTGCCTCTGCTGCCGCTGCCGAAGGTGCGCCCTACGTATCGACGCCGACGGCGTACGACGGCATCCTGCTCGCCGGATTCGGAGGGCCGGAGGGACAGGACGACGTCATCCCGTTCCTCCGCAATGTCACGCGCGGTCGCGGTATCCCCGATGAACGACTGGAAGAGGTGGCGCATCACTACCGCCACTTCGGTGGCGTGAGCCCGATCAACGGTCAGAACCGCATTCTCAAGGAGGCCCTGGAGGGCGAGCTCGCACGCCGCGGCATCGATCTTCCGGTGTACTGGGGCAACCGCAACTGGAGTCCGTACCTCGAGGAGGTCGTGACCGAGGCGGCCGCCGACGGGAAGACGACCCTGCTCGCGTTCGCCACCAGTGCCTACAGCTCGTTCTCGAGCTGCCGACAGTATCGCGAGGACTTCGCACGCGTGCTCGAGGCGACGAAGCTCGGCGACACGGTGACGATCGACAAGATCCGTCCCTTCTACGACCACCCCGGATTCGTCGAGTCGTTCGAGACGGGCGTCCGCGAGGCCGTGGAGGCGTTCCTCGGACAGGGCATCGCCCCCGCGGACATCCAGATCCTGTTCTCGACCCACAGCATCCCGACGGCCGACGCGGAGCGCTCCGGTGCGCGGGACATCGACTGGGGCGAGGGCGGCGCCTACGCGGCGCAGCACCTCGCGGTAGCCGCGTGGGTCATGGATCGAGTCCGCGAGAGCATCCCCGAGGCGGCGGACGTGTCGTGGGAGCTCGTCTACCAGTCCCGTTCGGGTCCCGCCTCGCAGCCGTGGCTGGAGCCGGATGTGTGCGACGTCATCGGCGAACTCCCCGAGCGCGGTCGGAAAGCCGTGGCGGTCGTGCCGGTCGGTTTCATGAGCGACCACATGGAGGTCCTCTGGGACCTCGACACCGAGGCGGCCGAAGCGGCGGAAGAGGCCGGTCTGGCTTTCACACGCACTCCCACGCCCGGGGTGGCGCCGTCATTCGTCACCGGCATCGTCGACCTGATCGTCGAGCGGCTGGAAGGCCGCCCCAACGAGGAGCGCCCTCATGTGACGTCGCTGCCGGGTGCGTTCGACGTGTGCCGTCCGGGCTGCTGCGAGAACGTCCGCGCCGGATTCAAGCCGGCCGCCGCCGGCGTGGCCCCGTGAGCACCCGCTGACCCGCGGCGCTTCTAGGATGGATGCCATGCGCATCCATATCGCCACCGATCACGCCGGTCTCGACTTCTCCACGCAGCTACAGGATCACCTCCGCGGCGCGGGACACGAGGTCGTGGACCACGGGCCGATCGAGTACGACGCGCTCGACGATTACCCCGCATTCTGCATCCGTGCGGCGCAGGCCGTCGTCGCGGATCAGGCGGCCGGTGTCGAGACGCTCGGTGTGGTGTTCGGCGGCTCCGGCAACGGCGAGCAGATCGCCGCGAACAAGGTCGAGGGCGTCCGTGCCGCGCTGGTGTGGAACACGTCGACCGCCGAGCTGGCCCGCCAGCACAATGACGCGAACGTGATCTCGATCGGGGCGCGGCAGCATTCCTTCGACGAGGTCACCTCGTTCATCGACACCTTCATCGCGACGCCGTTCTCGGAGGACGAGCGCCACATCCGCCGAATCGGTCAGATCGCGGACTTCGAGCGCAACGGCTCGCTGCTCCCGGATCCGAGAGCCTGAGATGCCCGAGGGACATTCGGTCCACCGCATCGCGCGCCAGTTCGACCGTAACTTCGTCGGCAAGCAGATGCTCGCCTCGAGCCCCCAGGGACGATTCGCCGAGGGGGCGGCCGTCCTGAACGGTCGTGAGGCGATCAGCGTGCAGGCGGTGGGGAAGCAGATGTTCCTCGAGGCCGAAGGCGATGTGTGGCTTCGGGTGCACCTCGGCCTGTACGGCGCGTGGGACTTCGCCGGCGACATCCTGGTCGACCCGACGATCGCCTCTGCGAACGGCCGCATGGGCCAGACGAACCAGCGCGGAACTGTGGTCGACGAGGAGATCCTCGACGATGCCGGAGAGAACTCGCTCGCCTCGATCGGCGCACCTCGCCGGACTCGGGTGCACGTGCGCATGTCGGAGCAGACGAAGGGGCTCGCCGACGAGGGACTCGAATGGCCGCCGCCGGTCGTGGGTCAGGTTCGACTGCGTCTGATGACCGACATCACGGCTGCCGATCTGCGCGGCCCCACGGCCTGCGTGCTCCAGAGTCCGGAGGAGATGCTCGCAAGCGTCGCCAAGCTCGGCCCGGATCCTCTCGTGGGGGATCCCGCGCAGAACGAGGAGCGCTTCGTGCAGGCGGTCCGTAAGAAGCAGACGGTGATCGCACTTCTGCTGATGGATCAGGCCGTGGTCAGCGGCATCGGAAACGTGTATCGGGCGGAGATGCTGTTCCGACAGCGGCTGAACCCCCACACGCCCGGCCGCGAGGTGCCCGAGGAGGTCGTGCGAGCACTGTGGCGCGACTGGGTGCGTCTGCTGGCCGTCGGTGTGGAGACCGGCCAGATGATGACCATGGATGATCTGTCGCCCGACGCCTATCGGGCGGCGATGGCGAGCCGCGACGATCGCCACTGGGTCTACCATCGTGCCGGTCTGCCGTGTCGTATCTGCGGCACCGAGATCGCCCTCGAGGAGATCGGCGCCCGCAAGCTGTACTGGTGCCCGCGCTGCCAGGCCTGACCGGTCAGCCGTAGGCTGAGAGGATGCGTCAGAACCCCAGTTTCACGCTCGCTGATGTGGCCGAGGTCCGTCGGGTCATCGATGCCGATCCGTGGGCGACCACAGTGAGCGACGGACCGGAGGGCCTCGTCTCCTCTCACTACGTCGTGCTGCTCGACCAGGATCGCGATGATCTCACGGTCGTCGGTCACGTCGGCCGGCCCGACGACCTGATCCACGGCTTGGGCGAGAGGGAACTGCTCATCGTGTTCCAGGGGCCGCACGGCTACATCTCACCGGGCTGGTATGGCGATGTCCCGTCCGTTCCGACGTGGAACTACACGGCCGTTCATCTTGCCGGAGTTCCCGAGATACTCAGCGACGAAGAGAATCTCGCCGTTCTCGATCGACTCGTCGACCGTTTCGAGGGGCGGATGCCGGAGCCACGGCAGATGTGGGAACGGCCGAACGACCCCGCGTTCATCACACGGCTGGCCGCAGGGACGGTGGGATTCAGGCTCACCCCGACACGCGTCGTCGCCAAACGCAAACTGAGTCAGAACAAGCCGGCCGAGACAGTGGAGACCATCATCGCCGAACTCGAGGCCGATGGGCCGTACGCACAGCCCGCCCTCGCCGCCGAGATGCGTCGCGCCCAGCAGGCGCGCGTCGGAGCCCGCTCGTGACCGGAGCCGCAGACAGCGTGGCCACCCTGTCGGGCGTCCGGGTCTCAGGACCGGGCAAGGAGTTCCTGATCGACGACGAGCCCGTCGACATCTTCATCGAAGACGGCCGGATCAGCGACATCGCCCCCGCCGGAGCGCTGCCGCCACAGGGGCGCATCCTCGACGGCAACGGAGCGTGGGCCGTGCCGGGCCTCTGGGACAACCACGTGCACACGGTGCAGTGGGCTCTGGCCGCCGAACGCGTCGCTCTCGGCGGCGCGGGCTCCGCGTCGGAGGCGGCTGCGATCATGTCCTCCGCGGCGCCCCTCCCGGACGGGCGGAAGGTCGGCAGCGGGTTCCGTGATGCGATGTGGCCCGATCAGCCCTCGCTCGCACTTCTCGACAGCGCCACGGGAGAAGTGCCCACCTATCTCATCAACGCGGATGTGCACAGCACGTGGCTCAACTCGGCGGCGTTGCGGCTCGAGGGCTTCGACAGTCCGGACGGGATGCTCAGAGAGGAGCAAGCCTTCGAGATCTCCCGTCGCCTGAACGCCGTCGACCCGGAACGCGGCGACAGAGCGGTCCGCGACGCGGGGGAGAGGGCCGCCTCTCGAGGCATCACCGGCCTGGTGGACTTCGACATGGCCTGGAACGCCGATGCCTGGCCGCGGCGTATCGGCGCCGGGTTCGCTGCCCATCGTGTCGAGTTCGCCATCTACCCTTTCGACCTCGGACGTGCGATCCGCGCCGGGCTCCGGTCGGGCGAGCTGCACGAGGCGGCGGACGCGCCGGAAGCCGGGCGCGGCCTGATCCGGATCGGGCCGCTGAAGATCATCAGCGACGGCTCGCTGGGCACGCGCACCGCGGCCTGCTCGCATTCGTATCCTGGCGATCCCGAGAACTTCGGGGCGCTCAATGTGCCGACCGCCGAGCTCGCCGAGCTGCTCACGACAGCCACCGGCGCAGGGCTCTCGGTCGCGGTGCATGCGATCGGTGATCGCGCCGTCACCGGGGCGCTGGACGCCTTCACGGTGTCGGGTGCCGTCGGAACCATCGAGCACGCTCAGCTGGTGCGGCACTCCGACCTCGCGCGGTTCGGCAGGCTCGGCGTCATCGCGAGTGTGCAACCGCAGCACGCGCTCGATGACAGGGATCTGGTCGGCCGGCACTGGGCCGGGCAGACGTCGATCGGCTATCCGCTCAGTGCCCTCCGAGACGCCGGTGTGGAGATCCGCTTCGGATCCGACGCTCCCGTGGCTCCCCTCGATCCCTGGCAGGCGATCGCCGCGGCGGTCACCCGCACGGACGATGATCGCGACCCCTGGCACCCCGAAGAGCGACTGACGAGGGAACAGGCGATCCAGGCGAGCGTCCGCACGGCTCTGCGTCCGGGGGAGGCCGCAGACATCGCCCTGTGCGGCTACGACCCGCTCTCCGCATCAGGTGCGGATCTGCGAGGGATGCCGGTCATGGCGACGATGGTCGCCGGGCGGCTGACCTACGGCGGATGAGCGCGAGAACGAAGAAGGGCACCGGAAGCCCGGTGCCCTTCTTCGTCGCGTGGGTGCTCAGGCTGCGATGTGCGACACGAGGAACCAGCGGTCCTTCTCGAGCCCGCGCATGATCTCGATCGCGACGTCCTGGCTCGTGAGGTCGACCTCGTCGAGCCCGTCGATCGCTGCCTTCACGTCGACGAGGATCGCGTCGATGTCGGAGATGACGGCGCGCACGAGCTCATCGGACTGGGTGAAGCCAGCCGGAACCGACGTCGCACCGCCCTTGGCGGCGACGGCGCTGATGCGCGCGTCGATCGGGAGACCGAGGGCGACGATCCGCTCGGCGGCCGTGTCGGCGAAGTCGCCGGCGTGCGCGACGATGGTGTCGAGGAGCTCATGAACTCCGACGAAGTTGGCGCCGCGGACATGCCAGTGCGCCTGCTTGCCGTCGATCGTCAGCGCCTGGAGACCGAGCACGACGGGGGAGAGGAACTGAGACGCTGCAGCGGCCACGGTCGGATCGCTGGCGGTGGTGGAAACGGTCTGTACCTTGCTCATTGTGACTCCTCCGGAGTTGTCTCTTCGTGCCTGATGAGGACAACGCTACTCGTCTGAAATCATTCCGCAAGCAAGCGAAGGCTCGGCTTAGTGGCCCGGAATCACGCGGAAATCCGGGCTTGGGAGGATAGTCTCACCTTATGAGCATCGCTGCCGGAGCCTCCGTCCTCGCCCTGCCGGGGAAGTCCCCGTCGGTCGCGGCCGACGCGTTCATCGCCGAAGGCGCACGCATCGTGGGAGACGTGTCGCTGGCCGAGGGCGCGAGTGTCTGGTACAACGCGGTCCTTCGAGGCGACTCTGCCTCCATCGCGGTCGGACGCGACAGCAACGTCCAGGACAATGTCTCGGTCCATGTCGACGCGGCGCATCCGGTCGTCATCGGCGCGAAGGTGTCGATCGGTCACAACGCGGTCGTCCATGGGTGCACGATCGGAGACGGTTCGCTCATCGGCATGGGAGCCGTCGTGCTCAGCGGGGCCGTCATCGGCGCCGGCTGTCTCATCGCCGGTGGAGCCGTCGTGCTCGGAGGCACAGAGGTGCCGGACGGATCACTGGTGGCCGGGGTGCCCGCGAAGGTCCGCCGAGCGCTCAGCGACCAGGAGCGCGCCGACCTGATCGCGAACGCCGACGTCTACCTCGCGCACGTCCGGACCCACGCCGCGGCGACACCGATCTGATCGGAATCGACCGATAGGCTGGTCCTCACGGGGCGGTGGCCAAGCTGGTTAAGGCAGTGGGCTCATAACCCAACGATCGCGGGTTCAAGTCCCGCCCGCCCTACTCCTGCTCCGCTCCGCGGCGACGTCATCGGTCGACCGCTGTCGATCGAGGGACGACGTCGCGAGGACTGTTCCGGCGGCGATCCCGCCCAAGGCGCCGAAGACCATGTCGCCGATCGTGTCCTGGTAGGTGACGAAGATCTCGTCACTGAGGTAGGCCCAGCCGAGCCACTCGATCATCTCCCACACCGCGCTCAGCGCCAGCGCCAGGACGGGCGCGAGGATCAGCGAGGTGCGTCGGCTGGCGCCCGAGTCGCGAGTCAGGGGCACGACATCTGCCCGGGTGAGGATCAGTGCGGCGACGACCGTGAGAACCCCCGTGCAGATCAGGTGCAGGAGCAGGTCCCATCCGGGGATCGACCGGTACAGGTCGAGCACATTGCTCCACGCCGCCACGAGCACGGTGGCGCATACAGTGAGGTCGAACCACCCGCGCATGCCCAGAACTCGCGGCAGCATCAGAGCGGGAAGCGCAAGCGCCGCGATGCCGGCGTCGGTCGGGGCGAGCCATACCAGCGCGACGGCGACCCCGATGATGCCCACCGCCCGCACGACGTCGGCCGACCACTCCGTGACGGTGCGCGGCGGTCGCAGGAAGTCCTCTTTCACGGTGTCCTCCCCGTCAGGCGCAGGAGCGCCTGCACCGGGCGATGATCCGAGGGTGCGATCCCGCCGAAGACGTGTGCGTTCACTGCAGCGGCACGGACTCGCACATCCGGACTGACGAGCAGCCAATCGATGCGTCGACCGCCGACCTTCGGACGCCGATATCCGCTGAGGGTGCTCCACAGGGGCGTCAGCCGATCGTCTGCCGCGTCCCAGGAGTCGCTCAGATCGGCGCGCGAGACGAGTGTGCGCAGGGCCTGGGAGCCGGGGCCCGCATTCAGGTCTCCCATCACGACCGTCGGAAGGGCGCGCGCGCGAACCAGTGCGGCGATGATTTCGGCAGAACGTCGCCGAGACCGACGCGAGAGATGATCGAGATGGGTGTTGACGACCAGGAACCCGACCCCTGTCGACCTGTCCCTGAACTCCGCGGAGACGAGGATGCGAGGAAAGAGCGCTCCCCATGACAGGCTGCCCGGCTCGTCGATCCGTGTCGAGAGAGCGTGCTGGTCCCACCCGCGCAGCTCCAGCCGCGACGCGTCGTAGAGGATGGGTGTTCCCTCACCCGTGCCATCGCGGTTCCTCCCTCTGCCGATGAACCGATGGTCCCGCCCGAGGGCGTCGGTGACGGCCTTCAGCGATCGGGGGAGCACTTCCTGCAGCCCGAGGACGGTCGGCCGCTCCGAGCGGATCATCTCGGCGACCGCAGGCTCGCGATGGCTCCAGCGGTCACGCTTCCGACGCAGGGCGCCTTCCATCGCGCGACGGATGTTGAACGACATCACGTGCAGGTCCGGTGCAGCAACGGGACCGATCAGCGGCACGACCGTCACCGGGCGCTCCGTCCCGCGGTGCTGAACAGGCGGCGGCGGACGATGAGCCGTCCCCAACGCAGGGGTGGGAAGTCGCGGGGCCAGTGCACGAGCACGCTACGGACGCCTCGGTGCACGCGTCGACCGAACTGTCCTGCGGTGAGCGGCCTCATCGACATCCCCATCGTGGTGTGCGGGAGCCGGGCGATGCGGTGGTTCTCGCCGAGGTGGAAGGCGAGGTCGAGGTCGTCGTGGATGTCGGGGTCTCCTCGGTGCACGTCGGACCGCACGGCCTGCCAGGCCTCCCTGCGGAACGCGAGATTGGATCCGAAGAGGGGCAGATGTCCGAGAGTGACGCTCAAGAGGGTCATATAGGCGCCGAGATAGAGCCGCGAGAGTGGCGTGCGCAGGGCTGCCGGCCCGTCCGTGAAGCGCGCGGGCCCAGTGATCGCCCCGAGGTGCTCGTCGTCGTCGAAGGCCGAGACGATGGCCGTGATCCACTGAGCATCCGGTTCGCAGTCCGCGTCGAGGCGCAGGATCAGTTCGCCGAGAGCCGCGTCATACCCGGTCGACGCTGCAGCGGGAATGCCGGGATCGAGACACGTCAGCACGCGCGCACCCCAGGCGAGGGCGACGGAGGCCGACGAGTCGGATGAGCCGTTGTCGACGACGATGATCTCGTCGGCCGGCTGGTCCTGGGCGTGCAGAGCGCTCAGGCAGCGCGCCAGCAGCTCGGCATCGTCCTTCACCGGGATGACCACTGACGTGGTGAGCCGTGTGCCCTGATTCGCCGTCGACGGAATGCCATCGACCGTCTCCATCGTGTGCCCCTCGGTGCGTGCCGTCATCGGTTCGATCGTGGCATCACTCGACGTCGGGCGCGAGGGACTTGACACCGGCAGGTGCGTGCCGATGCCTGTGGACGTCAGTGAGTGCCCGCGGCGTCGAGGTCGGGCGAGGGGTCGATGACCTCGTCGACGAGCGTGATGCCCCCGCTCGAGTTGGCCGAATGAGCGAGATCCTCGATCCATCGGCGGCTGAGCTCGGGCGTCTCGCTCTCGTCGAAGACGAACCGCAGCGGGATCGACGGATGCAGCCAGACCGTCGAACGGCCTTCCGTGTCACCGTCGGGATGCTTCCACGTGAGTGTGAAGCTCTCGTTGCGACGCAACTTCGTCGCGACGACGACCTTGAGGTGCGCGAGCGCCCGATCTTCGATATGGATCGGCTCCGAGCCGCCGTAATAGAGAGAACCCATATCTCGGAATATATGTCTCAGTCGGCGCCGCTCTCGGCGTGCTGGTCGCGGCGCGCGACACGTGCGAACAATCTGTTCGCATAGTGTCATCGACGGTGCTTCGCCGCCGTCACAGAAGGAAGCACGCCGAAGCTCTCGCGATACGCCGCGGCGAAGCGAGACGGATGCGAGAAACCCCACCGTCGGGCCACCGCGGCGACCGTCGTCAGTGAGCCCGAACGCAGATCGCGGTGCGCTCCATCGAGGCGCGCCTGCCTCAGCGACTCCGCCGGCGTCGTGTCGAGCGCGCGCCGAAAGGCGTATTGAAGGCCTCGCGTCGAGATGTGGACAGCAGCGGCGACGTCGTCGACCGTGATCGGCCGGTGCGAATTCTCGGCGATGAAGGCGAGGGCGCGACGCACCGTCGCCGGCGCCGGCATGCTCTGCGCCGGCCGATGCCGTTGCAGGCGACTCGTCGTCGCGAAGGCCGCGAGCGTCGTCGCCGCGGCATGGCGAGCCAGTTCGCTGCGCACGAGATCGTCATCGTCCGTATCGTCGACGAGATCCGCGGCGCTCATCTCGAGATACGCGAACATGCGATCCCAGGCAGCCCCGGCGTGCGCGGAGCGCGGAGCGAGATCGCCCACGCGGACGGATACGCCGTCGTCGCCACTGATCCTCTTCGCGAGGCGGGTCAGGGTGTCCCGCTCGAAGACGAGTGCCGTGACCCTCGCTCCCGCATCCCAGCGGGCGCGCACTCTCGGACCATCGGAGATCCAGGGGAGACTCGCATCGAGATCTCCTCGATCGGAGTACACCCGGGCATCGGGCCCATCGACACGGCAGACCAGCACCTGGTCCTGTGGTTCGGCTGTCGAGCGCACCTCGGCGGCGAGGTCGTAGCGCACGAGACTCACGGCACCGAGATCGGCAGAGTGCCAGTCGAAGCGGAAGCGTTGCGGGTCGACGTCGTGCAGTACGGCGGACGGGACGAACTGCTTCCAGGTGCTCTCGACACGCGAGACGTCACTGGTACGGAATCGCATCGCGGGGCACCTCCTGAACGGTTCGACGTGCACGGACCGGCCAGGTTCCGTCGAGGCGCTCATCAGGTTCGATGCGGCCCATCCGGATGAAGTACTCCGTGAGGCTCGCCGCCTGAGAGCGGGCCCACCCGATCTGGCGTGTGTGCAGCTCTTCCAGAGTATCCGGAAGCACGAACTGGCGGGCCAGAGCCTGCGCGACCCGGCCTGCGGCCACGGCATCCGCCGCCGCTTCGTGGGCGTCCTCGAGGCGCACCGCATAGAGGGCTGCGACCACCTCGAGCGTGCGCTTGCCCGGACGATAGCGGTCATAGGCCTTGTCGATCACGAGCGGGTCGATGATCGGTGAAGGGTCTTCCAGTGGCGGGATGCCGTGGCGGTGCGCCTCGTGCGCCAGGAGGGAGAAATCGTATGCGGCGTTGTAGGCCACGATCGGCACACCTTGAGAGAGCAGGGATCGCAGGGCCGCCGTGACCTCTCGGACCACCTCGGCGCCCTGCCGTCCGTGGCGGCGCGCGTGCTCGGTCGAGATCCCGTGCACGGCGGTGGCGCCGTCCGGAATCGGCACGCCGGGATCCGCGAGCCAGTCCCGTGCGGCGATCTCGCGGCCGCCGGCGTCGAGGAGCCCGACGTGTGCGCTGACGATGCGGTCGTGCTCCACGTCCACACCGGTCGTCTCGAGGTTGAACACGCCTACGCGAGTGATCCAGTGCGGGAGCGAGGGTGCCGGGGGCATGATCTCACCGTAGAACCGGGCTCCGACATCGGGGCGGAGGCACACGGGGATCCCGCATGCGACGACCCTAGACTTGATCCATGCCCGCGCCCTCTCCGTATGCCGACCGTCTGAGCCGACTGCCGGTCGTGCGTCATGAGGTCGAGGTCAGAGGCGGGACGACCGTGTACTGGGAGTACGGTCCCTCCGATGCAGATGTGACAGTCGTCGCCGTGCATGGATTCCGAGGCGAGCACCACGGTCTCGAGCCGGTTCTCGCGTTCCTCCCCGAGGTCCGGGTCATCTCTCCCGACCTTCCCGGCTTCGGAGAGACGGCGCCCGTCGCCGGGCGCTCGTACGATCTCGATGAGTACGTCGCGTGGCTGACCGAGTTCGCCGCTGCGGTGGCCCCCGCGGCGGTGATCCTCGGGCACTCCTTCGGATCGATCGTCGCCTCCGCGGCCGTGGCGGCAGGGCTCGAGACTCCGCGGCTGATCCTCATCAATCCGATCGGCGCACCCGCCCTCGAGGGCCCCAAGGGCATCATGACGCGGCTGGCCGTGCTGTACTACTCGCTCGGGGCGCGGCTGCCCGAGCGGCTGGGCACTGCTCTGCTGCGGAATCGACTGATCGTCAGAGTCATGAGCATCACGATGGCGAAGACGTCGGACCCGCAGCTGCGACGTTTCATCCACGATCAGCACGACACCTACTTCTCGCGCTTCGCCGACCGCGATGTCCTGCGGGACGCGTTCGTGACGAGCGTGTCGCATGATGTGAGCGAATTCGCCCGCTCGATCCCGACGCCGACTCTGCTCATCGCCGCTCAGCGCGACGACATCACACCGATCGAGGTCGAGCGGGAGCTCGCCACCAGATTCGATGACGCGACCCTCGTGGAGATCGCCGAGGTCGGACACCTGATCCATTACGAGACGCCTGCCGAGGCTGCAGGCGCCGTACGACGATTCCTCAGGATTCCCGTCTCGCGAGCCCGATGAGGCCGGCAACCCGGAAGGGGATGACCTCGCCCATGGCCAGGGAGGTCTCAGTCCGCTCGACTCCGTCGATCGACAGGATGCGCGCATCGGTGTCGAACAGGTGGCGGGCGTCCCTGCACGCGACGCGTGCAAGCAGATCGATCGATCCGCTGAGTCCGTGCGCCTGCACGACCTCGGGAATGCGCGCCAGTTCGTTGATGATCCGCGGCAATTCGGTCTGACGCACGCCGATGCTCACGAACGCCTGAAGGGGGAACCCCAGCACGTCGGTCGAGAACGACCGCTCGTACGACTGGAAGATCCCTGTCTGCTCGAGTCGCGCCATGCGCGCCTGGATGGTGTTGCGGGAGAGTCCGAGATTCTCCGCCAGCGCCACGATCGTCACGCGAGGGTCATCGGCGAGTGCGGCGAGAAGTTCCAGATCAATGCGGTCAAGTCCGGCCATAGTGCCAAACGATAGCAGGCACGATGTACCCCAGATTTGGCAACATGCTCAAGCCGCTCTCGATTGCTTGAGCGAGGTGATGAGCGGACGTACTCTCAAGTGAACCGGCGCTGAGGCCGGGGCCGCGCGTAGAACCCGTGACGACGGCCACGAACGAGGAGGACGACGATGTCACCCCAGATCACTCCGATCGCCGACATGGCGCAGGATCTCGAACTCGCGGAGCGCATCCTCGCGCCGGACGGCGAGCGCGTCGCGAACACTCGTCTCGACGGGTTCGTCGCCGACGTCGACGGTGCCGGACTGCGCGCGCTCCACCGCGACATGGTCATCCTCCGGCGCATCGACGCGGAGGGGGTGGCGCTCCAGCGTCAGGGCCAGCTGGGTCTCTGGGCGCCATGCCAGGGGCAGGAGGCGACCCAGATCGGAACCGCGAGGGCGCTCGCACCGCAGGATTACGTCTTCCCGAGCTACCGCGAGACGGGGGTCATCTATGCACGGGGCGCGCAGCCGGGCGACTTCGTCCGTATGTGGCGTGGTGAAGAGGGCGCGGGTCACGACCCCGCAGCACTCCGCGTCGCTCCGTTGCAGATCATCATCGGAGCGCAGACGCTCCACGCGGTGGGGTATGCGCTCGGCATCCGTCACGAAGATGCGGACGAGGTCGCCGTCACCTACTTCGGCGACGGTGCCACGAGCCAGGGAGATGTGAACGAGGCGATGATCTTCGCGTCCTCGTATCAGGCTCCGGTGGTGTTCGTCTGCCAGAACAACCACTGGGCCATCTCGGAGCCGGTGTCGGTGCAATCGCAGTATCCGATCGCCGGACGCGCGCCCGGCTTCGGCATCCCGAGCCTGCGCGTGGACGGCAACGACGTGCTGGCCTGCATGGCCGCGATGCGCTGGGCTCTCGCGCACGCGCGGTCCGGACAGGGCCCCGCCTACATCGAGGCCGTCACATATCGCATGGGGCCGCACACGACAGCCGACGACCCGACCCGCTACCGCAGCGACGACGAACTCCAGGCATGGCGTGAGCGTGACCCGATCGCCCGGCTGGAGGCACACCTGCGCTCGATCGGGGAGCTCGACGACGACCAGCTCGCGGACACGCAGAGAGCGGCAGACGCCGCGGCTCGAGACATGCGCGCCGAGTGCCTGGGCATGGTGACGCGTCCTCCGCTCGCGGTGTTCGACGGCGTCTACGCAGAGCCGCACTCGGGCCTCGAGCGGCAGCGCGACGAGTACGCCGCGTACCTCGCGTCGTTCGACGGCGAGGCGTGAGCATGACTCAGATCACTCTCGGAAAGGCGCTCGGAGCAGGTCTACGACGGGCGATGCGCGACGACGACAAGGTCGTGCTGCTGGGCGAGGACATCGGCAAGCTCGGAGGCGTCTTCCGCATCACGGATGGACTCCTCGACGAGTTCGGGCCCCAGCGTGTCATCGACACGCCCCTCGCTGAATCCGGCATCGTCGGCATGGCGGTCGGGTTGGCGTTCCGCGGCTATCGCCCTGTGGTCGAGATCCAGTTCGACGGTTTCGTCTATCCGGCTTTCGACCAGATCGTCGCGCAGGTGGCGAAGCTGCACTACCGGACGCAGGGCCGGGTGAAGATGCCGATCACGATCCGCATCCCCTGGGCGGGAGGCATCGGTGCGGCCGAGCATCACTCGGAATCGCCTGAGGCGTACTTCGTGCACACCGCAGGGCTCCGTGTGATCGCGGTCTCCAATCCGGAAGACGCCTATCGGAGTCTTCGCCAGGCGATCGCGTCGGACGACCCGGTGATCTTCTTCGAGCCGAAGCGGCTCTACCACCACAAGGGCGATGTCGATCTCGACGCCCCGCTCGCGGATGCCGCCCCCATGGGACTCGCGCGAGTCGTCCGCACAGGCGATGATGCGACGCTCATCACCTACGGGGCGATGGTGACGACCGCGCTGCAGGCCGCCGAGGCCGCCGAAGACGATGGCATCTCGCTCGAGGTCATCGATCTGCGTTCGCTGTCGCCGGTCGACTACGACACCGTGGCGACGTCGGTCCGCAAGACCGGCCGTGTCGTCGTCGCGCACGAGGCGTCGCGAGAGGCCGGTATGGCGGCTGAGGTGATCGCGAGCGTCACGGAGCGCTGCTTCGAGTACCTCGAGTCGGCGCCGTTGCGCGTGACCGGACACGACGTCCCGTACCCGCCGGCGAAGCTCGAGAAATACCATCTGCCGGATCTCGACCGACTGCTGGACGCCGTCGACCGGGTGCTCGACCGTCCGAACAGCCTGACTGGAGCAGACGCGTGAACGCGGAGTTCAGACTGCCCGACCTCGGAGAAGGACTCACAGAGGCGGAGGTCGTCCAGTGGCTCGTCGCTCCCGGCGATGTCGTCGCGCTCAATCAGACTCTCGCCGAGGTCGAGACCGCCAAGGCGATCGTCGAGTTGCCTTCTCCGCACGCAGGCGTCGTCACAGCCCTGCATGCTGCGGCGGGGGAGACCGTCGCAGTGGGCGCGCCGCTGATCGAGTTCGATGTCGAGGGAGCCGACGACGCTTCGTCTGCCGCCTCGGATGGCGGCGGTGCTGAGGAGAAGGCGCAACCCAACCTCGTGGGCTACGGAGCTGCGCCATCAGCATCCGGGCGACCGGCCCGACGTGCCAGACGTGCGGTCGGCGGACGGGCGGCGACCGACACGGCCGTGCTCGAAGCGGCGCCGCACGACGCGTCGCCGACCGTGAGCGTCGAGGTCGTCGCCGAGCGGCCGCGCTCCACTCCGCCCGTGCGTGCGTATGCCAAGCGTCTCGGGATCGATCTCGTGCTGGTGGCGGCGACGGTGGGGGATCGCGTGATCACCCGCGGGGATGTCGACGACTACGCGTCTCGCACGGCGACGACCGCAGAACAGGTCGATCCCGCGCCTCCCCGACCGCGGGTTCCGGACGATGCCGCGAGCCTCCGTGATGGCTCTCGGGAGACGCGGATCCCCATCCGCGGAGTTCGCAAGCACACGGCTGCGGCGATGGTCGAGAGCGCGTTCACCGCACCGCACGTCACGGTCTTCCATACGGTGGATGTCACGGCGACGATGGACCTCATCGCCTCGCTGCGGGGCGACCGCTCACTCTCGGAGCATCGGATCGGTCCGCTTGCGGTGGTGGCGAAAGCGGCCTGTCTCGCCTTGAGTCGCACGCCCGGGCTCAATGCCCGATGGGACGAGTCCGCGGGCGAGATCGTGCAGTTCGGATACGTGGACCTCGGGATCGCCGCAGCGACCGAGCGGGGACTCATCGTGCCTCACATCCGCGACGCCGAGTCTCTGACACTCACGGAGCTCGCCGATGCGGTGGCATCTCTCGCCGTCACCGCGCGGGAAGGACGCACATCTCCTGTCGAGCTGGCGGGCGGCACCTTCTCCATCTCGAACATCGGTGTGTTCGGCATCGACTCGGGCACCCCCATCCTGCCTCCGGGGCAGTCGGGAATCCTCGCCGTCGGCGCCGTCCGGCGCCTTCCGTGGGAGTACCGCGGTGAGATCGCCCTTCGCCAAGTGATGACTCTCAGCCTGTCGTTCGACCACCGCATCGTCGACGGGGCGGAGGGAGCGAGGTTCCTCAAGGACGTCGCGGACGTGTTGGAGGAACCGGGGAGGGCGATGCTGCTCAGGTAGTCGCTCGGAGCGCTGATTCCGCCATCGCGGCGAGCACTGTCGCGGTGGCGGAGCGCTGCCGGGACGCCGCGCGCGTGCTGTGCGGTGTCGAGTTGATGAGCCCGAAGCACGCTTGCACCCGCAGACGAAGCTCGTCGGCGTCGGCATCGACCAGAGGGCTCAGGGTCTCGATCCAGAGCTCGATGTATGCGCGCTGCAGCCGGCGGACCTCGGCATGATCCTGAGCGGCGAGATGCGCGACGTCCCGGTCATGCACTCGGATCACATCCGCGTGACCCAGCGCGAACTCCACGTGGAAGGCGACGAGCGCGCGGATGCGCTCCTCGGGTGTGGACCCGCCAGCCGCGACACTCGTGCCGCCCGAGACCAGGTCATCGCTCACCTGGACGAGCACGGCGCCGAGCAGCGCCTGCTTGCCGGCGAAGTGGCGGTAGACGGCCGGTCCGGAAACGCCTACGGCAGCGCCGATGTCCTCGAGGCTCACACCGTTGTATCCGCTCTCGGCGAAGAGCCGTGCGGCTTCTCGGAGGATGGCGTCAGACCGCTCCGCCTTGGCGCGGTCTCGCGCAGTGGGAGGGCTTGTCATCTCAGTTAATCCTCGCTAACCTGATGCGATCGGTTAGTGAACACTAACCGAGAAAGCATCGAATGCGCCAGGGCGATGACGCCGGCGCGATGTGGTCGAGGAGGACGTCACGATGCCCGCAACCCAGCAGTCTCTCGCTGCCGAGCTGCACGAACGACTGGCCGTCGCCGCTCAAGGGGGGCCGCAGGCATCCCGGGAACGGCACATCGCGCGCGGCAAGCTCCTCCCGCGTGATCGTGTGACCAGACTCCTCGACGAGGGCAGCCCCTTCGTCGAGATCGCCCCGTTGGCGGCCGACGGACTGTACGGGGGAGAGGCGCCAGCCGCAGGAGTCATCGCGGGGATCGGCCTCGTCCACGGCAGGCACGTGATGGTCGTGTGCAACGACGCGACAGTCAAGGGCGGAACCTACTATCCGCTCACGGTCAAGAAGCACCTGCGCGCACAGGAGATAGCGCTCGAGAATCGACTTCCGTGTCTCTACCTCGTCGACTCCGGCGGCGCCTTCCTCCCCAAGCAGGACGAGGTGTTCCCGGACCGCGAGCACTTCGGACGCATCTTCTTCAACCAGGCCAGGATGTCCGCGGAGGGGATCCCGCAGCTCGCCGCCGTGCTCGGTTCGTGCACGGCGGGCGGAGCCTATGTCCCCGCGATGAGTGACGAGACCGTCATCGTGCGCGGCCAGGGGACGATCTTCCTCGGCGGCCCTCCGCTCGTGAAAGCGGCGATCGGTGAGATCGTGTCGGCGGAGGAGCTCGGCGGCGGCGAACTGCACGCCCGGCGCAGCGGGGTGGTCGACCATCTCGCCGAGGATGACGAGCACGCACTCGAGATCCTGCGCGACATCGTCGCCACCCTGCCGTCGCCCCTCGCTCCGGTCTGGGACGTGGTCGAGTCGCGTCGGCCGTCCGAACCCGGCTCGCTCTATGACGTCGTCCCGGTCGACGTCAACACCCCGTACGACGTGCACGAGGTGATCGATCGGCTGATCGACGGCGGCACGTTCCGCGAGTTCAAGAAGGAGTACGGCACGACTCTCGTCACCGGCTTCGGGCGCCTGCACGGGCACCCGGTCGGGATCGTCGCGAACAACGGAGTGCTCTTCAGCGAATCCGCCCTCAAGGGCGCGCACTTCATCGAGCTCTGCGACCAACGCGGCATCCCTCTGGTGTTCCTGCAGAACATCTCCGGCTTCATGGTCGGATCGGATGCCGAGGCGGCCGGCATCGCGAAGGACGGAGCGAAGATGGTCACCGCTGTCGCCAGCACCCGCGTGCCGAAGCTCACCGTCATCATCGGCGGATCCTTCGGGGCCGGCAACTACTCCATGTGCGGACGTGCGTACTCGCCTCGCTTCCTGTGGACGTGGCCGGCGAGCCGTATCTCGGTGATGGGCGGCGCCCAGGCGGCCTCCGTTCTCGGGACGGTGAAGGACGACCAGCTGACGGCTCGCGGACAGGCGTGGAGTACCGACGAGAGGCTCGCGTTCGAACAGCCCATCCGGGAGCAGTACGAGACCCAGGGTGAGCCGTACTACGCCACCGCGCGCCTGTGGGACGACGGCATCATCGACCCCGCCCAGACCCGTGACCTGCTGGGGCTCGCCCTCGATGTGGTCGCGCGAAGCCCTCTGCCCGAGCCGCGTTTCGGCCTCTTCCGGATGTGACCGCAATGACGAACAGTGTCCCCACCTCCCATCGTTTCGACAGCGTCCTCGTCGCCAATCGAGGCGAGATCGCACGCCGGGTCATCCGCACTCTCAGTGCGATGGGCATCCGCAGCGTCGCCGTCTACAGCGATGCGGATGCCGACGCCCCCCATGTGCGCGAGGCCGATCAAGCCGTGCGGATCGGCCCGGCGCCGGTCGCCGAGTCGTACCTCGACATCGATGCCGTCATCGCCGCAGCCCGCGCGACCGGAGCGCAGGCCATCCATCCGGGCTACGGATTCCTCTCGGAGAGCGTCGGGCTGGCCGAGGCATGCGCGGAGAGCGGCATCGTCTTCATCGGTCCGTCGGTCGACGCACTCCAGATCATGGGAGACAAGGCGAAGGCCCGCGACCATGTCGTGCGATCCGGGGTCCCGGTGGTGCCGGGTTTCGATGCGAGAGGACTGTCGGACGCGGAGATCGCTGACGAGGCCGACGCTGTCGGCTACCCGCTGCTCGTCAAGCCGAGTGCGGGCGGCGGCGGCAAGGGTATGGAGGTCGTCGAGGCGGCATCCGGGCTCAGCGCCGCACTGGCGTCCGCTCGACGGGTGGCGCGTTCGGCGTTCGGTGACGACTCCCTGATCCTGGAGCGGCTCATCCGACGCCCCCGGCACATCGAGGTGCAGGTGTTCGGCGACGCTCACGGAACGGTGATCACCCTCGGCGAGCGCGAGTGCACGCTGCAGCGACGTCACCAGAAGGTGATCGAGGAGGCTCCCTCTGCGGGGATCCCCGAGTCGACGAGGGACCGACTCCTCGAAGCCGCCACGCAGGCCGCACAGAGCGTCTCGTACGTCGGCGCCGGAACCGTGGAGTTCCTCATCGACGCCGATGCTCCGGACCAGGTCTTCTTCATCGAGATGAACACCCGTCTGCAGGTCGAGCACCCCGTCACCGAGGAGGTCACCGGCCTCGACCTCGTCGCCCTGCAGATCCACGTCGCGGCAGGCGGACTTCTCGACCCTGCGCCGGGTCTGCACGGTCACGCCGTCGAGGCGCGCGTGTACGCGGAATCGCCGGAGCGCGGGTTCCTGCCCTCGACCGGACGCGTGCTGCTGTTCGATCCGCCGCGCGGCGTGAGGGTCGATGCGGCCGTGGAGACGGGCAACGACGTGACCGGATTCTACGACCCGATGATCGCGAAGATCATCGCGTTCGCTGACGACCGGACCACCGCGCTCCGCCTGCTCGATGAGGCTCTGAGCAGGACCGTCGTGCTGGGTGTGGACACGAACATCGGGTTCTTGCGCACACTCTGCCGCGATGAGCGGGTCACGGCCGGGGACCTCGACACGGGACTCATCGAGACGCTTCTGCCGTTCGTCGAGGAGCCGCCATCGCCGACGATGCTGGCCGCCGCACGGCGAACCGTCTCAGGCACGGATGACGCGGTCGGCGCGACCAGGGCGAGTCAGCGAGCGGGCGCGGTGTGGCAGGACCTCACGCAGGACGATCGGCGCGAGATTTCCTTCCGGACCGAACGCGGCGAGGTCATCCCCGCGCCTGCATCCAGCGGCTCGCGGTCGCGCGCCATGGCTGCGGTGGACGACGACGGTGCGGTCTGGGTCAGCGAGGACGGACGCACCGTGCGCCTGGAGCCTCTCGATCGCCGAGCCCTGTTGCTGCACCGTCTGCAGCAGAGGGAGCAGAGCGAGTCCGCGAACGGTCCGGATGCGAGAGCTCCGATGCCGGGAAGCGTGGTGGCCGTGCATGTCCGCGATGGCGACGTCGTGACCGCCGGCACGCCGCTCGTCTCGATCGAGGCGATGAAGATGGAGCACCCGGTGCTGGCGCCCCAGGACGGGACGGTGCGCCTCATGGTCGCCGTCGGCGATCAGGTTCGACGCGACCAGCCGGTCGCGCACATGACGACGGAGGAGAAGTGACGATGCATGAGCTGACCGATGAAGAGCGCGAACTCGCGGCGATGGTGCGCGAGTTCGCCGAGACGGTCGTCGCGCCGCAGTCCTACGAGGCGGACCGCACGCACACGCTGTCGATGGACGTGGTCGCCCAGATGGGTGACCTCGGGCTGTTCGGCCTGCCGTTCCCCGAGGAGTACGGGGGTCAGGGCGGCGACTACATGGCGCTGGGCATCGCGATCGAGGCGCTCGGACGCGTCGACCAGTCCATCGCCATCACGCTCGAAGCCGGAGTCAGCCTCGGTGCGATGCCCGTCTTCCGCTTCGGCACCGAAGAGCAGAAGCAGGAGTACCTGCCGGACCTGCTCGCCGGCCGTGCGCTCGCGGGCTTCGGCCTCACCGAGCCGGAGGCCGGGAGCGACGCGGGAGCGACCCGGACCACCGCCCGGCTCGACGGCGACGAATGGGTCATCGACGGGTCGAAGCAGTTCATCACCAATTCAGGAACGCCCATCACGCGTTTCGTCACGGTCACCGCGGTCACCGGGAACGAGGGGGGCCGCAAGCAGATCTCGACCATCATCGTGCCCAACGGCACACCCGGTTTCACCGTCGAGGCGCCGTACGACAAGGTCGGGTGGAACGCGTCCGACACGCATCCGCTCAGCTTCACCGAGGCGCGGGTCCCCGCCGGCAACCTCCTGGGCGAGCAGGGGAGCGGCTTCCGCAACTTCCTGAGCATCCTCGACGAGGGCCGCATCGCGATCGCCGCACTGTCGACCGGCGCCGCGGAGGGCTGCCTCGAGGCAGCCGTCGACTACGCGAAGAGTCGCACCATCTTCGGCAGCGCCCTCAGCACGCGACAGAACGCGCAGTTCACCCTCGCGCGCATGCGTGCCCGAGTGCACACGGCACGGCTCGCCTGGCACCATGCGGCACGGCTCCGTGACGCCGGGCGGCCGTTCGCGGAGCAGGCGGCGATCGCGAAGCTCGTGGCGGGCGAGGCCGCGATGGACAACGCCAGGGACGCGACGCAGATCTTCGGCGGCAACGGCTTCATGAACGAGTTCCCGGTGGCCCGTCACTATCGCGACTCGAAGATCCTCGAGATCGGCGAGGGCACCACCGAGGTGCAGCTCCTCGTGATCGCGCGAGCGCTGGGGCTCGCCGGGTAGCGTGGCAGGATGCCATCCGCTCAGCGAACCGAGGAGGTGAGGTGATCATGCACGACATCGTCCAGCGCGGTCTCTTCTTCGAGGAGTTCGTCACCGATGCCCGATATCTTCATCGCCCTGGGCGCACCGCGACCGAGGCCGACAACGTCCTCTTCACGACGCTCACGATGAACACCCAGGCGCTGCACCTCGACGACGCCTTCGCCGATGGGCAGCAGCCGTTCGGTGCGCGTCTGATCAACTCGATGTGGACGCTCTCGACCATGGTCGGGGCATCCGTCGCGCAGCTCACGCAAGGCACCCTGGTGGCGCAGCTCGGGTTGGGCGAGATCGCCTTCCCGCATCCGCTGTTCGCCGGTGACACGCTGTACACCGAGAGCGTGGTCGTCGACAAGCGGCTCTCGACGTCACGAGCGGGGCAGGGGATCGTGACCATCGCGCATACCGGACGCAACCAGGACGGCACAGTCGTCGCCACCGCGACCCGAACGGTGCTCGTGCACTGCCTTCCCGAGGGGGAACGATGAGCTTCGATCTCGGACCGGCACTGCTCTTCTGCCCTGCCGATCGACCCGAACGGTTCCGCGGCGCCCTCGAGAAGGCGGACGCTGTCATCCTCGACCTCGAAGACGCGGTGCTGGCCGAGGCGAAGGCCGCAGCTCGCGACAATCTCGTCGATGCCGACCTGGACCCCGATCGAGTGATCGTCCGCGTGAACGCACCGGGTTCCGACGCCTTCGTCTCAGACCTCGCCATGCTCTCTCAGACCGCCTTCCGCACCGTGATGGTCGCGAAGACCGAGAGCGCTGAGAGCCTCACCGCTTTCGACGAGAGGTTCTCGTTGATCGCCCTGTGCGAGACGGCGAAGGGGATCCACGCGGCAGATCGCATCGCAGCACATCCGCAGGTCGTCGCGATGATGTGGGGCGCGGAGGATCTCGTCGCCTCCCTCGGCGGCACATCGAGCCGCACACCGGAGGGTGGCTATCGAGACATCGCGCGCTATGCCCGCTCCCGCGTTCTCCTCGAAGCGGGGGCACAGGGCAAGGGCGCCATCGACGCCGTGCACATCGAGATCGGCGATGTCGCAGGTCAGGAGGCCGAGGCTGTCGACGCTGCCGCGTCCGGGTTCGTCGCGACCGCGTGCATCCACCCGAGTCAAGTGGCGGTCATCCGCGCGGCGTACGCTCCAGACGACGCGACGCTCGAGTGGGCCCGCCGGGTTCTCGCCGCCTCAGCGAGCGAGCGAGGCGTGTTCCGCTTCGACGGACGCATGATAGACGAGCCCGTGCTGAGGCATGCTCGGTCGCTGCTCGGTCGCACCCGCTGATCGAATGACCTGTGGCGGTCGGTCGTTCAGACCAGGATCGCCTGGTCGATGAGACGCAGAGATCCGGGGGAGGCCTCGAAACGGTGGGCGGAACCGTTCGCGAGCACCTCGCCGACGCGCGGCAGCGTGCCGCCCGAGACGTGGTTGATCAGTGACCGGATCACGCCGCCGTGCGTCACGACGATGACGGACTCCGCCACCGGTGCGGAGCGACGGCGAGCATCGCGGGCGATCGCGTCGAGGGCGACCAGCGCCCGTTCGGCGACACCTTCCAGGGTCTCCGCGCCGGGAACCGGCGAGAGCCAATCGCCGTACTTCTCGATGTAGTCGGAGACCAGCATGCCCTCGCCCTCACCGAACTCGCGCTCGCGCATGTCCGGCACCAGCACGGGAGCCCCGAGGCCCAGGCTTTCGGAGATGATCTCTGCCGTCTCCCGCGCCCGCTTCAGCGGGCTGGCGTAGATCGAGTGATGTGTCACGCCCTCGAGACGATCCGCGGCGGTCCGTGCGTCCGCACGGCCCTTCTCGTTCAGGGGGATGTCGGTGGAGCCCTGGATCCGTCGGGCGAGGTTCCAATCCGTCTGGCCGTGGCGGATGAGCGTGAGCAGAGTCATTCAAGGAGCTCCTGGATCGCGGGGAGCACGTCGCTGGTGCCTGCGGCGATGGTGGCATCGGCCCAGACATCCGCGCGCGTCGGCTCGCGGTTGATGATGATGAGGGGGATGCTGCGGCGTCGTGCGCGCTCGACGAGGCGCACACCGGAGTTGACGACGAGGGATGAGCCGGCGACGATCAGCGCATCGCTCGCCCGGAGCAGCGACTCCGCGGCCTTGAAGCGCCCCTGCGGCACGTATTCGCCGAAGAACACGACGTCGGGCTTCAGCATCCCTTCGCACACCGTGCACACCGGCACGATGAACCCGTCGGTGCTCTCGGGGAGCACGTCGCCGTCGGGAGCGAGCGCCACGTTCTCGGGGACGGAGATCCAGGGATTGCGCTCTTCGATCTGCACTGCGATGTCGCGGCGATCGAAGACCTGGCCGCACTTCAGGCAGAGAACCCTGCGCATGGTGCCGTGCACTTCGATGACGTGCGAGCTGCCCGCGCGCAGATGCAGTCCGTCGACGTTCTGGGTGATGACGCCGGTGACGTGTCCGGAGGACTCCATGGCGGCGAGAGAGAGATGGCCGGGGTTCGGCTCGGCGCGGGCGAACGCCCGCCAGCCGAGATGCCCGCCGACCCAATAACGACGCCGCGCCGTCTCATCGGCCAGGTACCGCTGGATCGTCATGGGATCAGTCCGGTTGCGCGACCCTTCGCCGCGGTAAGCGGGGATTCCCGAGTCCGTGGAGATCCCGGCGCCCGTGAGCAAGGCGATCTTCCGACCGCGCAGGAGTTCGGCGGTGCGAGCGATGGTGGTCGACAGTTCGACCGGACTCGATGCGCTCACAGGACCTCCCTGTGCGAGTCTACGGCGTGCGCAGGCCCGCTCGACGCGTCGCGGCCGACCGCGACGGCGACTCGGAGAGCGATGGCAGACTGGGGCTCGTGGAACTGCTGCGCGTGACGAATCCCGATGATCGACGACTCGACGACTATCGCGCACTGACCGACACCGCGCTCCGAAGTGTGAGCGACCCGGCCGGCGGGCTGTACATCGCCGAATCGACGAAAGTCATCGCGCGAGCCGTCGCTGCGGGGCATCGTCCGCGATCGGTCCTCGTTCAGGAGCGGCGGGTGGAGGACATCCGAGCGATCGTCGGCGAACTCGATGTACCTGTGTACGTCGTCCCGGACGAGGTGGCGGAGGCGCTGACCGGTTTCGCCGTGCACCGGGGCACGATCGCCTCGATGCATCGTCCTGACCTGCCGACGGTGCGTGAGGTCATCGACTCCGCCACGCTCGTGCTGATTCTCGAGAACGTCGGCGATCACACGAATGTCGGCGCCGCATTCCGTGCGGCCGCCGCGCTCGGAGCGGATGCCGTGCTGGTGTCTCCCGGGGGAGCCGACCCCCTGTACCGGCGCAGCGTGCGCGTCAGCATGGGAACGGTGTTCCAGGTGCCGTGGACCCGTATCACGGACTGGGCGTCCGCCGTCACCGACCTTCATGCCGCGGGGTTCGACGTCGCGGCCCTCGCGCTGAGCGACGACGCGGTGACTCTCGACGCCTATGTCGCGTCGCGTCCCGAGCGCGTCGCTCTCGTCATGGGATCCGAAGGCGACGGACTCTCACGCACCGCCCTCGACGAGGCAGACACCGTGGTGACGATTCCCATGTCGGGAGGCGTCGACTCGCTGAACGTGGCGTCTGCCGCGGCCGTGGCGCTGTGGGCGCTCGGACGCCGCTGACGGGATGAGATGAGATGGTCAGTCGGACGACGGGAAGATGATCGGCGAGGGCTCGGGACGCTTCGCGACGATGTGATCACCGGATGACTCATGGCGAAGACGCCGCAGCACCCACGGAACCAGATGCTCCCGCGCCCAGCCGAGGTCTTCGGAGCGCGCCTCCCGCCAGGTGCGCAGCGGAAGCGGCTCGGGCTGCATGGACTCGAGGTCGTTGGGCACGTTGAGCGCGCGCAGCGCCATGCGGGCGACCTCATGATGGCCCAGCGAGTTGTAGTGCAGACGGTCGTCATCGAAGAACCGCATGTCCTGCACGACCTTGAGCGCCCACTGGTCGGCGACGATGCAGTCGTGGCGCTCGGCGATCGCGCGGACGTTCTCGTTGTAGATCGCGACCTTGCCGCGGAACGCTCGGAAGACAGGAGTGAAGGCGGTGTCGATCCCGGTGAACAGCAGCACGGCGGCACCCGTCGACGACAGGCGTGCGACGGCGTCCTCCAGCTGGACGGCGATGGCGTCGGGGTCGGTGCCCGGACGGATCACGTCGTTGCCGCCCGCGCAGATCGAGATCAGGTCGGGATGCAGCGCCACGGCGGGTTCGATCTGGTCGCGCACGATCTGGGCGATCAGCTTGCCGCGCACGGCGAGGTTGGCGTACGCGAAGTCGTCGACCTGACGCGAGAGCACCTCGGCGACGCGGTCGGCCCAGCCGCGGTGGCTGCCGGGCTGCGAGGGGTCGGGGTCGCCGATCCCCTCGGTGAACGAGTCGCCGATCGCGACGAACCTCCGCCAGGGGTGCGGATTCTCGTTGTCGAGTTCCGGGGTTCGGATCGAATCCTGGTCTGTCATCCAGCTCTCCTTCGCGAACGAACGCGGCCCATGTGGGGCGGCCACGCAGTGACCGAGCCTACTCGGGTGCGTGGGCTGTGGGGAGGACGCGCGCGGCGGATCGCGTGAGCGTGCCGAGTGTCGACGGCAGCGATTATCGTTGACTCGATGCTTTCTCCGTCCTTCCCCCAGCGCGCCCCCTGGGGTACTGCGAACAAGCTGCGCGCCTGGCAGCAGGAGGCGCTCGAACAGTACTTCCAGGCGGATCAGCGTGACTTCCTCGTCGCGGCGACACCCGGTGCAGGCAAGACGACCTTCGCGCTCACCCTCGCGGTCGAGCTCATGCGCATGGGGGAGGTCAACCGGATCATCGTGGTCGCGCCGACCGAGCATCTCAAGACGCAGTGGGCCGATGCAGCAGCGCGGGTGCACATCCGTCTGGATCCCCGGTTCCGCAACAGTCATTGGGCGCCGGCGCGGCATTACCACGGCGCCGTCGTGACCTACGCGCAGGTCGCGGCGAAGTCGTCGGTCCACCGCCATCTGACCGAGGATGCGAAGACCCTCGTCGTCCTCGACGAGGTGCATCACGGCGGCGACGCCCTCAGCTGGGGTGATGCGATCCGAGACGCGTACGGGCCCGCGAAGCGCCGACTGCTGCTGTCCGGGACGCCCTTCCGCAGCGACACCGCACCGATCCCGTTCGTGGAGTACCACCCTGACGAGTCCGGTGCACGGATCTCCCGCACCGACTACAACTACGGCTACGGTCGCGCCCTGGCCGACGGCGTCGTCCGCCCCGTGCTGTTCCACATGTACGCCGGCAAGATGCGATGGCGCACGAGCACCGGAGACGAACTCGAGACGCATCTCGGGCAGGACAACACCAAGGACGTGACCTCGCAGGCCTGGCGCACGGCGCTCGACCCCGAGGGCGAGTGGATGCCGGCTGTGCTGTCCGCAGCCGATCGTCGTCTGACCGAGATCAGGCATCACGTTCCGGATGCCGGCGGCCTGGTGCTCGCGACCGATCAGACCGTCGCGCGTGCCTACGCCAAGATCCTGCACAGCATCACCGGTCAGCAGCCGACGATCGTGCTGTCCGATGACGCGACGGCCTCCGAACGCATCGAGAAGTTCAGCAACAGCGAGGACCGCTGGATGGTCGCGGTGCGCATGGTGTCCGAGGGGGTGGACGTGCCGCGTCTCGCGGTCGGCGTCTACGCCACGTCGTCGTCGACGCCGCTGTTCTTCGCTCAGGCCATCGGCCGATTCGTGCGAGCACGCCGCCGTGGCGAGGCCGCGAGCGTATTCCTCCCTCAGGTGCCGGTCCTGATGGGTCTCGCGAACGAGATGGACAAGCAGCGCGATCACGCGCTCGACCGTCAATCGAAGGACGACGACGGGCTCGAGGACTCGCTGCTCGATTCCGCGAACCGCGAGGACGACGCGTCCGACGCGCTGACCCAGGAATTCAGCTATCAGGCGCTCTCGTCGGTGGCCCACTTCGACCGGGTCGTGTTCGAGGGCCAGGAGTTCGGTCAGCTGGCCGAGCCGGGCACCCCCGAAGAAGAGGAGTTCATCGGCTTTCCCGGTCTTCTCGAGCCCGAGCACGTGCACGAGCTCCTGATGCAGCGACAGGCGCGGCAGACGCGACTGCGAGAGACGAGAGAAGCCGAGGCGGGTCCCACCGAGACGACGACGCTCCCTGCGCCCCTGCACCGCACGCTGCGCGAGCAACGGCAGCTGCTGAACAGCCTCGTTGGGCTGTACGCCCGTCAGAAGGGCGAACCGCATGGTGCGGTCCATGCCGAGCTGCGCCGGATCTGCGGCGGACCAGCAGTCGCCCAGGCGACCGTGACGCAGCTGCAGTCCCGTATCGACGTACTCCGCAAGCGCGTCCGCTCCTGAATCCTGGCGTCGGTTCGGAGACCCGAAAAGCTGGCAATACCGTCGCCGGGTGCGATGGAGACGGGCTCCCGAAGCTAGCGTTGAACGGTTGCCCCCGAGAACGGGGACCGTCGATCAGGAGACTTCATGACAGCCCCCGCTGCCGCCGAGCCCACCGCCGCAGACCGCCGCCGCTGGGCGCGGTACCTCGTCGAGGAACGCGCCGAAGGACACGTGTACCAGAAGCTCGCGAGCCGACGCACGGGGGAGGAGCGTGAGATCCTTCTCAGCCTCGCCGACGCCGAGCGGCGCCATGAGCAGCACTGGCTCGATCTGCTCGGCGCGGAACCGGTCCGATTGCCACGCGCCGGCATCCGCTCCCGCCTCCTCGGCTGGATGGCGGGCCGCTTCGGATCCATCTTCGTGCTGGCCCTCGCGCAGAGCGCCGAGGCACGTTCACCGTACGACTCGGAGCAGTACGCGACGCCGGCGATGCGCGCTGACGAGAAAGTGCACTACGAGGTGGTTCGCGGTCTCGCTGCGCGGGGTCGGCGTCGCCTGTCGGGCTCGTTCCGCGCAGCGGTCTTCGGGGCCAACGACGGCCTCGTGAGCAACCTCGCGCTCGTGCTCGGCATCGGCGCCACGGGCGTCAGTTCGGGTTTCGTCCTGTTCAGCGGCATCGCAGGCCTGCTCGCCGGCGCGCTGTCGATGGGAGCGGGGGAGTTCGTGTCCGTGCGGTCTCAACGAGAGTTGCTCGCGTCGACGGAGGCCAACGAGGATGCCGCGGCATCCGCCGCCGACCTCGACATCGATGAGAACGAGCTCGCTCTGGTATACCGGGCGCGCGGGATCGGCCAGCAGGAGGCTCTGGAGCGCGCACGGCGCATCGTCGATGCCGCGCGCGCCGGCGTGGAACGCACCGCCACAGGGCCGGTCCACGTCCACGCCGGAGACGACCACGAGATCGTCGGCAGCGACTGGACCGCTGCGATCTCGAGCTTCCTGCTCTTCGCATCCGGCGCGATCATCCCCGTGCTCCCGTGGCTCTTCGGGCTCGAGGGGACCACAGCGGTGGTCGTCGCTCTCGTGCTCGTGGGCATCGCGCTCCTGTCGACGGGAGCGATGGTAGGCATCCTGTCCGGAGGGCCGCCCCTGCGTCGTGCGCTGCGTCAGCTGGCGATCGGTTTCGGAGCCGCAGCGGTCACGTACGTGCTCGGTCTGGTGTTCGGCGTCGGCGCGGTCTGACAGGCGCCGGCCCGACCGCGTCGGACAGGACTCGACGATCCGCGCGAGTCCTGTCCGACGACACGGTGGCACCGAAAACGAAGAAGGCCCCGGATATCATGTGGATATCCGGGGCCTGTCTGTGCGCGGAGGGGGACTTGAACCCCCACGCCCTTACGGGCACTACGACCTCAACGTAGCGCGTCTACCATTCCGCCACCCGCGCAGGTGTTGGATGTTCGTTGCCGAACGAAGATTTACATTAGCACGAGCTTTGGGGCACTCAGAAACCGACGGCGACGCCCGGGCGCGCCACGGCCTTTCGATAGCCTGGACTCCATGACTGACGTGTCTCTGCCCGAGGTGGTTCGCATCGCGCGCGACCTGATCCGATTCGACACCTCGAACTTCGGCGGGGGCAACGCGAAGGGCGAGCGGGAATCGGCCGAGTACGTCGGCGCCTATCTGCAGGATCTCGGCCTGGAAGTCGAGTACTACGAGCCCATCCTGCGGCGCACGAACGTCATGGCACGGGTGCCCGGACGCGACCGCAGCAAGCCGGCGCTCGTGGTGCACGGGCACCTCGACGTCGTCCCGGCCATGGCCGAGGACTGGACCGTCGATCCTTTCGCGGGCGTCGTCAAGGACGGCATGCTCTGGGGGCGGGGCGCCGTCGACATGAAGAACATGAACGCGATGATCCTGACGGCGGTCGGCGACCTGCTGCGAGCGGGCGAGCAGCCCGAACGCGACCTCGTGCTCGCCTTCTTCGCCGATGAGGAGAACGGCGGAGTCGAGGGATCGGCTCTCGTCGTGCAGAACCGCCCCGAGTGGTTCGAGGGCGCGACCGAGGCGATCAGCGAGGTGGGCGGCTATTCGATCACGGTCGACGATCGCCGCGCCTACCTGCTCCAGGTGGGGGAGAAGGCGCTCATCTGGATACGCCTCGTGGCGAAGGGCCGCGCCGGCCACGGAAGCCGTCTCCACGACGACAATGCGGTCACGAAGCTCGCGGAGGCCGTGGCGGCCCTGGGTCGCACGCGGTGGCCCCTGCGACTCACTCCCACCACCGAGGCGCTGCTGCAGGGCTTGAGCGATCTCACCGGGCGCTCCGTCGACGACCCGGACGCCCTCGCGGCGGCCGCCGGGCCCGCCGAGGCCTTCCTCCGTTCGTCGTTCCGCACGACGACGAACCCGACCGCACTGTCCGCCGGATACAAGCACAACGTGATCCCCGAGCGTGCCGAGGCGCTGATCGACGTGCGGGTGATCCCCGGAACTGAAGACGACGTGCTCGCCGAGTTGCAGCAGATCGTCGGCGACGAGATCGAGATCCAGACGGTGGTGCGGGACATCGGCATGGAGACGCCTTTCGACGGCGAGCTCGTCGAGGCGATGGTCGCGAGTCTCGGCCGGCATGACCCCGGTGTGCCGGTCATCCCGTACCTGCTGGGTGCAGGAACCGACAACAAGGCGCTCGCGTATCTCGGAATCACCGGGTACGGGTTCGCGCCTCTCCGGCTTCCCGCAGACCTCGACTTCACCGGGATGTTCCACGGGGTCGATGAGCGGGTGCCCGTAGAATCGCTTGTCTTCGGTCAGCGGGTGCTGGCCGATCTGCTGCGCACGTATTGAGCTCTCGGCTCCACGTCCGCGCACCACGACTCAGAAAGCTCCTCCATGCACTTGTTCGAAGCGCTCATCCTCGGCATCGTCCAGGGACTCACCGAGTTCCTCCCGATCTCCTCCAGCGCCCATCTGCGCATCCTCGGCACCTTCCTGCCGTCGGGCGAGGATCCCGGCGCCGCGTTCACCGCGATCACCCAGATCGGCACGGAGGCGGCGGTCGTGGTGTTCTTCTGGCGCGACATCGTGCGGATCATCGCGCAGTGGTTCCGGTCGCTGACCGGCAGGGTCCCGCGCAGCGATCCGGATGCGCGCATGGGATGGATGATCATCATCGGCAGCATCCCGATCGTGGTCCTGGGGCTGCTCTTCCAGGACCAGATCGAGACCGTCTTCCGCTCCCTCTGGATCGTCGCGATCATGCTGATCGTCTTCGGCATCCTGCTCGGGATCGCCGACCACGTCGGCGCGAAGCGGCGCAAGCTCGATCAGCTCACCTACCCGCACGGCATCGCGTACGGCTTCGCGCAGGCTCTGGCGCTGATCCCCGGAGTCTCGCGCTCCGGTGGAACGATCACGATGGGACTCTTCCTCGGCTACGAGCGTGCCGCAGCCGCTCGCTACGCGTTCCTGCTCGCGATCCCCGCCGTGTTCGGCAGTGGCTTCTACCAGGTGTTCAAGAGCTGGGACGAGCCGTCGTTCTTCTCCTTCGGAGACACGCTCGCGGCGACGGGCATCGCATTCGTCGTGGCGCTCGGCGTGATCGCCTTCTTCATGAACTACATCTCGAAGCGGAGCTTCCTGCCGTTCGTGATCTACCGCATCCTCCTGGGCACCGTTCTCCTGGTGCTGCTGGGGACCGGCGTCATCGCGGCGTGATGACGAGGGCCCCGGCGACTACCGCTTGTGGTCGCCGGGGCCGTCGCCACGGCGCTTGAGATAGCGCTCGAAGGCCTGAGCGATGGCATCGCCCGACGCATCGGGGGAGTCCCACGTGTCGCGCGTGCGCTCGAGCTGATGGATGTACTCGGTCATGTCCTCGTCGTCCGCGGCGGCGGCATCGATCGATGCCTCCCAGGCGGCGGCCTCGGTGCGCAGGTGGTCGCGAGGCACGTCCACGCCGGTCAGCTCCTCGAGCCGATCGAGAAGAGCGAGGGTCACCTTGGGCGACGGTGTGGCGGAGGCGACGTAGTGCGGCACGCTCGCCCACAGACTGGCGGTCGGAATGCCGGCGCTCTCGGCGAAGTGCTCGATGACGCTGAGAATTCCGACGGGGCCTTCGTAGAGCGAGCGCTCGAGGCCGTGCGCCTCGCGGACCTGCTCGTTCTGGCTCGACGCGAAGATCGAGATGGGGCGGGTGTGGGGCACGTCGGAGAGCATCGCGCCGAGCGTCACGAAGCCCGTGATGTCGTCGCGGAGAGCGACGTCGATGAATTCCGACGCGAAAGCCTGCCAGGTGCGCGCAGGCTCCACGCCCGTGAGGATCCAGAACTCGGGACCGGGACCCGGGTCGCGCGGGCGCCAGAGTCCGGCTTCGGGCCAGGTGAGCTGGCGACGCCCTTCGGCGTCCATCTTCGTCGCAGGGCGCGTGTACTGGTAGTCGAAGTACAGCTCCGGGTCGATCGAGTGCACGAGGTCGTAGTCCGTCGTCTCGCGCAGTGCGGCGACCGCGCCGCTCGCGGCTTCCCCTGCGTCGTTCCACCCGTCGAAGGCGACGATGACGATGCGTGAACCGAGGCCATCCATCGTGGGCTCCCTTCGTGGATTCCGGATCGGTATCCCTCCAGGCTAGTCCGACGGCGCGGGGACGGGGTGGAGCCACGGGTAACATGGTTCGGTGAGCAGACAGCCCCGCGCGATCCTCTGGGACATGGACGGAACACTCGTCGACACCGAGCCGTACTGGATGGCGGCCGAGACCGCGCTGGTCGAATCCTTCGGCGGCACGTGGACCCATGAGGATGCGCTTCAGCTCGTCGGCAACGGACTCATCGACAGCGCGATCATCCTTCAGAACGCGGGCGTCGACATGGATGCCGAGGCGATCATCTCGCTCCTCACCGACGGCGTGCAGGATGCACTGCGCACGCAGGGAGTGCCCTTCCGGCCCGGCGCCCGCGAGCTGCTGCAGGACCTGAGGTCAGCGGGGATCCCCACAGGACTCGTCACGATGTCGCTGCGTCGCATGGCGCTGAGCGTCGTCGACCTGATCGAGTTCCAGGCCTTCGACATCGTCGTCGCCGGCGATGATGTGACCAACCCGAAGCCCCACCCCGAGCCCTACCTCCACGCGGCATCCCTGCTCGAGATCGACATCGCCGATGCTGTGGTCATCGAGGACTCGCCGACCGGGCTCCGCGCGGGCATCGCATCCGGCGCCGTCGCCCTCGGCGTGCCGCATATCGTCTCGCTCGATCACGTGGGCGCGCATGAGCTGTGGCCGAGCCTCGAGGGGCGCACCGCCGCCGACCTGATCGAACTCTTCGACCGAAAGACCTCCATGACGGGAGCCACCCGATGACCGACACCACCTCACAGCGGCCGAGCGGGCCGTTCCGCGAGGGCGATCGGGTGCAGCTGACCGGCCCCAAGGGTCGCCTGCACACCGTGACCCTCCGAGAGGACGGCGAGCTGCACACGCACCAGGGCGTGCTCCGGCACCGCGACCTCATCGGTCTGCCCGACGGCTCAGTGGCCGCGAACAGCTCGGGACACGAGTACCTCGCGCTCCGGCCTCTGCTCCGCGACTTCGCGATGTCGATGCCGCGCGGCGCCGCGATCGTCTACCCCAAGGACGCCGCGCAGATCGTGATGCAGGCCGACATCTTCCCCGGTGCCGTCGTCGTGGAAGCGGGTGTAGGGTCCGGTGCCCTTTCGCTCTCGCTCCTGCGGGCCATCGGTCCGGTCGGCCGGCTGGTGTCGTTCGAGCGTCGTGAGGACTTCGCCCAGGTCGCACGGGGCAACGTCGAGACCTTCTTCGGCGAGACGCCGGACACCTGGGACGTCGTGGTGGGAGATCTCGCGGATGCGCTGCCGGCGGAGTTCCCGGCGGGCACGGTCGACCGTGTCGTACTCGACATGCTCGCGCCGTGGGAATGCATGGATGTCGTCGCCGACGCACTCACCCCCGGCGGCGTCGTGCTGTGCTACGTGGCCACCGCCACGCAGCTCTCGCGGGTGGCCGAGTACATCCGGAGCACGGGTCTGTTCACGGATCCCGAGGCGTCCGAGACGATGGTTCGCGGCTGGCACGTCGAGGGTCTCGCCGTGCGGCCCGATCACCGGATGGTGGCGCACACCGGCTTCCTCCTCACGGCTCGTCGGCTGGCGCCGGGCGCCGTGGCCCCTCAGGTGAAGCGCAGGGCATCGAAGAGCAGCTACGGCGATGCGGATGTCGAGGCGTGGACGCCGGGGGCTGTCGGCGATCGCGAGATCAACGACAAGAATCTGCGCAAGCGGGCGAGAGAGGCCGCGAAGGCCGCTGAGGGCGCCCGTCTCGCCGCCGGTTCGCGCGAATCCGAGCCACCGACGGAATAGACTGGAGCGCGTGCGTAAAACGTCCGCCGTTCTGGCAACCATCAGCCTCGCCGTCCTCACTCTGACCGGATGCGCCTCGGCGCCCTCGTTCGCCGGTGATGCGTGCGATCGGGCGGCGGCATCGACCGCATCCGTGAAGGATTCGGTCACCGTCGAGGGCGACCTCGGAGAGGCTCCGGACGTCACCGTGTACAGCCCGGTGAAGGCGGAAGAGACGTCCTTCGCCGACGTGGTGACCGGCGAGGGAAACACCCTCACCACCACCTCCCAGCCGATGGTGCTCGACATCGCCTTCTATGGCGGCGAGAGCGGCGAGAAGCTGTACGAGTCCGAGTTCAACGGCGACCCGAGCCGTGTGCACAGCATCTCCTACTGGGCAGAGCGGTCCGCCGGTCTCGAGACCGTTTTGGAGTGCGCGACCGGAGGCAGCCGGATCGTCGCGGTGCTGACCCCCGAGGACTTCGGCGAGGCGAATGTCGAGGCCTTCGGTCTCGAAGAGGATGAGAACGTGGTCGCCATCATCGACCTCCAGGATGTCTACCTCGCTCACGCCGAGGGCTCATCGCAGTTCAACGACGCCCGGGGCCTACCGACGGTCGTCCGCGCTCCCGATGGCACCCCCGGAGTGATCATCCCCGACAGCGACGCCCCCACCGAGACCGTCACTCAGACGCTCATCAAGGGCGACGGGGAGAAGGTCGAGAAGGAATCGACCATCGTGACCAACATCATGGCGCTCGGATGGGACGACAAGACGGTCACCTCGAGCACGTGGCGTGCCGAGCCCAACATCGGCCCCGCAGCGAAGGAGCTCGTCGGCGCGACGGTCGGCTCCCAGCTCCTGGTCGTCGTGCCCGAGGCAGACGGAAACCCGGCGACCGCGATCGTGGTCGACATCCTGGGCGTCGTTCCCGTCCCGGAGCAGTGATGGCGGCCCGTATTCCCGCGGAAGAGCGCCTGACGAATCTCGTCGTGGCGCTCATGGCCACGGAGATCGGGCTCACCAAGCAGCAGATCCTCGACAACGTGTCGGGTTATCGTCAGCGCGCCGATGCGGGCGTGCGCTCGGATGCACTCGAGAAGATGTTCGAGCGCGACAAGGATGAGCTGCGCACTCTCGGCGTCCCCGTCGAGACGATCGGGGATCAGGCCGATCCGAATGACCTCCGCGAAGCGCGATACCGTATTCCGCAGGCGGAATACGACCTGCCCAGCGATATCGAGTTCACGGCCGCCGAGCTCGCCGTGCTGCAGCTGGCGGGGAGCGTGTGGAGCGCCGAGTCCGCATCCGGCGACGCCAAGGCCGGCGTGCGCAAGATCCGGGCGCTCGGGATCGACGGCGACGAACCGATCATCGGGTTCGCGCCGCGGATCACCGCGCGCGATGCCGCTTTCCCTCCACTGCAGGATGCGATCGAGAAGAGCCGCGTGGTCGTCTTCGACTACCTCAAGCCGGGGGAGGGCGCACCGCGGCGCCGCAGCATCCGCCCGCTCGCACTCGTCGACTATGAAGCGAGATGGCACGTGTTCGGCGTCGATGTGGACATCGAGCAGGACCGCATGTTCCTGCTCAGCAGGATTGTCGGCGATGTGAAGATCACGGCGAAGGCATTCGACCCTGCGCTGCGCGAGGGCGCGGGGGAGCGTGCCCTGGCCGGTCTCGAGCGCGTCGCCGCTCAGAACTCTGCGCTGCTCGAGGTCACACCCGGCACCGAGGCGTCGCTGCGGCTCGGCCGCCGGGCGACTCCGGCGGCGACCCAGGGCATCCTCGTCCCGTTCGTGGACCTGCACATCTTCGCCGACGAGCTCGCGTCGTACGGTCCCGAGGTGCGGGTTGTCGAGCCTGCGGAGCTCCGCTCGGCCGTCGTCGATCGACTGACCGCGGTCGTGGCGACGAATTCGGATGCGGGGGAGGTCCGATGAGCGCCCAAGGCAAGCCGCTGCTCGCCGCCGACCGAGTCCGCGTCTATCTGACTCTGGTGCCCTATCTCCTCGAGCACGGACAGGTCTCGCTCGCCGAGGCGGCTGCCGAGTTCGGTGTGACCTCGACGGAGATGCGGCAGATGGTCGAGAAGCTCACGGTCATCGGCCTGCCCGGTGATTCCGGCTTCTGGCAGCAGCCGCAGGAGATGTTCGACATCAACTGGGACCTCCTCGACGAAGAGGACATCATCGAGATCACCAACGACGTCGCTCTGCGCCGGGTTCCTCGATTCACGGCCCGAGAAGCCGCCGCGCTCCTCGCGGGCCTGCAGATGGTCGCCGCCGTGCCGGCGGTCTCCGACTCGGGATTGGTCAGCGGCCTCATCTCGAAGCTCTCGCGCGGCGCGGCCGATGCGCCGGCCGAGGTCGTCGTCGCGCCGAGCGCCGTCGACGAGGTCCGCCAGGTGGTGTCGAGAGCCGTGCAGAACGGCGTCGCCGTGTCGTTCACGTATCAGGCCCCCGATGCCGCGCCCACGACGCGCACCGTGGATCCCGTGCAGGTGCTCATCACCAACGCGCAGTGGTACCTGCAGGGGTGGTGCCACATGCGACAGGCCATGCGCACCTTCCACCTGGATCGCGTGAGCGATGCCCGGCTGACCGACATCCCGATCACGCACGCGGGCGAGCACGTCCCTGAGGCCTTCTCGGCCGTCGAGGACGAGGGGGAGGTGCGAGTGCGGGTGCCCGAGCGGATGGCGCCCCTGCTCGGGGACTTCCTGACGGCCGACAACTCCGACGTCAGCGATGGGATCGTCACCGTTCGGCTGCATCTCGCAGACCCTCGGGGAGTGAAGCGACTGGCGGCGAAGTTCGGCGGCGCCCTCGAAGTGGTGGATCCCGGCGTCGCTCGAACTGCGGCGCGGGAATGGGCTGCGGCCGGACTCGCCCTGTATCGCCACCCCGAAGGCGACAACGCCCGTTAGACTTTCACCAAACGACGAAGGAGAATCATGGGCGCTTTCGGTTGGCCACATCTGCTGATCATCCTCGCCGTCATCCTGCTGCTCTTCGGTGCGGCGAAGCTGCCGGCACTGGCGAAGAGCCTCGGTCAGTCCGCCCGGGTGTTCAAGGGCGAGATGAAGGCGATGAAGAACGAAGACGCGACTGATGCCGCAGATCCGGCATCCCCGACCACCACGACCTCGGTCGCAGACACCACGGTGACGGCTCGCGACACGGATCCGGGTCAGCCTCCTCGATCCGCCTAGTTCGTGTCCGCTCTCGATTCCGCCGACCAGGAGACGCCGGGCCGTGACAGGCGGATGTCTCTCGGCGCGCACCTGATCGAGCTCCGTAAGCGTCTGTTCATCGCGGCTGGTGCCCTGGTGGTCGGCATGATCATCGCCTTCTTCGTGACAGGGCCGATCATCGACCTGCTCTCGGTGCCGATCGCCACGATCGCGGAGCAGCAGGGGCGCGAGTACACCGGCCTGAATTTCACCACCGTGACGAGCGGGTTCGATCTGCGCATGCGGATTGCCTTCGCAATCGGACTCCTGATCTCCGCGCCGGTGTGGCTGTGGCAGGTCTGGGCCTTCGTCATGCCGGGGCTCACGAAGAAGGAGACCCAGTACACCTGGGGATTCCTCGGGGCGGCCATCCCGCTGTTCTTCGGCGGTTGCACGGTCGCGTTCTTCGTGCTTCCGCATGTGATCGAAGTCATGGCATCGTTCGTCCCCACCGGCATGGCGCAGTTCTTCGACTACTCCACCTACTACGACTTCGTCTTCAAGTTCCTGCTCGTGCTCGGCATCGCCTTCGTGCTGCCTGTCTTCCTGGTGGCACTCAATCTCGCCGGCATCATGTCGGGCCGCGACATCCTGAAGGGCTGGCGAGTCGCCATCCTGGTGTGCACGATCTTCGCCGCCGTCACGACTCCGCCTGCTGATGTGTTCTCGATGCTGCTGCTGATGGGATCGATGATCGTGCTGTACTTCGCGGCGACCTTCATCTCGATGCTCTTCGACCGACGCAAGCGCAAGCGCGACGCCGCTGCAGGCATCGAACCCGTGGCCGTATGAGCTCGCCGGCCGAACGATACGCCGCGGCTCGACAGGCGGCAGGGCACCCGGCGACCGTCGCCTTCTCTGCGAACCAGAAGTTCGAGCTCGACCCCTTCCAGGTCGAAGGATGCCACGCACTCGAAGACGGCCAGAGCGTGCTCGTCGCCGCGCCGACCGGTGCAGGCAAGACGATCGTCGGCGAGTTCGCGATCCATCTCGCGATGCAGACTCCACGGGACAAGGCCTTCTACACGACGCCGATGAAGGCGCTCTCGAATCAGAAGTTCCGCGAGCTGGTCGATGTGTACGGCCCGGACGACGTCGGTCTGCTCACCGGCGACACGAACATCAACGGCAACGCCCGGATCGTCGTGATGACGACCGAGGTGCTGCGCAACATGATCTACGCCGACTCGGCCGCGCTCCGGGACCTCCGCTACGTCATCATGGACGAGGTCCACTACCTCGCGGATCGTTTCCGCGGGGCAGTGTGGGAAGAGGTGATCATCCACCTGCCGCAGCACGTGCGGCTGGTCTCCTTGAGCGCCACCGTCTCGAACGCCGAGGAGTTCGGGGACTGGCTCGACACCGTGCGCGGGGACACCGAGGTGATCGTCTCGGAGATCCGTCCGGTTCCGCTCGAGCAGCACGTGCTCGTCCGTGATGATCTGCTGCCACTCTTCGACGATCGGGCGGGGATCGCGACCGCACAGGTCAATCAGGAGCTGATGCGGATCCGCTCCTTCACCGGCTCCAACTACGACAACAATCGTTCGGCGCAGGAGTATCGCAGCAATCGTCATGCCGGCCGACAGGCGCAGCGCCCGCCACGAGGCGGACGTCGCCCCGTCCGTTCCGCGAATGTGCGTCGGATCGAGCGCATGGATCGCCCGGACGTGGTGCGGCTGCTCGAGCAGGCCAATCTCCTGCCTGCCATCTTCTTCATCTTCAGCAGAGTCGGGTGCGATGCGGCGGTGCAGCAGGTCCGGAGATCGGGCGTGCGGCTGACGTCGACCGAGGAGCGCGCGGAGATCCGAGCGATCGTCGAGGACCGGACCCGTTCGCTGCAGGATGAGGACCTCGGTGTGCTGGGCTACTGGGAGTGGCTCGAGAACCTCGAGCGCGGTGTGGCTGCGCACCATGCGGGTCTGCTGCCGGCCTTCAAGGAGGTCGTCGAGGACCTCTTCAAGCGCAAGCTCGTGAAGGTCGTCTTCGCCACCGAGACCCTGGCTCTGGGCATCAACATGCCCGCGAGAACCGTCGTTCTCGAGAAGATGGAGAAGTTCAACGGCGAGGCCCGAGTCGCGATCACATCGGGGGAGTACACGCAGCTCACCGGTCGCGCGGGACGACGCGGCATCGACGTCGAAGGTCACGCGGTGGTGCAGTGGACCGAGGGCATGGATCCGCAGGCGGTCGCGGCCCTCGCGTCTCGCCGCACCTATCCGCTGAACTCCAGCTTCCGGCCGACGTACAACATGGCCGTCAACCTGATCGATCTGTTCGGCAAGCCCCGGGCCCGCGAAGTGCTCGAGTCGTCTTTCGCGCAGTTCCAGGCCGACCGCGCAGTCGTCGGACTGGCGAGACAGGTCCGCGAAGCAGAGGAGTCGCTGGACGGGTACAAGGCGGCGATGGTCTGCGATCACGGCGACTTCCTCGATTACGCCTCCATCCGCCGCGAGCTGAGCGATCTCGAGAAGAAGAACCGCCAGGACTCGAACGCGCCGCGCACATCGCGCGACAAGCGCATGAAGCAGATCCACAGCCTCCGCACGCGCATGCAGCGTCACGGATGCCATCGATGCCCTGATCGCGAAGCCCATGCGCGCTGGGCCGAGCGGTACTGGAAGCTCAAGCGTCAGAACGATCGCATCCGCCGACAGATCGAGACGAGGACCGGCACGGTGGCTCGCGTCTTCGATCGCGTCGTCGAGGTGCTCGAGACCCTGGACTATCTCCACCGAGACGACGAGGGGGAGACAACGCTCACCGAGGCCGGGCGGACGATGCGCCGGATCTACGGCGAACGCGATCTGCTGGTGGCCGAATCTCTCAGGCAGGGGCTGTGGAACGGTCTCGACGCGCCGTCCCTCGCTGCGATGGCCTGCTGCCTCGTCTACGAGCCTCGTCGCGACGAGGCGAACGCGGGGGAGCGGGACCTGCCCCGCGGTGCCTTCCGCGCAGCGTACGAGAAGACGACGACCCTGTGGGCCGAGCTGGACGACCTCGAGAAGGACCACCATCTGCCGGGATCCGAGCCTCTGTCGGCGGGCCTCGCCGGTGCGATGCACTCGTGGGCGCGAGGAGGGATGCTGGACCGCGTCCTCGTGGACGCAGACATGGCGGCCGGCGACTTCGTGCGATGGGCCAAACAGACGATCGATCTGCTCGATCAGCTCTCGATCGTCGCGGAAGACGGTGCGCTGGCCCGCAACGCCCGCGTGGCTCTGGACGGCGTCCGTCGCGGCATCGTCGCCTATTCCTCGATGTGAGAATAGGAAGGATGCCCGAACCCCGCGTGCCGCAGCGCCCCCTCCTGCCGCTCTCGCTCGCCCTCCCCGCTGCGGCGATGGCCGCGCTCCTGATGAATCTGTCCTATCCGTCCACTGCGGTGTGGGTGCTGGCTTTCCCGGCCACAGCGCTGCTGCTCGTGGCGCTGATCGGTCGACGGGCCGGCGGAGCTCTGGCGGTCGGACTCGTCTACGGTGTGCTCTTCTTCGGACTGCTCGTGTCCTTCACATCTCGCTACCTGGGCCCGCTGCCCTGGGCGGCGCTGAGTGTCCTGGAAGGCGTGCTCACGGCGGTGGCCGTGATCCTGATCACCCTCGCCTATCGCTGGATGCCCCGAGCCTTCCCGAGCGTCTGGGCGCGGCTCCTGCTCCTTCCGGCCGTGGTGGCGGCGCTCTGGGTCGGGCGCGAGGTGTTCGTCGGCTCCTGGCCCTATGGGGGGTTCCCCTGGGCTCGTCTGGGCATGAGCCAGGCCGAGAGCCCGCTGGCTCACGTCGCGTCCTGGACCGGCGTGAGCGGTCTCAGCTTCCTGATGGTGTTCCTCGTCGCCCTCGTGATCCAGGTGGTGCGCGAACGACTCTGGCGCCGGCCGGCTGCGCTGATCGCACCGGTCGTCGTGACCGTGGCTCTGCTGCTCACACCGCTCTTCCCCACGACGGCCAGCGGGTCGCTGCGCGTCGCGGCAGTGCAGGGGAACGGGCCGAGCGGGTATTTCGACGAGCGCGAGCCTTACTCGCTCATCGACGCGCAGACCGACGCGACCGAACCGCTCTACGGCGAGGACGTCGACCTGCTGGTCTGGCCCGAGGGGTCGCTCGACTTCGATCCGTTCCAATCGGACTCTCTGGCGAGAAGAATGAGCGCGATCGCCTCGCGTGTCGGCGCACCGCTGCTGGCGAATGCCGCCACGGAACGAGACGGTCTCTTCTACAACACGTCGATGCTCTGGACGCAAGAGGGCGCTGACGGGCAGGTCCATGACAAGCGGCATCCGGTCCCCTTCGGGGAGTACGTCCCCGACCGCGCCTTCTTCAACGCACTCGCACCCGATCTGATCGGTCTGATCCAGCGCGAGTACACCCCGGGCTCGAATCCGCCGGTCATCGACGTCGACGGTGTGAAGGTCGGGCTGGCGATCTGCTTCGACGTGATCTACGACGACGTGATCAGCGAGGGCATGGCAGACGGTGCCGAAGTGCTCGTCTTCCAGACGAACAACGCGGACTTCCGTGGGACGAATGAGAATCTGCAGCAACTCGCCGTCGCGCGGATGCGTGCGATCGAGACCGGCCGCAGCGTCGTGAACATCTCGACGGTCGGCACCAGCCAGGTGATCCGCGCGGATGGCACGACGGTCTCGAGCCTGGATGCAGGAAAGGCCGGAGCGTTGCTCGAGGATGTCGAGCTGCGCTCCGGCCTGACTGCTGGAGTCGTCCTGGGACCCTGGATCCAAGGTCTTCTGGTCTGGGGCGGACTGGGCGCGCTGGCCTTCGGGTGGTTGCGCGCCCGCAGGCGCTAGGCGCCGATCTTCTCGCGAGTCGGGTCTTCACCTGCGCCGCGGCGGGCACGGATGAAGGCGAGTCGCTCCTCGAGGAGCTCCTCGAGCTCTGCGCGGGTACGACGCTCGAGAAGCATGTCCCAGTGTGTGCGGGCGGCCTTCTCGTCCGTGGCATCGAGCGTGACGGCCTGGCCGTCGACGTTCAGGCGCGCGTCCGCTCCGCAGGAACGGCATTCCCACGTCTGGGGCGGCTCTGCGTCCGCCGAGAACATCAGGTTCGTGACATGGCCGCAGGTGTCACAGATGTAGGTGGTTTCACGGCGCTCCATGAAAACGACGCCCTCTTCGCTCTGTAGGCTCTGGGCGCCGAGTCGGATGCCGCGTAGGCTGCGATCTGCCATTGTGTGGTCCTCTCGTCGCTGTCAGGTATAACGCTCCAGCCTGTGCGCTTCATCCATACGAGCGCGTTCTCGGCGCTATTCACAGCTGAATCCCAGCGCCACAGCGTAATGGCGGCGTGGCGGTCTCAGCGGCCGATCGTGACCAGCGCGAGATCGGCGCGGTCGGTGACGATGCCGTCGACACCGAGCCGGACGAGTCGTCGCATGGAGTCCGCGTCGTTCACCGTCCACACGTGAACCTCGACGCCGCGCCGGTGCGCCGCTCGGAGGAGTGCAGGCGTCAGCACCTTCACGCCGCGATGCCGCTCAGGAATCTGCAGCACGTCGATGTCGAGCAGAGCGCGGCCGGGGGAGAGGCGCAGAGCGGAGAGAGCGCGGACCGCGGCGATGGTGCGGCTGCCGCCCGACGTCGCCGGTCGGAGCGGAGCCCCCGCGCGCAGGACCGCTGCGATCGTCGCACGTCGGTTCGCATCGGAGAAGCTGGTCACGAGAACTCGATGCGTGTGTTCCGCCAGGAGGGGGCCGAGGGGTGCTGCCGCGTCGACGGTCTTGACGTCGATGTTGAAGCGCGTGGTCGGGAAGGCGGAGAGTGCGTCAGCGACCGTGAGCAGCCCGCCGTGGTCGGAGAAGATCGCGGCGAGTTCGCGGGTGCGCACCTCACCGACGGGACGGGGATCGTCGGCCAGTCTGTGCAGCGTCGCGTCGTGGAAGAGCACGACGTCACCGTCGGCCGTCACCCGGCAGTCGGTCTCGATGTACTCTGCTCCGGCGGCATGAGCGGCGGCGACGGCGGCGGCCGAGTTCTCCCAGACACCGGAGTCCCCGCCCGCCGCGGTGATCAGACCGCGGTGAGCGAGGACTCGGGGGTGACGCGCCTTGACGAAATACGGGTGCGTCACGCGCCCGGCAGGTTCGTCGGGGGCTGTCCCGGTCGCGGGGTGAACGCGGTGCCGATGCCCTTGAGTGCCTCGGTCAGCTCGCTCGGGATGATCCAGAGCTTGTTCGACTGGCCTTCGCTGATCTTCGGAAGCATTTGCAGGTACTGGTACGCGAGCAGCTTGTCGTCAGGCTCGCCCTGGTGGATGGCGGTGAACACGTTCTGGATCGCTTCGGCCTCACCCTGGGCGCGCAGCACGGCGGCCTGCTTGTCGCCCTCTGCGCGGAGGATCTCGGCCTGTCGCGCACCTTCGGCCTCGAGGATCGCCGACTGCTTGGTTCCCTCAGCCGTGAGGATCGCCGCTCGACGGTCCCGCTCGGCGCGCATCTGCTTCTCCATCGAGTCCTGGATGGAGATGGGCGGGTCGATGGCCTTCAGCTCGACGCGGCCGACGCGGATTCCCCACTTGCCCGTCGCCTCGTCGAGCACGACGCGAAGCTGTCCGTTGATGTTGTCGCGACTGGTCAGGGCCTCTTCGAGGTTGAGTCCACCGACCACATTTCGCAGTGTCGTCGTCGTCAGCTGCTCGACGGCGCCCAGGTAGTTGGCGATCTCGTATGTCGCAGCGCGAGCATCGGTCACCTGGAAGTAGACGACGGTGTCGATCGAGACCACCAGGTTGTCCTCGGTGATCACGGGCTGCGGTGGGAAGGACACGACCTGCTCGCGCATGTCGATGAGGGGACGCAGCCGGTCGATGAACGGCACCAGGATGTTCAGACCCGGCGTCAGTGTCTTGTGATATCGGCCCAGGCGCTCGACCACGCCGGCCGTGGCCTGGGGGATGATGCGGATGGAGCGAGCCAGCGTGACCACCACGAAGATGATGATCGCGATGACGAGGATCCACCCGATCGCTGCGGGGATGAACGATGCATCGTCCAAGAGACTCTCCTAGTCGTTGACGGGACGGACGGTCGCGGTCGCGCCGTTGATCGTCATGACGGCGATCGGTGATCCTTGCGGGATCGGCACGGCTCCGGCGGTGCGGGCGGTCCAGGTGTCGCCGTTGCTCAGCTTCACCTGGCCGGAGATCTGGGTGATGTCCTGCAGCGCGATGCCTCGGAGATCGAGAAGCGCGTCGACGTTGGACTTGGTCGGGTCCTCGCCTCGATGCAGGCGTTTGATCAGCGGCGGACGCAGGAACAGGATGAAGAGCGCGGCCGCCGCGGCGGCGATCAGCACCTGTACCCAGACCGGGATGCCGAGGAAGTCCGTGACGAGCCCGACGACGCTGCCGAAGCTCAGCATCAGGAAGGTGAAGTCGAGAGTCAGCATCTCGATCACGAGGAAGATGGCGATCAGGATCAGCCAACCGATCCATGCCCATTGGTCGATGAACTGAACGAATGTCGCGAAGTTGTCCATGCGGCCTCCTTTGCGGTCAACCTATCACGCAGGTCGAGCGCGGTCCCGGCTGGACGGGGCCGGCTTGATAGTCTGAAAGCGCCGTGTCATCACGGCGAATCACGCATCAGAGGAGTCACTGTGACCGACGTTCTTCCCGCAGGTTCTCTCGAGGGCAAGGTCGCCCTCGTCACCGGCTCGTCTCGAGGCATCGGGGCGGACACCGTGCGCTATCTCGCCGAGGCCGGCGCCGACGTGGTGATCAACTTCCGCAACAAGGCCCCACGTGCAGAGAAGCTCGCCGGGCAGCTGCGCGAGCTGGGCCGCCGCGTGCTGGTCGTCGGTGCCGACCTGACCGACCCCGCGTCCGTCGGCGAGATGTTCGATGCGGTGAAGGCCGAGTTCGGACGCCTCGACGTCCTCGTCCTCAATGCTTCCGGCGGCATGGAATCGGGAATGGCCGAGGACTACGCCCTGACCCTCAACCGCGACGCGCAGCTGAACGTCCTCGATGCGGCTGTTCCGCTGCTCGGCGACGGCGCGCGGGTCGTCTTCGTCACGAGCCACCAGGCGCACTTCATCCGCACCACCCCGACCATGCCGGAGTACGAGCCCGTCGCCCTGTCGAAGCGCGCCGGAGAAGACGCGCTCCGCGAGCGGATCCCCGGGCTCGCGGGTAAGGGCATCGGCTTCACCGTGGTGTCCGGAGACATGATCGAAGGCACGATCACCGCGACTCTGCTCGAGCGCGCCAACCCTGGAGCGATCGCGGAGCGGCGCGAATCCGCCGGCAAGCTCTACAACGTGTCGGAGTTCGCCGCGGAGGTCGCTCGCGCGGCAATCGACGCTGTCCCCGCCGACAACACGCGTCTCGTCGGCGATGTGAGCGCATTCGTCGCGGAGTGAGCGGCTGATAGCACCGAAAGAGCCCCGTCCGCGTGGACGGGGCTCTTCGCGTTGCGGGGAGGATCAGAGCGCGGAGTCGGCCTTCGCCGATGCCACGAACTCCTTCGCGTCCTTGCCCAGTGTGATCGCGCGCACGATCTGGACGATCCCGAGGACGACGAGCGAGATGCCGAGCACCAGCCAGAGCACGGCTGCCGCGTACAGGGGCGAGAAGAGGACGACGATACCGGCGATGATGCTGAGCAGAGCGTAGAGCAGCGTCCAGACTCGCGAGCCGTCCTTTCCGAGAAGCGACAACGCCACCACTCCGTCGACGATCCAGCTGATGCCGATGAAGATGACGACGACGAGCGCGAGAGTGGCAGCGGCGACGCCGAGGTTCGCGAACGCGATGACGCCGGCCACGATGTACACGAGGCCCAGCACGATGTGCCCGACTCGAGCCCACCCGCCCTTCACGCGGGAGAAGATGCCGAGCCCGATGTAGACGAGGCCCGCGATCACGAGGTAGGTGGCGAAGATGCCCGTCACGATGACGGCGGACTTGGCGGGCCAGACGAGCAGGACGATGCCCGCGATCAGTGCGATGACACCGGAGACGGCCAGGACGACTCGAATGGACTTGAACAGCGATTTCGCTTCGGAAGCGAGGGAATCAGTCATGGTGGGGACCCTTTCTGAGAAAATCCTGTGAGGGATGCTGACAGAGTAGCGCTGTCCGGTGACGGATGGGGGAACCCGATATCGATATGTCGCCGACGTTCACACTCCGTCACGCGCGGTCATGGCAAAATCAGGGGGTGACCTCGGACGATGACGCGCGGCTCCGCGAGCTCGTCGTGATGCGCAAGGTGCGGGATCGGATCGACCGCGAGTACGCCACGCCTCTCGATGTGGAGGCGCTCGCCCGCGGAGCACACATGTCGGCCGGCCATCTCAGCAGGCGCTTCAAGGAGACCTACGGCGAGTCGCCTTACTCCTATCTGATGACGCGGCGGATCGAGCGCGCGATGGCTCTGCTGCGCCGCGGCGACCTCAGCGTCACCGAGGTGTGCTTCGAAGTCGGATGCTCATCGCTGGGCACGTTCAGCACTCGATTCACGGAACTGGTCGGTGTCCCACCCCGCGTGTATCGTGAGCGCGCCGCTGACGTCGACGGCATTCCGACGTTCCAGGCGAAGCACGTCATCCGACCGATCAGGAATCAAGAAGCGCCGCGCACGGGCGCGCACCTAACGTGAGTCTCATGAACATCAGCATCCACTACGCATTCCTTCCGCACACCGATGCCGAGGCGGCTCTCGGCTTCTACCGTGACGCCCTCGGCTTCGAGGTGCGCAACGACGTCGGCTACGACGGCCTGCGGTGGCTCACGGTCGGTCCCGCGGGGCAGCCGGAGACGTCGATCGTGCTGCACCCGCCGGCAACCGATCCCGGGATCACGGACGCCGAGCGCCAGACGATCCTCGAACTCATCGCGAAGGGCAGCTACGGCGCGCTGACTCTCGCGAGCGACGATCTCGACGCGGTGTTCGAGCGACTTGTCGACAACGGCGCCGATGTGGTGCAGGAGCCCATGGATCAGCCCTACGGCGTGCGCGACTGCGCCTTCCGAGACCCCGCAGGCAACCTGCTCCGAATCAACCAGGCCGGCTGACCCCGGTCGCTACTCGAGGATCACCATGACGACGCACCCCGCTGACGGCCACGACATCATCCGCGTACAGGGTGCGCGCGAGAACAACCTCAAAGAGGTGAGCGTCGACATTCCCAAGCGTCGCCTCACCGTCTTCACCGGAGTCTCCGGATCCGGCAAGAGCTCGCTGGTCTTCGACACGATCGCCGCCGAGTCACGGCGCATGATCGACGAGACGTACAGCGCGTTCGTCCAGGGCTTCATGCCGTCGGTCCCGCGTCCGGACGTCGACGTGCTCGAGGGACTCACGACCTCGATCATCGTCGATCAGGAGCGTCTCGGCGCGAATCCGCGATCCACCGTCGGAACGGTCACCGACGCGAACGCCATGCTGCGCATCCTCTTCAGCAAGCTCGGTGACCCCTACATCGGAGGCCCGACGGCGTTCTCGTTCAACATCCCGACTCAGAAGGCCAGCGGAGTGATGACGGGGCCGGGCGGCGAGAAGAAGATCGTCAAGGACGCCATCTACCTCGGCGGCATGTGCCCTCGGTGCGAGGGCAGGGGAGCGGTGTCGGATCTCGACCTCGCGCAGATCGTCGACGAGTCGAAGTCTCTCGACGAGGGAGCGATCATGGTTCCCGGCTACACGGCGGACGGCTGGATGGTGAAGGGCTTCTCCGCATCGGGCTTCTATCCCGCCGACAAGCCGGTCTCGGAGTTCACCGAGAAGCAGCGACAGCTCTTCCTCTACGGCGAGGTCACCAAGGTCAAGATCTCGGGCATCAACATGACGTACGAGGGGTTGATCCCCAAGATCACGAAGTCGATGCTCTCGAAAGACCTCGACGCGCTGCAGCCGCACATCCGCGCCTTCGTCGAACGCGTGGCGACGTTCGCGACATGCCCGGAGTGCGATGGCACCCGCCTCACCGAAGGAGCGAGGTCCTCCAAGATCGACGGCATCAGCATCGCCGATGCCTGCCGCATGCAGGTGACCGATCTCGCCGAGTGGGTGAGAGGCTTGGAACTCCCCGGGGCGGCGCCCCTGCTCGAGGCGCTGAGCGCGAACCTCGACGCGTTCGTCACGCTCGGCCTGGGATACCTGAGCCTCGAGCGTCCATCGGGGACGCTGTCCGGGGGAGAGGCGCAGCGCATCAAGATGCTGCGTCACCTCGGCTCGTCTCTCACCGATGTCACGTACGTGTTCGACGAGCCGACCATCGGCCTCCACCCGCATGACATCCAGCGGATGAACACCCTCCTGCTGCGCCTGCGCGACAAGGGCAACACCGTGCTGGTGGTGGAGCACAAGCCGGAGACCATCGCCATCGGAGACCACGTGGTGGACCTCGGTCCCGGCGCAGGAAGCGCCGGTGGTGAGATCTGCTTCGAGGGGACCATCGAGGGATTGAAGGCCAGCGGAACCCGCACCGGCGCCCACCTGGACGATCGAGCCGCGCTGAAGGATTCGGTGCGCAGTGCCACCGGCGCGATCGAGATCCGAGGCGCCTCGGCCAACAACCTGCAGAACGTCGATGTCGACATCCCCACCGGGATCCTCACCGTCGTGACCGGGGTCGCGGGTTCCGGCAAGAGCTCCCTGATCCACGGGTCCGTGTCGAAGCGCGAGGGGGTCGTGGCGATCGACCAGGGCGCGATCAAGGGATCACGGCGCAGCAATCCCGCCACCTACACGGGCATGCTCGAACCGATCCGCAAGGCGTTCGCCAAAGCCAACGGCGTCAAGCCGGCCCTGTTCAGCGCGAACTCCGAGGGTGCCTGCCCGACCTGCAAGGGCGCCGGTGTCATCATCACCGAACTCGGGTTCATGGACACGATAGAGACACCCTGCGAGGACTGCGGCGGCAAGCGCTTCCAGGCTGCCGTCCTCGAGTACAAGCTGGCGGGCAAGGACATCACCGAGGTCTTGGATCTCCCGGTCGCCGAGGCACGGGTGTTCTTCTCCGAGGGGGAGGCGAAGCTGCCGGCGGCAGCGACGATCCTCGGACGCCTCGAAGATGTGGGCCTCGGTTACCTATCGCTGGGACAGCCGCTGTCCACCTTGTCCGGAGGCGAACGCCAGCGCATCAAGCTGGCCATCCAGATGGGGGAGAAGGGCGACACGTACGTGCTCGACGAGCCGACCACGGGGCTCCACCTCGCTGACGTCCAGAACATCCTCGGACTGCTCGATCGACTCGTCGAATCCGGAAAGACCGTGATCGTGATCGAGCATCACCAGGCTGTGATGGCGCACGCCGACTGGATCATCGACGTCGGTCCCGGCGCGGGCCACGATGGCGGCCGCATCGTCTTCGAGGGAAGCCCCGCAGAACTCGTGGCTGCGCGATCGACGGTCACGGGCGAGCATCTGGCAGAGTACGTCGGCGCGTAGAGCGGGCGGCTGGCGCCATGTCACGAGCCGTGTCGCCAGATGAGTACGAACCTTCGCGACGACCGATCAGTCCTTGCGTGCGACCACGGTGAACGTGCAGGGGAGAAGGTTCCGTTCCGATTCAGGCCAGGCATACCCGCCGGGGACCTCGACCATCCGAGGACTGAACCGCCAGGGGAGTGTTCGCCCCTCGTCGAAGTGCAGAAGACGAAGGCCCGCTTTCAACAGCGACCCCAGGATCTCCGAGAGCGGGTGCGGCCACTCGTACGTGCGCGGGTGCGCGACCTTGCCGTCCCCGGCGTAGGTCGATTCGTCGTCCCATCGCTGCGCCCGGCCGTCACCGAAATACGGGTAGCGGGTCACGAGCGTCGGCGCATCTTCGTCGAGCGCGTACAGAGCAGGATGTCCGTCGCGGATGAAGAACGTGCCTCCCGGACGCAGCAGGCCGACGATCTGAGCGGCCCAGCGGTCGAGGTCGTCCAACCAGGTGATCGTGCCGATGCTCGTGTAGACGACATCGAAGTCACCCGTCACGGCTGCGCGTGCGTCGAGGACGTCCGTCTCGATCCATGTCGCCGAAACCCCCGTGCGCTCGGCCAGCGCTTCGGCCGCGGCAAGGGCCGGCGCCGAGAAGTCGACGCCGGTTACGGTCGCTCCCGCACGGGCCAGCGAGACGGAGTCGGTACCGATATGGCATTGCAGATGGCACAGGTCGAGTCCCGTGATTCTGCCGTCGGGCAGGAATCGGCGAAGCACCGGGAGATCGGCACTGACGACGTCGCTGAGATGCGAAGGATCGTCGAACTCGTCGAGACCGTAGGCGACCTCATGCAGCGGGACGCGATCGTTCCAGTTGTCCTGATTGGCGTCGCGGGCGACCGTCCAATCGATGTCGATGTTGCTACCGTTCACGCCTAGAGCCTAGCGATGCGCTCGCATCGTTCTCGTAGCAAATAACGAGTCGCGGATCAAGGGAGATCTTGTCGACGGCGACATCCCCTAGAAAAGCAGCATGCAGAAGATCATCTACGCCGGAGATGAGTACCTCACTGGAGATGCGATCGCCGATGCGCTGCTGGCTTACAGCCGAGCACTGGGAGACGATGAGCGTGCCGAGATCGTCGAGATCCCGGTGCGGGAGAACGACGGCGGCACAGCCGTCGCGAAGTTCCTCATCGGTCCAGCGAGCCAGATCGTGTCCAAGGTGGCCGCTGGCGAGGGTCCGGAGATCGAGGATCCCGAACTCGTCAAGCGACTGCGACAGCGCACCCGTTCTATCGAGTCTCCGACGAGTCAGCCGCTGGAGATCGAGTATCCACCCGGATACGACCTCGAATGACACCGGCCGTCCCGCGGCGTTCTGGACGACGGCGCAGCGGGAGCCATCGGAACGGCTAATAGCCGATAATGCACATTATGTCAGTTCGAGGAAAAAGCGCCCTCGCCCGGAGGCCTGAGCGTCACCAGGGCGTACCCCTCAGATCGACGTCCCCCGGCGGCCATCGCGAGTCGGATGCGTCGTAGATGAGTATGGGAGCTCCGAAGGGCTCGGTCGCGTCGGAACCGTCGGCGATCGATATGTGACGTTCTAGCGCGCGGATCCGCCTCCAGCCGGTGCTCTCATAGAAAGGCACGACCGCCTCACGGCATCCGAGGTATCCGAAGTCGACCCGCGCGTCGTTCCGCATCGCCTGCTGGGCACGCGCCATCACCCGTCGCCCGACCCCACTGCCGCGCCAGTCGGAATGCACGAGGACTCCCCCGGTTCCGGCGACGACGATCTCGTGGCCGCCTGCACTGATCGTGCGTCGCTGAAAGCCGACATGCGCGATCACGATCCGGCCGATCGACAGCATCACATGAACATGCGCCGGCGAATACCCGTACGGGCGGTCAGGATTCCAGGCGCCGTGCGTCACGCGGTACTCGGAGTCGAAGAGTTTGCCGAGCGCTGACAACTGCGATGTGGAAAGATCCTGATGCTCGACGAGCTCGGTGCGTTCGACTGGGGTGTGCTCGGTCCCGAGGTCGCGGACCGTGATGAGGGTGCGACCGTGCTCGCTGACGCGGCCCGATCGGCCCGAATCCACGAACCCCAGCTTGTCGAGCACGCGACGCGAACTCACGTTCCACTCCCAGACTCCCGCCCACGCACGGCGATAGCCCGCTTCGGCAGCCCACCGCAGGACCGCCGTCGCGGCCTCCGTGGCATATCCGCGATTGTGCACGGCCTGGAGGAGCTCGAACGCTACCTCGGGCTCCTGATCGTTGCCGTTCGCGTCGAAGACGAGCCCGCAGTATCCGTAAACCTCCCCTGACACCGCGTCCTCCACTGTGAGCAGGCTCGATCGCTCCGAGGCCGGATCGGTGATGTGCGCGGCGATGTCGGACGCCGTCGGGTGTCCGGCTGCGTCCAGCTTCCGGTGCGCCGGCACGCGCTCATCCCGCTCGGTCCAGAGCGTGTGGAAGACGGTCGCGTCGGTGGCGGTCTGCGGCCGAAGGATCAGGCGCGCCGTCCGCAGGCGACCAGAAAGGGGTCTTGCGCCCGCTCGGCCGGATGTGTTCGTCACGGGGCCTCGGGGTTCTCGGCCGCTAGCGTGTCGATCATCGGGGCTCCTCCAGTCCTGCAGCGACCACTTCGAGTCGATCGGTACGGGAATCCCAGATTCGGCGCTGAGCGTCGAGCCAGTCCCCCACTGTGGCGAGTCGATCGCGGTCGAGGCTGCAGGTGCGCACGCGTCCGCGCTTGGTCGTGCGGATGAGACCATTCCCCTCCAGCGTGCGCACGTGCTTCATGAAAGAGGGCAGCGTGATCGCGAACGACTTCGCCAACTCCCCCACGCTCGCCGGACCCGATCCGAGAATCCGGATCACCTCCCGCCGCGTCGGGTCTGCGAGCGCGAGGAATACTCCGTTCACGCCGTCATGGTTAGCCATAGATGAAAGTATTCTGCACCTGGACGGTTAGCGCAAGGGCAAAGTGTCGCGGTGTCGCACCATGCACACGAGGGCCTCGCGATCCTCCCAGGATTCGACACGCAGGAAGTCCCGGGATTCATACAGACGGATCGCCGCATCACGCCAATGCCAGACGGACAGCCGGACAGGGGAACCCGCGACCTCCAGGGCGGCATCGAGCAGAGCACCGCCGACGCCTCGTCCCCGCACGCTCGGATCCGTCCAGAACCTCTTGACCTCTGCTTCTCCGGCGACCGGCCGGATGACGACCACTCCCACGGGCTGATCGTCCAGCTCCGCGATGAGCACAACGCACCCGGCGTACGCCAGAGCGGGGTCATCAGCCTCCTGCCTGTACCGCGGCGGCAGCGAGCCGGGCGGGGAGGGCACTGCGATCCCGTGCTCTCGCTTCTCGTCCTCGGTCTGCAGGAGATACGTCCGCACGAGATGGGTCACCGCAACCGCGTCGGAACCGTGCAGGTTCGTCGGCCGGATGCGGACAGAGGCGCGCTCGGGGCGTATGAGTGTGTCGAGATCAGGCTCTTCGGTCACAGGTTCATTCTGCCCTCAGCGCGAGGACCAGACGCCGAGCTCATTGCCGCTGGGGTCGAGGAAGTGCAGACGGCGGCCGCCCGGGAACTCATACGGACCTTGCACGACCGCACCGCCGGCCTCGGTGATCGCCACCTGGGTGGCATCCAGATCGTCGGAGTACAACAGCACGAGAGGGCCGCCGGGCGGGCGTCCCTGATCGGAGAGGAGCAGTCCGCCGACTTCGGATCCGTCGCCTGTGGGTGAGGCAATGCCTGCATAGGCGGGACCGTAGTCGACGAAGACCCAGCCGAAGGCGTCGCGGTAGAACCGCTTCGCCGTCTCGAGATCATTGACGACGAGTTCGACGTAGTTGATGGCGTGGTGCACGGGTGCGGGTGTCATGCGGCCACGCTAGCGACAGCATCCGACATGCGCCAGACAACCGAGCGGGCGGGCTGCGCGACAGTCGAGGTCGCGACCAGGAGTACCGTGGGAGGAGTGCATCAGGTTCCCCGCTCCCCCGTGACCGCCCCGGGATGGAGAGCCTGGCTCATCTGGGGTGTCGGCGTCGCGGCGTACGTCCTGGCGATCACGAACCGCACCTCCCTCGGCGCCGTCGGGGTGGAGGCCGCGGATCGATTCCAGGCCGACGCGTCGACCCTCGCGCTGTTCGCCGTCGTCCAACTCGCCGTCTACGGCGGGATGCAGATACCGATCGGCATCCTGCTCGACCGCTTCGGCTCGCGCCCGATCATGACGATCGGCATGCTGCTCATGGCCGCAGGCCAGCTCACCATGGCCCTCTCCCCCGGCATCGGCATCGCGATCTTCGCGCGCATCCTGCTCGGCGCCGGTGACGCGGCGATCTTCCCGGCCGTGCTGCGGCTCGTGGCCACGTGGTTCCCTGCCCAGCGCGGGCCGATCATGGTCCAGTTCACCGGCATCATCGGGCAGGCGGGACAGTTGATCGCACTCGTGCCCCTCGCCGCCCTCCTGCACGCGACGACGTGGACGATCACCTTCGGCAGCATCGCGGGCCTCGGCGTGCTGTTCACCATTCTCGTCGCGCTCGTCATCCGCAATCACCCGGCGGAGCGTGGGGCCGACGTGACGGTCAACACCGACACGGGTGTCATCCGCGTCGTCACGTCGGCGATCGGCACCGGTGTCGGCATCCGCGCCGCATGGGCGCACCCCGGCACCCGCCTCGCGTTCTGGTCGCACTTCACGACACCTTTCGCGGGCACGGCGTTCATCCTCCTCTGGGGAATGCCCTTCCTGACCGCAGCGCAGGGGCTGGACACGGCGCATGCTGCGGGCATCATCTCGGTGTACGTGATCGCCGGAATGGCACTGGGCCCCATCATCGGAGACCTCTCGCGTCGGCTGCCGAATCAGCGTTCGCTCGCACTCGTCCTTCCGGCCGTCGGGGTGCAGGTCGTCGCATGGGTCGCCGTCCTCGCCCTGCCCGAACCGGCTCCGCTCTGGCTGCTCTACGTCCTCGCCGTGGCGCTCGCGACGGGAGGCCCGGCGAGCATGATCGCCTTCGACCACGCGCGCACGCACAACCCCTCGCATCGTCTCAGCACGGCCACAGGAGTGACGAATGCCGGTGGCTTCATCGCCGCTCTCATCGCGATCTTCCTCATCGGTCTCGCACTCGACCTGCAGGGCGCGGGGACGCCGGAGACCTACTCGCTGGAGGCGTTCCGAGTGGCGTTCCTCATGCCCATCCCGCTGTGGATCCTCGGTGTCACCTTCATCGTGATCGAACGCAAGCGCACCCGCATCCGGATGGGGCTGGATCCTGAGCGGCGACGCTGAGGAATCCTAGGATGGTGCTCATGCCCCCGAGCTTCACCTTCTCGAACGAGGACTCGGAATCGGAATCGGAATCGGAAGGATGCTCGTGCAGGGCATCGTCGATGATCTGCAGGGGACCTCGACCGTGAAGCGCATCATGCTCGCCACCAGCGATGCGGACGGCCTCTACGCGAAGTTCGGCTTCTCCGAGCCGGAGGGACCGAGCCGGTACATGATCAGGCCCATGTCGCGATGAGACGGCCTCGAGCGATTCAGCGCCCTGGGCGCCGCAACGGCGTCCAGCCGAACGGCACCGGGCCGTCGAACGCTGCTCTCTCCTGGTCGGCGCGCGTCGACCACCCCTGAGCTTCTCCCGGAGTCTCATACGCGCCGCGCGCGACTCGAAGCCCGACGTCCTCATGGTGCATGCGGGGTCCTCCCCCGCGACGCACCGAGGCGCGGACGCTCCACGAATCGTCTGCGAAGCCGCCCCCGCGGAACACGCGATAGTCGTCGTATCGCGCGGGATCCAGCAGATCCCAGCACCACTCCCACACGTTGCCGAGCATGTCGAACAGCCCGTTGAGGTTGGGCAGCTTGCCGCCGACCTCCTGGGGAGCCGACACACCGTCGCCACTCGTCCACGCGGCCTCGGCGAGAGGTGCATGGTGCGGCCCCGTCGACCCTGCCCGGCACGCGTACTCCCATTCGGCTTCAGTCGGGAGACGATAGCCGTCTGCGGTCACGTCCCACGTGACGCCCTCGCCGTCGAATCGGTAGACCGGGTCGAATCCCTCCCACTCCGATGCGGCGTTGCAGAAGTGGATCGCGCGCAACCAGCTCAGGTCCGCGGCCGGTCGACGGGGATGGCGTGAGGAGATCGGAAGGATCTCCGCCAGCTGCTCCTCGGTGATCGGGAAGACGCCGATCTCGAAATCCTCGAGACTGACGGTGCGTTCCACCTTTCGGCGCGCATCATGCAGTGTGACCGACCCGCCCCGGATCGGTCGCATCTCGATATCGGTCACGCCTGCGGCACCCTCTCGACCCAGTCGGGGTACTTCGCGGCACGTCCGTCACCGGACGAGGTGCGCGTGACGCGTCGCCTGACCCACGGGCCGACGAACTCTCGATAGTAGGCGAGCCCCGCGGGGCCACCCGCGGTGAGGGCTGTCGGTGACCACCAGGTCGACGGAGGCTCGTAGCCCAGCCCCTGCAGCACCCGTGCGGCGACTCGGTGGTGACCGGCGGCGTTCATGTGCAGGCGGTCCTCGGACCAGTACTTCGCATCTGCCAACTCGCGGTCGGGCCAGTTCAATGCGCGCACGACATCGTCGCGCCCTTCGACGCGTCGAAGCACGGCATCCGAGAGCTGGTCGCCTCGCCGCTGCACGAGCGATCCCATCGGGAGCTGGCCGCTCGGATTCGCTCCGGAGAGGAGGATCAGGGTGACGCCTTCTTCGTCGCAGCGGCGCAGGACCCGGCTGAACGCGTCAGCGATGTGCTCGAGGTCGGTCCGCGGCCGCAGCATGTCGTTGCCTCCGCCGTTGAACGACAGGTGGGTCGGGCTCAGCGCGAGCGCCGGCTCCAGCTGCTGCTCGACGATCGGCCAAGCCAGCTTGCCGCGGATGGCGAGGTTGGCATAGCTGATCGAATGGCCGGCGGCATCGGCCCACCCCTGAGCCACGAGATCGGCCCAGCCTCGCTCGCGGCCGTCGGGCAGCACATCACCCACTCCCTCGGTGAAGGAATCTCCGATGGCCACATAGCGAACGTCTGTCACCTCGACAGCCTATTCCCGCTCGTCGACACCAGGCGCATCAGCGGTCGTCGAGCGCCATCCCGCCGCGATCGACCAGGCCCCACGCCGCCGCGGCCGCGACCACGAAGCACGCGCCGAACACCGCGAACAGCACCGGCGCGCCCCCGGCGACGAGCACGACCGGCACTGCGAGCGGAGCGATGATGGACGCGATACGCCCCACTCCGGCGGCCCAGCCCGCGCCGGTGCCGCGAAGCGAGGTCGGGTAGATCTCCGGTGTGACCGCGTACAGCGCACCCCATGCGCCCAGGTTGAAGAACGAGAGAGCCATGCCCGAGGCGATGATCGCGGCTTCGGTCGTCGACGTGCCGAAGAAGACGGCCGAGACCGCCGAGCCGATCAGGAAGACCGACAGCGTCGTGCGTCGACCCCACACCTCGATGAGCCACGCGGCGACGGCGTAACCCGGAAGCTGCGCGAGCGTGATGATGAGAGTGAAACCGAAAGAGCGGACGAGATCGAAGCCTGCATCGACCAGGATGCTGGGGATCCAGATGAAGGCGCCGTAGTACGCGAAATTCACGCACAGCCAGACGACCCATAGACACAGGGTGCGCACGCGGAACTCGCCGTTCCACAGTGTCGTCAGACGAGCTCGCGTCGTCACGGCGATCGCCCGCGACATCGGCTCGCGTCTGATCGCAGGCCCCGGCTCGACACCGGCGTCGGCCTCGAACGCCGAGACGATGCGATCGGCCTCGGCGATGCGCCCGCGCGACGCGAGCCACCGAGGCGATTCCGGCAGTCCCCAGCGCACGATCAGTGCGTAGACCGCGGGGATCGCGCCGAGGGCGAACGCCCAGCGCCAGCCGGCGTCGGACGCGGGGATCACGAAGAAGCCGATCAGTGCGGCCGCCGTCCATCCCACCGCCCAGAACGCCTCGAGTATGACGATCAGTCGGCCTCTGATGCGCGCCGGCGCGAACTCGCTCACGTACGTCGACGCCACGGGAAGCTCGGCGCCGAGCCCCAGCCCCACCAGGAAGCGCAGCACGAGAAGCGCGGCGAGGCCGCTCACGAGCGCACTCGCTCCGGTGGCGATGCCGTAGATGAGCAACGTCAGAGCGAAGACCTGGCGCCGTCCGAGCCGGTCGGCGAGAAGTCCGCCCAGCGTTGCGCCGATCGCCATTCCGATGAAGCCGACGGAGGCGATCCACCCGGCATCCGCCTTCGTCAGGCCCCACTGCTGGGTGAGTGCGGCGAGGATGAACGAGATGAGTCCCACGTCCATCGCATCCAGAGCCCACCCCACGCCTGATCCTGTGAGCAGACGAAGGTGGCGGCGCGTGAACGGAAGCTCATCGAGACGCCCGGCGATGGACGCCCGGCTCGGCAGCGCGGTGTTGGCCATCCCCTCATCGTAGAGGGGAGCGCCGCGCTGCCGAGTCCCGCGTCAGTCCTGGGCGGCCAGCAGCTTGCGCACCCGAGGGATGACCTCGGACCCGTAGAGCTCGATGCTGCGCATCATCGAGTCGTGCGACAGCGTGCCGGTGGCGTACTTCATGTCGAATCGCCCGAGTCCGAGCGTCGTGACGGTGTCGGCGATCTTGGCCGCGACCCGGTCGGGAGAACCGACGTAGAGGGCACCCGCGGGACCGACGTCGTTCTGGAACCGCGCCCGGCTGTAGGGAGGCCACCCGCGCTCGCGACCGATGGTGTTGTTCATCGCCTCGAAACCGGAGTACGCGGCCTCCCACGCTTCCTCGTCGGTGTCGGCGATGTGACCAGGCGAGTGCACCGCGATCGGATGCGACGTCGTGCCGAAGGATGCGATCGAGCGGTGGTAGAGGTCGACGAACTGACGGAATCGCCCCGCAGGACCTCCGATGATCGCGAGCATCAGGCCCAGTCCGTGGCGGGCGACCCGCACGACGGATTCGGGGCTGCCGCCGACACCCACCCAGGTGCGCAGACCGTTCTCCGTCTTCGGGAAGACATTCGCGTTCTCGAGCGATGCGCGCATCGAGCCGGACCAGGTCACCGGCTCCTCCTTGAGGAGCTCGACGAAGAGGTCGAGCTTCTGCTCGAAGAGCGCGTCGTAGTCGCGGAGGTCGTATCCGAAGAGCGGGAAGGACTCGATGAACGATCCGCGCCCGAGCACGACCTCGGCGCGTCCGTTGGAGAGCGCGTCGAGTGTCGAGAACCGTTCGAAGACGCGCACCGGGTCGTCGGAGGAGAGCACGGTGACGGCGGTGCCGAGGCGGATGTTCTCTGTGCGCCCTGCGATGGTGGCGAGCACCATCTCCGGGGACGACACCGCGAACTCCTCGCGGTGGTGCTCCCCCACACCGAAGAAGTCGACACCGACGCTGTCGGCTCGCTCCGCCTGCTCGACGATGTTGCGGATCGTCTGCGCGCCGGTCAGGAGCTCGCCGTCGTCGCCTCTCGTGATGTCTCCGAAGGTGTCCAGTCCGAACTCGATGCTCATGTCAGCCCTTTCTATTCAGCTGAATGAACAGCGCACACCGGCGCGGCATTCCCTCAGCGATTCAGAAGTGCCGTGCGGAGCGTGTCGAGTCCGACCCCGCCCATGTCGAGCGCGCGCTTATGGAACTCCTTCACATCGAAGTCCGCGCCACGCTCCGCCTGATACGCGTCGCGCACCTGCTCCCAGATGCGCTGCCCGACCTTGTACGACGGAGCCTGCCCCGGCCAGCCCAGATACCGATTGACCTCGAACTGCACGAACTGATCGGACATGTTGACGTTCTTGCGCATGAAGTCCAGGGCATAGTCGGCATCCCACGTGCCCTGACCGTCGAGACGAGGCTTGCCGAGGTGCACACCGATGTCCAGCACGACGCGGGCTGCGCGCATCCGCTGACCGTCGAGCATGCCGAGCCTGTCCGCCGGGTCGTCGAGGTAGCCGAGCTGCTGCATCAGACGTTCGGCGTACAGCGCCCATCCCTCTGCGTGTCCCGACGTCCCTGCGAGCAGACGGCGCCAGGAGTTGAGCTCCGCGCGGTTGTAGACCGCCTGGGCGATCTGCAGGTGGTGCCCCGGGACGCCCTCGTGGTAGACGGTCGTCAGTTCCCGCCAGGTGTCGAACTCGGTGACGCCTTCGGGCACCGACCACCACATCCGGCCGGGGCGCGAGAAGTCGTCGGTGGGGCCGGTGTAGTAGATGCCGCCCTCCTGCGTCGGAGCGATCATGCACTCGAGGGTACGGATCGCCTCCGGGATGTCGAAGTGCGTCGCGCCGAGCTCTGCGACGGCACGGTCGCTCGTCTCCTGCATCCAGCGCTGTAGAGCATCGGTGCCCACGAGCTTGCGGGACGGGTCGGCCTCGAGATGGGCGACAGCCTCTTCGACGGTGGCTCCGGGCAGGATCTCGTTCGCGATCGCGGTCTGCTCCGCGACCATGCGGGCGAGTTCTTCGCGGCCCCATTCATAGGTCTCGTCGAGGTCGATCGTCGCTCCGAGGAAACGTCGCGAGTTGAGCGCGTAGAGTTCTCGGCCGACGGCGTCCGTCTCAGTCGCTGCCGGTGCCAGCTCGTCAGCGAGGAAGCTGCGGAGCTCGTCGTAGGCGACCCGAGCGGCGGCCGAGTTGTCGGCCAGAGTACGGGCGAGCGATGCGGGGAGATTGCCGTCCTGAGGCGCTGCCTCGGCGACGAATGCAGCGAAGAATCCGTCGTCGGCGGTATAGCGATCGATCTGCGTCGCGACTTCCACGACCTGACGGCGTGCAGGGGTCACTCCGGCGGCGATGCCTGCACGGAGGGTCTCGGTGTAGCCCCGGAGCGCATCAGGGACCGCGGCGAGGCGGGTGGCGATGACGCTCCAGTCGTCCGCCGTCGCGGTGGGCATCAGGTCGAAGGCCGACCGTACGTCCTGCGCCGCCGACGCGATGACGTTCAGGTCGCGCAGGTGCCAGTCGGCATCGTGCAGTTCGAGGTCGAGACTCAGCTCGGCGGCCAGATCGGTTTTGGTGACCTCATCGATCGCGTCGACGGGTTCGAGCGCTTCGAGCGCGGCGAGGGTCGACCGAGTCGCTCGCACGATCTCCTCGTGCCCCTCGGGGCTCAGGTCGCCGAAACGGTCGTTGACGTCGTCCCGGCCGATGTAAGTGCCGAGCGTCGGAGCGAGCACCGCGATGGTGTCGACCCACTCATCGGCGACTCTGTCGATGGCAGACGGTGTGCGAGAGGAAGAGGTCATCCCTCCAGCGTAGCCCTGCGCCCCGGCGCAGGATATTGGTACCCGTCGCCGGGGCTGTCGGCCCTCGCGGTCGCATCCGTCGTCACGGACGCGCGGTCGGAATCAGTGCGCCGCCTCGTTCCAGTCCTGCCCGCGCCCGACCTGCACGTCGAGCGGCACGGTGAGATCCGCCGCATCGCCCATGCGAGTCCGAACGATCCGCTCGGCCGCGTCCCACTCCCCCGGTGCGACCTCGACGACGAGTTCGTCGTGGATCTGCAGCAGCGCACGCGAGGACAGTCCCTCCGACCTGAGGTCTTCGTGGATGTGCAGCAGCGCGATCTTCATGATGTCGGCCGCGCTGCCCTGGATCGGTGCGTTGAGCGCCGCGCGCTCGGCGTTCTCGCGCAGCACGCGGTTGGGGCTCGCGAGGTCGGGGAAGGGTCGCCGCCGCCCGAAGATGGTCTCGGTGTAGCCGACCTCTTTGGCCTCCATGACGGACGCCCGGAGGTAGTCGCGTACCGCTCCGAACCGCGCGAAGTACTCGACCATCAGCTGCTTCGCCTCGGACTGCTCGATGCGGAGCTGCTTCGACAGGCCGAACGCGGAGAGACCGTAGACGAGGCCGTAGGACATCGCCTTCACCTTCGTGCGCATCGCGGACGTCACCTCGCTCGGTTCGACTCCGAACACTCGCGCGCCGACGAAGCGGTGGAGGTCCTCACCGCTGTTGAACGCCTCGATGAGGCCTTCGTCGCCGGACAGATGGGCCATGATGCGCATCTCGATCTGCGAGTAGTCGGCGGTGAGCAGCGACTTGTACCCCTCTCCCACCTGGAACGCGCTGCGGATGCGACGCGACTCCTCGGTGCGCACCGGGATGTTCTGCAGGTTCGGGTCTGTGCTCGACAGGCGCCCGGTCTGGCTTCCGGTCTGCACATACGTCGTATGCACGCGGTGATCGGTTCCGATCGCGGTGTCGAGCGACTCGATGATCTGACGGAGCTTCGTGGCCTCACGGTGCTGCAGCAGCAGACCGAGGAACGGATGCGGATGCGACTCCTGGAGATCGGCGAGCACCGCAGCATCCGTGGAGTATCCGGTCTTCGTCTTGCGGGTCTTGGGCAGCTGCAGGTCGTCGAACAGCACCTCCTGGAGCTGCTTCGGAGATCCGAGATTGAATTCGCGACCGACGATCCCGAATGCCTCCTGTGCGAGGCGGTCGGCGCGCGTCGCCAGCTCGCCCGAGAACGTCGAGAGGACGTCGTGCGACACCGCGACTCCCGCGACCTCCATGTCGGCCAGGGTGAGCAGGGTCGGAAGCTCGATGTCGGTGAGCACAGCGGCGACCGACTCGGGGATGTCGTCACGCAGAGCCGTGGCGACGCGGAGCGCGAACCAGGCCTCCTGCGATGGGGTGGCGCCCTCGGTCTCCGGCACGAGCTGCGAGGGATCCGCCTCGGGGAGCTTCTCTCCGAGATAGCGTTCGACGAGGTCGGACAGGGTCTTGTCGGGGAAGCTCGGTCGCAGCAGCCAGCCGGCGAGACTGGTGTCGTAAGCGAGTCCCTGGAGCCGGATGCCGAGGCGCAGCAGTGCCTTCACCTGGGGCTTCGCATCATGCAGCACCTTGGGGCGCGTCGACTCGAGCCACGGTCTCAGCACCTCGATGTCGTCATCGTTCCAGTCGAGTTCGCGGAGCTCGCTCGCGGTCGCGGCGCCGAGACGCGTCGGTGCCCCGCCCTGCACGACGATACGCAGTGCGATGTCGTCCGTCTGCGCGTCGGCCCAGCTGACGAACTCGGCTGCGGTGACCTGAGTCGGTTCGGGCAGCACCACCGTCGCGGCCGGATCGTCGGCGACCTCGCCGGCGCCGACTGCTTCGAAGACACGGGGCAGCAGCGTGCGGAACTCGAGGCGGGCGAAGATGTCGCGCACGGCCTGAGCGTCGATCGGGGCGACCGCGAGGTCGTCGGGAGCGACGGGAAGCTCGACGTCGCGCAGCAGTCGGTTGAGCCGACGGTTACGGCGCACGTCCTCGATGTGATCGCGCAGGTTGCCGCCCACGACCCCCTTGATCTCATCGGCTCGCTCGAGCAGGTCGTCGAGCGAACCGAACTGCGTCAGCCACTTGACGGCGGTCTTCTCCCCCACCTTGGGCACGCCGGGGAGATTGTCGCTCGTCTCGCCCACGAGAGCCGCGATGTCGGGATACTGCTCGGGCCGCACTCCGTAGCGTTCCTGCACGGTCACCGGGTCGTAGCGCTTGAGCTGCGAGACGCCCTGCACGGACGGGTACAGCAGCGTGACGTCGTCGGTGACCAGCTGGATCGTGTCACGGTCTCCGGAGACCACCAGGACGTCGTATCCCTGCTCCGCGCCCTGCGTCGAGAGCGTCGCGAGGATGTCGTCGGCCTCGAAGCCCTCTTTGGTGAGCACGGGGATCGACATCGCCGCGAGGCAGTCCTGCAGCAGCGGGATCTGACCCCGGAACTCCTGCGGGGACTCCGACCGCGTCGCCTTGTATTCGGGATACTGATCGGTGCGGAACGAATGACGGGAGGTGTCGAACGCGATCGCCATGTGCGTCGGCTGCTCGGCCTTGATGAGGTTCACCAGCATCGACAGGAAGCCGTAGATGGCGTTCGTGTGCTGATTGTCCTTCGTCGTGAAGTTCTCGACCGGGAGGGCGAAGAAGGCACGATAGGCGAGCGAATGGCCGTCGACGACCATGAGGGTAGGCTTTGCGGAGTCCGTCACCCTGTCAGCCTAACGAGGACGACAGACACCCGCTGAGGAGGAACCATGAGCGACACTGCCACCAGTGCAGGACTCGACTGGGCGACAGCCCGCGGAATGGGTGCTCTCGCTCAGAAGATGGGCATGGAGTTCCTCGAGTTCACCACCGAGCGATGCGTCGCGACGCTCCCGGTCGAGGGGAACACACAGCCCGTCGGCCTCATGCACGGCGGTGCCTACGTGGTTCTCGGCGAGTCGCTCGGCTCGATGGCGGCGAACCTGCACGCGGGCCCGGGCCGACTCGCGGTCGGGGTGGACATCAACGCCACCCACACGCGCTCCGCCACGTCGGGTATCGTGACGGGCGTCTGCACACCCGTCCATCTCGGCCGCAGCATCACCGTGCACGAGATCGTCGTGACCGACGATCAGGGGCGTCGTTGCTCGACCATCCGGATCACCAACATGATCAAGGACGCTCCCGCGGCAGGCTGAGCGGCTCGACCAGCAGCAACTGGAACAGCAGGTGATCCTGCCACTCCCCCGCGATGCGCAGGTACTGCGGCGCGATGCCGATGCGCTCGAAGCCGTTGTCGGCGAGCACACGCTGTGAACCAGAGTTGTGCAGGAGGGTCGCTGCCTGCAGCCTGTGCAGCTGCACCTCGTCGCGGGCGTACTCGGCGACCCGGTGCACGCCGCGGGAAGCGAGTCCCCGCCGCAGACGCGTCCTGTCGACCCAGTAGCCCAGGTCCGCATTCCAGAAAGCCCCGCGGACGATGTTGTTGAGGTTGATCCTTCCGCGGATCTCACCATCGGACGACTCGATCACGAACCGGATGTTGCGACCGGCCGAGGCTTCGATGACGCACTGCTCCGCATGGAACTCCTGCCACTCCGGAGTGAAGAACTCCGGAGCCCTGAGCGGTTCCCACGGCGCGAGATGGTCGCGATTCGCGGAGTACGCTCTCGCGAGGGCCGCGCCGTCGCCGATCCGGACCGGACGCAGAACATGCTCTGCGTCGAGTGGAAGCAAAGGCTACTTCTTCGGAGCGAGCTGCTCGATGATCGCCTTCGCCACGTCCTGCATCGTCAGGCGGCGGTCCATCGATGCCTTCTGGATCCAGCGGAACGCCTCGGGCTCGGAAAGGCCCATCTTCTCGTTGAGCAGTCCCTTGGCGCGGTCGACGAGCTTGCGGGTCTCGAAGCGCTCGACCATGTCGGCGACCTCGGCCTCGAGCGTGATGATCTGCTCGTGGCGAGCGAGAGCGATCTCGATGGCGGGCAGCAGGTCGTTCGGCGTGAACGGCTTGACCACATAGGCCAGGGCGCCGGCCTCGCTGGCCCGTTCGACGAGCTCCTTCTGGCTGAATGCCGTGAGGAGGACGACGGGTGCGATGTTGCCCTTGTGCAGCTTCTCGGCGGCGCTGATGCCATCGAGCTGCGGCATCTTGACGTCCATGATGACGAGATCGGGGCGCAGCTCGGTCGCCAGCGCCACGGCGGTCTCTCCGTCGCCGGCCTCGCCGACGACATCGAAGCCGTTGTCGCGGAGGATCTCGACGATGTCGAGACGGATCAGCGACTCGTCCTCGGCGACGACGACGCGTCGGGGTGCGGATGACGTGGGCTGCTCGGCTGCCTGTTCTTGCTCGGTCACAGATCCATCCTAGTGGAGAGCGCCTCTGAGGTCCCCCGATGCCGCGGCGCGTGAGGATCGACACTGATGCGCTGCGCTAAAGTCGAAGACGCGACACACGAGCCGGCGTGGCGGAATGGCAGACGCGGAGCACTCAAAATGCTTTGTCCGAAAGGGCGTGTGGGTTCGAGTCCCACCGCCGGCACATCAGAGAACAGGCCTCAGACGAGTGACCAGATCTCATCGTCGATGAGCAGGTAGCGATCCAGTGCGGGCCGCATGGCCGCGTGCAGTTCGCGCTCCGCGACGGCAGGATGCTCTGCGAGCACGACCCGGGTCGGCACCGCCGCACGGATGATCGCGTCGAGGTTCTCGTCGGAGGCGTCAACCGGGGCTCCGTCACGCAGCACGGGCATGTAGGTGCCGCCACCGTAGATGCGGGCTCCGTCGTCCGCCGCAATCGTCTCGGCGATGCGCGTCTGCGCGAGCGGCACCGGCACGCACGCGATCGCGTCGCACGTTCGGAATCGACGCTTGAGGCGGTAGCGGACTCCGATGCTGCCGGGCTTCGCCGACGTCATCGGATCAGCCATCACCGCAGCAGGGTCGACCGGGGCCACCGAACGACCCGCACCGGGCACGCCGCACGGCGGCCGGGCGCTGTCGAGGCGCGCGTCCGTGGCGGGTTCGATGGTCGCTTCATCCATGGGCACGGCGCCCGCGTGGTCTGTCACGGCGTGCGCCAGCACCAGAGTATCCGTCATGCGCTGAGAATCCGTCATGTCGCGGCGCCGACCGGTCCCGAGACGGTGCCCGCGGGCGCCGAGGCCGAGCGGCTCAGGGTTCGGAGAGAGACGCGACCTCGCCGAGGACGCGAGGATCCGCGAGGATCCGGAAGTGCCCGCCTGTGTCGAGCCGGACGTTCCGGCGCGCACCCGGCAGTTCGCTGCCCTCGGGGATATGCGGATCGAAGGTGGCGTACACCGATACGATCCGTTCGTTCACGTCCTGATGCCGAGCGAGCTCCACGATCGAGGGGTGCGAGGGGGCGAAGGCCCACAGGGACGGGACAGGGAGTATCCGTGCGTACCGGGAACCGCCGAAGGGAGTCGCGACCGCCAACATGGCGCGCACTCGAGTCCCCGCCGGGCCGGCCATCGCGAGCTTCCCCGCGAGTCCGCCCTTGCTGTGCGCGACGAGCAGCACGTCGGACAGGTCCGCGCGCTCGAGGAAGGCCGTCACGACCCGCGCTGCATCCCGCACGGGACGCTGATTGCGTCTCAGGGCATCGACCACGTAGATCGGATGGCCGCGATCATGCAGGGCCGTGATCAGCGGTTGCATGAAGCGCCATGTCTCGTAGACCCCGGGAAGGATGACGATCGGAGCAGCATGGCCCCTGGCGAACGAAGACGGATCGCGGCGGTCGAAGGCCGAGCGCACCTGCCAGTAGGCGGCATAGGCGTAGTCCGCGATCCACCAGCGGGCCCGTCTCACGAGATCGATGATGTCCCCTCCCCTGGTGGCCGCGCCGCATCCGTCACGCCAGACGATACCAACCGCCAGGACTCCCCGGCGACGGATACGACGAAGGGGCGGAACCGTGGCTCCGCCCCTTCGCCTCTTGCCTGGATCAGACCGTGGCTTCCTTGTAGATCGGAGCAGCGCCGTTCACGGCGTCTCCGACCTTGTGCACGCGGATGTCGTTGGTCGAGCCGACGATTCCGGGAGGGGAACCGGAGATCACGACGACCTTGTCACCCTCGACGGCGAGTCCGCTGCTGAGCAGATAGTCGTCGACCTGCAGATACATCAGGTCCGTGTGCTGGACCATGTCGACGAGCTTCGAGCGGATGCCCCAGGTGAGCGCCATGCGACGGCGGATGCTCGGCTCGGGTGTGAACGCGATCATCGGGATGCGCGAGCGCAGACGCGAGAGACGACGCGCCGAGTCACCCGACTGGGTGAACACGCAAAGGAACTTCGCGTCGACGAACTCGGCCACCTCGAGAGCGGCGAGAGTGATCGCACCACCCTGCGTGCGCGGCTTGTTCGTCAGCGGGGCGATGCGCTCGAGTCCGTGCTCTTCGGTGGACTCGATGATGCGAGCCATCGTCTCGACGACAACGACCGGGTAGTCACCCACGCTGGTCTCGCCCGAGAGCATCACGGCATCCGCGCCGTCGAGCACGGCGTTGGCGACGTCGGAGGTCTCGGCGCGCGTCGGCACCGGGCTGTTGATCATCGACTCGAGCATCTGAGTGGCGACGATGACGGGCTTCGCGTTGCGGCGTGCCAGTTCGACAGCGCGCTTCTGGACGATCGGCACGGCCTCCAGAGGCAGCTCGACCCCGAGGTCGCCACGGGCGACCATGATCGCGTCGAACGCGTCGACGATCTCCTCGAGAGCGTCGACGGCCTGCGGCTTCTCGACCTTGGCGATGACGGGAACCTTGACGCCCTCTTCTGCCATGATCTCGTGCACGCGGCTGACGTCTTCGGCGTTGCGGACGAACGACAGGGCGATGAGGTCGGCGCCGATGCGCAGGCCCCAACGGAGGTCGTCCTCGTCCTTCTCGCTGAGCGCGGGGACGTTGACGGCGACGCCGGGCAGGTTGATGCCCTTGTTGTTCGAGACGGCGCCCGCGACGATCACGCGCGTCGTGACGGTGACTCCGTCGGTCTCGACGACCTCGACGCGGACCTTGCCGTCGTCGATAAGCAGGAAGTCGCCCGGCTTGACGTCGTTGGGCAGGCCCTTGAACGTCGTGCCCGAGATCTCCTTGTTGCCGATGATGTCTTCGGTCGTGATCTTGAAGATGTCGCCTTCGGCGAGCTCGTAGGGACCGTTCTCGAACTTGCCGAGACGGATCTTCGGTCCCTGAAGGTCGACGAGGATGGCGACGGCGCGGCCCGCATCGTCGGCAGCGCGACGGACGTTGGCGTAGTTGTTCTCGTGCACGGAGTAGTCACCGTGGCTGAGGTTCAGACGGGCGACGTCCACTCCGGCGTCGATGAGTGCACGCACGGTCTCGTACGTGGAGGTGGCGGGGCCCAGGGTGGCGACGATTTTCGCGCGTCTCAAAGATTGCTCCAGGGTAGTGGGGGATGGAAATCAGGCGACGGTGCCGCCGCTCAGCCTACGCGGGCTGGAGACCGATAGCGACTTCATGTGGTCGCACCGGCTCGGGCAGCACGGTGGTCCCCATGAGGAATCGGTCGACGTTCGCCGCAGCCGCGCGGCCCTCGGCGATCGCCCAGACGATCAGCGACTGTCCGCGACCGGCATCGCCGGCGACGAAGACGCCGGGAACCGTGGACTCGTAGCTGTCATCACGTCGGAAGGCACCGCGGTCGGTCACCTGCGGGAGGGTGTCCTCGGAGTAGCCGTCCTGCTCCGGGCCGGTGAAGCCCATCGCGATCAGTACGAGATCTGCGGGGATCTCGCGCTCCGTCCCGCTCTTGGGAACCCGGCGGCCGTCGATGAACTCGGTCTCGGCGACGCGGAGCGCGCGCACCTCGCCCACATCGTTCGAGAGGAATTCGACGGTCGAGGCGAGGAAGACCCGCTCGCCGCCCTCTTCATGTGCCGACGAGATCTCGAACAGCGTCGGCATCATCGGCCAGGGCTGGTGGCCCGGTCGCTCGGTGCCTGGCTGCTTGCCGATCGCGAGGTTCGTGACGCTGATCGCGCCCTGACGGTGTGCGGTGCCGATGCAGTCCGCACCGGTGTCACCGCCGCCGATCACGATGACGTGCTTGCCCTCGGCGGTGATCTGCTCCGGCACCTTGTCACCGGCGACCGCGTGGTTCGACTCGACCAGGTACTCCATCGCGAAGTGCACTCCGTCGAGGTCGCGACCAGGGATAGACAGGTCGCGCGGAACCGTGGATCCGGTGGCGATCACGATGGCGTCGTAGCGGGCGCGCAGGTCGGCCCACGAGATGTCCTTGCCGATCTCTACTCCGGCGCGGAAGCGTGTTCCCTCTTCCTGCATCTGGCGAAGGCGCGACTCGAGCTGCCCCTTCTCCATCTTGAAGTCGGGGATCCCGTAACGCAGCAGGCCGCCGATGCGGTCGTCGCGCTCGAACACCGCGACCGTGTGACCGGCGCGCGTGAGCTGCTGAGCAGCGGCGAGACCGGCAGGGCCGGACCCGACGACCGCGACGGTCTTGCCCGTCAGGCGGGCCGGTGGCTGCGGTTCGACCCAGCCCTTGGCGAACGCCTCGTCGATGATCGAGACCTCGATCTGCTTGATCGTGACAGGAGGCTGGTTGATGCCGAGCACGCAGGAGCTCTCGCACGGTGCCGGGCACAGGCGACCGGTGAACTCCGGGAAATTGTTGGTCGCGTGCAGGCGATCGATCGCCGCACGGCCCTCGCCGCGCCAGGTCAGGTCGTTCCACTCGGGGATCAGGTTGCCCAGCGGGCAGCCCTGATGGCAGAACGGCACGCCGCAGTCCATGCAGCGACCTGCCTGCCGCTTCAGGACGGCCTGGTCGCCGGGCTCGTAGACCTCTTTCCAGTCCATGATGCGCACCGGCACAGGGCGACGCGGGGGAAGCTCACGTTCTGTGACCTTCAGAAAACCTTTGGGATCAGCCACCGGTCACCTCCAGGATGCGGTTCCAGACGATGTCGCCGTCGGGGTCGATGCCCTCGGCGACTGCTTCTTCGCGCATGCTGCGGACTGCCGCGTAGTCGCGAGGAAGCACCTTCGTGAACTGGCCTGCGGTCTCATCGAACCGTGCCAGGATGTCGGAGCCGAGCGGCGAGGCCGTGCGCTCCACGTGTGCCACGATCAGGCTCCGCAGCACTTCGAGGTCGGCTCGGTCGAGCGGTTCGAGCCGGAGCTCGCCGCTGCCGAGCGACTGGGCGTTGATCTTGCCGCTGTCGAGCGAGTGGATGTAGGCCACTCCCCCGGACATGCCGGCGCCGAGGTTGCGACCCGTCGAGCCGAGGATCACCGCGACGCCGCCCGTCATGTACTCGAGCGCGTGGTCGCCCACTCCCTCGACGACGGCTGTCGCGCCGGAGTTGCGCACGAGGAATCGCTCGCCGACCACCCCGGAGAGATACATGGTCCCGGACGTCGCGCCGTAGCCGATCACGTTGCCGGCGATCACGTTCTCGTGCGGAGCGATGGCCGCCCCGCGAGCGGGACGGATCGAGATGTCGCCGCCCGAGAGCCCCTTGCCGACGTAGTCGTTCGCGTCGCCCTCGAGTCGAAGCACGATCCCAGAAGGCAGGAAAGCGCCGAGCGACTGACCGGCGGTGCCGTGCAGCGTGACGTCGATGGTGCCGCTGGGAAGCCCCGCGGCGCCGTGTCGGGAGGTGACCTGGTGACCCAGCATCGTCCCGACGGCGCGTTCGGTGTTCGCGATCGGCAGCTCGACCACCACCGGTTCGCCGTTGAGGAGCGCCGGCTTGGCGATGTCGATGAGCTGCACGTCGAAGTGCTTCTCGAGCTCGTGATCCTGCGTGCGGCGGCTGCGACGCGGCTCGCTCGCCGGGAATGCCGGCCCCTCGAGCACGGGGCTCAGGTCGAGGCCCTCCGCCTTCCAGTGCTGGAGTGCGGCGTTCGCCTCGATCAGCTCGGTGCGGCCGACGATCTCATCGATCGAGCGGTAGCCGAGCTCGGCCAGGATCTCGCGCACCTCTTCGGCGATGAACTCCATGAAGTTCACGACGAACTCCGGCTTGCCGGTGAAACGCTCGCGGAGCACAGGGTTCTGCGTCGCAACGCCCACCGGGCAGGTGTCGAGGTGGCAGACGCGCATCATGATGCAGCCGCTGACGACGAGCGGAGCCGTCGCGAACCCGAACTCCTCCGCGCCCAGCAGAGCGCCGATGATGACATCGCGTCCCGTCTTGAGCTGGCCGTCGACCTGCACGACCACGCGATCGCGCATGCCGTTGAGCATCAGCGTCTGCTGGGTCTCGGCGAGCCCGAGCTCCCACGGCGTTCCCGCGTGCTTGAGCGAGTTCATCGGGCTCGCACCCGTGCCGCCGTCGTGACCTGAGACCAGGATGACGTCGCTCAGAGCCTTCGCGACACCCGCCGAGACCGCGCCGATGCCCGACTGGCTGACGAGCTTCGTGTGGATCCGCGCCTCGGGGTTGGCCCGCTTCAGGTCGAAGATGAGCTGCTTCAGGTCTTCGATCGAGTAGATGTCGTGGTGCGGCGGGGGCGAGATGAGTCCCACACCGGGTGTTCCGCCGCGCGTGCGCGCGACCCACGGATACACCTTCTGCGGGGGTAGCTGACCGCCCTCGCCGGGCTTCGCACCCTGGGCGAGCTTGATCTGGATGTCGTCGGCCTCGGTGAGGTACAGGCTGGTGACACCGAAGCGTCCCGAGGCGACCTGCTTGATCGCGCTGCGGCGCTCGGGATCGAGCAGACGGTCGGCATCCTCCCCGCCCTCACCCGTGTTGGACTTGCCGCCGAGCCTGTTCATGGCGATCGCGAGAGTCTCGTGGGCCTCTTTCGAGATCGATCCGTAGCTCATCGCGCCGGTCGAGAACCGCTTGACGATCGCCGAGACCGGCTCGACCTCGTCGAGCGGCACCGGCTTGCGCGTACCGGTCCGCAGCGAGAACAGACCGCGCAGAGTCTTGAGCTCCGCCGCCTGATCGTCGACCATCCTGGTGTACTCGCGGAAGATGTCGTAGCGGCGCTCGCGTGTGGCGTGCTGCAGCTTGAACACCGTCTCCGGGTTGAAGAGGTGCGGGGAACCGTCGCGACGCCACTGGTACTCGCCACCGGTCCAGAGGCGCTCGTGAGCGCGAGCAGCCTCATCCTCCGGGTAGGCGTAATCGTGACGAGCCTGATTCTCGATGAAGATCTCTTGGATGCCGATGCCGCCGAGCTTCGACTCGGTGCGGGTGAAGTACTTGTCGATGAACTCCTCGCTCAGACCGACGGCCTCGAAGACCTGTGCGCCGGCGTACGACGAGACGGTCGAGATGCCCATCTTCGACATGATCTTCAGAACGCCCTTGCCGAGCGCGTAGATCAGGTTGCGGACGGCCTTCTCGGGGCTGATGCCGGTGATGTAGCCGGTGCGCACCAGGTGCTCCACGGTCTCCATCGCGAGGTACGGGTTCACCGCCGACGCGCCGTATCCGATCAGCGTCGCGACGTGATGCACCTCGCGGACGTCACCCGCCTCCACGATCAGACCGACCTTCATGCGGTTCTCACGACGGATCAGGTGGTGATGGATGGCCGAGACCATGAGAAGCGAAGGGATCGGGGTCAGATCCTTGTTCGAGTCGCGATCCGACAGGATGATGAACTCGGCACCGCTCTCGATGGCCTCATCGACCTCGTCGCACATCTCGGTCAGACGCTTCTCGAGCGTGTTCGAGCCGGCGTCGAAGTGGTACAGGCCCCTGATCGTCACGCTGGAGCGATCGGGAAGAGCCTTGTCGATGTGACGGATCTTCGCGAGCTCGTCGTTGTCGATGACCGGGAAGTCGAGCGACACCGTGCGGGTGTGGTCGGGACCCCAGGTGAGCAGATTGCTCTCGGGGCCGAGACCGAGCTTCAGACTCGTGACGACCTCTTCGCGGATCGAGTCGAGCGGCGGGTTGGTCACCTGCGCGAACTGCTGAGTGAAGTAGTCGAAGAGCAGGCGGGGACGCTTGCTGAGCACCGCGATCGGAGTGTCGGATCCCATCGCGCCGAGAGGCTCGACACCGTTCTGGCCCATCGGGGTCAGCAGGATGCGCACCTCCTCCTCCGTGTAGCCGAAGGTGCGCTGACGGCGGGTGATCGATGCGGGCGGGTGCACGATGTGCTCCCGCTCGGGGAGGTCCGCGAGCCGCACGGAACCGGCATCCAGCCATTCCTGCCACGGGTGCATGGTCGCGAGATCGTGCTTGATCTCCTCGTCTTCGATGATGCGTCGCTGCGACGTGTCGACGAGGAACATCTTGCCGGGCTGCAGGCGTCCGCGACGCTTGATCCGCTCGGGTTCGAAGGTGAGCACACCGGTCTCCGAGCCGATGACGATGAGGCCGTCGGTCGTCTCGGTCCAGCGCCCGGGGCGGAGCCCGTTGCGGTCGAGGGTCGCGCCGACGACGGTGCCGTCGGTGAAGATGAGCGCCGCCGGGCCGTCCCACGGCTCCATCTGGTTCGAGTGGTACTCGTAGAACGAACGAAGCTCCGGAGAGATGTCGGACTGCTTCTCGTACGCCTCGGGGACCATCATCATGATGGCGTGCGGCAGGCTGCGGCCGGTGAGGGTGAGCAGCTCGAGCACCTCGTCGAACGACGCGGAGTCGCTGGCACCGTCGGTGCAGATCGGCAGCAGCGGCGCGACATCGCCCAGCAGCTCGGATTCGAGCTGCGACTGGCGAGCCCGCATCCAGTTGCGGTTGCCGCCGACCGTGTTGATCTCGCCGTTGTGCGCGAGCATGCGCAACGGCTGAGCGAGCGGCCAGGAGGGGAACGTGTTCGTGGAGTAGCGGGAGTGCACGACCGCGAGCTCTGACATGAAGCGCTCGTCCTGCAGGTCGGGGTAGAACGGCTCGAGCTGCAGCGTCGTGACCATGCCCTTGTAGCCGAGAGTGCGGGCGGACAGCGTCACGAAGTAGGCGCCGAGCTCGTGACCGGCACGCTTGCGCAGTCGGTATGCGACGCGGTCGAGGGCGATGCCGGTGAGCGGGGCGTCCGAGTGCGTCGCTCCCCCGGCGCTCACGAAGAGCTGCTCGAAGGCGGGACGCGCCTCGTCGGCGAGCTTACCGAGGTTGTCGTTGACCGTCGGAACCTCGCGCCAGCCGAGGACGCGGAGTCCCTCCGAGCGGGCGATCTTCTCGATGCCGGCCTTCTGCTGGCGGCGCTCGCTGGAATCGCGCGGCAGGAATGCCAGGCCCGCGGCGTACTCGCCGACCGGGGGCAGTTCGAAGTCGGTGACGGCGCGCAGGAACGCGTCCGGCATCTGCGTCAGGATGCCCGCGCCGTCTCCGGTGCCGGCATCCGAGCCGATCGCCCCGCGGTGCTCCAGGTTGCGCAGCGCTTCGAGCGCGAGCGCGATGATGTCGTGGCCCGCCTCGCCGCGGAGGGTCGCGACCATGGCGAGGCCGCAGGCGTCCTTCTCGAACGCCGGGTTGTACATGCCCTGCTTCGGGGGGTAAGCGCCGGAAGCGCCGTAGGGAGGCTGAAAATACACCAGTACCGTCCTCAGATCTTCGGATGACCCGGGGGCGTCATTGGCCGGGTGGATGCGATGGGGTCCGCACGGACCGGTGGGCTATCGAGCGCCTTCCGAGTCCGTGGGAGCGGTGCTTGTGGCGCTGGCTCCTGCGGCGACTTCTTCGGACGGAGGCTCACTCACGTCCACGAAATCGGAGGGATTGTTCTGCGATTCTACATCAGCGTCGAGGTCCTTCCGGCCGCGGCCGGGCTGGTAGGGCGACGGCTCGAGACCGGGGTGACGGCGAGACTGGACGATGAGGATCGCGATGCCCACGATGATGCCGATGATGGCGGCCCACACGTTGCTGCGGAGACCCAGGATGATCTCGCTCGGATCGATGCGGATCGACTCCCAGACCACACGTCCGGCGCTGTACCAGATGAGGTAGATGGCGAAGAGCTTTCCCCACTGGAACGCGGTCGCCTTGCGACTCAGCCAGAGCAGCACGATCACGCCGAGACCGTTCCAGATCACCTCGTACAGGAACGTGGGGTGGAAGAGCGTGCCCTCGGGAAGGCCGGGAGGGAACGCGGAGTTGTCGGAGGGGATCTCGAGGCCCCACGGCAGGTCGGTGGGCAGACCGTAGAGCTCGTTGTTGAACCAGTTGCCGAAACGGCCCATGGCCTGTGCGAGCAGAAGCCCGGGTGCCAGTGCGTCGGCGAAGGTCCAGAAGCGGATGCCGGTCCAGCGGCATCCGAGGTACGCGCCCACTGCGCCGCCGATGAGGGCGCCGAAGATGGCGATACCGCCCTCCCAGATGGCCCAGACGGATCCGGGTTCGAAGGGATTCCAGGTGTTCCTGCCCTCGCCGAAGTAGAAGTTCGGGTGGGTCAGGACGTGGAAGATGCGCGCGCCGATGATGGCCAGCGGAACGGCGAGGATCGAGATGTCGATCACGACCCACGGCTCTGCACCGCGCTTGGTGAGGCGGTGGTTGGTGAGCAGTACCGCCGCGATGATGCCGGCGATGATGCAGAGCGCGTAGAAGTGGATCCGGAGCGGGCCGAGGTCGATGTAGGAGACCGTGGGGCTCGGGATGCTGGCGAGCACGCCGCTGAAGGTGCTGTGGAGCGCGAGGGACATGAGTGCGATTCTAGTTCTCGTGTACGGGGCGTGCCGACGACGTGCCGACCGCCAGGTTTCGGGTGACCTCTGCGAGGGCGGGGATGCCGCCGTCGCGGAGGGCGCGGACGAGTGCGGTGCCGACGATGGCGCCGTCCGCGTATTCGGAGACTCCGGCGATCTGCTCGGCGGTCGAGATGCCGATCCCGACGCAGGCGCGGATGTCGCCGTGCTCGCGAAGGCGTCCGACCAGGGTGCGCGCAGCGCGGTCGAGCTCGGTGCGCTCACCGGTGATGCCCATGGTCGAGACGGTGTAGACGAAGCCGGTGGACGACTTCACGACGAGGTCGAGGCGCTCGTCGGTCGAGGTGGGCGCGGCGAGGAAGACGCGGTCGAGGCCCGTGCGCTCGCTCGCTGCGATCCACTCCCCTGCCACGTCAGGGGTGATGTCGGGCGTGATCAGGCCCGCTCCCCCCGCGGCCAGCAGGTCGTCCGCATAGCGATCGACGCCGTACTGGAACACCGGATTCCAGTACGTCATGACCAGGACGGGCACATCGGTGGCGTCGGTGATCGCGCGCACGGCCGTGAAGAGGTCCTTCATCTTGAAGCCGTTCGCGAGAGCCGCGGTGGTCGCCTCCTGGATCACGGCGCCGTCCATCACCGGGTCGCTGTAGGGCGGTCCGAGCTCGATGATGTCGACGCCGTTCTCGGCGAGGGCGATGGCGGCGCGGATGCTCGTCTCGAGGTCGGGGTAGCCGACGGGGAGGTATCCGACGAAAGCGCTGCGGCCCGCGTCATGGGCGGCGGCGATCGCCTGTTCGACGCGGCTCACAGCTCCGGCTCCCCCTTCGACGCGGCTGCTTCGGCGTCGCTCTCGTCGGCGACATCGTGCGCGAGCGCCTCGGCGTCGTAGAGGTCGAAGTAGCGGGCTGCTGTGTCCATGTCCTTGTCGCCGCGACCCGACAGGCAGATCGCGAGCACGGCGTCCGGACCCATCTCACGTCCGAGGCGCAGGGCGCCCGCGAGGGCGTGGGCGGACTCGATGGCGGGGATGATGCCTTCGGTGCGGCTCAGCAGGCGCAGCGCCTGCATGGCCTCGTCGTCGGTCGCCGGGATGTACTCGGCGCGACCGATGTCGGCGAGCCAGGAGTGCTCCGGGCCCACGCCCGGGTAGTCGAGACCTGCGGAGATCGAGTGCGACTCGACCGTCTGGCCGTCTTCGTCCTGGAGGACGTAGGTCTTCGCGCCGTGCAGGATGCCGGGACGCCCACGCTCGATGGAGGCCGCGTGGCGAGGTGTGTCGACGCCGTCGCCGGCCGCCTCGACTCCGTAGAGCTTCACGCCGGCGTCGTCGAGGAACGCATCGAACATTCCGATCGCGTTCGAGCCGCCTCCGACGCACGCGATGACCGCGTCAGGCAGTCGGCCGACCTCGTCGAGCAGCTGCTGGCGAGCCTCTTCGCCGATGATCTTCTGGAAGTCCCGAACCATCGCGGGGAACGGGTGCGGCCCCGCCGCGGTGCCGAAGATGTAGTTGGTCGTCTCGACGCTCGCCACCCAGTCGCGGTACGCGTCGTTGATCGCGTCCTTCAGCGTGCGCGATCCGGAGGTGACCGCGATCACCTCGGCGCCGAGCAGTCGCATCCGCGCGACGTTGAGCGCCTGGCGCTCGGTGTCGACCTCGCCCATGTAGATGGTGCAGTCGAGGCCGAAGAGAGCGGCAGCGGTAGCCGTGGCGACGCCGTGCTGGCCTGCCCCCGTCTCGGCGATCACGCGGGTCTTGCCGAGGCGCTTCGTCAGCAGCGCCTGCCCCAGCACGTTGTTGATCTTGTGCGAGCCGGTGTGGTTGAGGTCCTCGCGCTTGAGGAACACTCGCGCTCCGCCGGCGTGCTCGGCGAACCGGGCGACCTCGGTGAGCGGCGACGGGCGCCCGGCGTAGGAGCTGAGCAGAGACGCCAGCTCGTCGCGGAAGACCGGATCGACGATCGCGTCGGCGTATGCCGCCGAGAGCTCGTCGATCGCGGCGATCAGCGACTCGGGCATGTAGCGTCCGCCGTAGTCGCCGAACAGTGGACCGTGCTGGTCTCGCAGGCTCATCACGCCTCCAGGAAGCTCTTGAGTGTGGCGACCGGGTCGCCCGTGACGAGCGCCTCCCCGATCAGGACGACGTCAGCGCCCGCTGAGCGGTAGTGCCTGACGTCTTCAGGTGTGAGGACCGCGGATTCCGCGATCTTGACCGCGGTCTCAGGGATCCGGTCGACGAGACGGCCGAAGAGATCGCGGTCGAGCTCGAGGGTCTTCAGGTCGCGCGCATTGACGCCGATCAGCGATGCCCCGAGATCGATCGCGACCTCGAGCTCGTCGGCCGAGTGCGTCTCGACGAGCGGCGTCATGCCGAGCTCGGTGATGAAGCCGAAGAGCTCACGGAGCACATGCGGCTCGAGCCCCGCGACGATCAGCAGCACGAGATCGGCACCGGCGGCTCGTGCTTCGAGGACCTGATATCGATTCGCGATGAAGTCCTTGCGCAGCACGGGAAGGGACACGCGCGCGGTGACAGCTTCGAGATCGGCGAGGCTGCCGCCGAACCGGCGTTCCTCGGTCAGGACGCTGATCGCCGACGCGCCGCCCGTCTCGTACAGCGACGCCTGGAGAGCGGGATCCGGGATCTCGGCCAGGGCGCCACGCGACGGGCTCGCGCGCTTCACCTCGGCGATGATCTTCACGCGCTCGGCGGGAGCGAGGAACGCCAGGGCGTCCTTGGCGGCGGGGCGTGCGAGAGCATCGCGTTCCACCTCGGCCAGTGGCCTGGTGAGAGCGCGACGCTCAGCGTCTGCGACTGCGCCGGCCGTGAGGTCGGCGAGCACCATTAGTGCGCCTTCGGCGAGTACTTGGGGCCCTTCACGCCGTAGCCGGCCCTCGCGAGCAGCCAGCCCACGAGAGCGCCGATCGGGATGATGGCCGCGCCGACCCAGATCAGGGCGACCCAGACGGGGCTGAACTCGGCGAGGCAGAACGCCAGCGTGCCGATCGTGAAGCCGGCGAGCATGATGATGACGCCCGTCCATGCGGCAGGCGAGTGTCCGTGGCCGGGGTCAGCGATCGGGTTGGTCATGGTCTCCTCCGGGGGACGACGTGCTGGTTCGGGTCAAGTCTATCGGGGTCATCGCGTCGGGTCGGTTCCGCGAGACAGGTCGTCCCACGAATCGATCGCGTCCACGGGGCCGGCGGTCGCGTCCACATGTGCGGCATCGGTGCGGTAGCGGCGGCCGCCGCGCTTCCAGCGGCGCCACGTGACGAGCACGACGAGGGATGCCGCGAGCAGGATGACCCAGCCGATGAGCGTCATGACGGGCCAGGCGGAGAGCTCGATGCCGGCGACCACGTCCGTGATCGCCGAGCTCCCGGCGAGACCGGTCGTCTCGGTGACGGTGGGGCCGACGGCGCTCAGCGGCTCGGTCAGCACCAACTGGAGCGTCGTCCACCCGAGGAAGAGCGCCGCAGCGGTGGCGAGCACGCCGAAGATCAGCCGGAGCACGGGACCGACGATCGAGAGCGCGATGCCGAGCGCCAGCACGGCGAGGCTGAGAGGCGCGAGCAAGGGCAGCGCGGACGCCCCTGGCACGAGGATCGCCTCTCCCGCATCGGTGCGCGCGACGGTCAGCCAGGTCTGCGTCGACGAGATGATGCCGATCGCACCGGAGAGGAGGAACCCCGAGACGGCGATCGACCGGCCTCTGCGTGCGAGCGTCATTCTGCGGAGCCCCCCTCGACGGCCTGCAGGTCGGTCGTGTCGAAGCAGGTACGCGTGCCCGTGTGACAGGCCGGTCCCGTCTGGTCGACACGGAGCAGGATCGCATCGCCGTCGCAGTCGAGCCGCGCCTCGTGCACCACCTGGATGTTGCCCGAGGTGTCGCCCTTGCGCCAGTACTCCCGGCGGGATCGAGACCAGTAGACCGCACGTCCGGTGGTGAGGGTACGTCGCAGCGCCTCGGCATCCACCCAGGCGAGCATCAGGACCTCTGCAGTGTCCCACTGCTGCACGATCACCGGTGCGAGACCGTCGTCATTGAAGGCGACCTGCGCGATGCGCTCTTCGACGTCGCTCATCGGACGAGCACTCCTTCCGCACGCAGTGCATCCTTCACGTCGCCGACCGTGAGCGCGCCGGTGTGGAACACGCTGGCTGCCAGAACCGCATCCGCCCCGGCCTTGATCGCCGGAGCGAAGTCTGCGGCCTTGCCTGCTCCGCCCGACGCGATCACGGGCACCGAGGCTGCCTCGCGCATCAGCTTCACCAGCTCGAGATCGAAGCCGTCTCGCGTGCCGTCGGCGTCGATCGAGTTGACGAGCAGCTCGCCCGCGCCGCGTTCGGCGGCCTCTCGCGCCCAGTCGAGTGCGTCGAGGGTGGTCTGCGTGCGTCCGCCGTGGGTGGTGACCACGAAGCCGGATGCGGTCGTGTCGGCCCGCTTGACATCGAGCGACAGCACGAGCACCTGCGCCCCGAAGCGGTCGGCGATCTCGCCGATCAGCTCGGGGCGCGCGATCGCAGCGGAGTTCACACCGACCTTGTCGGCTCCGACGGACAGCAGGCGGGACACGTCGTCGACGCTGCGGACTCCCCCGCCGACCGTCAGCGGCACGAACACCTGCTCGGCGGTGCGCTGGACGACGTCGTAGGTCGTCGCGCGTGCATCGACCGTCGCGGTCACGTCGAGGAAGGTGATCTCATCGGCGCCCTGCGCCGCGTAGTGGCGGGCAAGCTCGACCGGGTCGCCCATGTCGCGCAGGTTCTCGAAGTTGACTCCCTTGACGACGCGGCCGGCGGCGACGTCGAGGCAGGGGATGACGCGACTCGCGAGCGCCATCAGAGCCTCGCGTTGTGGATCGCCGTGACGAGGATCGCTCGGGCACCGAGAGCGTAGAGCGCATCCATCACGGGGTTGACCCGCGCGCGGGCCACCATGACCCGCACCGCGACCCACTCGGGGTCGCGCAGGGGCGAGACGGTGGGAGACTCGATGCCGCCGGCGATCTTCACGGCGTCGTCGAGCAGAGCGAGCGGCAGGTCGTAATCGATCATCACGAACCGCCGGGCCACCATGACGCCGCGGAGACGGCGGAGAAGCGTCTCGGATCCCTCGGCATCCTGCGGACCGGCGATCAGCACGGCCTCGGACTGCAGGATCACGGGACCGAAGACGTCGAGCCCCGCTTGACGCAGTGTCGTGCCCGTCTCGACGACGTCAGCCACGGCGTCGGCCACACCGAGGCGCACGGCGGACTCCACCGCACCGTCGAGCGGCACGAGGTCGACCGCGATTCCGCGCTCATCGAGGAACGCGTCGACGAGACCGGGATACGACGTCGCGATGCGCAGACCGTCGAGCTCGGACACCTCGGTGTAGCGCCCCGAGGGCGCGGCGAAGCGGAAGGTCGAGCCGGCGAAGCCGAGCGCCTCGATCTCGCGCGCGCCGGGCATGCGGGCGTCGAGAAGCAGGTCGCGACCCGTGATGCCGACATCGATGGCGCCGGAGCCGACGTACGTCGCGATGTCCTTGGGACGGAGGTAGAAGAACTCGACATCGTTGTCGCTGTCGACGACGTGGAGCGTCTTGGGGTCACGGCGACCGGCGTAGCCGGCCTCCGCGAGCATGTCGGCGGCCGTCTCGGAGAGAGAGCCCTTATTGGGAACAGCAATGCGCAG